>CBDCAS010000001.1:0-4281 GCA_965214015.1 Coxiellaceae bacterium
GTGTGATTGTTGAAACCGTCATTGATCAATTAAAAAATATTAGTCAGATAGAACACTCTCGTCATCGTAGTCCTGTCAATTGTAGGGTTAACATCCTGGCTGGATTAGTCGCTTATTCTTTACAACCTAAGAAGCCTTCTTTATATTTGAATAACAATTTTTCAATCTTAGCATGAGTTAGGTCGAACTCACGTTAAATTAGCTAAACGTGCTGAAATATAATAGCCTTTGAAAGTAAACACAATACTGTGATTTGAAAAATCAATGCAAAGACTCTCAAAAAAAACCCATGCTTAACACTATTCAACAACACGCTCTGAGAAAAATACGCTATATGACAATCCTTGTGTCATTTTTTACACAATCTGTTGTAAAGTCATCAAAATATAAGGAAAAATAAAGGTATTATACAACTTACCCACACCCTACTTCACAGAATTTGTGAACAATAGATTTCACAAAATAAACTGTGGCTTAGCAGCCCATACCTATTTCCTTCAAATTGAAACCTTTGAATCGTTTTATAGTGACTTTATCGATAATCGGAAAAATAGTTTATATTAACATCAAATGCCTTAGCGATACGCTGAGCAATAGCCAGGCCAATAGGTCTTACGCCTTTTTCCATTTTAGAAAGATTAGCTTGTGTAACACCAATCTTTTTGGCAAATTTAACCTGGGAAAGTCCTTCACGGGAACGTAAACCTTTCAGTAATACCCCTGCTTTAGTCTGTTTTTTATCAAGTTCTGCAAACACTGTCTCTGCTGGAATATTTCCAGAACGTGCAACCGCTCTTTTAATATCCACAATATATCGTTTAGCCACTGTTTTTGGAATCGCATACAGTTGATCTTTATCAGTAATATATAGAAACTGCTTCTGCACATCGTTTTCAGTACGGTGCTTTTTCATGGGTGCCGACATAATAAACCTCAATTTGTTTTAATTGATTATCAATAATAACCCAACAACATACATAGGTTGGCTTTCCTCTGATAAGATGACAATGACGTCGATCTTCACGAGCTTGGCCCTTTTGAGCTGTTAACTTGCGATAATGAGGCCAAGCTTTTCCTGGAAAAGGCCCTTTTGTTTTAAGATCTTCAACAAGCAATCGCAACGCTTCTTTGGCTTTGGGATTGAGCTTATTAACCTGTTTAACGGCCTTTTTCGTAAACTCAATATTCCATATCATACGTTATAGTATAACCCCCAAATGATATATGTCAAAAATATATCATTATATCAAACCCCAAGGGACTGTAAACTACACTGACTCTATCTCTCACTCTTACGTAAGTACCTAATATTTTGGTTATTATAGGCAATGTTCAAATAGCCCCTGTTCGCATCTGTACCCGTTGTACTCTAAAACATCGCTTGTTCACTAAAATCGCCTCCCCTAGTCCTAAGCGCTTAATTTCATCAGGATGAATAATAAATTCGCGTGTTGCCTTGACTGAACCCAATCCTGTACCACCCCGATCTACTGAGATTTGTGAAGTGACTTGAAAAGCAGACTCTGTGCCCATTAAATGCGACAAAAGCTCCGCATCCGCTGGATTATTTTGCCGATAAATCAGATAATTATTCGTATTACTCAACACTTGACCCAACAAAGCCTCTCCGCCTTTTCTTAATACATCCGAGATCGATTGCGTTGATAATACTGCATGCACACCGGCACTGCGTCCTTGATTAATCAGATTAATAATTTGATCTCCAGCAAAGATTGAAAATTCATCAAACACCGTAAAAAGAGGCACTTTTTGAGACTGCGTTAAAAAAGAGGCTACTAACGATTTGATGTCATTGATAATGAGCTTCCCTAAGGTATTGGCATACGCGGGAAATGCGAGCGGTTGCAAACAAAAATACACCACGGCCCTTTCAGAAAACGCTTTTTCTAGAGTGAGCACCTCCCCTGTTGAGCAATCAAACAAATGACCTATTTCACTCTCAGTCATCGCTTCAATTTCTGCTGCTAGACTGCTCATATCTCGCCATCGATCTTCGATCTTTTCAATGTCTTTCACAAAATGCACCTCTCCTAATTGTCGCGCCAACAAATAAAGCGACTCTGGGGTTAAGTGAGCAGCCAAAGTGTGTAAATCCAAGGGGATCTCTGCTTGTGATAAGAGTTTAAACACTGTCTGCAAATAGCCTTCAGCTAACTTACGATAATGATCTTCTGACCACTGTCGAAGCTCAATAATTCGATCTTTTTTTGAGGTAAACCCTCCCAATGCAATCGGATTATATTTCACACTCTCACCAACCATAGAAAATAAATAAAACGGCACATTACAAGACTGGGCGAAGGCACGCACTCGCTGTGCTAAAGCAACATCTCCTTTACCATCTACATAAAACAAGGGATGATGACGTCTTATTGCACTTTCCATGATATTGCCAATCCCTGTGGTTTTACCAGCACCTGTTGCACCCAAAGCCAAGGTATGTAAATTCGCGTCCTTATCTTCCAAATAGGCATAATAGCCCGTACTTCGATCCACCCCTAAAATAGCACCTTTACAATAAGCAGAGCTTGTTAGATGGTCTAAACTGGCTTGAAGCCTACGTTGAGACAACAAGGACTGTTGCGGTCTTACTCGTCCCTGAGAGATTCGTTTTACTTCACTTTGCAATCCACCTCCCCACTGAGAGACCCAAGTGAGCAAACCACCCAACAACACACCATAAGGCAGTGCAGAAAACAGAACAAACCCTATATTCACGAGAACATCAAACCCTGCCACAGAGATTGAAGAAATGACACTGAATAGTGATGTACCATCAGCGCACTGACACGATCCACAACACTACTGCCCACTATCAAAAGCACTCCTAGTACTACTGTTACCCAAGCAGGCCAGTTAATTAGTCGATTCAATATAAAAATAAGCCCGCCCAATACGCCACTAAATACAGAAAACACTAACCCAGCCAACACCAAAGCACATATTACCCAATATCGTGGATGCGCAGTTAAGGCATCCAATAGGACTTCCAATAAAGTATTGGATTTTGAGGCACTTTGGTGAGCCATCAATACGTCTCACCCTGTAGAAAATCACCAATACTATAGGTTTTAATAAATGAGGCTTTTTCAAGAAAGGGGAGCATTTGACGTTGAATATCAGAGCTTCCACAAAAATACCACACTTCCTGATACTCAAAATTTTTAAGATAATAATGAAATATCTGATTACGTCGCCGTTTTCCTTTTTTACTGAGTTCAACCTCTATGGCCATTTTATGATCTTTCAACAAAAAAATACCGTCAGGAGTATGCCCTTTTTTCCCAAACACATCCAATCCATCTCCATGGCGCAATTCACGTTCAGGAATAATCTTCCCACCCCACCGATTTATTAAATGCAAACTTAAAGTCGTCACTAAAATGTCGTGATGATAAGATGCTAAAGAAACTCTATTGAGCGGTGGTAAAGCACTACCGGAAACTTGAACTCCCAAACGCGTCACACGATAGATACCTGCCATCCCATGAAAAATGCGCTCATGCAATAAATAGCCATGAGTGACTAATTTCTTAGCACGAATATAAGCGGTCGGTTTAGCGATTTTGAGCCTTAAGGCAATCTGCTCAATAGTGACAAAACCCACCGAATTAATCCAATACAGTAACGCTAGATCTCGTGCCGTCAATCGTAATACTGTCATTCGATGATTCATAAATAAACGGATTCACTCTCTTGTCGTAAACAATACACCCTAATTTATCACCACGTGACTATGGCGATCTTTATTCAATATCAAAACTTCACCTTACTTTACAACCACTCTCTACTTCTTTCTGCCCGCCTCTGCCGATTCGTGATCTCGGTTTCTAAGACGTACCACCACTGTGGACGTTGTGAAGGCGAGGTCACGAAATTTTGTGTTAACAAAATAGGCAGACAGCGGGCAGTATTTATATTTTAGTATTTGTTTTTAAAAACAATTTTTTTAAATTTGATTCTATCTTCCTTTATTAAATACATAATTCATTTATGTAGTTTTATTGCACTTAAAGATTAGTAGTTCTAAGTTTCGCCTGTAATTCCTTTGCTCAATAACCCTTCTTTCACCAGCCGTGGAATCAGCACTTGTTTAATAAAATGCTGTCTTAAATATGCAATAACGGGGGCTTTAATTTTTGAGGTCAATAATGACTCTGGCAATAATGTATTACGTTGTAACTCAGTAAGTGATTGTTCCCATTCAGGGAACTCAATATCAACCAGATCTTTGATCATTTTTTCCCTTTGTTCTTTTTG
>CBDCAS010000002.1:0-1497 GCA_965214015.1 Coxiellaceae bacterium
CTTTTCAGGATATGTTCAGATGGGGCAGAATTGTCTCTGGGCCTTAACAAGATCATGACCGATTAAAGTGCCTTTAGCCCGATTGTATTTCCGGTGGGTTAGCTGCAGATTGGATATCTCGTCAGACCCGCCAAAGGCTCTTGGTAAAATATGATCAATCTCAATTATTGGGTTTAGGCGACGCTTCCACAATAGACCAATATATAGTGGTGGAAGTGGCACATTGCACAATGCATCCTTGCCTCCCTGTTTATTGTAAAGAGATAGCATGTATTTTGCTCGTAGCGTACTTGATGATGCTACTGGACCATATTTTAGCTTGCCAACATATTGACGGGTAGCAATCCAAACGAACTCAGTACCAGATGCTATTGCCTTGGTTGATTTTACAGTAATTTTCCAGCCACCTGTTGCTAAAGAATTGAATAGTGTGCTAATTTCTTGCCAGCTATTTACCGTATAATCTTTGAAATACTTGAATGAAGCTTGAATTTTCCACCGACTACAACTTGATAAAAATTTAAATGATTTACCAGAAAGTTTCTTATTATTTGTAATAACATTAATAACTGATCCTTTAATTATTAAAGCACTGCAGCTGGCTAATGCATGAATTGTGTTACGAGAAAATTGCCAAGTGCCATCTACTACAGTATTGATAGGTTTTATATACGTATGCCAATAATCCATCGGAAATAAATTTATTGAACTATTTAACAATTTCCTACTATTCACAGCTAAAGCTTTGAGAGGAGGGCTAACCATTTTCCGACTCCTAACTGCAAACGAATGAAGTGCCTGACTAATACCAATCTCTTTCGCGACTCGAGCAATCCTTTTCGCAGTACGTTTTACGACTAGGGCAGTGCCTTTCGTGACTAGGGCAGCTGCTCCGCCAACGCCGGTAGCCGTGAAAGTTCCGATAATAAAACTATCAATTATTACTCCAGCTGAAGCACCAAGAACTGCAGCTGAAGACTCACATATCCAAGTAAAGTGTTCATGGAAATATTCCAATTCTTTATGAATGATAAAATTATAATATTTACTAGAATCATTATCCCATTCTTTATCAATTATATGGTTATACAAATCATCATACCAATCACCATCCCCAACATGCTCAAACCTAAATCTATCAATCCAATTTATATCAATTAAATTGTGATACAATTCATTATACAAATTACCCGACCGAAAAATATGGTAATTACTACGAAAATCATTATCCGAATCTCCATTATTTATACCGATAATAAGTGGTTGAAATGTATCACTGCAGTGCTTTTCTCCAATGGCTGCACCAGCAACTGTACCTAAGATTGTAAAAACTGCAGAATGTGCATATGATGAAATCATAATACAAATTATAAATGCCACAATAGTTCTATACATTGATTATGTTTAATTGACTATTTTCAAAATATACATATTGCTTTGATAAGATTGCAGGTGTGAGTATAAACATATAAATACCAATGCCGTATACAAATCTCA
>CBDCAS010000003.1:0-3324 GCA_965214015.1 Coxiellaceae bacterium
GTGACAGTCACTTGCGTGGTTTTATAAAGAGCATCACCAAGTGATGCAATAAATTGCCTTGCCGCGCGCATTGGGCCGACCGCATGTGAGCTTGACGGGCCAATGCCAATGGAAAATAAATCGAAAATACTAATTAGCATGTAGAAGCACCTCTTTTTGAACGAAAAGAACGATATAGCAAATTTGACGAAAAATACAGCCAATTCTTAAGGCTATTAAATATCCATCTTTCTTTTTAAGTTTATAGACATTATGTAGGCCTAATTTCGTAAATATTTCCTGTAACCACCAGGAAAAAATCGCTGATACAGTGCAATTAAATCAGCTTTAGTTTTAACTTTTAGTTTTTTTTTGGTTCTTGCTAGTAATTTTTTTACACTAACTGGCTTTATCGCTAATTCATTAGCGATTTTTTCGTGACCAATTCCTTGGCCAGTTTTTAAAAAATAGTGCATTTCATTGCAGTTAAGCTCAAAAATTAATTGACGCTCAAGTGCAGCGTGGACTACTTGATGGCCGAGATCTTCTTGCAATAACGTTTTTCGCTTATCTACTAAAGTGTATATATCATTAATTAAGCTGTGAGAATGGCTTTTTGTTAAAATAGCATGACTACCGGCTTCTATCATTTGTAATATTAAAAAAGGATCTTCTACTTGAGTTAATGAAACGATAATCGTATCACTTGATGCAGTGCGGATTTTTTCTATTAGTTCGAGTTCGCCCAGTGATTTTAAATAATAATCAACAATGGCTACAGTGGGTTGGTTGTGCTCAATTAATGTTATGCCGGGAATGCCATCATCGGCCTCTCCTAGCCATTGAATTCTTTTTTGTTTCACCAATAAATTTTTTATAGCCTCTTGAGCAATCGGCTGATCTTCAATCAGTATCACGCTAATGTTGTCAACCGATTGATTCATAATAGTTACCCTGGCTGCTTTTGTCCTTAATTATAGTAGGATCTGTTTACAATTCATATTTCATCTCATTTTGAGTATAAATTAATGTGCTATTGCATCGGCCTCGTTAATATAGGCAATAAGCGCCTGAGCAATGCGCAAGTTGCCATGAATAAAAGCGACTTCCATCGGTGTGTATCCTTCTGGTCTAGTTTGAGCGCCAAGCTTTCCACCCGCCTCAACAAGCAGTGGTACTACTTCCAGAGAGTTGCTTTGTGCTGCATGATGCAGTGCAGTAATATTGGCACTATCGAGAGTGGTATTAGGGTCAGCACCGCGATTTAATAAGTCGCTGACTAACTTAACATTGTTTTCAATGACGGCTTTTATTAAACGACTTGAGAGAGATTTTTTTTCTTCCATGATGGTTAACGTGTCCTTATTCGCCCATCGCCATTTAGTTCTTTTCTATGGTGTACAAGATGTCACCGCCGCTTCCTAATGTGCTTGAATCAGTTTGGATGGTCCAATGACGATTAATCTTATATTGAAGTTGGAAAATATTAACAGGTGAAAAGGGCCCTTGTCCTAACCCGATGCTGTAGCGAATGTAGATATTTTTTGTAAGCTGTTTGCCAATAACAAATGAAGTTTGTTGGTTAATTGGCTGATCAACGGCATTAATGACTTGTTTTGACTCAACTCCTAGCTCCGTTAATCCGAGCCCTTGTTTGATCTCGCTAATTGCGCCACCAATGCCAGTGCCTTTTCCGCCAAGACCTCCTGCCACGTCTAATAAAATCGCCAGGTTATTGCTGCTGGTGTTTTCAGAAGCGTATCCTAATACTAAATAAGATAAAATATCGGCTTGTGATAATGTCGTTGGAATAGAGAAAAAGCTAAATTTAGGATGACGGAAGCTGCCACGTAAATTGACCACCAACCATAATATCAGTACTGCCGAATCGAGTGCTACTAAATGAGCCTATGGTTCTAATCAATCGTGTGGCACGAATATTAAAGTTAGGGTTATTGGCCGGACCATTAACAAATTGCACATAGGAACTTGGCATAATGGTGAGTTTTCTACCATAGGCGTTATAACTTCCTTTGACAATACTAATACGGCCGCGTGCCAATGCCATTGTTTCGGGTTTGCCAATGATACGCACTTGACCGACTATTGTGGCATTAAAACCGCTCGCATTGATACGAATGTTATTGCCTAATCTTACGTTTAGATCAGTAAAAATGCTCCAAGTAATCTTGTTGTCTTGAGGTTTACCTGCTGTATAGACAATTTGATCATTAGGCAATGTGATGATGTTATTAAAAGCAGTCGGTTGAATCATCGCTTGACTAATATCAACGCTGCCAGTGAGATTCACTTGATAGTTCTGTGTAGTTACCATTAATTTTGGACTCGCGTATATTTTATATTCGGCAGTATTCATAATTAAGGCATTATTAGCTGTAATATTATTTTGGCTTTTAGTGCCGTCTTTTGTAATATTGGCATTGCCTTGAATAGTAATCAGTTGCTTTTTGTGAATAGGCGGTTAATTTATAATTAAGCATGTTATTCTGCAGTGAAAAACGCTGACTATTGATGCCTGTTAGTCTAATAGCCAACCGCGGAATAAATACACTGCCATTGGCTAATTGCATTTTGCCTTCCAGTCGCGGTTTGCTCAGTGAGCCGCTAATCTGTGCGTTAATAAGCAGCTGGCCACGTGGCATGGTAATGGCTTTTAGGGCGTTATTAAATGGGCTAAGATCAGCAAAACGTAAGTTGATGCTGCCATTGATGGGTTGCTTAGTCAGCGGGTAGTGCCCGACGGCCATATTTATTTCGCCAGTTAAGGTGTTGCTTTTATTCATGATCAGTTTTGAAAATAGCTTAAGTGAACGGTGGGTTAATGATAGGCTGATTTTACCTTTTTGCAATGGACTGGCAATATAATTACCGTTTATTTGGTAAAAAATAGTACCTTTATTTAATTCAAATTGAGCAACTGCTGTATCAATGTGCTGACCATTGCCATTGATCGTTGCCTTCACATTCATTGCGCTATTGAGCTGCATATTAGGTAGTAGAAAGCTCGTTAGCCAATTGAGATTAAATTGCCTACCTGATAACTGCATTTGCCATGGCTTTTGGGCGTGCCAGTGGCCATCGACGCACAATTTTCCTGGTGCATTGATTGCAGTGAGACAAAGTGCGTCAACGCTTGCGCTAGTAGTGGATAAGGTCAGCTTTGCTGGACGGCTTAATTGCCAGCGGTTGCTTGATTGATACCATTGTTTAGCGAGTAGTTCAGCCGGTATTTTTTTTAAGCGTTTCGTTGTTTTATTGGAAAACGTTCGAGGAATTATTGTTAATTGCTGCAGTTGTTCTTGCCAGTGATTTTTATCAAATCGG
>CBDCAS010000004.1:0-63614 GCA_965214015.1 Coxiellaceae bacterium
GTTGAAAAACATTCTTTGCTAGGTCTATGCCCAATGTAGTAATATCCATAATGGTTTCTCCACTTTTTGTTGAAGGATACATCAATCATTCTGGCTCATTACCAAGCCTGTTTAAAGGGGGTAGGGACCATTCCATTAGTCCCGTTTCATGAACTCATAAATTGAGTAATTGATGGATTTTAACTTTGATTTGCTCATGAAAGTAATCCCAACAGTTTCCGAGGCGCACTAAAGCCCATTTCTTCGCATAAAACGAGGAGGGCGCTTTGTTTGTCTCGTGTGTTTTTGAGAATGTTGAGGCGAGTTTGTGCATAGTGGCGACGAAAAGGTGTTTTAGGATCGATGCCCGCATCGTGGCATTCTGCCGCATAGAGGTGATTGATTAATAAGCTGGTGTCTTGTTGTTTTAGTAGTTGGCTTGTTTGGGTGAGAATTTTTCGCTCACTCAGCGTGGATTTTTGACCGTTTGTGACAATAGGGATCGTACGATCTTTTTTATTGTGTGCAATTGTGCGCTGAATTAACAAAATATTATCGTTGACGATGCAGGTTGGATTAACTCGAATGGCTTCTAACTTGGTGAGTCCAAAATGTAGTTGCAGTGCGATGAGTGAGCGGGTGATAGGATGAAAGATCTTGTTTTCATAGTTTTCTGGGAGGCTTATTTTTAGCGGGGTAGAGGTAGCTTTAATACTACCAAGCTCCTTATTGCTTGGAATATTGAGATCCAGCCTAGCTAACTGATTAAATTGTCGCAACACCCCTAATTTGTTGCCGATAGTGGCGACAGAAAGCCCTTTTTCTTTCCAGAAGCGAACGAGGCATTCAATATCATGAGGTGTCATGAGTTTAAACTCACGAGGCAGACGTCGCAGCCGATTGAGATCGTTGATAATCGTGTTCATAACCCGCTGTTGTTCCCGTTTCGTAGCATGGCTACCTTGTTTTTGTTGGTTAAAAACAGCGTCGCTTTTTTTGCTTAGGTTAAATAGTTTCCCCAATGTCTTATCCCTTGTTCCTGAAGAATCTAATGAGCGCCCTTAGTGTTGGATCTTCCGCCACAAATTATGCTGCACAGATCGTTTTTCTGGGACCCAATCCACCAAAGGTGCTCATTAGATTCTTTTGATGTGCAAAAGTACTTTTACTCGATAATTAATCCCCAATTTTTAAATAACGCTTTGTATCCTGGCAGCCTTGGCTATGTTAGACCTACACCTTAATGGAATGGTTTAGTGTTATTACGACTGCATGTGTTTTAAGGTAAAAACACGATACCGCAACTCACGTTGCCAAGGTCGTTTGTGCTTGGGATCTACTCCACAAGGCACTGCCGATACACTAGTCGGTTATTTATCATTGTCTATTTTTCGTCTTGTCTTTGTCTTAATTTCATCATTTCTCCTATGGTTGGTTTCGTTAAATAATCAATCATGTCCTCATGACTGAAGCTGGGTAGGGCAGATGCCCCTTAGTCTTGTAGTGATGCCAATTTTTGTTGGAATCGTTCAATCGTTTTATTCACGAGTTTCGCATTTGCGTAAATTGAGATAATCTTGCAATTTTCATTTGAGGGTTGGGCAAGGATGTCGAAGCATAAGTGCACAAAAGAAATTTACAAAACGTTTTTGCAGGCGAGCAGTATTCGCTATTCTGGCCTTGCATTATCAGAAGTTTCTCCAAAAAGTTTTTCACACGATAGCGTGAGCCGCTGGTTGCAAAGCGCACATTTTCGACCACGTGAAATTTGGCAGGAAGCCAAGGATTTTATCCAAGACGAAGAGCCATGTTTGCTGATTGCCGACGATTCTGTTTTATCTAAACATCGAAGTAAAAAAATTGATTTAGTTCACTACCAATATTCAGGTAACGCACATGATGTCATTGCTGGAATTGGTTTGGTGAACTTGCTTTGGCATGGGCTTGAATCAAGCGCCTCGGTTCCAATTGATTATCGTATTTATGATAAACCAACAGATGGGAAAACAAAAAACTCACATTTTTGTGAGATGTTAAAGCTTGCTAAAAACAGGGGTATTTGTCCCAATGCCGTTGTTATGGACTCCTGGTACTCAAGCTTAACCAACCTAAAAACCATTCGCAGTATGGGTTGGTATTGGGTCACTGGATTAAGGAAAAATCGCAAAGTTAATAGAAATATTTCATTAGCCGACTTGGATATTCCCGATGAAGGATTAAAGGTGCATCTGCGGGGTTATGGATGGGTTTGGGTATTTCGGTTTGTCGCAAGTAATAGGCGCACGGATTACATTGCCACCAACCTGGAATCGCCAACACGCGATCAAGTGGCAACCATCATAAAAGCACGCTGGTCAGTGGAAGTCTATCACCGTGAATTAAAGCAAACCTGTGGTATTGAGCGTTGTCAGGCCCGAAATGGTCGAGCGCAGAGAAATCATATTGGCTTAGCAATTGCTGCTTGGTTTAGTCAGCATCGACGACGATGTTTGGAAAAGTTAACTTTTTACGAACAAAACTGGCGAGTAATTAAACAAGCAATTTCTATCCGGATGCAGTGTTTATTGAGTGAAACTTAGGCAAATGCGAAACTCGTGTTATTCACTGATTCATCATTGACGGTGTCATTAATGAGGATTTTAAGTGTTGGTGAAAAGCCGGTATCAATTTGAAGTCGTTTTTGCGCATTTTTGAGCAATTCAAAGGCTTCATCCGTCAAAAAAGTCGATTTTTTAGATTCAGTGGGTCTACTTAATTGGTTGGTTACCGTTGTCATCAGTTTTCTCCGTTTATTCATCTGTCGTTAGTGAATGAATGGATCTGAATAGCGCGCCAGGCTATTCAGATCAAGAAAACCACACTCGCTTTCTTGATCTAACACGATGCGTTAGATCGCGGTTGGTTTTCATGCGCTTTCAATATCTAAGGTGGACTTTGCGTCAAGCAACACTGTCTGCTGATCAACAGGAGCAACAGTCTGTTCGGAGTAGCACCTTTGGCACAGATGTTTGAAAGTAGGGCAGGTATTCATTAAATACTTGCAGTTGGTGGGCATCCAATCGAGATGGATGCGGTGAGCATTAAGGGCTGTCTGCGACACAAAGGTCATGGCGACAGAATTCAATCGTGCTTAGCTACGCTAGAGCTAATAGGATTGCGCTTAATGGATTGGGACGTTATTCATCGTTCGATGACGTTTTCACGTGGCAAGTATGACAAGCCGGAACTTTTAGGACAATGGTAATTGCCGCTTGAATAAGGTCTTTGGTGGGTCCTGCTAATCTAGGATTAGGCTCACGACACGGTGGACGGCATGTGACAGTTTGTAGTAGACGCTAAAGAGGTTCGCGTTTCATGGCCTCTCAACCACTCATCAGTACTACTTGAGGCTCAATTCGCTTTCGCCTTGTTAAGCCATTTCTCGTGAGCTGCGCTCACGATTGCAATAATTGTAGCGCGCGAAGCGCGCTTGTGTCTAATATTTTTTATTTTGCAATAGGGTAAAATCAGCAAGGATTCGCCTGAAAAATGCTGCCGCATTTTATTTCAGGCGAAAAGAGGGCGCGTTTTAATGATTTTTTGGCGGTGGATTTTATTGCCCACAATCGCGCAGCAATCATTTGAAATACGTTGTATTTCAAATGATTACTACTACTCATGTGGACAATAACTCCATCGCCATAATCTATATGATGCGCTTTGGTGCGCGGGGCGCTGCCCCTGCGTCACTGCCAGAAAAGGCAGTGACGCAGGGAAGGGCGGCACACTCTTGTTCTTGGATTTTTAGTACCCTTGCTGTTTCCAAGAGAGTTAAAACCGCGTAAAACGCGATTTAAAGGCGCTAGAAGCAACGCTTTGAGTTTGAGTGCCACCTTACCCTTCGGTTTATGGTTAGGACGCTCTACGGGGCATTTAGCAAGCCTCTGGCACCAAGCAGGAATGTCCCCCAACCTCGATATTGTCTTAACCACCGAAGATGCCGCACAAAATATCCTGGTACTCGGCGGTATTGGGGCCGGTAAAACCACTCGCCTGATGCAACCCCTGCTCGCACAACTGTTCGATCAAGATTGTGGTGGTTTATTGTTTGACGTGAAAGGCGATGTCAAAAAAACCGTCATTCAACTTGGGGAAATGACCAACCGCCAAATCATCATCATTGGCCCCAATCACAACCAGATGAATCTACTCGCCGGCTTAACACCCGAAGTGGCTGCCTCTTTTCTCAAATCCGCATTTTTGCTAAGTGGTGGCGTGAGACTCGATGGCTTTTGGGTGGATACCGCAACCGAACTTTGCCGCAATACCCTAGGGTTGCTCTCTTTCCTACCAACCCATTACACCTTGCAAGGGCTTTACGGCTACTTGTTTGACAAGGACGCTAAAGAGGCCATTCAAGCGGAATTAAACCCATTGTTGGCCACACTAGACCCCAAGGCCCAACGATTGCTCAAAACTTACCTACGCTATCACGAAACGATTTTTGCAGCCTTTGAGGAGAAAATTAAAAGCGGCGTCAATGCCACCGTCGCCCAAGCACTCGCTCCCTTCAATCACCCTGAACTCATGGATGCCTTTTGCGAACAATCCCAAACAAGCCTCAACATGCAATCGGTTCTGGATGGGGTCGTCTATCTCGTAGACATGCACTCTCTCGCTGGGGATTAGGCGGTAAGGTCGCCTACACGTTTATCAAGCTGCGGTTCTTCAATGTTATGCAAAGCCGCAACCAACACTCAGATTGGAATCAAGAGCGACCGATTTTTTTCATGTGTGATGAATACCAGGAGTTGGTCAGTGCGAGCAAAGATGGCTTATCGGATTTGAATTTCTGGGATAAAGCCCGAAGCAGTCAAACCATTGGCATTATTTCGGCGCAATCGGTCTCCAGTTTTTATGCGGCTTTAGGGGATCGTGATCTCAGTCATGCTCTCATACAAAACTTTCGGCAAAAGATTTGTTTTAGAACCGAAGATCAAGCGACCCTCACCCTGATGGACGCTCTGGCCGGACGTGCACGAGTTCAACGTAAAACCACCAGTCAAACGACAGGAAGTTCTACCAGAGCCATCACCGAACCCACCTCAAGGCATCATTCCAACACACAAAGCATGACTGAAAGCCGTGAATCGGTACTCGATGCAACCCTCTTTCGCAATCTAACTCCCAATCAGGGGGTGGCCTTGCTTTCCTTGCAAGGCCATAGCATGGACGATGTTTTAGAGTGTCTGCCCTTATTTGTCTAGGCAGAGCACTTCTTCTCTTTGTCTTCAAATAGGAATAACAATGGCAGGGCTGTGGATATGTGGTCAATACGGGCGCGTAGCGTCCGTTTGTCCACATATCCATCAGCTTGTGAGTCGCGACTGTGGATTAACTGCGTGAGCAGTTATCCACAGACCGCAGTGATCAACTATAGGTAATTAATATAGGTAACTATAGGTATAAGGTGTGCGCGAGAGTTTATGCGTAAAAGCGCGAGAGTTTATGCGTAAAAGCGCGAGAGTTTATGCGTGGATAACTTTTCTAATCAACAGAGTTATCTATGTATACTTTTATTTTAATATGTAAAAATATGTTTATTTGGTGCGAATAAACGTTAACATCTGCTTATTTTGATTTTAAAGGGATGTGAGGCTTGCTGGGTTGAAGTGTTAGACCATTATCATCTGTATCCAAATTTGCTTCTGGATAAACCAGATTAACTTTCCGTAATTGATTTAAGAAATACTTTTTAAAGTCCCTGGTTCTTTCGTAATCAGCTCCAAACTGAATTTCTAATGCTCCCCAAGGAATGCTTGTTTTGCGTTTTAGGTAGCTCATCCTATAGGTCAACCAACAGTAAATATCTAAGGCCATTGGTGATCTTTTCAATGCCTTCAGAGCATCCATGTCAATTGGAATTGGATAATTAATAATCTCTTTAAAAAAATCTTCACCAAGAGTTAAAGTAGATTCAAATAACGTTGCTTGCTCTGATGACTTTGGATTCCACCACAAATTTGCTTGACTTACAGGTTGCACATTTTTAATTGCCCAATGATTGTCATCATTGTAGGTGCAAGATACAGATGCTGCAAACAGCTTTTTCATTTGCTCCCTCAGACGCGTAATACTGCCCCATCGCCCACCTGTTGGTACCAGATCGAGTTGCTTCATAAATTCACTTAAAGTATGCCCTAAAACGAGTTCTCTCTGTTTTGTGCGAACAGCTTCCGTTGTTATCCAGGCAATTAATAACCGAGGAATGCTCCCATAAGGAAGACCAATATTAGGATCAGTTAGAATGGTTAAGTGAAAAGAACCGTTTTGGCGTTTAAATACACCGCTTTCAACTTTGCTATGTGGCATCGTAGCTTGAACCAACGCTCTAGCCATATATCCAAGAGCACCTGCCTCTTTTGCCTCTCTGTCTTCAATGGCTAGAGCCTCTGAAATGAGCTTGTCTAAATTGTTTTGGTATAAATACATAATAATATATCCAAATAAACACATATAAAAATAAATATTTATTTATTTAACTCTTTATCTACAATTTCTTTCAATGCCTGACGGATCATACCTGTAACTGTATTGGGTTCTATGCCCAGCTTCTTGCGTTTAAGGGCTACTTCTTTCGCGGCATAGAGTAAATTGGCTTCGAGAATTACTGTAGTTTGTTTGGTTTCTACCCTGCTGGTTTCGACATCTTCTAAGTCTAGTTCTTTCTTAGCTTCTTTTAGTCGAGTTTCTTTTGAAGTAGTAAGTGATGGTTTCTTGCTCATTTCACCGCCTCTATTTTATTGGTTAATTCTTTAGCTAACTCGTTGTATTCTTCATGGGCTTTAGAATCTTTTTTATAAGCTCCAACCCATTGTCCAGTGATAGCTGCTTCGACAATATCCACCCTTTGGTGGATAACGGTTTCAAAGGTATCTCCTATCTTTTTTAGTGTTTCACGCAATTGAGTCCCCAATGTTGTACCTGTACGCACACAAGAAGCTAGCAAAAAAAAAGGCTTATCGGCTTCCTCTATGAGATCAATAGTGTCTTCAGCCGATTCTAGGTCTAATGGACTTGGGGTACAGGGAATGATAATCAAATCAGAGATAAGTGCTGCTTTTAGTGCTGGAGTCATTAGTTCAGGTGCTGTATCTATGATAACAAAGTCACTTTTTTCTTTTAATTTATCAATTTTAGCACGAGGCTTTTTATCCGATATTGTTGTGACGATAGGCTTAAGGTCGTTACCACGGTTCGCCCACTTGTAAGCTGATCTTTGTTCATTGTTCATATCAGCAACGGAAACTTTATAACCAGCCTCAATTAAAGCACCAGCTAGGTTTATGCAAGTAGTAGTCTTGCCAACGCCACCTTTTTGATTGGTAACAGCAATGGTATGTGCCATATTAGTACCTCTTTATTTGTTTATGTGATATTGTTAACACATATTTACATATTAATATAAATAATATAATATGTAAATATACGTGATTTTGCGAGAAGTAAGTAAAACTCAGCGGAATCATGAGGAGTGTGGCAAGCAGGTGCTATCAACACCCGCAAGCCACTCATCATAACCAATCTACGAAGGAGATTGATCATGACTAAGCAAAGTGTAAATGAACCGAGTTGGAGAATAAACCAAGATAGATTAAGCGAGGTGCTTTCAAAATCTGAGGCGATGTTGCAGATTGTGCTTATTACGCTGGTGATAAAAAGTTAAATAATATCAAGCGGCGTAGGCGACTTCTTTTTTCAAAAAATAACGCCTGATTTTAAAGGGATCAGCTTGAATCTTGGTCAAGTAATATCTCACATTGATCATTAAATCGTTCAGTGATTTTAATGTCCTAAAATTGTTTGCTCTACCTTTGACTTCTTGGTTGACCAGTTCTTGAGGATTCAATTCGGGTACGTAAGGAGGAAGGTAAAATAAAACAATCTTTGACGAATGTTTTTCAATATAGTGCTTAACTGCCTTACTGTGATGCACTTTTAAATTATCAACAATCATGAATATCTTCTGATGAGATTGACGTATCATTCGACCTAAAAACTCAATAAATTTTTGACTCGTGAAATTTTCCGTATACACCATCCAATTCATCTGGCCATGTGGCGTGATCGCTGCCAGTACGTTACATTTGAAACGAGAACCGGATTTTTTAATAACAGGCTTTTTTCCTTTCAAACTATAGGTTTGTCCTCGATGATCCTGAGATTGAACCCCCATTTCATCTGCCCAATAAATTCGAGCTCCTTCTTGCATAGCGCGTACTTTAATTTTTGGGTATTCTACTTCAAGCCAGTCTTGCACTCGTTTTGGGTTCCTTTGGTACGCTTGCTTTACTGGTTTTTGTGAACTAAATCCAAGACGTTTCATTAAATTTCGAATACTTCTCGATGCATAAACTACATCCCACTGCTTATAGATAAACTCGGTAATCACCTTGCTATTCCATAGGGTATAAGCCATCCCTAGTTCATCGGGACTCTGAGTCAGTAATGTCTCTTTCAACTGGTTGATTTGCATTACTGTCAATTTAGAATGCGTTCCAGGTTTTACACCGCGAGAGGCATAACGAAAGCTATCAGCTCCTTGCGCTTTATAGTCACGGAGATATTTACACAGCGACGTTGGAGAGAAACCAAAAATTTGACCTACCAGCGTTTGGCTTAATCCATGCTCTACCACTGCACGTACTGCTTTTTCCCGCAAAACTTCTATCGTTTTAACTGATAGGTGACGATTATCCATCCACAAAATCCTTCTTGATCATTTCAACTGTAAAAAAATTAAATCAATTCTAATATAATTTCAACTTTTTATCACCAGCGTAATAATAGCGACCTTAAAGCAATACCTACTTATGTAATACATGATTATCTGTGGACATTAAGTGATTTAATCACTTGTGCCAGAAAGTTATCGTAGTAATAACTCAAGATGAGCTTTTGCTTAGCTTTAAGCAAAAGCTCAAATACACGCATTAACATCATAAATATTCGTGTTCTCACTATATTTTGTGTTATAACAAAATTTGTTACCAACTTGTGAGATGAGGTATTCAATGCACTGGGAGTCGATGGGGTTTAAAGATGAACCGTTTAGAACACAACCTATTACAGCGTACACAATTGAGTTGTATACGGGTAATCGAGAAAAGATAGAAAAAAGCCAATTTGTTTTGCACTCAAACAATCTTGTGATGGTGATAGAAGGTTCCAGAGGGGTGGGCACAACATCATTTGGTAATTTTTTAAGGTTTCAAGCGCAAGAAGAAAAAAAATATTTCACACCAACCAGTGAAATTCGCGTTGAACCGAATTGGAACGCCGATACATTGATGGCTGCTGTTATCGCCAATGTCGTTTCTACCTTAGAGCTGCGACATTTTGACGAAACAAAAGATCAACCAAAATTTAAAGAGGCTAAAGCCACTGTCCAACGGGTCACGGAAATATATCGTTCTTTTGGTGCAACCGCTTTTGGGTTTGGCGCGAGTTACGGAAAATCAAACGCAATCAGTCAGCCCATGATTATTCCCACACAAGTTTTGGCACAGCACTTAGAAGATTTAGTCCATGTTGTCTATGAACTTGGGTTTAAATATGGCGTTTTAATACAATTGAATAATTTAGATATTGGGGTCGTTCAACAGGAGGATCACATTAAAACGTTGCTCAATATTATGCGCGATTATTTTCAAATGACGGGCACGAGTTGGTTATTAGTAGGGGATATGTCACTACGGTGTTTTATCGCGCAAGAAGTCGATAGAGTAGACGATATCGTTGCTCACGAAACAGATATTACACCGCTTTCGGAAAATGATTACTTAGCGATGCTTGAAAAGCGAGTACATTACTTCCGTGTTAATCCTAAAGTCGAATTGCCCGTTGATAAAGACGTTTTGTTATATTTGTATAAAATCACAAAAGGTCGATTAAGGTTCATTTTTGGATTATTAAACAGATTGTTTAATTCGCTACAAGTTGGCACGTTAACCGATCGAATTACGCTAGAGTTAGCAAAACCAGTTGTAGTTAATTATTCTAAATCTCGTATCAACCGTTTTAATTTAAGCACTAATGAAGAACTTGTTTTAAAAACTATTGTGATAAAAGATTCTATACAAGTCAAAGAAATTGCAGAAGAGTTAGGAAAAAAACCAAGCCATATTTCTAATATATTGGCACAACTCTTAGGATATAAATTGGTTAGGTATACCAAGGAGTGGCGAAGCCATTATTATTACCCATCAGTTGATGCATATATTGCGTATTCGGATGAGGAACATGGGTATACGGGTAGTGGGAAAAATGACTGACGAAGAATGGCAAAATCTTTATGAAAATTTTGACACAACACAAATTTTAGATGCGGTGAAAGTTACTGATGAACCTCGTCAACATTTAAGTAACAGGGTGGTTGGAATACTTTACCCATGCGCTCAGTGAACAAATGCAAGAAATTAAGACTAAAGGTGAGGTGGTTATACGCTCTGATGTTTTAGAAAAGCGGTATGATTTATCTGCGCGACAAACCAAAGCAGTGCAACATATTTTGCAGTATGGTGAACTAACAATAAAAGAGTTTGCCGAGCTTTGTGCGGATACTCCAAGACGATTTCTACAGCGTGACCTTAAAAATATCGTTGATAAGGGATTAGTGAGTACGGAAGGGGCGACAAATTAATTAATTAACCTGAGTTCGATGAAAAGGTGTAAAGTAAGTGATTGAATAAAAGGCTCTTTCATGGTTAAGTTTCGTGCAAAAGCAGCTAATTTCAGTAAATCAAACCTTAAAAGGAAGAGCCGTATGGATAAGTTAGTCGATTTATATTGTGTTGTCGATGATTTTTGTCAATTAGTATTGCCTGAATTAGAGAAAGCTTCTTTGCCTAATTTGAGTAAAAAAAGAACTAGGTCATGCCGACTGACTCCCTCAGAAATCATGACGATTGTCATCCACTTTCATCAAAGTCATTATCGTGATTTTAAAACCTATTATATTAATTATGTAAAACAGCATTTGTATAAAGCCTTCCCTGATTTGGTCAGTTATAATCGCTTCGTTGAACTGATGCCATCCATATTGGTACTCTTGTGTTTATTAATGCATTTCCAAAGCAAAACATTAACAGGAATTTACTTTATTGACTCTACCACATTATCTGTGTGCCATCCTAAACGTTCATCATCAAATCGTGTTTTTAAAGGGCTTGCTAAAAAATAGAAATCAACTATGGGTTGGTTTTTCGGCTTTAAACTGCATTTAGTCATTAATGATAAAGGGGAAATACTGGCTTTCAAAATAACGAAAGCTAATACGGATGACCGTAAACCTGTTGATGAGTTAACACAAGTAGGACTTACGCGAAAGGATGAATTGAGTGAATTTTACTTATTATTTTTTCACTAATTGTTTAAGATGTCGAAAATAATGAAAGAGATGCCTAAAGAGATGTCACGTAGAAGAAAAGTCAATCGTATTGATTATTGTCAATACTTACTCTCCAGCCAAACCAACTATACATTAACCTATGTAGCCAAATATAAGGAAGGTATTAGTCACGACTCCTATAATCGTTATCTTGCTAGTGAGAAGTTATCCCCAAGAATGCTGTGGGAACATGCAAAACATCAGGTAGTGTTGAGTGAAAATAGCTTTATCGTTTACGATGATACTGTACTAGATAAGAGCTATGCTAAGGCGATTGATTTAGCACGTTATCAATATAGTGGTAATAGCCAAGAGGTTATTAATGGGATAGGTGTGGTCAATGCAATTTATGTCAATCCGGAGACTGAGCAGTTTTGGGTGATTGATTATCGTATTTATGCGCCAGAACAAGACGGTAAGAGCAAGCTTGACCATTTATTTGATATGCAGCGTAATATTCATTATCAAAAGCAATTACCTTACAAAGGTGTTCTTATGGATAGCTGGTATGCCACCCATAAAGTGATGTTAACGATTGATTCACTGGGTAAACTATTTTATTGTCCTATCAAAGCCAATCGCTTGGTGAGCGAAACTGAGCAAGATTATCATCATATACCTACTTCAAAACTCTCCTGGGATCAAACCTCACTCGCACAGGGAAAGACAGTGCATCTGAATAAATTTCCTAATGATTTTCATGTGCAACTTTACCGCATTACGGCCTCTACCTGCCGAACGGACTTTATTGTCACTAACGATAAATCTCAATTAACCGCTGAGGCTATACAAAATGTGTATAACATCCGATGGTGTGTTGAGGAGTTTCACCGCGAAGCTAAACAATTGACTGGCGTAGCTAAATGTCAGTGCCGCAAGCAACGTATTCAGCGTAATCATATCACTTGTGCCTATTTGGTCTGGCTTAAACTCAAATCTGTCGCTCATCATGCAGCTAAAACCATTTACCAAATAAAAGACAATTTATTAGACCAATATATGATTAATGAACTCAGACAACCCCAAGTAAAATTCGATTTCGCGTAAGTCCTAACAAGGATTAGAGGGTAAATTGATAGGTGATAAAGGATATATTTCTTCTGAATTATTTAATCAATTATACCTGCGTGGTTTAAAATTCATTACACGCCTACGAAAAAATATGAAAAATAAACTGATGCCAATGATCGACAAATTATTATTACGAAAACGTGTGATTGTTGAAACCGTCATTGATCAATTAAAAAATATTAGTCAGATAGAACACTCTCGTCATCGTAGTCCTGTCAATTGTATGGTTAACATCCTGGCTGGATTAGTCGCTTATTCTTTACAACCTAAGAAGCCTTCTTTATATTTGAATAACAATTTTTCAATCTTAGCATGAGTTAGGTCGAACTCACGTTATATAGATCTATTTTGTTTCCAAGTTGATCAGAATTTATAGTGCTAGCAAATATTGTTGAATTATTAATATTAGATTCCGACGATGGTGATTTAGCACAATCATAAAAGTCATTCATCGCTTTTTTAACGCCTGTTCCTTGTCCTAGGTGCTCTACAAAGTCACCTATCAGGCCTGAGTAAAGCATTACAGCTAATGCCACTATGGCTAATACGGGAGTGACTATGGGGGACATTAAAACACAAGCAAAAAGAAATAAAATAACGCCAGCAATGGCACCTACTGTTCTAATATCAGCCCCTGCTTTAGTTTTAAATGCGTCTTGCTGTCCATAAGGGGTTTTATCAATTAATTCTTTATACTCTCGTAGTGTTTTTTCGTCAGGAGACTTTATAATAGTTTCTGTTTGCTCTAAAATTTTTGAAAATAACTTTTTATCATAGTTTTGACCCTGCTTTTTAATTTCGAGCGCTATTTGGTAGATTAATGAGTCAGCTAACTCTAATAACTGTTGTTGATGAGAAGTTGGATTTTTAATAGATAAGAACGCTGCTTTAAAATTTTTATATAATGTTAATACTTGATCTTTCATTGTTAAGCCCTTATGCGGTATTGGATAAGATTAAATAGTAATCAATTTAGATGAACAAAACATTAAGTTTTAAATATCTATTTGTAACAGTTTGTATCTCTCCCTAAGCAAAGAATAAGAGGGCACTACTTTTCCATAAAAAGTGTCTATTACTTCAGTTCACTGTGACTATAAATCAAAGAGTTATCTATAAAATCGGTTTAAAATAATAGACGCACTTCTCATTTAAGTTTTTGATTTTATATAATTTTATTCAATTAGAAAAGGACCTTGCCAAGGTTGGGGTCGCGAGTTCGAGTCTCGTTTCCCGCTCCAGAATTGCTTAATATCAAGTTGGAGTGATAAAAGGAGTAGAGGGTTTTAGGGTATGGTATGCAGGTGAGCTAAAGAGTGTCTGAGTATTTCGAGTGATTCTATTACAAGTTCTTTTGTCTTGTTTTTCAGCAGTTTTTAATTCACTTGTTTGATTAGTAAGCGATAAAATTTCACTAAAGAGTACCTTTATAGTTTCTAAGATTCTTTGGAGTAAGTTCTGATTTGCAAGCTGAAAAAGAGTTATATGATTTTCACTAAGCATATTAAATTTTTTTTTAAAATTTAATAAATCATCTTGCATTAATTTAATATTAATTTTGATATGATTTTTATAATTTTCTATAAGCTCCTCACTTGTATAAAGCATCATATCTTTTTTCTTTGATATTGCTATTTTTATTGAATATTGAGCAGAAATAAGATCGTTGATAATAGCATTTATCAGATTTTTATTTTTTAAATCAATGTTGATGCTATTATTTAAAGTCTGAAAGTCTTGCGTTAATTTAGATAGTGTCAATTGAAGCGCTTTTAGTTCAGTTAAACTAATGTCTTTTGGGTCGTTATTTTTTTCTGCCACGTCGTTATTTTTTTCTGCCACAGAGCGCCCCTCTGTATTAGGGCTTTTCTTACTAAATTTATGATAACTTACTTTAGTTAAAAAATATTAAATTTTAAATATCTATTTGTAACAGTTTGTATCTCTTCCTGAGCTAAGTTGACTTTTGTTAAGAGAATGAGCACTCAGATTTTAAGGAATAAGAGCGTTGTTTTTTTGTTAAAGATTGTCTATTATCGCCCTTTGTTGTGATGATAAACTAAAGAGTTGCCTATAAAATAAGTTTAAAATGATAGACATATTTTTATGTAGTTTTTTGATTTTACTGTATTATATTGCACTAGAGCAGGGCCTTGCCAAGCTTGAAATTGCGAGTTTGAGTCTTTTTCCCGCTCTAATAGATATAAGATGGCTGGGTGGCAGAGTGGTTATGCAGCGGCCTGCAAAGCCGTGGACGCCGGTTCGAGTCCGGCCCTGGGCACCAGAATTTTAATATAAATCAATTAGTTGAAGCGAAATTTTCCGCCGCAAGAGGTGGTCATTTTTTGATGGGTGGAAAATAGTTGGAAAATTCATCCTCAGTTGATAGTAAAAAAACAAGTAATTCCCATCAATACCCTTCGAAGCAATTGAGGGGCTTTAACGTGCTTTCTGGCTGATTAGAACCCGTGACTATTGGTCTGACATCTTATTGAAAAGATCCCTTTTTAAGCTCGCTTAAGGTTGGCAATAATTGAGACACTTCAACGTTTAGGGCAATGGCAATCTTGATGAGGTTTAGCACTGAGATGTTTTGGCTCTTTTGACATATACGGCGAAATCTTTCGTTCATTCTAGGGTAGAGCAGGGACTTATCCAAAACAGTATCATTCTGAGGTCCGGCCGGAATCCTGGTTAAAAGGGCTCAAATCTTTACTCGTGTACCCTTATTGGTACGGAAGACACATATTTGCTTATTAATTACGTTCATTATTTTCCATAGCATGAATAATATTACGCAATCTGGGATCCCCAGAAAATCGTCGGTAATGTCCTTCTACGGGAGCTTCATTGCGTAAATGATCTAATGGAATAGAATACTCTATTAGCATTTCTGTGAAAGGAAGCGAGCGAGAAACAATTTCTCCATTCTTATCAAGAATGGTTGAATAACCCGCACAAACTTGATTTCCGTCATCTTCCCAAACAATATCACTACTGATAAACCAACATTCATTATCAAAGGCGCGTGTTATAAAGTGACTTTTTTGATTTAGATAATTGAGCATTTTGGCATTATTTTCTACCCGATTAAACATAGGACAAAAAAGGATTTGAGCTCCCTTGAGCGCAAGTATCCTTGCAGGCTCTCTATACGCACTATCTAAACAAATAATAATACCGTATCGAACTCCCTTTTTCTCGAACACGGGAAACTCTTTACCTAATGCAAAATAATCATACGGTGGATAGGTGTAGGCTTTTCTATATTGCCCAAGATGTTCACCATTTTCTATTACAACAACTGTATTATAAATACAATCACTTTTACGTTCATTAATTCCCAAAAGCAGTGTTGTTTTATAGTCACGTAGTTGCTCTAGCATCCTTGTATAAATACTACTTTCAAGATCAAGAGAAAATTTCTTAGCTTCTTCTCTCAACTTAAAATAACCATGTAGAAAAGATTCAGGCATACAGAGGATATCTATTCCCTTTGCTTCGGCGATCTCCAGTTGTTGAATCACTTTATCAAAGTTATATTTGGTGTCGCCCTGTTTCATTTTTCCTTGAAAAGCAGCAACAGATAGCATTTGTGTTTTTAGCAATTAAATATACCTCATTATTTTAAGATTGAATAAGCTCATATCAATATTTTTTATGTCTAGATATCTTCAATTTCGATATCAAATGAACGTAGTATGTTAACAACATCAGGAAAACTGAATTTAGCTTTCTTGATAGAGTTTTCTGTTGGATCAATACTATAATTAATAGCTTCTCTAAAATCTGCACCTTGTAATAAAGTATGCATAAATTCTGATTTTTCTAAATCGCTTCCAGTGAAAGTTGCGTTAGTTAAGTCACATTCTCTAAAATCAACATCCTGTGCCTTACAGTTGAGAATTGAAAATTCTGCCAACTTTAGTCCATAAAAACTTGAAAAGCTGATATCAGTATCAACAAAATGTATTGGGCTAGTTAGGAAAATACTTGGCCATCGCGCTTGTGTCCAATTAATACCAGGCATTTTGCACGCATTAAATTCGACCTCATTAAATGATGAACCATTTAGCTTAAGCAAATTAAGATCGCAAGACTTGAAATAACAATCAATAAATTTACATTCCTTAAAAGTTAGTTCTTTAAAGCTGCATTCCACAAATCTACAATTTTCAAAGGTAATATATTCAATATCCTCATCGCTAATATTAATTGCACTAAATGATTTTTCATAATGTTCCAAATTATCTCTTAACTTAACCTCATTGTTAATTAGCAATGGACATCTCCATTTTAGAATTAATGATACGCCTTACGGACGTTCTACCAATGTTAAGTTGTCGCGCAATTTCAGATTTAGTTTTACCTTGCTTAAATAGCTGTCTAATTTTGGACTCATGCTTTAATGTTGAATTCGGGCGGCCATGTGTTTTACCTTCCTGCCGCGCATGGGCAATAC
Source organism: Coxiellaceae bacterium (assembly GCA_965214015.1). Taxonomy (GTDB): domain Bacteria; phylum Pseudomonadota; class Gammaproteobacteria; order Coxiellales; family Coxiellaceae; genus CBDCAS01. Next base: position 16,941 of record CBDCAS010000004.1, read on the forward strand.
CCGCTTTAACTCGTTCGCGTAAAATTTCTCGTTCAAATTCGGCAAACACTGCTAGAAGTGCTGCCATCGCTCTCCCTGTCGCTGTGGTTAAATCCAATGCTTCGGTAATGGATATAAAACCAACATCTAGCTGGTTGAGTTCTTGTAAGGTATTTAACAAGTCGGTGACAGAACGTCCCCAACGATCAAGCCGCCAAACAATAATCGCATCGACTTCCCGTCGCCGTGCCGCTTTTAATAACGCTTCTCGTTCAGGTCGATTGCTTGCACCAGAGCCAGTATCATTAATTTCAGTGACAATCGTCCATTCACGGCTAGCGACATATTTGCGCATCGCCTGTATTTGTAATGGTAACGTATTTTGGTCATAGGTCGATACTCGAGCATATAAACCGACATTCATGGCTTATGCCACCTGGCCAAAAACCCTCGTGAAATTTGTGTTTTTCGACCGTTAAAAATCAATGACTTAACTCCTTGTATTTTGCCTGGCTATAATCTAATGTTTTTGGCCACCCATTGCAAGCAAAATTTGGAGAAAATATGGCCGCCATCTACGAAACTGCCTACCCACGGATTAAATCTAACCTGAGTCAACGAGAGTTAGTCGAACTGTTTACACTCAATGAAGTCGGATAAGCGGCGGCCAGTAATGGTCGTCGCTTATCCGACTCCACTCTGATGTCCAATTATTTCAAGATTGGCGTGAACTAGCACTGGGCCGTATAGTTGGATCATAGTTGCAATACTCGTTTAACTTAAGATTATGTTAATAATTTTTTGTTATCATGAAAGTGACTTAATAAATGATTTATAAAACTATTTTTAGTCAATGATTATATAAGAAAAAGTAGCTACTACAAATAATAGATTATATAAAATCTAAAATCAGAGGTGCACATAAGATATTTTAAGTACTTTTTATACTATACTGATAATTATGGAAATTTTATAAAAGCATGTTACAAAAATTAACAGATAAATTTTATAGCCAGGCAGAAGAGATAGTATACAAAATACATCTGTCAAAAAGAAACTCTTTTTTTTATTACACAGAGAGCAATCAAGAATCGTTTGAAAAATCAAAACAACAGCTAGTAGAACTATTAGATTCAATAGTTAAAATAAACCCTTCTGCTCTTGTTAAGTTAGAACAACTAAAAAAAAGATTGATAGAAGATTTCACGTTAGAAAAAGTGACCTCTCTTGCTGATAGAAAAGCAATTCTTATCATATCAAAAAAATATCTTGAGTATGCTTATCATGTACACAGAAGTATACTACAAAAAAAAGAGGCTGCTGATTTTCAAGACCTATCATTTGATAGATGTTATCAGGCTGTTTCTTCTAATGTAGCTATGTTTGTAGAAAGGCTGAGCAACACATTCCATGCAAAGGTTGTTCATGCAAAAAAAGAAGCTGTCAGACAAATAGCTGCGAAATATGTGACAGATTTTAATTTAACTAATGACCACATAGGCAATGAAGTTCACTACATTAATACACTTTTAAATTATATTGCTCATGAATATAATTTAAAAGAAATCAGTGATGTATTTGCCCCAAATACACTAAGTATATCAGTGCTTAATCAATTCAAACAAACAGCAGCATCAAAGATCAATCCTACGATGATTACCAATATTCTCTTATCAGAAGTAAATTTTATCACGCCAGAATATTCTGTTGATTCGATTGAGCGTATGGAGCACTGGTTAAGCGAAGCTAACTTGGATCAGGGTGAGAAAGAATTATTTTCATCTGGATTTTACCTAGAGACAGAATCTGGTGAATTTAAAATACCCAATTACCAAAGAATGCAAGTACTATTTGTAGATGTTTGTTTAGAACGATCAGGATATGTAAAAGATTACATGCATACTATTAGGACATCAAAAGCATCGTTTATTCAAACTAATTCTGATTTATTTATTATCAAAAAATTTATAGATGACTATAATGACGAAAGAACTATTATTAAAGCAGTGACAGATAATGATGTTAAAACGCTTAAGGATAGAGCTAATGAGCTTGCTCTGTGGCCATCTCTACAATATTTATCTCAAGATGCGATGCTCACTTTAATTGATAATGATCCAACCCAATTGAGCGATATTAACACAGTACTAATGTGGTCCTTACTATGTAAAACAGAAAGTCTCACTAAAGATTCAGAACATTATATTTCTAATTTATTCACTGCTAATAAAACTAGTTTGGAGGCTCTATCATTCTCTCTTCAATCCATATTCGAGCTCCTAGTTAAAAATAATCATATTACCTTGCTAGAAAGATTGCTGCATTTAATCGATGCTGATCAAGCGAGGTCTTGGATTAATAGCCCAATCAGTGAAGTAGAACAAACACCTGCCTATGTGGCAGCATACAAAGGTCAAGTGGCTGCATTGGAAATGTTACATGTATTAGGGGCTGATCTTGATGAAGTAGACAATAATGGGGCTACACTTGCCCATCTTGCGGCAAAGTATGGGCAAGTGGCTACCTTGGAAAAATTACATAAATTAAAGCCTGATCTAATAAATAAGACAAACAATGAGGGTCTCACCCCAGCCCATGTGGCAGCACAGTATGGCCAAGTGATTGTCCTGAAAAAATTAGCTGAATTAAATATTGATCTGAATAAGGAAGCCAATAATGGCGCTACTCCTGCTCATTTTGCGGCATACAAAGGTCAAGCAGCTGCCTTGGAGAAATTACGTGAATTAGATGCTGATTTCAATAAAGCAGATAATGAGGGTCTCACCCCAGCCCATGTGGCAGCAAAGTATAGCCAAGTGATTGTCCTAAAAAAATTAGCTGAATTAAATATTGATCTCAATCAGGGGGCCCAGGGGGCCAGTGATGGCGCTACTCCTGCTCATTTTGCGGCATACAAAGGTCAAGCAGCTGTCTTGGAAACATTACATGCATTAGGTGCTAATCTTAATAAAGCAGATAATGAGGGTCTCACCCCAGTCCATGTGGCAGCAAAGTATAGCCAAGTGATTGTCCTAAAAAAATTAGCTGAATTAAATATTGATCTGAATAAGGAAGCCAATAATGGCGCTACTCCTGCTCATCTTGCAGCATACAAAGGTCAAGCAGCTGCCTTGGAAACATTACATGCATTAGGTGCTGATCTTAATAAAGCAGATAATGAGGGTGATACACCAATTTGTATTGCTAAACAATTCAATCGGTTAGAAGTTGTAACTAAATTACGAGAGTGGGGGTATAACGATCCATGGTACAATAATAGTTGCAAGCTTCTGTAATCAAAGGGACAGTTAGAGGCCTGGAGCGAGTAGATCATCTCATATACCCAGTACTTGCCCAAAGAATCTCAGGGAGCCAGTCATATAATTAATGTAGAGATCCCTCCTAGGTTATGTAAATATTGGTATGTAAACAATATTTACATAACCCAGATGATCTCTCTTAATATCCCCGATACTGTTGTGGTCTGCTGAGTCCAATTAATGCCATCCGGGGAGGTCAGAATTGTATTATTATTTCCAACCACTACATATTGATTGTTGGCATAAATAACGTCTTTTAATGTATTTCTCTCTACTCCTGTGGGCGCAGTCCAAGTAACGCCATCTGGGGAGGTGTTAATGACTATACCTACGGTTACATATTGATTATTGGCATAGATAACTCTATTGAAAGGAGAATCAGACACACCTGCAGTTCGCTGAGAAGTCCAATTGACTCCATCTGGGGAGGTAAATATTGAACCAACTCCTGGACCCAAAGTCATTCCCACCGCTACATATTGATTGTTAGCATAAATAACATTATTTAAACTAGAACCCGCTGCGCTATGCTGAGTCCAGGTAATCCCGTCTGGGGAGGTCAGAATTGTACCATTGCCCCCTGCAGCAGCTCCAATCACCACATATTGATTATTGGCATAAATAACGCTACGTAAGGAAACACTCGGTACTCCTGTGGTCTGCCGAGCCCAATTAATACCATCTGGGGAGGTCAGAATTGTACCATTGCCCCCTTCAGTCTCTCCAACCGCCACATATTGATTATTGGCATAAATAACGTTATTTAAGTCAACATTCGGTACTCCTGTGGTCTGCCGAGCCCAATTAATACCATCTGGGGAGGTCAGAATTGTACCATTGCCCCCTTCAGTCTCTCCAACCGCCACATATTGATTATTGGCATAAATAACGTTATTTAAGTCAACATTCGGTACTCCTGTGGTCTGCCGAGCCCAATTAATACCATCTGGGGAGGTCAGAATTGTACCATTGCCCCCTTCAGTCTCTCCAACCGCCACATATTGATTATTGGCATAAATAACGTTATTTAAGTCAACATTCGGTACTCCTATGGTCTGCTGAGTCCAGGTAATCCCGTCTGGGGAGGTCAGAATTGTACCATTACCCCCTGCAGCATCTCCAATCACCACATATTGACTTTGCGCTACATCAGCAATATTCAACTGTATCTGATTCGCTCGATTGGCCACACTACACACTAAATTCTTCTCAACCCCACACACACGTAGCGGATCTAATAAAATACGACCGCTTGCAGACACTGGATCAGGCGCACGTATCGTCAATGCCACAGTACAATTGGCTCCCTGCGCTAAGGTAGTCCCACACGTCCCTCCTGATCTCGATGCTAAAGTAGGTGAGATATACTCCATGTTGTTAAGGTTGGCATTAATTCGATTCTCCACCGTATAAGTCACCGTCCCTATCGCACCTGGAACAAGAGTGATTTCTTTTGTGGGGGTAGTAATGTCAAAAAGAGGAATCGCTTGAGCTAGGCCACTCAAACTCAATAACAACATACAACAACTTAGTAATCGCTTCATTACACACTCCACCCTGAAAGACAATAATTTAAACCCTAGGAAAAGGACTCACTTAACTTCACTAACACCGCATGGGAAGACACACTTCCCAACGACAAACGATTCGTCGTCGATTGAATCCCTGAGGGATTTAACTCCGCACGTCCATAGTCCGTATAACGATACTCCACACTCAACTCCGTTTGAACACCTAACGCATACCCTAAACCAGCTCCCACCGTATACGCAAAATCATACACCGTTCGCGGCGCAAACGCACTGCGCATCGGTGTTGCTGAGGACTCCGGATTTTCCGGAAATTCATTATAACGACTCGTACGATTCCAAGACATTCCTATACCCCACAACACATACGGCATCCAAGAGCCATGCACAAACGAGATATTCGATAACATCAACAACGGCACACTACTCACCGCATAACGAAATCCTAATCGGTCATAACTCGGTGACAGATTATACAAGGGAAATATTTCACCTGACGCACTTAACACTCGACTATATCCTGACTCCAAACCTAATGACACATCCACATTATGACCTCCCACATGAGACCACATCACACCTGCCCCTAATCCTAATACCGGTGCTGCTCGAAAGGCATTACTCGCCTCATAGCGATTCACTACCAAGGGTATTGAAAGCGTGACATCTGATTGTTTCCCTGATGTGCTCCAACCTATACCTCCTATCAAACTCATATAAGGGCTCATTCCTCTCCACATACCAGCAGAAGCACCTCTATAGTGATCTGGACCTCCTGCGTGCACACAGGTCAGAGGCAGAAAAATTAAAGAAAAAAGGCTCGTCATATATAGGGTTTTACTCTTGTCCATCATGAGGGTTCCTTATCCTTGATAGTGAATCCAGTCGGTAAATACAGAATGTACTCAAAAAACTCCCTGTTGTCGAGTTTTTTGGTATACGCTTCCTATAGACCTGTTAATTCTCCCAGAATCTAGGAAATCTTTGAGGTGAGCGCTTTGTATACAGCGTGTATTTTTAATATTCGCAGGGCCTAGATCACTTTGCCGTTTTCGGTGTTTGGCGCTTGATTTTTGGCATAGCTTTAATCCCTGTTTTTACAGGACAAGCTTACCACAACATTGCCTAAAAGAGGCATAATCGGCAATCTACTTTAGTGTGAAATAATAAATCATTTAAAAACAAATAGATATATAATTATTCATTTTATTATTTCAGAAATAATAAAAAATTATTTACAAAAGAACTAAATTATTTTATCTTTCTACAAGACGGGTAATACCTAGGTACGTGCCTGCAAGGAGAGCCTTCCATCGGTCGACTCTATGATCTGCAGGGCTATGGCGTATCAGGTGCCGTCCTTTTTAAATAAGTAGCTCTGTACTGATTTTATCTTCAAATAATCTATACCATTCTAAATCATTAAATTCATGTTTACGATAGATTCCAAATGAGAATAAATCAACTGCTTGTAAACCATAGTCCTTAACTGATGGAATTTGCTCTATCGTTATTTTTGAAGTCAATGGCAATAAAGCCACTAAATGCAATTGTAGGGTTTTGCTAAACTCTTCGGCTTCAACTCCATACTTACAGCGATCTGCAATAATTTGAACAAATGAAGAGTCTCTATGAATATCGACACTTTTTAGTACATCATGACTCATTCTAGTATAAATACGATGTGAATTAACTTGTTCAATTTTTGTGAGTAGTCTTTTTTTATTAAGCACAATACTATGTATTTTAATAGCATCGCAATTAGCTAATTTTTTATAAAAAAATTCTTTTACAGAAAAATTAGTATCATTCCCTTTTATTTCATGCTTGAAACGCTTTGCCTTATAATTTAATTTTCTTTTGAGTGTTTTTTTTATAGCTGTCCTTACTAAATAAAGCGATTCTCTATTTTCACAGACTAATAGGGTAATAATAAAAAACTTAGAGGTTTTCCTAAGATTGAAATTAAATCCAAGGTCACCTGACTCATCAAGAAAAATAAACACTGTTAGCTCTCCTTATCTGATGAGAGCATAAAGCTATCTATCTTTTTTTGACATAGTATTCCACCTATATGACGCAGCTTATCGACATGTCGAGTCAATATATCTAATTCGCTTTTTGTAATTTTATAACTGGGTTTATAACGTGCTTCAACATAGGCTTTTCTGAGTAATTTGAACAGGCGTCGGTTCTCAGGCGTGTCCAATGGAAAAACGTGCAATAGTGCATTATCAATCGAATTTGCTAATTTGCGCAATATCGCTAAATCATGAGTATTAGGCTTGTAGCGGGTAAAGACTAATAAGATACCTGTGTAGAGTCGTTCAGCGACTTGATGCAATAAAAAGGCAGCTACATTGTAGTTTTGTTTATTGAAATTAAAATCAACACTATCTTTAAATTTCTGTGCTTCCTCAAAATAATATTCAAAATCCCCTTTCGCTAATTTTTTTCGCTCATTAGGGGATAACTCATTGGCCTCACTTAATTGAAAGCGACCAGAATCATAGAGCATAATGCCTTCTTTCTTTATGTCCGCAAAAAAGTACTGCGTGCGTCTTAAACGGCGATTCACAAACTCAATATCATGCACCAAAATGGATACCGGTGTTTGAATGCTCAACTCTTCATCAATTTTCATTTCAATATCACGTTCTAATTGACCCTGCACCCCTGCACTTCTTGTCTCTATAATCACCAAAATATCCATATCGCTCTGATAGCGATAATGTTCCTCATCGTATTTATCTTCCACCCAATCATTACGCGCATAGCTGCCAAACAAAATAATCATCTCCACTTTATCTAACTGACGTATGATCGTGATAAGCGTTGATAACTCTGCTTGTTTGTGTTCCGGTAAGTAGTTTAAATCAGATTTCATTGAAATGGTTCCTTCTGAAACTTGCGCCAAACTTACGCCTTACGCCATATCTTACGCCATATCTTACGCCATTCTATGGCACAAGTTTATAAATTAATTGGTTAGTCGCTCCTTCTGTCCTCACCAACCCCTTATCGACGAGGTTCTTAAGGTCACGCTGCAAAGACCGCCTTGGCGTATCAGCGCAAATCTTTGCATACTCTTTTATCGTCAGTTCGCCATGCTGCAACATATGCTGAACTGCTTTGGTTTGACGCGCAGATAAATTATACCGCTTTTCTAAAACATCAGAGCGTATAACTACCTCACCTTTAGTCTTAATTTCTTGCATTTGTTCGCTTAATGCATGAGTAAAATATTCTAGCCACCCCGTCATATCCATATCATTTTCACGCACACTTTGAATGGCTTTGTAATAATCACTGCGATTCCGATCGTAATACTCACTTATCGTAAATAAACGCTTAAAATCGTAGCCTTTGCGATACAAACAAAGTGTCGATAAAAGTCGTGCACTGCGGCCATTACCATCTAAAAATGGGTGTATATGGACTAATTGAAATTGCGCTATACCTGATACAAAGACAGGATGAACATCACCAATATGATTAATATAGTCAACCAATTCTTGCATCATGTGCTGAATTTCATAGGCTGGTGGCGGTGTATAAACAGTCTCCCCTGTTTTAGAGTTCACAACGTAATTTTGAATTTTGCGATACTCCCCAGGGGCAGCCGAGTTACCACGCACCCCTTTTACTAAACACTTATGTAGGACTTACGCATTGACAAATTGTGTTTTAAAATGGACTAAATTTTAGGTTGACACAGATATGCTGCATAAGACTAGAGCATCGACAGCGAAATGCAATGAGGAAATTTATTCACTTTATCTTCTATCGGACCCTTATAACACAAGCTGTACCCGGTTATCAGAAATCATGAAAACGATATCACACGATAGCGTCAATAGATTTTTAGAACGCGAACGATACGAACCGAAAGATTTGTTCGATGCTGAAAAAGACAAAATAGATAGGGTGGGTGGCACATTGAGTGTTGATGATTCTGTATTAGATAAACCTTATAGCGACCCAAGTAAAGCGGATTTAATTGATCACTTTTGGTCGGGAAAGCATCATCGTGTAGTAAAAGGAATTCATCTAATCACATTATTTTATACTGATATACAAGGTATATCAGTGCCAGTGAATTATCGAATTTATGATAAGAGAGTTGGAAAAACTAAAAATGATTTTTTCAAAGAAATGTTGCTTGATGTGTTGAGTTGGGGGTTAATTCCGGCTTGGGTTACTGGTGATAGCTGGTATTCAAGTTTACCTAATTTAAAACTCTTACGAAAACAGGGATTAAATTTCATGTTTGGTGTTGAAAGCAATCGTCGAATCTCAATTGATCGTGGTCAGTACATTCAAATACAAACATTAGAAGACTGGGACGAGAACGGAAAAATAGTTTACCTAAAGGACTATGGTAGGGTGAAGGTGTATAGACAAGTATACAAAAACGCATACCGCTATTACATCGTAAGCACTGCAGAGTTGGATCACTTAGAGACGGTCACCCGTATCGATTTTGAAAGGATGCATTCATCACATTGGAGTATTGAGCGCTATCATCGGGCACTCAAACAGGTTTGTAATATTGAAAAATTTCAGGTGCGTAAAGAGCACTCGATAAAAAATCATATTTTTTGTGCTATAAAATCCTTTGTTAAACTTGAAGTGATGAGATCAGAACAAAAAATAACAAACTGGTATGAGATCAGAAAAAATTTATTTATGGCTGTTATTAGGAAATTTATTAGTCAAAAAACATTCCTTCAGGCAATTCTCAATGCGTAAGTCCTATTATGTACTTCTCGTATTAATCCTTCAGTAACAGGCGAATCACTGTCTAAATAATCAGCCACTAAATTAAAAGCGTCGCGATAATTAATCAGCTCTCTTGCGTCATCAGGGTCGGTATTGGCTGGCGTCTTTCCTTTCAGCAATTGCCTAGACTGCTCTAATGTTAGATGCGTACCCTCAATATGGGTGGTATGGTGAGCCTCTAACACAAGTGCCCTATTCTGCATCTCACCGATCCAATCTGCAGATAAAATAGCGGCATCTAAAAACCCCTTCACCGTCACGACCTTGGTGAGCTCATTTGCCATAGGGTTTGTGATTGTAAATTTTGGTTTAAAAGTCATTCCTCTAATTATCCTTAAATATGAACTGTGAATAAATGGTTATTCAATAACTAGTATTGATAGTATAATGATTGCTTTATAATATCAATATGAAATCATTATAATTGCTTTTCAATATCAATATGATATCATATTGATATTGCATTAATAGCAATATAAAAAGGAATATTTATGATTATTTTAATTGGTGGTGAGAAAGGTGGCCCTGGTAAAACAACTATTGCCACTAATCTTGCAGCAATAAGAACCAGAAAATATGACGATCTACTGCTAATCGATACAGACAAGCAACCCACTGCAAGCTACTGGTGCTCTTTACGTGAAGACCATCAAGTTGAGCCTAGAGTAGCCAGCATTCAAAAATTTGATAAGGCCGTGCGTACAGAAACACTGGAGCTTAAAACTAAATACGAAGACATCATTATTGATGCCGGCGGTAGAGACTCACCCGAACTGAGAAGTGCCCTACTCGTTGCTGAAAAAGCAATCTTTCCTCTAAGACCTTCTCAATTTGATTTATGGACATTAGGCAGAATGAATACGCTGGTTGAAACTGCTCAGGAATTTAATGAAAGATTAGAAGCATTTATTGTAATTAACCAAGCCTCGCCCAATCCAGGAGTTAAAGAAGTGGAAGAAGCTAGGGAGCTAATCCAAGAATTCACTAACCTAAAGCTATTAAAAACCCATCTTTGTGAGCGTATTGCCTATCGCAGAGCAGCTATCCAAGGAATGGCTGTTACTGAGTACAAACCTGAAGATAACAAGGCTGTTGAAGAAATGGTTAACTTGTATGAGGAAACATTTAATGAGCAAGTCTAAATTCACTAAACCACCTTTAACTGATAAAGAACGTGATAAGAAGCTAGAAGCCTTCATCAATTTGTCAGATACACCAACAAGTAAAAAACAAATAGCTTTAGAGAAGCCTAAAAAAGAAAAAACCAAACCTGTATACCTTAGAGCACCTGAAAGCCTTTGGGAGGATATCCATGAGATCATGGCGCGTACGGGTTTATCAATGAATGCTATTTGCCTTGATTTACTACGACCAGAGATAAAACGAAAACTAAAGCAACTAAGAGAAGATTGATTGCATATTAATATCATTATGAAATCATTTAAATTGCATAATGATTTCAATTTAGGTGGCTAATGAATAAAGAAAGCATCGATAAACTGGTTAACGAAGTACTAGCCATTGAGCAAGAAGAAGCTTATAAGGCTGGTACACTTGGCTATATGGCTAGAGCTTTGACCCAAGCAACAATGCCTCATAGTCGCACAGATAGCCACGAATTTAAGCGGCGAAATGGTGCATTTAAACTCACCATATTGGCTGATTCAGAGGTTGGGCTACCTTTTGGTAGTATCCCAAGATTGTTAATGTCTTGGATTACCACAGAATCTATGAAAGCCCAACAACGAGAATTAATTTTAGGGCATACTCTTTCTGAGTTCATGGCTGAATTAGAGATGATCCCTTCGGGCGGCAGGTGGGGCAGTATTACTCGCCTTAAAGATCAAATGAAAAGACTATTTTCAGCTTCGATCTCTTGTACCTATGATGATGGTCAAAACTGGGGTATACGTAATGTTATACCTGTTGAAAGGGCAGAGTTATGGTGGGACCCAAAAAAACCTCATCAGGCTGCGATATGGGAATCAAAACTATTGTTAGGGGATACATTTTTTCAGGAAATTATCGAAAACCCCATACCCATTGATATGCGTGCCTTAAAGGTGTTAAGGCAATCACCGATGGCAATTGATATCTATTGCTGGTTAACCTATCGTATGAGCTACTTACGTAGAATTACTCCTATTCCTTGGAATGTTCTACAAGTTCAGTTCGGTGCGAACTACAAAGGGTTGTGTCGCAACTTTATGATGAGAAAAGGATGAATCTTATTCTGGACGTAACTAGGTGGCGAGGGCATAAAATTGCTGATGAATAGAACTAGTCTCAGAATGGATATGTTGTCCTTTACGAAGCATGTGATGTAATTCAATCCCAAGTAGGGTTGCCTTAGCCGAGTGAAATGCTTTGAAACCCATCATTGGCTTAGTGATTTTTTTAATAAACCGATGATCTGACTCAATAATATTATTTAAATATTTAATGGGTCTAATTTCAATTTTACCCGATTCTGGCAACCTTTCATTAATTGTTTTAAGGGCTGCGTTATTTGCCCCACTTTTATCAATGGTAACCTTTTCTGGTTTGCCAGAATAGCCAATCGCTTTATTAAAAAAGCGTTTTGCAGAGAGTTCATCACGATGTTTAGACAGCATGAAATCAATCGTTGCACCCGATTTATCCACCGCGCGATAAAGGTAACACCATGCCCCTTTAATTTTTACATACGTCTCATCCATTCGCCAGCTACTGCCGACTTTATGCTTATATCGCTTGGAAAATTGTGCTTCAAGACACGATGAGTACTTCACAACCCAGCGATTCAGAGTGGAATGATCCACTCTAACACCGCGTTCTTTCATCAGTTCTTCAATATCACGATAGCTCAGCGCATAAGCTACATACCAGCGTACCGCCATCAGAATAAGCGGGGCTTTGAAATGGCGCCCTTTAAAACTCATCATTCTATTACGCTCCATTTCCAAACACACAAGCCGAAATCCTAACATACACCCCAAGTCTGCGACATATATGGTCCCTACCGATTTGCAAGACAATGTTCGAAAATAATAACCAAAAGATAATTGCATACATATATACGGCTTCTTATGAGTGAGTGGTTTATTCACTCGAGCCCAGATGGAATATGCGCGCTTTTAACTCCTTAACAGAACCACGGCTTATAATAGCCTTGTCGCAAATCAGGTTTTGTTAAAAGCAGGATCAACCTGGTTATCATCTTTCTTTTCATTGACTAGCAATTTTCTAAAACAACTATATTGGTCACTCAAAGTAAGAATGACTACTACTTAATTAATTATGGCATGGGTTGTAAGTTGCATCCGTTGCCATAATGGCCCACATTATTTTCACGTTTTTATTGGCTAATGCTACAGTGGCCCTGTTTTTGCCTCTTCTCGCCATTAAATCCTCTAACCATTTGGATTTCTTATTGGATAGATTTTTACATCGACTCATAGCAGCTCTAGCACCATGAATCAATAAACATCGTAAATATTTATCACCTCGCTTACTAATACCCATCAACCGAGTTTTACCACCCGAAGAATATTGCTTAGGTACGAGCCCAATAAAGGCCGACATTTCGCGCCCATTTTTAAATAGTTTTGCATCGCCGATGGTAGCGACTAAAGCTGTGGCAGTAAGTGGGCCAATACCTTCTACTTTGAGTAGTCGTTGACACGTTTTATTATTTCTACAAATCATTTCTACCTGATGATCATATTGTTCAATACGTTCATCTGAGGCACGTAACTCACACAGTAGCTCATTAAATAGTTGTCTTCCGGTAGCACTTAGTTCATTCTCGTTGTTTTCTATGATTTCAGGCAGTCTTTTACGAACATGAGATATCCCTTGTGCAACAACCACACCATATTCTGCTAGCAAACCACGTATTTGATTAACTAAGGCTGTTCTTTGCTTAACAATACGTGAACGTACTCGATGGATAGATTGAATATCTTGTTGTTCAATACTTTTCATGGCAACAAATCGCATTGTTGGTCTTCTGACTGCTTCACAAATAGCTTCTGAATCTAAGGCGTCATTTTTATTGGATTTAACATAGGGTTTAACAAATTGCGCTCCCATAATTTTTATGGTGTGTCCAAACTCAGTAAATTTCCTCGCCCAAAAGTTTGATCCTCCGCAGGCTTCTATACCAATCAGACAAGGGGGTAAATTGGCAATGAATTCAGTTAATTTTTCCCGTGACACTTTTTTCTTGCAGCTAGGTTGTCCGTTCACATCAACACCATGTAGTTGAAAAACATTCTTTGCTAGGTCTATGCCCAATGTAGTAATATCCATAATGGTTTCTCCACTTTTTGTTGAAGGATACATCAATCATTCTGGCTCATTACCAAGCCTGTTTAAAGGGGGTAGGGACCATTCCATTAGTACCGTTAAAGACACTTTCCACATTTCCTGTGCCGAAGGATCTATAATAAAACACTTACTATGTATACCTTCTTGTATGCCCCAATATTTTAGCAAGAACCGAGAATCTTGCAGCTCATCTATTATTTTATTTCCTTCGTCTGAATACCAAGCCCTCTCATAAGGCTCTATTGGAATATTACAATGAATAAAATCTTCTGGCTTGATTTGATAATGAGCAGTTGCCCCAACATTCGATAATCTATCAGCAATTAAATTGAGTAATTCATGAGGTTTTTCTGCATGGTTGACAAATAATTCCATGTAGTCATCAATACACTCTGGTATGACTTTTTTCTTGTCAATTGTGAGGTTTTTAAGTTTATCCTCAATATACTTTTCATTCCCCTGTAAAGTAGGACGTTTATACCAAAATATAAAATTACCATGTCTATGTTCTTCTATACTCTTTTTAACAATATTAGTTGCTTGCTGTGGTGTTAGTCTATTTAAATCAATATTAGTATCTAAATAACAAATATATTTGTAAGGTTTAATAACCTTAAGAGTACGTATTAAGGAAGAGATATCATTTGACATTTCTGCATCAAATCCTAAAAAGTCCTTACAATCTACAATTATTGACATCTTTTAAACCTTCTATTGCTAATCTAGCCAAAAATTAAATCTACTTGAGGATAGTTATCTCTGTATATCAGGAAGTACGTCAAATGCTCTTACACTCTCTAAGTAGAGTGAAATACTAAGTGTAGTACTATCCTTTGCTAGCTTATATCATTTAAAGTCTTTCTCAACTATTTTTAAATAGATCTCTGAAAATCATTGATAATAAAGCTAAAATAAAGCATATATTAATAATTTACCCATTCGTTGGTGCATGACTTAATTTTGTAGGTTTGCTATGTTTCTTCTGAACATTAAAGAAACCTAATGAATGATTAGGTACATCAGGAAGATCACGTTCCAGTACTTCATTATTAAAAATTCTCAAACCCTCTAAACGACGTTCAATGTCTGCAACAGCCCCTGACTCACTCCACTCCGGCCTTGCCATCACTGCAGGTTCTTCTACTGACTGCTTCCGAGTTATCACCTGCCCAATATCACGACGATTCCACGTTTCTAATTTCTTACCTTCTAATTCCTTATCAATCTTTTCTTTATAATTGTTTTCTTCGGCTTCCCATCGATGTCTAAGGGCTGTCTTTGCACGATGCTTAATGGCTTCTGACCAATATTCCTCACGCTCCTTTTCTGTCGATCCACCAATGACTTCTGAATCCTCCACTGTATCTATAGCAAGTGCTGCTATTCGGTCTCTAATGTTTTTACCCATAAAGCCTGTTTTTTCTGCTATTATCTCCTGAACTTCAAAGTCATTCTTTTTCTGGCTCAGACTGTGCGAGAGGTTCATAGATTGATTGATTCTATCTAAAGCACTTTCTCTAATGCTTGATTTTAAATCAGGGTGAATTTCTGACCAAAAATCAAAACACTCTTTTTGATCTGGCTTTCTTGGAATCATTTCCTCGATGTCCTCGTTATCAATAGAGAGATCAAATTGGTATTCAGCGCATACCTTATCCCTTACTTTCTGTGCCCTCGTATTCCATGAAGTTTCAAATTCATTCTCAACTTGGGTACGTACTTCCGATGTTACTTCCTCTATAACATGAGTAATATATTGCTCAATAGACTCTATTTTATCCTGTATGCGTTTATCCATTGTCTCACACCAGTCTGTACTGGGAGCATGGCTTATGACACGATGCAATTCTTGCCATTGCGCAAGCTGGTCTTCGATAAGTTGTTCTTTACCTAACACTGTAAGCGATAATATTTGACAATACAGCGTCAATTCAAACGAATTATTCACTTTAAATTCTTCTAAAAGAGTCTCTGTCACCTCTAACGCTTCAATACCTGCTTCTATCTGCTCAATGTCTGATAGAAAAGAATCACTCAACAAGTGCTCTATAGTATCGAGTTCATCATCAGAATACTGCATCAGGGAAGCATGGCCTAAATCTAATAATTGAGGCTTCTCAACTGCTAGTAATGAAAGATCATCGCTTTCTGGTGAGGCCAAATACCGCTTACGTTTCCAAAGTCGATCCCATGCCGTGGCGATCCGATCCCAACGAGTTAACATAGCTCTATATTGTCTATGAGTTTGAGGGTCTAGGACTGCTAGTAACGCTTCTTTATACTTCCTTGAAAGACTAGGGTGACTAAGAAGACGTGACAGTACAGGATTGGCTTTAGGTCTGAGTTGACCTGTGGAAGCATCAGTGATTAAACGCAAGACACGTCTTGCCATCAAGGACGCCTCGTTCACAGAGACCTGGGTATTTTTTCTAAGCGTTGCCGCTAAAGGATAGAGCGTACTCTCTATAATAGGCATAATATCGGCATAACTATGGGAACTAAAACATGTGATCTCATGTAAGAGATCTAAGAGTTCTGCAGCTCCCGCCTTTCCCAGCCGGTATAGGTTAGGACTCTGCACTAACATCTCTTGTAAAAGACTGGATAGGGCATCTGCCGTTTCTGTGCTCTGTAACATTTTCCTTAATAACACAAAAAAATGTGTTTTCAGGGCGGCTTCTCTTTCTTCTAAGTGAGAGATCACATTGTCTTTTAAAAAAAGCACTAGCGCTTGTGAGGAGAGTTCACCACGAGCCATGGACGATTCCAGGCTGGTGAAAATTTCCTGCACATCCGTGTCATTTCCTCGCGCTACTACTCTTTTCATAAAATCATGACGTGAGAGTAAGGTGACTAATTCGGGACCAGGAATCGAGTGCAGTCTTTCTATCAAGCCTGCTAGAGCCGGCGCACAAGCCTCAAAAGGCACTGCATAAAAATCCATCTCTTGCTCATGTAGCTCCTTTAGTGTTTTTCGAATTGGAGTTTTAGCGCTTATTTGCTGCTTTTCAGAAGCAACCTCATGGGTTTGTCCTTCAGCAGAATCAGAGGCTTGAGGCGGTTGAGCTGCCGTTTTTTCTGACGGTTCTTGGTGTCTTTTTTGGTCAGTCTTAGTACGTGATGCTACTGTGCGTGCTACCGCTCTTTGGTTCGGAGTCTGTTCTTTATCAGAGTCGTCTGAATCCTCTTTCCTATTTCCTTTTTCAGAAGCTGCCTCAGCTTTACAAGACAGCAATGGAGTAGCTAGTGCCAAAGACTCAGAGTGACTGACATCCGGTGAAGCAACTTCTCTACTACTCGATATACTTGTATGCTCACTCTCATTCGTTTTAATCCTTTCTTCAACGTTTGATCTTGATTGTTGTTCAGGATTTTCTGATGAATTAAGAAGATCTTCTAATATAGTTTGAACTGATACTGTATTATTTAAAATCAGACTATCATAATGATTATGATTATTATAACGAACAAAAATAGGGTCTTCCACCAAAGATCCATTCTCTTGGGTTAAGTTCTCGCGCCTTAGATTTCTAACAGCATTATTTGGATCAATCACGACAATAGGTTGGTTTAAATGATGCATGAGTGCATTAATTTCTATATGACCTGCCCAAGCTGATTCGCTTCTTATTCCTTGTATGTAATTATCAAATGAATCGTTTATATACGGTTCAAAATCATCTCTGTTCCCTTCTATATACTCTGCTGTGACACGACGTAATTCCTCTTGAGTGGAACCCAGATATAAGGCCACTGCATGATAAAAACAATGTCCGTCTCCTGGAACCTTTTTATAAGTAAGCCCAGCAGGCACAGGAGGGCTTTCTTCTTGAAGTGAGTCTGAGGGTTCTCTTTTTATCGTATTAGTACTTTTATCTGGAGTACTGGTAACCATCGGATTTATACTGTCTTTTTCCAAATCATGAAGAGTAATTTCTTGCAATCGCTTGGATATATCTTCTTCATATGAGTCATTCCAATAAAAATCTAAATTAGCGTCCCATAACATCTGATCAGATTCACCCAATTGTGCTCTTACCCAGCTTAAAATATCGTTATCATCATCCGCATCCTGTAATTCCCTAACATACGACATAGCTATTGGATTAACTTCAGGTGCCAAATCTAATATCAGCTCTTCTAATTGATCATTAGCTATATATGTAAGGCATGTGATATGAATTGGATTCTCTCTATAGAGTGTCACAACGTCTGAAAGCGAATATCCTTCATTCAGAATTAGCGAAATATCACCTATTTCACTCATATCTTGTAATTCTTCTACAGTTACTTGAGTTGCTCTAATAGCTTCTATAACTTCTTCTTTCCAATTCTCACACCAAGGTATTTCTGCAATAAAAGGTCTTAAGAGAGTCTCTTCATCTTCTGAATCCGAGCCTGAATCAAAGTCTTCGAGAGTATTGTTTCCACTTTTATCGAGGCTAGCATGAGATTTTTTTTCAAGAAGAATTTTTTCAGTATTTTCTGCTATTTTTGTATCTTGATATTTTATGGTATGAGACCAATATTTCCCAGGATATGGATTATAATTATCAATTAATTTTTTCATTCGGCCAGAACAGCCTACGCATGGACGTTTCTTTCCAGCCACAGAAGCGTAAACATCCTTAGCTAATTTTTTAGCTTCCTCAGCTATATCACATAAAAACTCTTCTGCATGCCGCTTATCATTTTTTACTTTATAGTTAGGGCTTATAAAACATATAGTATTATTATTTTCAAAAAGCGCTTCGTTATTGTTTTCTTTAATTTCTGGAAAACTTAAAGTCGCTTTTTTTAGTAACCTAGCAACATGATTTGCTTGGTTGTTATCATCAGTTTCACTAGACTGAGGTAATCTAGTGCGGTTTGCTTCACTTTTAATTCGGTAAAATAACTTATTTGCATAACGTTTAGAGCGTAAATTCCCCTCATCATCACCCTTTTCCAAGTGCTGTTTACAGAGTATTTCTATAAATTCTTTTTTATTTTCAATTAATTTCTTAATTTTCTCGGAAAATTTATACGGGTTCACTGCAATAAATAGATTGTGTTTTCCATCAAAAACAAGGTGCATAATTTGTGTTTCAACTAGTTTTTGCTTTTCGTTTTTATTACCCTTGCTAGAGTTAGCTAAATAAAAATGTAGTTGAACCGCCACTTGTCTCAATAACTGTCTTTCTCTATTGTTGGAAAATGAACGATAAGGTCTAGGCTCGAGGTCTCCTTGAGTTATAGGTATTCTACCAAGCTGTTTTACTTTAGTGGGACTATAGGTAAGCTCATTTCCACGGTCTACTCTATCTTTCTGAGTATCTAACTTAGTAAGGCTCTCTTTAAGCTCATTTCCAGGTGCTACTCTAGATTCCTGAGCAGCTAATGGAGGCTCTTTTTTGCGCTGATTATTTTTTGAATCAGCATCCTGTGATGCACTGTTTTCGGATAGAGCCATCTGAGAAAGGGCCTGGTTAAGCTCGTTCACTGATTCGTCTGATTTTTGTTCATTATCGGAAGCAGAGCTCTGTGATTCTTGAGATTGTCTATTCATCACTTGTTTCTCCTATTAAATAATATTAAATGAGATTTTAGAAATACTGCTCTCTGAAGTGGGCATTTCCTCAGAGGCTATATTCGCAAAAAAAACCTTTATTCTAATCTGAAGCTCTTAAATATTTGGTAATGAATTCATTACCAAATATTTAAATGACTTTACCCACGATAAAGTCTTTTTTATTACCATGTTCTTTCTTATTCACTTTGGATAGCCGCCAGTGAATCTTATCTAACTTACCAAAGAAAAATTGTGTCATTAACAATAAAGCATGTTAATTTTCACAAAAATACTGTTATTGACGATAGCGAAAAAAAGACACTTTTTCCCTTAAGAAAAACTTAAAAACAATGCACTCTGAAAAGACGCACATTCTTTTCAGAAAAAGCTGATATCGTTTTAGACAGTCAAAAAATTTAAGCAGCGTTTCAAAAATCAAAGAGGAGCTTAGCGGCACTGTCTTTGAACTGACGCCCTTCTTCGAGGTATTCCAAAACAGAAGCCCCCGATCGCCAACGCCCATGGCGTTTTAAGGTGATCAATGGCGCTCCACGACTGGCCGCTTCTGTGGTAGACCCGCGTCGTAATGAATGGCTGCTGATTTGATCGGCATTAGGTAGTTTGGCTTGGTGGGCTAATCGCTTCAACTGACGATTCCAATGAGCCGCACAAAGGGCAGATTCTAAGACTTTCCCTTGATTTGTGATCCTGCGAAAAAGCGCGCCTTCATACTGGCCCGATGCCTCACGCCATTCGAGTAAAGCGCGTACTGGACAATAATGCTCAGGACCGAAGGGGATGGCACACAAACACCCTTCCCCACTTTGATCGGTTTTACTGCGACCCAACTGAATCAGCAGCCCTTCTGAGACAAACTCCACATGCTCCCAACGCAAGGAGACTAATTCAGAGCGACGAAATGCGCCAAAGTAGCCAATGAGCAACAAGGCTTTGTTTCGGATATTGATTAACGAGCGATGGACTTCGAGCGTACGCACTAACTGGAGTAAGGCTGGTAAGCGCAGTGCCTTGGCTTTGACTTTAGGCTGGCCATAACTGCGTGCCCTTGTCTTTAGGGTTTCTTTCACCGCACTCTCCTGAGTGGGATCCGGTCTTCGATGCAAGCGATGCCATTTGCTAATCGAACTTAAACGTCGCGATACAGTCCGAGGATTGAGCTGATCCTGACACTGGTCTAAATAGCTCAGAATCCCCTCTGTCGTGGTCGGTAAGCTCTGGCCTGTTTTTAGTCTAAAGTCATTCAAATCGGAGTAATAAGCACGACGGCTATTGGCACTCATGGAAGCCTGCTGATCGAGGGTATCAGGCCTATAAAAATGGGTTTGTGTCTTTTTAGAGAATACGTGTAAGAGATCCTCACTTATTTTGTCCTTATTTCGCACAACGCGCTCCTGTGATTGATTACAGTCTTTTTTTTGATCAAAAAAAGCACTGCATCGCTTACTCTGCTCTTTATACTAACAGAGTTTGATAATATTGATTTATCGTAACTTACTTTTAATCCCCTTTTTAAGAGTGGCCACCCTCATTATCCTTGCTATACTTTCTCCGGTGAATACTCTCCGGTGAAACAAGGAAAATTAACAGTACGCGTTCAGTATCTCTATTTTAATGTTTAAAATCAATAAGTTATTAATTTTGACAAGGTTGAAAACCCTCCGGATTTAAGGGTGCTCACTGCTGATTATTTGAAGAGATTAATCGCAAAAAAAAGAACTCAAATAACCCACTCTCTGGGTTATTTTTAAATCAAAACAAAAATGAAAAGCTCTGATAAAGTAACACGCGCTCAAAACTCACCAAGCACGGTATCAGATTGTGGGTTCAATTGGTTCTCACTCATGGAGTGCTAACAACGACGGAGGATCCTGACCTAACCAATGAGTCCGGAGGGCCTCTTCTAGAAAACTCAATAGAGGTGTTCCTTGTAAGCGACAGCTCAGGTGTACCGTGCTGATGCGCTCCACATAACGGTCCCCTCGTTCTGATTGAGTGCCTAAGGAGAGCTTGCGCCACAACACATTCGAACGCAGCAGTCGTTCAGCATGATTATTAGTGGCTGGAATCCTTGTATTTTGCAAAAAATTCCATAGTCGTCGCCAATTCCGTATCAAATGCCGACATAGTCCACCGCCACTCTCTCGTGGTAAATCCCTCCCTTGCCGTAAGGTCCGACGAAATTGTTTTAAATAAAAACGTATTTTCCGACCCAATGTCATAGTACTCATCACTTCTGCTTGAGAGCGGCGTACCTCACGAAAAATAAGACGCCGTAACACTTCTAAACGTCTCCCTATTCGGGACTGATGCGGGTTGGAATGGTCTTTCATCGCTTGGATATCGCGCTTTAAATGAGACCAACAATATTGATGCTGCTTCTTGGGAAGAAAATAATACGCCGAATAACGGTCTGTCACCCAGAACGTATCCTCTTTCTTCCCATATAATAAGCATTCGGCAATTTCACGACTTCGATGGCGATGAATCGTGAAATACGCAAAGCGTTCATTGGCAACCAGCCATAACCAACGCAATTGATGGCGATGATAATGGGGCGTTTCATCTACATGGATCATCGGACTCCACTTTAATGCCTCATGCACTTCTAAAACCACCTCACTCAGGGAGTCACTGACCGTCTTCTCTGCATTAGAAATCGTGCCAATGGAGACCTTTAAACCGAATAAATCCAATAAACACGCAGCCACTTGACGCTTACTTAATCGGTAGCGTCCTGTTAACGTACTAATAACACTCAACACACAGGCTCCCAATGAACCACTCGGAGTGCCTGGCGGCAATGTCCCTCGATACACACGCAGGCAATGCCCACAACGCACTCGAGTGATCTGAAACTCAGTGATCGTTAAGCGTTTTTCTTTAAGATAGGCCACTTGTTTACGCTGGCTAAGCTGAGGATTGAAACACGCATGACCACACTCTGGGCAGTGAGTTGGGGCCGCACACTCTCGAATCTCATCGACTTTAGAGATCGGAAGTAACCCTCGGCCGACTCCCTTGTGACCTGGTTGAGCCCCCTGCTTTCTTTGACTCCCTGGCTTTTGCTCACGACACTGATAGCGAAGGTGCTTACTAAGCACGCTATCACTGGAGGGAGGACGCGAGGAGTTTCTTGAGTCTTTTTCAACACGTTCTCTAACGCGCTGTTGTTTTTCAGTGAGCTCCCTACACTGAGACCACAACCGTTCAATACACTCATTGGCATCGTCTAAATGCTCAAAACAAGGCGCAGATTCTGTCCCCTCAAACGACCACACTGAGGGAGGATTCTCCTCTGGCAAGGCTAAGCGATCTTCATAGCGCACCACTTCTTGGGCCACTCGGCACGCTGCCTTCATAAAGGACGACCAGTTGGCAGGCAGAATACTTTCCATCGGGACCCAAGGCATTTGAATTCCTTCTCTTATCACTCTCAATGTTCCCTTTTACACTAACATACTCACTCATTTTCTAATACACTTTTAAAATCCTTGCTTTTTAACACAAACCCTCTGAACGGATACAATTAACAATGGAAATAATTCGACCCAAAATACCTCCTAATCCCCAAAAAAAATACCGGCACACACAAGCTCGCAAAGGTTTAGTCCGCTATGAACTGCAAATCCCGCGTGAAGCAAAAGCACACTTTGAGGCCCTTGTTAAAGCCGCTGCAGATGAATACAGTGAACCCTTTAGTGAGCGGCAACGCAAAGCAAAGGCGCGAATCCAAATCTTTCAGGAAATCACCCAAGGCATTACTCATGAGTTTTTTACTTTAAAAGAGCAGATTGAAGCCCTCAAAGCCCAAGTGGCAGCTCTTTCTCCGTCTTTTTTTAAGAACAAAGTAGCCGATAAAACGCCCCTCCCAGATGCCATCCAAGCCCTCCCCGATGCTCCACACACACTCAAATCACTCTTAGCCACGCTCTATAAAGAAAACCAACAACTCAAGCAAGAAGCCAACGAGTACCAACGACAAGCTCAGCAATTTGAAAAGCTCTATAACGCCACCAGTGCCTATAATGATGAGCTTCAAGCCCAAAAACAGAAATAAATAAGGTTAATATAAAGAGATGTAGAAGAGAATAACTGACTACTTATAGACTACCAAATAAATTTACTTTAATTAAATAGCTTATTGATTACTATCTAAATAAATATCTCATAAAATTAGAAGTCAATTAGTAGTCTAAAATAGAGTCAAAAGGTAGTCTTAATAGTAGTCATATAGTAGTTAATAAGATGTCAGATAAAAGTCAATTAACAGTCTATTTAGTAGTCTATAATCTACAAGAAAAATAGTGTTCTTAGTAGTCTAATAAGGAGTCTAAAAAGGAGTCATAGAATTTAAAAATAGTTTTTACTATTTAATATTTTTCTAAAAAACAATGGATTAAATAAAATATTAAATAAAGTATCAGATTGAATAAAAATAGTAGTCAATTAGTAGTCTAATTGTAATAGATAGTAGTAATTATTTTAAATAAACTACTACTAGAAAATTTTAACAAAATAAAACAAATAGTTAGAGAATGTTAAATGGAGCTTGACTATAAATTATTCTTGGTTTAAATTGACATTAATAATTTAGGATTTATTTAAACCTAAGATAAACGGAGATTTAGATGCACCCAAAAATGCTTGCTACGGAAGCTGCTGACATTCTAGGAGTCACGATTCAAGCTATCCATAAACAGCTAAAAACCAAAAGATTGCCTCATTCAAAATTACGTAATCGTGTTTATTTTGAGTACGAAACAGCTATACAAATGTTTTCTGATTTTAAAAATCTATGCAAAGTAGTTGTATTTGTATTAGTCAAAGGAGGAGTGGGTAAATCTACTTTGTGTAGAGAGGTAGCTATTCGAGCAACTTTAATGGGCAAGAAGGCACTAATTGTTGAATTGGATCACCAAGGAAACTTAACAAAATCATTTGATGTTAATGCGCTTGAGTATCCAGTGCTAATTGATTTACTAGAAGATAGCTCGCTTGATATTAAGGATTCAATAGTTAATGTTTTGCCAGGATTGGATATTTTACCTAGCCGTTATGACAATTCAGTTTTGGACAATTTTATAATGCTTAAAGCTGTTCCTTTGCAAAAAGTATTGAAATCAAAACTTGATCCTTTACGAAAAAAATATGACCTAATATTGATAGATTGTCCACCTTCACTAGGTCAAGCTGTTGCAGCATCTGTTTTATGTGCTGATTCTGTTATTTTACCAACAACACCTTGTGATTTTAGTGATTCAGGTATTGATATAACCGTAAAAGAAGTTAGGAGGATGATGGATGATTATGATGCTGGAAGAATACCATTGAAAATCATTCTTAACCAGTTCGATAACCGCGAAAAAGACTCACGGGAAACATATACAAATCTAATTAAGCATGAAGAATACGGTGATATGCTGTTTTCTGGTTATATTAGAAAATGTAAGGAAATAGAAAAATATCGTAGAAGAAAGTCAACGGTATTTGAAAGTACAGTAAGTACTGCTGGTAGAGAGGATATAGATACCTTTACTCGTGAGTTGTTGGATATGCATGATTTAAAAAATAGTATTGAAATTCAAGAACTAGCAATAGCATAAGGATAATTAAGGGATAAGTTGTGGCTTCACCTATTCTTGCACCAGAAAAAAATGCAAAAAAGAAGTTTGTACCTAAGAGAAGGGCACCATATTTACTGCAAGATGAAATTATTCGGCAAAAAATATTAGATGAAAAGACGGCATCTTGCTCAGATCAAAACGAAATTAGCATTACTGAGGAATCTACACATAAAGTTCAAGAGGAGAAACAAAAAAAGGTAGTCAATAAGAAGTCTAATAGTAGTCAATTAGTAGTCAGTTTAAATTATCATGAAGAAGTCTCAAAACTTTACGGAATACAAAAACGTATTGCCCATTATTTTGTTAATTGTTGTATTGCTAGACGTGATGTTACTACTGGTCCTGTTACTGCTGAAGTTTTATGTAGTGTCGCTAATACAACTAAAAAAACACTAAAAAAAATTTTACAGAGAATGATAGAGAAAAACCTTATTACGAGAGTTGATGGTAAACGAGGGAAGGGTGGTTTTTCGGTTTTTTGTTTGGATAAAGAATTTATCGATGTTATGAGATTACAGTCAGATTTAGAAAATCATCATCTGTCGATGGTTAATCAACAATACAGTGCTCATCAAAAAACAAAAAAATACATATCTGAATCAATTTTACCGCAAGAATGGCAAGATATTGATTTTACGGCTATTAAAGAAATAGGGTTTGGTCTTCCTCAGCTACGACAACTTTATAATAAAAATATTACTAACCCAGAAACAGTACAAGATTCGATTAATCATTTTGCATTCGTTTTAGAAAATAAACCGGAAAAACTAAAAAAGTATGATGATAAACTAGCAACTTTTATGTCTGTATTACATAAAGGTGGTGCTTGGGTTGATAAAGATTATAGGTTGCCACAAGAAATAGCTCAACGGGAATTAATTGAGCGAAAAAAGGCAGAAAGGGAGCGACTAAAACAGCTTGAAGAAGAAGCCTATAAGATTGCACTAGAAGAATGGCAAGATACTTTATCAAAGGATCAAATAGAATCCATTGCAC
This sequence comes from Coxiellaceae bacterium, assembly GCA_965214015.1. Classification (GTDB taxonomy): domain Bacteria; phylum Pseudomonadota; class Gammaproteobacteria; order Coxiellales; family Coxiellaceae; genus CBDCAS01. The sequence goes on from CBDCAS010000004.1 coordinate 43,054, forward strand.
CTTCTAAAAAAAGTAAGAATGGTTTTATCATTCCTCCTCAATCTGTTAGATTAAGCTTGTATTTTAAAGAAAAGGTATGGCCTGAGAAAAAAGCGGATTATATTGTACTCAATAACGTTCATTGAATAGTTGTTTGTGGTACAACAAACTTTTAATTCGACAAGGTATCAGCTGAGGTGAGAAAATGACAGCTTAAAAAAAGTAAACCAGCGACTATTGGAAACAGCGCGTGAGATGGCACAGGACTATATGATGCAGCGATGTTACTGGAATACAATGCTTTGTATTTGCCCAAGTTAAAAAATGTTACACCTTTTAAAAAAGGACTTGCCTTTAATATTGAGTTAAATAAAGCATCTTAATCGGTTACTGTAAATTGTAAAGCTTCAAACTTAATCTGACACAGAGTTCAAATTGGACTAAAGTCTTTTTTGACAATTATGTTCGTCGCTCAATACTCTACTGGCGAGATTGAGCACCTCATGAGATTTTTAGCCTACCATGAGTAGTTGGACGACCTGGCTTGGCTTTAACAATAATCTCTACATCTTGGTCCAATCGATTTAGAAAATGAATAAGTTTTTCCATTGAAAACCCACTAAGGTTCCCATTTATTAAAGCAGAAATTTTAGGTTGATTGATTTCAAGAATCTTTGCTGCTTCTATTTGTTTTAACTTTCTTTGTTTAATAATTTTTTCAATACGTAAAGCTAGTTGTGCTTTAGCCAATCGTTCTTCAGAATCTGGGAATCCTAAATCTTGATAAATATTGCCACTTCCTTCTATGTATTTTATTTTTTCTATATTCGTTGACAATTAACCTATCACTTATACTTTATTAAAGTAAATATCCAACCCACAAGAAAAGCTAGAGCAACTAAGTAGTAGCTAGGCAATACATAATTTTTTGGGTGCCAGCTTAAGAAGTACCAGCTCATGGAACTTATTGATTGTAACTTTTCTTTCTAAAAGCTGGCGATGATGATTATACCTAAATTTACTTATTTGACAATAAAACAAAGCTTTATTTTCTTATTGGCGTATTTTAAATGAGAACTTCTAAGACCTATTAAGTTGATGGCCTACCTTTCAATTCGCTATAATATTGTTTATGAAAGGTAGGGGAAAAATCAAAAATGAGTTTAAATAACTATACTTTTCGGATGATTGTTGTGACCTGATTTGCTAGTAAATGAGTGCGTTATCTTTAAATTAAAAGGGGATTTATTATGCGAAGAATAGCTCAACTTTTCGTATTCATCAGTATAATTTTAGTTTTAGGACACGCGAGTGCGTTTGCAAAAGTAAAAAACATTGCAACACCAACCTGTGATGTTAATGGTTGGTGTGATATACCTAATTTATCGACAAATACCAAGTTATTTGACAACGCTTGTGAGTATAGAGTTTACATAGCTAAAGGTATTGTGAATGGTACTCCAGGTGATGGTTATTATTATCCAATTGTTGCCTATTCACATGGGTTACTGTTTAAATTTTCTATTGGAAGCAGTAGGCTCGGTATTGTTAATTATAAAAATAAGCAAAGTTTTAGAGTATGTACAGATGGTAATTGTATTGATATGAACCACTATTTAGATGTATCGAGCATTCAAAAACGGTGTAAAACACCTAACCAAGTTCCTCAAGGGCAAGTATCATTATTTCATTTAGCGCAGTGTCCTATAGGATGGAAGCTTTATAATCCTAACACGATGTCAGGTGTAACAAGCCAGTTAGTTCAATGTGAAAAAGAATAATTTTTAAAGAAAGCTTCCCTCTGTAGCGTTGCAGAGGGCTTCAAATTGTTGTGCTTGCTGTTTGTACTTGTTTGCGGATTGTCTAGGATAAAAAAAGATGTTGTATTTTCTAAAAAAGCGATAGTCAAAGCTGATTTTTTCTATTCGATTAATTTAAGTATAATTTTTTGGAATTTTGATTTGAAAAAGCTATGATTCTATAGTACCCTATTTGAGGGTACACTAGGGCAATTTTCTATGATACATGAAGTAATTATCTCTAAACGTGCTGAAAAACAGTTGAGAAAATTACCTGTACATATTGTTATTAAGTTGCAAGCATGGGTAGAAGGCATTAAAAGTGAAGGGCTGCTTAAAATACGTCATATCCCTGGATTTCATGATGAACCATTGAAAGGGAGCAGGCAGGGACAACGCTCTATTCGGTTGAGTAAAGCGTATCGTGCTATTTATGTTATGAATTCTTTTGGTAAAGCTCAGATTGTAGAAGTTATTGAGGTGAATAAACATGAGTACTAAGAAATTAGATAAAAGTTTGGCTTTGTTAGAAAGTATTTCTGGTGAAAAATTAACTTTGGGCAATTTATTGTGGTCTATTCGTGAAGGTGATGCTATGACTCAAGTAGCATTTGCTAAAAAATTGAGTATTTCACGCCAATACTTGTGTGATCTAGAGCATCATCGTAGAGGTGTAAGCCCAGAAATGGCAGTAAAATTTTCGAGGATATTAGGTTATTCTGAAGCACAGTTTATTCGATTGGCACTTCAAGAGTCATTAAACCGAGTCGGACTTGCCTTTAATGTTGAGGTGAAGAAAGCAGCTTAATCGAATACTGTCCATGAGTTTCTTGACTTACTTACCTAAATTGACAGATTGAGTAATGAATAATCCTATAATTTAGACAATATGAAGTTAAAAAGAAAAAAATAAGGCATTTAATGATGGTACTGTATGTGAAAGTTACGACTTGCACTGTAATTTATTCGTTACTATGATGTAAATAACGCATATGCATTATTGCTTCTTCTATATAAAATCATATTATGTTATTTTACATCTACTAAAATATTATATGGTCTATTGCAATGGTTTCTAAAACAGATCGTAAGCGAAAATGTAGGCTCGGAGAAAACCTTAATTTTTTACTTAAATTACATAATATAGACATTAAAAACTTGGCATCATCTGTGGGGATGCCAGCCTCTACTATTGCTAGAATGAGACGAAAGGGAAATCCAACTGTTGCGTCTTTAGAACCCTTATTGGATTTTTTTAGAGTAGATATGGACACTTTGTTATATACTGATATGTCTCATCCTGACTATCAAACTAAATGTCGATCCGGTAAATTGTTACATGTTCCGGTTTTTAATTTAGAGACTATTACTTCTAGTTTTAGAGTGACCAGTCAATCTTCAAAAATTACAAAGTTTGTTGGAGCAGCAGGTATTTCAGGAAAGCGTATTTTTGGAGTGAGTATTGATACTCTATCGTTGACGGTACTGTCGCAGACTTGGGGTGTATGTTAGGATTTCGGCTTGTGTGTTTGGAAATGGAGCGTAATAGAATGATGAGTTTTAAAGGGCGCCATTTCAAAGCCCCGCTTATTCTGATGGCGGTACGCTGGTATGTAGCTTATGCGCTGAGCTATCGTGATATTGAAGAACTGATGAAAGAACGCGGTGTTAGAGTGGATCATTCCACTCTGAATCGCTGGGTTGTGAAGTACTCATCGTGTCTTGAAGCACAATTTTCCAAGCGATATAAGCATAAAGTCGGCAGTAGCTGGCGAATGGATGAGACGTATGTAAAAATTAAAGGGGCATGGTGTTACCTTTATCGCGCGGTGGATAAATCGGGTGCAACGATTGATTTCATGCTGTCTAAACATCGTGATGAACTCTCTGCAAAACGCTTTTTTAATAAAGCGATTGGCTATTCTGGCAAACCAGAAAAGGTTACCATTGATAAAAGTGGGGCAAATAACGCAGCCCTTAAAACAATTAATGAAAGGTTGCCAGAATCGGGTAAAATTGAAATTAGACCCATTAAATATTTAAATAATATTATTGAGTCAGATCATCGGTTTATTAAAAAAATCACTAAGCCAATGATGGGTTTCAAAGCATTTCACTCGGCTAAGGCAACCCTACTTGGGATTGAATTACATCACATGCTTCGTAAAGGACAACATATCCATTCTGAGACTAGTTCTATTCATCAGCAATTTTATGCCCTCGCCACCTAGTTACGTCCAGAATAAGATTCATCCTTTTCTCATCATAAAGTTGCGACACAACCTGTAATAAATCATTTGCAAATTTAGTTGGCTTTGAAAGTTCCGAGCAACTAGTTGGGAAAACAGATTACGATCTTGATTGGCAATCTACAGGGCACACAGCCGAAAGTTTCCGAAAAGATGACAAAAAAACAATGGCAGGCCACCTTGTTGATAATAAAAAAGAAATACTTTCTCTCCCAAATGGCAAATCATTAATTACAATTGTAAGTAAACGACCTATTGTTGATCATGGAAAAGTAGTAGGTGTTATTGGACTATTTACAGATATAACAGAATTATCGCAAGCAAAAAAGCGTGCGGAATTTGCTAGTAAAGCGAAATCCGAATTTATAGCCAATATAAGTCATGATCTTCGCACACCGATTACTGGGATGTTAGGTATGATGCAGGATATGCTCAATACAGCAGACCAGGCTAAATCTTCTTTAAGTGATAAAAATACACTTCAAGATCCCTCTACATTAAAAAAACTCATCGAAACTGTACAACGGGATAATAATTATCTGATGACGGCCACAGAGGAACTTTTACAACTCTGTAATGAAGTCTTGGAGGCGGTACGTTTAGAATCTGGGGAAGTATCAGATAATGCCGTGTCATTCTGTTTACAGAATATAATGCAACACAATATTGAATTATTCCAACCCACAGCACATCATAAGAAATTAAAATTAGTGTACGAAATTGATCAAAATATACCGACCTACTTAACCGGATATCGTATTTACCTCAGTCGTGTATTGCTTAATCTGATTAGCAATGCACTCAAATTTACCGAAAAAGGCACTATAACAGTATCAGTTAATCCATTAGATACTAATAATCATGTGGGTGAAACAACAAAAATACAAATCTTAGTAAAAGATACGGGAATTGGCATCCCAAAAGATAAATTTGATACGATTTTTGAACATTTCTCGCGACTTACTCCAGCCTACGAAGGGAACTATAAAGGAGCAGGATTAGGCTTATATACCGTCAAACGCTATATCGAAGCTATGAAGGGTAATATCTATGTTGAAAGTGAGCTTGAACAAGGTTCCTGTTTTATAGTGACGCTACCATTTATCGTAGCTGATCATTCTGATCAAGAAACAAGCTCTATTCAACCCTTATAGGACTTACGCGAAATCGAATTTCACTTGAGGTTGCCTGAGTTCATTAATCATATATTGGTCTAATAAATTGTCTTTTATTTGGTAAATGGTTTTAGCTGCATGATGAGCGACAGATTTGAGTTTAAGCCAGACCAAATAGGCACAAGTGATATGATTACGCTGAATACGTTGCTTGCGGCACTGACATTTAGCTACGCCAGTCAATTGTTTAGCTTCGCGGTGAAACTCCTCAACACACCATCGGATGTTATACACATTTTGTATAGCCTCAGCGGTTAATTGAGATTTATCGTTAGTGACAATAAAGTCCGTTCGGCAGGTAGAGGCCGTAATGCGGTAAAGTTGCACATGAAAATCATTAGGAAATTTATTCAGATGCACTGTCTTTCCCTGTGCGAGTGAGGTTTGATCCCAGGAGAGTTTTGAAGTAGGTATATGATGATAATCTTGCTCAGTTTCGCTCACCAAGCGATTGGCTTTGATAGGACAATAAAATAGTTTACCCAGCCCATCAATCGTTAACATTACTTTATGGGTGGCATACCAGCTATCCATAAGAACACCTTTGTAAGGTAATTGCTTTTGATAATGAATATTACGCTGCATATCAAATAAATGGTCAAGCTTGCTCTTACCGTCTTGTTCTGGCGCATAAATACGATAATCAATCACCCAAAACTGCTCAGTCTCCGGATTGACATAAATTGCATTGACCACACCTATGCCATTAATAACCTCTTGGCTATTACCACTATATTGATAACGTGCTAAATCAATCGCCTTAGCATAGCTCTTATCTAGTACAGTATCATCGTAAACGATAAAGCCATTTTCACTCCACACTACCTGATGTTTTGCATGTTCCCACAGCATTCTTGGGGATAACTTCTCACTAGCAAGATAACGATTATAGGAGTCGTGACTAATACCTTCCTTATATTTGGCTACATAGGTTAATGTATAGTTGGTTTGGCTAGAGAGTAAGTATTGACAATAATCAATACGATTAACTTTTCTTCTACGTGACATCTCTTTAGGCATCTCTTTCATTATTTTCGACATCTTAAACAATTAGTGAAAAAATAATAAGTAAAATTCACTCAATTCATCCTTTCGCGTAAGTCCTACCCTTAAAAATAAACCAACCCTCTATAGAAGTATCGACTCAGAAAATGTTTGAGGCTCATAGAGATAAAAAGGGCAATTTTTCTGCGTCCATTTTAATTGTCGAAGACAACAAACCTGCAGCGATGGCCGTTCAAATCGCATTAGACTCGTTTCATTGTCATACTGATATTGCTCACAATGGAGATCAAGCGGTCAAGATGGCCGAAAGCAGCGATTATGATTTGATTTTAATGGATATTGGATTACCCGATTTTAGTGGAGTTGAAGCAACGCGAAGAATCCGCAGGCTCTCTGAGCCTAAAAAATCAAAGGTGCCTATTGTGGCTTTGACGGGCCATGCTAATAATCCAGAAATGCGCCAGGAAGCCCTTGATGCTGGAATGCAAGAAGTGCTGAGCAAACCGGCTAAACCACTCACTCTAGAATCTGTTTTAAAAAATTATGTGTTTAAAATAAAAAAAGAATCTAAAAGACAAAATCAGATTTCCCAAGAAACAGTGAGGCCCATCAATACATTAGAGTCTTCCGAGGTGATTGACTGGAATGCCTGTGTTCGTATGAATACTGGTAATCCTAATTTCGCCACAAAAATGCTATCGATGTTAGCCGAGGATTTAAAAGATACAAAGGCAACTTTAGCCAAAGCCTATGCAAATCGCGATACTAAAGCGTTGCGTGCAGAACTACATCGCGCGCGTGGTGGCGTTTGTTATTTGAAACTGCCCCAATTAGAACAGGCTTTAAAAGAATTTCACAAAGCCGTCAAAGCAGACCCTCAAAACCAGGAAGAATTAGAAACCACTTATGCGGCATTACAACACGCCATGGATACCTTTTGGAAAACATGGGAAAGCTCCGATTTCAACCAATAATTAATCTGGCACAGTAATTTGGCCATCAGCAATACCTTGCGCTAAATTTTCCAGTATTTTTATGTAACGATAGAAACCCTCGTATTCGTAACAAACCCTCTCGATTTCTTTTTTCGGCACTGAATCTAACAGAGACTTAATCGCTGGCATGAGTTCTAACATCTCTACAAGCACACTTTCGTCATTACTACCATTAGTCAATCGTGCTTTTACTTTTTCATCAACTGTCACAATCAACTTTTTTTGTTCTGAAGTCAACAAAATACTTATCCTCCCCTATCATTTTTAACCTATTACATCGGTGTTAAACAGTTCAATAAAGAGTAAGATACATTGATCCTTTTGTAGTGAATAACACTAAGGACAATGCACATTGGAAATGCTGACAGAAGATGCAGAAAAACCCCATGTCATCCGGTACATTGCCAACAGATAAAAACTCCCATCCTGGCAAAATCCACCGATAATGCCTTTTAGTCTTAGCACTTGTATATTGATACCATAAGCTAATGCTGATACCCTTTTTTAAGTTATACAAAATTTAGGGGACAAAGCAATGAAGCTTAAACACTTAACCAGTATACTCCTTTTTTTGATAACCACATTGATACTGTCTAATTATGCACTCGCAAACTCTAAAGCAGCGTTAATACATCCAAAACTATCTCACTCAGTGATTCAGGATCACATGGCTTTTTGCGAACAACTGGGAGAGAAAGACGTTAGTGATTTTAACCCTGAATTTAAAGTATCCAAAGGAACAATAGATGCTTTGGTATGTAAAACTACCGGAAAGCGTAGTCAATTAGCACAAAATCTTCCCTCTATCATACCTATGGGAAAAAGAGGCCCACGGAATATTCACCCACTTTCAAGCCAAAAAATTAATGCTCTAGTAAAGTCCAAAAAAAAAATAATTTATCCAGACACTAAACAAGGGTACCCAAGCCCCAATTGGCCACTTAATATTTATGTTCCTAGTGGCACAGTACAATATCAATCAGATTTCACCTTACATGGTACCGGCAATTATTCGGTTCCTGCTTCGCCTGTAAATTATGGCCATGTAACTTCGTCTATTTCAGATAGTGTGATTTTTCAATGAGGCAATACGAAACGCAAAAGTAATTGACGTCGTTCAACACACTCTAAAGTTTACTGACTTGCCTCTCTTACACACAAGAATTTACAGACCCCGCAAAACCCCATTTACAGCCTCGAAATTACTTGGGATGCCAATAGAAAACTTTTACATGATTACAAAGCTTGTTTTCTAAACCCTGCTTATCATTGCTTAGCTCTGAACCACCCCAATCTTTTGTCATCAAATGTCTATGTTCCGATTCATCTTGACTAGCCATATTTGTAAGTATTTTAGCTAGCTTCAAAAGCCCTTCTTTATTACCATGAATTTCTAAACGCTCATCATCTATATTACATTCAAAAGTTAGCATTCATACCTCGATTTGGTTGTTCTTCAATTAAATTATCACCAAGTGGATAGCGGCGCTTAACTTTTTCAAGGTTAACACCATCCTTCATCCTGTGAACATCAACGTGAGGTAGCTCAGTCCCCTCTTTATAAATCCCACCTTTATCTAAGTAATACTTTCTTCCCGTTACAGGATGGAAGTACGATGTGCCAAACACCGAAAACGGCAAAGTTATCCAAACCACCGTATCGCCTCTACGTACACAATAGGCCTATTTGATCATCTCAGGCTCGTTGTGAATACTTTTCTCACAGCTTTTTTCCAATCTTCCCATGCCGCTGGATCTGCTGGTTTTCCATCAGGCAGCAAGCTTAAATCTCCCAGTAAACTTCCTATTTCATCAGAACTTGTTTTATCATAGTAATCATCTAAAAAATAAAACATTGCCAAAAAAGCTTGCTTCTCATTTAAATTCATTAAAGCTTCCTCCGATTATATTTTATTGCTAGGTACTACTGGGATTGTACTATTATTAAGTCCAGTGCGCATATCATATGGTCTTGGGGTTGGGTTTAAGCCAGCATTAGTAATAACACCATTTCTTGTTCTAACCCATGTTTGGGTACCGTTTGTGTTTGTTTTTGCATACCATGTATTTCCATATTTATCAGTACCCATCTTATTATGGGGGTTGTTCGCAACGGCTTCAATCATTTTTCTATTATTTTGAGTATCAGACAAATGCCCCGGACTATCCCTAAAAATATGTTTTAGAGTCGATCTGTCATTAGGAAAAATAATTTTTGAGGGTGGTTTTCCACCGCTCCCATCATTACCACCTGAGCCACTTCCCCCTGAAGCACCACCACCTCCTGCAGCTCCTCCTCCTGCTTGACCTCCGCCCATAGCACCTATGCGCTGTGCACTGATACTACCTTGATTGGCGTTCATAATCACCTGTTGCGTACGTATGATCTTGGGTTGCACCGATACACCACCATAGACAAACCGAGAACCGTTACTGGCTAATGAGGTGTTATGATGGACACTCGCTGGTACCCACAAACACTGCCCTAAAAGTGAGATCTCTTCCTCCTCTAAACCTAAGCCCATCTCTACAAACTCCTGTTCAAGACGATGACGTGCAGAAATCTGCTCACGTAAGTGCGTCTCTTTTTCTTTGAGGTAGTCAGAAAATCGGGCATGGGTAAGGCGTCTGATGATGACACAAATGAGCGCGGCCCTTTGGGGTGACTGCGGGGTGAGGGCCTGCTCAATCTCTGACATTAAGGCGTGACCTGATAAGGCCTGATGGATTTGACGTTTGGCTTCCGCTCTATGCTGAGTCACTAAGGCCTGTGCCAATGGCGTTTTGTCACCGTTAAGAAATTGGTCAATGACTGTATGAGAGGAAAAACTCGATGAGAATAAGGTCATTAATTGTTCTTTAACTTGCGCTCTTTTCGATTTGGAAAGTTCGCTAGCAATGTGCGCTCTTTCACTGTTGATCTGCCTCCAAATTTCTCCTGAAGCCAAAATGCCATGCTCACGCACGGCGGCATCGTGCATTTTTTGACAGGCTTGCTCTACCTCCTCTGAATGAGAGCCTAAATCAAGAGCTCCGATTTGGCGCTTAAGGTCTTCTAGCATCGATTTCTTCTGAGACAGCAGCGTTTTCTCGTTCAGTTCTTGTTGCCACTTCTGAAAATTCTCTTCAATCGATGACTCGGTTTTCTCATGAATGTCTCGATAGACCTTTTGATCGTCCTCATTGGTAGGTATTTTCTTATGATCTTTCCATTGTTGAATGTCGTCACACATTTTTTTTAAAAGAACTAAGTAGGACTTACGCGACAGGATAAATTGAGTGAATTGTACTTATTATTTTTTCACTAATTGTTTAAGATGTCGAAAATAATGAAAGAGATACCTAAAGAGATGTCACGTAGAAGAAAAGTTAATCGTATTGATTATTGTCAATACTTACTCTCTAGCCAAACCAACTATACATTAACCTATGTAGCCAAATATAAGGAAGGTATTAGTCACGACTCCTATAATCGTTATCTTGCTAGTGAGAAGTTATCCCCAAGAATGCTGTGGGAACATGCAAAACATCAGGTAGTGTGGAGTGAAAATGGCTTTATCGTTTACGATGATACTGTACTAGATAAGAGCTATGCTAAGGCGATTGATTTAGCACGTTATCAATATAGTGGTAATAGCCAAGAGGTTATTAATGGCATAGGTGTGGTCAATGCAATTTATGTCAATCCGGAGACTGAGCAGTTTTGGGTGATTGATTATCGTATTTATGCGCCAGAACAAGACGGTAAGAGCAAGCTTGACCATTTATTTGATATGCAGCGTAATATTCATTATCAAAAGCAATTACCTTACAAAGGTGTTCTTATGGATAGCTGGTATGCCACCCATAAAGTGATGTTAACGATTGATTCACTGGGTAAACTATTTTATTGTCCTATCAAAGCCAATCGCTTGGTGAGCGAAACTGAGCAAGATTATCATCATATACCTACTTCAAAACTCTCCTGGGATCAAACCTCACTCGCACAGGGAAAGACAGTGCATCTGAATAAATTTCCTAATGATTTTCATGTGCAACTTTACCGCATTACGGCCTCTACCTGCCGAACGGACTTTATTGTCACTAACGATAAATCTCAATTAACCGCTGAGGCTATACAAAATGTGTATAACATCCGATGGTGTGTTGAGGAGTTTCACCGCGAAGCTAAACAATTGACTGGCGTAGCTAAATGTCAGTGCCGCAAGCAACGTATTCAGCGTAATCATATCACTTGTGCCTATTTGGTCTGGCTTAAACTCAAATCTGTCGCTCATCATGCAGCTAAAACTATTTACCAAATAAAAGACAATTTATTAGACCAATATAGGATTAATGAACTCAGGCAACCTCAAGTGAAATTCGATTTCGCGTAAGTCCTACTGTGGCTTAAAAATTTAGATTTCAGTACTACTTGAGGCTCAATTCACTTTCGCCTTGTTAAGCCATTTCTCGTGAGCTGCGCTCACGATTGCAATAATTGTAGCGCGCTTGTGTCTAATATTTTTTATTTTGCAATAGGGTAAAATCAGCAAGGATTCGCCTGAAAAATGCTGCCGCATTTTATTTCAGGCGAAAAGAGGGCGCGTTTTAATGATTTTTTAGCGGTGGATTTTATTGCCCACAATCGCGCAGCAATCATTTAAAATACGTTGTATTTCAAATAATTACTACTACTCATGTGGACAATAACTCCATCGCCACAATCTATATGATGCGCTTTGGTGCGCGGGGCGCTGCCCCTGCGTCACTGCCTTTTCTGGCAGTGACGCAGGGAAAAGCGGCACATTCTTGTGCCTTGGAGGTCAGCCGATGGAAGGCTGACAAAAGTGTTGCTCGTGGATAACGTCACCCACAATCACTTGGCCTTTTGAGGGGCCTGCTCATGTGGATGAGTTAATGCACTGACAATAGATTTGTTTATTGCATACTGATTAATTGTACTTTGTCATTGGTGTTCCAGTTATGCTACTAATGATCTCTGTTAGTCAGAGAGGCTCAATTTATTATCGATTTTAAATAAATCCGATATCAATAAAAGCGTTTTATCAAGAACGTGGGAACAGAATGGTCCATTATTCTTGAAATGTAAAAGAATCACTCATAGTGGCTAGTTGAGTTTGCTAGCTGGTCTTGGTTAAAATACTCCATTTTTCTATATTAATTCAATGTAATAGATTTCTCATGAATTCTAATCATTATTTTGGACATCAGTAATAGACTTCTTATTTTCATTTTCTTGTTGTAAACTTACTTTTGTTATCGGTTACTAAATTTTCCGATATTAATTGCTTTAATGCTTCAGAAGTTATAGAGGTCTCTATTAACATGGATATAAAAGAAACAGTCTCTGGTAGAGTGATAAAATCACCTAAGGGCTATAGTGCTTATTTGCCAAACCCATTGCCACCAAACCTTGATTGGGATATTCAATTGGTGGGCAGCTTATCACGTGCAGATTATGTGCTTGGAAAGCTGGCACGGGAAGGCAGCAGGCTACCTAACCCACATTTGTTAATGAGACCCTTTATTACACGGGAGGCTGTGTTATCCAGTAAGATAGAGGGTACGCAGGCTACGATTGGTGAGGTTTTAGCATACAATGCAGGTGTTCTTGTTAGTCAAAACCCAGATGATCTACAAGAGATTCAAAACTACATTATTGCGTTAGAGTTTGGTTTAAAACGACTTGAGGAACTGCCTTTTTCACTTAGGCTTATTAGGGAGATCCATGAGAAGCTCATGCAGGGTGTTAGAGGTTCACATGCAACACCTGGGGAGTTTAGAAAGACCCAAAACTGGATTGGTCCACCAGGTTGTACATTGAATACAGCAAAATTTATTCCACCGCCCGCTGATTGGCTGATAGACTGTTTAGGAGATTTTGAAAAGTTTTTGCATAATCGGCAACTGCCTGCTTTAATTCATATTGCGTTTTGCCATTACCAGTTTGAAACTATTCATCCCTTCCTAGATGGCAATGGTAGAGTTGGACGATTATTGATTACTTTATTGTTGATAGAGCAAAAAATGCTACCGTCACCCTTGCTTTATTTGAGTGCTTTTTTTGAAGCGACCCGTGATGAATATTATAAGCAGTTGTTTAATGTCAGTAGTCGTGGCACATGGCGTGACTGGCTCATTTATTTTTTAAATGGTGTTGCCGTGCAGTCCGAAGATGCGTTATCTCGTGCTGAAAGAATAAACAATTTTTTGAATGCCTGGAAACTACAGGTGGCAAGCGGTGCTTCAGAGGTTCCTGTCAAGATTGTTGAGTATTTTGCAGTGAACCCCTATTTGACGATTAAAAAAATAGCCGAAGAATTGAATGTTGCTTATAGCACGTCTGAGCGTGGAGTCAGGAAGCTTTTAGCCTCTAAAATCATACAGCAAGTGGGTGGCAATAAAAGAGATAAGGTGTATTGTGCTACAGAAATTTTATCAATTTTAGAAGAGCCTGCAAAAATTCATGCTCATTTAGAGTGCGAATGAGGGCAAGCTTATGACTTCCCATATCATGAAAACGACTGGACAAAGCTTGGAGCGACTGCAAGGTTCGGTTGAGCGTGTGACTTTTCATAGTGAAGACACGGGATTTTGTGTTTTACGCACGCAGGTTAAAGAACATCACGATTTAGTGACTATCGTAGGCAGTGCCGCCAGTATTACAGCTGGTGAATACATTGAATGCCAAGGTGTTTGGATCAATGATAAAAAGCATGGCCTGCAATTTAAAACAGACTGTCTAAAAGTAGTGCCACCCACGACATTAGAAGGGATTGAGAAATACTTAGGTTCTGGAATGGTTAAAGGTATTGGCCCACACTTTGCAAAAAAACTGGTCAAAGCTTTTGGTGAACAGGTATTTGACGTCATTGAGAATGACGCTGATCGTTTAACAGAGCTTGACGGGATTGGTGCTAAACGAAAAGAGCGGGTGACATCAGCATGGACTGAACAAAAAGCCATTCGCAATATTATGGTATTTTTACAATCTTATGGCGTTGGAACGGCGAGGGCTGTTCGTATCTATAAAACCTATGGTGATGACGCAATAGAAAAAGTGAGAGAAAATCCTTATCGATTAGCACTCGATATTCGTGGTATTGGATTTAAGACTGCAGATGATCTGGCATCGCAACTTGGTATTGCAAGAGATTCATTGATGCGCGCACAAGCGGGTGTGCGTCACGTATTGCAAGAGCTGTGTGATAACGGGCACTGCGCTGCTGAACAACAACAGCTAATCAAGGCAAGTTGTGAATTATTAGAAATCCCCAGTCCCATTATTGAAGAAGCAATACGTCATGAATTACATGAAGAAAATTTAGTCAAAGATGAGATTAATGCAGAAGCTTGCGTCTATCCTGTTTCCCTTTATATGGCTGAAACTAAAGTAGCAGAGCATATTAAACGACTCAATGTCTCTACATTACCCTGGGGTAGTATTGATACCAGTAAAGCAATTCCATGGGTTGAGGAAAAAACGGGATTAAAATTTGCTGATTCACAGCGGCATGCCATTGACACAGTATTGCAATCCAAGCTTTCAATTATCACTGGTGGTCCAGGGGTTGGCAAAACGACTATTGTTAATAGCTTTATCAAAATTATTCTCGCGAAAAGATTAAGTATTGCGTTATGCGCACCAACAGGACGGGCAGCGAAACGCTTAACAGAAACCACTGGACTGCCTGCAAAAACTATTCATCGATTGCTTGACTTTGAGCCTAAAACATACAGCTTTAAGCATAGTCAAGATAACCCATTACCTATTGACGTTTTGATTATCGATGAATCTTCTATGATTGATATTGTCTTATTTAATCACTTGCTTAAAGCGATTCCTGATCATGTGGCCGTTATTATGGTAGGTGATATTGATCAGTTGCCTTCGGTTGGGTCTGGTGCAGTATTGTCAGATTTAATTAAATCTGATGTGATCACTACAGTTAGACTAACCGAAATATTCCGCCAAGCGGCGAATTCAAAGATCATTGTCAATGCACACCGTATTAATCACGGTAAAATGCCGTTACCTAACGAGACAGAAAACAGTGATTTCTTTATACTCCATGCCGACACGCCAGAAGAGATTTACGCTAAGTTAATTGACGTGGTTGCCAGTCGATTGCCGCAGCATTACCAATGTGATCCTGCACGAGATATTCAAGTATTAACTCCAATGAATAGAGGCGGTTTAGGCAGTCGCGGATTAAATGTTGATTTACAAAAGCGATTAAATGCTCAAGCAGAGCCTAAAATTACGCGTTTTGGATCAACGTATTCACCTGGTGATAAAGTGATTCAGATGACCAATAATTATGACAAAAAAGTGTTTAATGGTGATATTGGTTTTATAGAGCGGATTGATTTGGAGGAGGGGATTGTTAAAATTCGGTTCGACCAAAACCTCAAAGACTATGAAACCAATGAGTTGGATGAAATAAGCTTGGCTTACGCGATTAGTATTCACAAGAGTCAGGGATCAGAGTTTCCTATTATAGTAATTCCATTAGCAACACAGCACTACACGCTTTTAGCAAGAAACTTGTTATACACAGGGATTACACGTGGGAAACAGCTTGTTGTTTTAATAGGTCAAAAAAAGGCGATTGGGATGGCAGTGCATAATAATAAAGAGGCGCATAGGTTAACAAAATTATCTGAGAGACTGAACGAATAAGTATTTTTATTTTGTATCTTTTCCTTCCAACATTCTTTTATCGATTCAAAAGTAGTATGATTAACGATATCAATGTAACTCTATTATTTTTATAATTTTTTTTTAAAGAGCGAGGAGAGGAGCCATATCCTAATGCAAACCGATACAGTAAGTATCCAGGTCAATCATGATACAAAGGTAGACGCTGAACGTATTTTAAATCATTTGGGTTTGTCTTTCTCTGGTGCTATTACGCTGGTGATAAAAAGTTAAATAATATCAAGCGGCGTAGGCGACTTCTTTTTTCAAAAAATAACGCCTGATTTTAAAGGGATCAGCTTGAATCTTGGTCAAGTAATATCTCACATTGATCATTAAATCGTTCAGTGATTTTAATGTCCTAAAATTGTTTGCTCTACCTTTGACTTCTTGGTTGACCAGTTCTTGAGGATTCAATTCGGGTACGTAAGGAGGAAGGTAAAATAAAACAATCTTTGACGAATGTTTTTCAATATAGTGCTTAACTGCCTTACTGTGATGCACTTTTAAATTATCAACAATCATGAATATCTTCTGATGAGATTGACGTATCATTCGACCTAAAAACTCAATAAATTTTTGACTCGTGAAATTTTCCGTATACACCATCCAATTCATCTGGCCATGTGGCGTGATCGCTGCCAGTACGTTACATTTGAAACGAGAACCGGATTTTTTAATAACAGGCTTTTTTCCTTTCAAACTATAGGTTTGTCCTCGATGATCCTGAGATTGAACCCCCATTTCATCTGCCCAATAAATTCGAGCTCCTTCTTGCATAGCGCGTACTTTAATTTTTGGGTATTCTACTTCAAGCCAGTCTTGCACTCGTTTTGGGTTCCTTTGGTACGCTTGCTTTACTGGTTTTTGTGAACTAAATCCAAGACGTTTCATTAAATTTCGAATACTTCTCGATGCATAAACTACATCCCACTGCTTATAGATAAACTCGGTAATCACCTTGCTATTCCATAGGGTATAAGCCATCCCTAGTTCATCGGGACTCTGAGTCAGTAATGTCTCTTTCAACTGGTTGATTTGCATTACTGTCAATTTAGAATGCGTTCCAGGTTTTACACCGCGAGAGGCATAACGAAAGCTATCAGCTCCTTGCGCTTTATAGTCACGGAGATATTTACACAGCGACGTTGGAGAGAAACCAAAAATTTGACCTACCAGCGTTTGGCTTAATCCATGCTCTACCACTGCACGTACTGCTTTTTCCCGCAAAACTTCTATCGTTTTAACTGATAGGTGACGATTATCCATCCACAAAATCCTTCTTGATCATTTCAACTGTAAAAAAATTAAATCAATTCTAATATAATTTCAACTTTTTATCACCAGCGTAATATTAATAAATAGACATTTCTTAATCTTCAAAAAAGTTCCTACAATGAACTCTTTTATATCTATCTTTGCAACAGTCCCAAAACCATTGTAGTTTATCCGTAAGAGTTGCTTAAAACATGTTCTTATCAGTGGTGTACTTTGCGCCTTGGTACCAATTTAATCTTTAGATCACAATCTACGGCATGAGCATACCGTTTTAACGTGGCTAGCGAAGGTGAATGCTGGTGTTTGCCACCAGCAGCTTCTAATCGTCCTACCGCTGAAGTCGTAGTCTGCATCGCTTTGGCAACATGTGCTTGTGTTTTCTTAGCCGCTAGACGCGCTTTAATCATCTCTTCAAACAACGCAAATTCATCTTCTAACGCTTCATATTCGGCTCGTACCTTTGGGTCCGCTAATGCTTTCTTTTTTAAAGCTTCATGTGTGAATTCTTTAGGCATTTTTCTTCACCTCTTTTAGACGCACTTTTGCAAGTTCCAACTCCCTATTCGGTATTTTCTGTGTCTTTTTAACTATACTATGCAAAACAACCATCTTATGATTCATAACAGTACAGTAAAAAACACGTGCAATTCCCTCTTTCGCTTTAATTCGTAACTCAAGTAAACCTTCTCCTAAACTACGGGTATGTGGCATTCCTAAATCAGGCCCATAATTTAGCATCATATCGACCATCCGAAGATACCGCGCTTTTAACTTAGTAGGCAGCGATGATACCGCAGTGTATACGGATTCATTATAGTAGGTCAGCTTCCATTTCATTGAGGTATTTATATCAAATATGCTATAAATATGCAAGGGAACAAGGGGTGAAAACAAAAAAAGCACTTAGGGTCAGCAAACTCGCTATGATGTATGAGAAGGCGTACTGCTAAGCGCACTATGCTCTGAGAAATAGAGTTAAAAACAAACTATGTGTCAATAAATATTTAGGACTCTATTCATTGATAATAAGCTCCGATATAGGTCCTATTCATTGACAATAGCTTCCAATATGGGAAAACTCAAATCCCCTGGATTCAGTGCTTTTACAAGTTGACCCAAGAGAATGAAGGCGGTCAAAGCACCGAATCTCAAGGAGACAGGAGTTTCGCATTTAGTAATGAACTATTATAATTTTTAGGATTGAACGAACGGAATAGGAAACCCAGATTGTCTCGACACAAATGCACAAAAGAACTTTATAGGGGACTGTTGCAAGAACATATTGGGTGCTAGTATGACTGGCTTATTTCCACTGCGAGTACCCTTACATGGCTTTAAAAAAATACAAAGACTCAAACAGACCTTTCAAATGGAAGCATTTTCAAGGAGAAATCATTCTCTGGCTAGTTAGCTGGTACTGTCGTTATGCTCTCTCTTATGGAGATTTAAAAGAAATGGCAACTGAACGGAACCTATCTGTTGAACGCTCGACAATATGCCGTTGGGTTCATGAGTATGGGCCTGAAATTAATAAACGAATGAAACCCTATTTAAAACGTACCAACGATTCTTGGAGAGTTGATGAAACCTACGTAAAAATAAAAGGTAAATGGCACTACCTATATCGTGCTATTGACAAGTATGGGCATACTTTGGATTGGATGCTGAGTCGTTATCGTAATCAACAAGCAGCAAAACGATTTTTCAAAAAGGTGTTAAGTAATGATCATGTTAGCGTACCCCGAGTGATTAATGTTGACAAAAATGCAGCTTTTCCACCCGCCATGAATGATTTAAACATTGAAAATGACTTGCTAGAAAATACAACACTTAGGCAAATAAAGTACTTAAATAATAGTATTGAAAACGATCATAAATCAACAAAACGTAAAGCACGTTATCGGCAATGGTATCAGTCTTTTGATACCGCCTCTAAAACCATTGATGGAATGGAAGCCATGAGGTCTTTACAAAAAGGCCAGGTGAAATACAGGCTCAAAGGTGACCTACTTGATCAACATAGTTTCCTAGCTCAATTGTTCAATTTAGCAGCGTAATTACTATTAATAAATAGACATTTCTTAATCTTCAAAAAAGTTCCTACAATGAACTCTTTTATATCTATCTTTGCAACAGTCCCCAGTACCAGCTAACTAGCCAGAGAATGATTTCTCCTTGAAAATGCTTCCATTTGAAAGGTCTGTTTGAGTCTTTGTATTTTTTTAAAGCCATGTAAGGGTACTCGCAGTGGAAATAAGCCAGTCATACTAGCACCCAATATGTTCTTGCAACAGTCCCGTTAAAAGCGCGCATATTCCATCTGGGCTCGAGTGAATAAACCACTCACTCATAAGAAGCCGTATATATGTATGCAATTATCTTTTGGTTATTATTTTCGAACATTGTCTTGCAAATCGGTAGGGACCATATATGTAGCATTAGTATTTTCACGTTTTTATTGGCTAATGCTACAGTGGCCCTGTTTTTGCCTCTTCTCGCCATTAAATCCTCTAACCATTTGGATTTCTTATTGGATAGATTTTTACATCGACTCATAGCAGCTCTAGCACCATGAATCAATAAACATCGTAAATATTTATCACCTCGCTTACTAATACCCATCAACCGAGTTTTACCACCCGAAGAATATTGCTTAGGTACGAGCCCAATAAAGGCCGACATTTCGCGCCCATTTTTAAATAGTTTTGCATCGCCGATGGTAGCGACTAAAGCTGTGGCAGTAAGTGGGCCAATACCTTCTACTTTGAGTAGTCGTTGACACGTTTTATTATTTCTACAAATCATTTCTACCTGATGATCATATTGTTCAATACGTTCATCTGAGGCACGTAACTCACACAGTAGCTCATTAAATAGTTGTCTTCCGGTAGCACTTAGTTCATTCTCGTTGTTTTCTATGATTTCAGGCAGTCTTTTACGAACATGAGATATCCCTTGTGCAACAACCACACCATATTCTGCTAGCAAACCACGTATTTGATTAACTAAGGCTGTTCTTTGCTTAACAATACGTGAACGTACTCGATGGATAGATTGAATATCTTGTTGTTCAATACTTTTCATGGCAACAAATCGCATTGTTGGTCTTCTGACTGCTTCACAAATAGCTTCTGAATCTAAGGCGTCATTTTTATTGGATTTAACATAGGGTTTAACAAATTGCGCTCCCATAATTTTTATGGTGTGTCCAAACTCAGTAAATTTCCTCGCCCAAAAGTTTGATCCTCCGCAGGCTTCTATACCAATCAGACAAGGGGGTAAATTGCAATGAATTCAGTTAATTTTTCCCGTGACACTTTTTTCTTGCAGCTAGGTTGTCCGTTCACATCAACACCATGTAGTTGAAAAACATTCTT
>CBDCAS010000005.1:0-9164 GCA_965214015.1 Coxiellaceae bacterium
GCCGGGTGGAAGCCACACGTCCTGAAGCCGTTGCGAAGTTGAAAGCGGGTATTTAATTAGAAAGGTTATCGCTGAGGAAAATAGATAGAGCTTTAGTTTTCGAAAACTGGTCGGACAGGAAAATAGTTTTTTATGGTGAATTTTGATGACTTAGAATTCAGAAAATCAACAAAAAATGATTTAGGTAATATTATTACATTATTACTAGACGATACATTAGGCGTTAATAGAGAGTCAGAGAGTGACCTGCGAGCTTATATTGAAGCCTATGATGCGATATCCCAAGATTCAAACCAATTTCTTATGGTTGTGGCTGAGAATAAAAATCTTTTGGGCACCTGCCATTTGACACTGATGCCTTCTTTGACGTTCAAAGGTTCATTAAGGCTTAATATAGAAGCAGTGCGGGTGAATGGATCCTATAGGGGGCAAGGCATTGGTGAATGGATGTTTCAGCAAGTAGTCCAGTTTGCAAAAGACAAACAATGCAAAATATTGCAATTAGCAACCAATATACAAAGAACAGATGCGTTAAGGTTTTATGAAAAATTGGGCTTTGTCTCCTCTCATGTGGGAATGAAAATGTCTTTGGACTTATCTGGAAATACAGAATGACGAACAAAAAACGCGACGAAGACACTATGCTGCAGCTTATTATTCAAACAGCCGAAGCGGATGACAGAATAAGAGGCGTTATACTGAATGGCTCCAGGGCAAGCCCTAGTGCTAAAAAAGATATGTTTCAAGACTATGATATTATTTATCTAGTGACAGATGTAACACCTTTTGTGGATGATAAACACTGGGTTCAAAAATTTGGTGATATATTAATCTCGCAAACGCCAGATAAAATGTCAGATAATTGGGGCAAAGATAAAGGAAAATTCACTTATTTAATGTTGTTTGAAGATTGGAATAGAATAGATTTAAGCTTAATTCAAACCAGCAAATTTCTGACTATGCCGCGAGATAGTCAAAGCGTGATTTTATTAGATAAAGATCATTTGCTGGGTGATGTACCACCATCAAGCGATAAGGATTATTTACCTAAACCGCCAACAGAAAAAGAATTTGCAGATTGTTGTAATGAGTTTTTATGGGTGTCGACTTATGTTGCAAAAGGACTATATAGAAAACAACTAACCTATGTAAAATTCATGTCTGAACATATCGTCAAGCAAGAGCTGATTAAGCTATTAACTTGGTACGCAGGTATCAAAACCAATTTTTCTATTTCGCTTGGGCATTGTGGCAAATATCTTGCAGAGCATATTGAACCAGACATTTGGGAACAGTTCAGCGATACATATGTGGGAGCTCAGTATAGTTCAATGTGGGATGCTTTGTTTGTGATGTGTGAACTGTTTAATTCATTGGCTACCTATATTTCACAGCAATACCATTTTAATTATAATAAAGATGAATACACTCGTGTTGTGTCATACTTAGAATCGGCTAGAGTATTAAATCTTTGACACATACTGAAATACTTGCTCTGCCATTGCACTTGAACTAGCGCTGATAATGCGCGAAGCAACACTGGGTAATTGTAAATAGTCATGCGCAAAAGAATAGCTTAATGTGCCGACAATCGCACTGGTACTGGCTTTTGCGACTGTATAATTCCATGTATGCTTATTTTTGCCTGTATATTGTGGAACGTAAGTAGCAACTTTTTTTGCAGCCACTTCAGAAATTATCTTAGAACCTAAATTAACGGGTAAATCTGCTCCGCCTGTGAACATATTAATTCCAACTCGAGAGGCAAAGCCGGCTGAAGAACTAACAGCAGAGAGGCTAGCAGTTCGACTGATCTTATCTCCCCAATTCTCGCGAGGAGAGGGTGGACTTTGCTTATCTTTAGGATAAGCTTTATTGAATTGATGAAAACCATAATTGACTAGACTGGCAGCGAGTGCCCCGGCAATGGCCAGAGGTAATGTTTTTTTACTTTTATCTAGGGCTTTTTCTACTATTGTATCCCAATAATTACCAGGGTCACATACTTGAGTAGTACAGTTTGTTAAAGCACACCTTAAAGAGTCTATTAGGTCGTCAGGAAGCTCACAATATTCAGAAAGCATTGTTTTACTATTAAAAAAATAAATAAAAAGATTCTGGAATTCTACTATAGATTCACCTGCTACGCGTATTCTCTAATCCCGTCTGTCTTGTTGTACTAACAGCTGGTCGTAAACGCACAAGTTTTATATATCTAGATAACTAAATAGCTGCGAAAATTTGACATAAGTAATGATACAAACTATCGTTCATTTTCAATAATATGGGGTAGTTAAGATGGCAGTCATTCAGAAATTTTCAATTTTAGAGCTCGTTAATATCATGAGATCTCTTGAGTTAGGTGGATATGTTTTTCAGCATCAAAAAGATGGTACCTCTTATGGCATAGAGTATTTTCAATTGCCTTGGAAAGTGACTATTAGCTACCTTAAGTTACAAGCTTCTGTTCAATCTGAAGAGCTTAAGTCGTATTATCAGCCAGAAAAAGAATTAATTAATTTTTTGGAAATTTTAACGAAATATGCCCGTTTTAATCATTGGTATTATCCCAGTGCAGAAAAAGCACATGCTGAATATTTGCTCGGATTTTTACTGCAGCAAGATTTCACTATTGTGCATGACAACGTGTCATATGAATTAAACAAAATGATATATCGGTTTGTACCTGATATAGAAAAACAAGGAAAAGCACATTATTGGTTCGAAGAAGGTTTGATTCCTCCTGAACCGCATGATTTTTTATCAGAATCATGGCGGGAAAAACAGGCGTATCCCCCATTACAAGTATTAGAAACCATATGGCATCAGCATGTTGCTGAAATTGAATCCAAAAAACAACAGGCAGCATTGGTGGCAGAACAAGCAGCCCAAAGAGAAAGAGAGCAGCAAAAAGCTTATGCTAATTGGCGGGAGACGCATTTCTTTGATAATAATCTGTTAGATTATAAAAACTTTTCTTTTGTACTAGAGGCTGTTATTAAGTCAGGCTGCATTAATTTGTTTGCAGAAGGACCATTATCTTCTCCAAATCAAAATAAAATATCATTGAGCTTACCTTTAACACAGTTATTATTAAATTTCTCTCAAAGTGCGCGGAATATACAGTCTGGCTCTTTATGGTCTTACCAGCAAGCGGCTAGTAACTTTGAGCGAGTTTTATGTGAGCTCATTGCTTCTTCAAAATATGATTTAAGCCAACATGGAGAAAGTGCTAGACAGCTTGTTGGATTTTTATTGTTTCATAATTTTCAAATACAGCATGGTAATACACAGATTTGCATGAGAGAGATATTTTTTAAGCAAGCAACATGGAATGAGAGGGAACTATTTTTGGAAGGGCATCATGCCCACCCGTGTTCTTTTATTTATTTAGAATGGCAGCAACAACAAAACTACCCTGGGAAACAGGCATTAGAGATAATATTACAGCGTGAGCAGCAACAACCTGTGGTAAGTCAAAATAAGACTTTTCTCAACGCATTCCCAAATTATCAACATAATCAGTCGCAACCACAATTACAACCGCAATCAAATCAAATGATTAATGATGCTTGTTATTCTCGGGGATCAGAGCGGCGCAATAGTTTTTAGTAAATAGCCATTTTATTAGGACACCTGTAAGGGTGTCCCCCTACTCTCTGATTTACATGCCAATTTTTAGCAGGGTGTGTATGCTAATGTATCCTGCCAAAACCGTATATAAAATTTGATTGGCCCATTGTAGTTTAATTTTATTTCGGATCAAATAGCTAGCGGCTATTAGTATGTAAAAAGGGTAGGTATATGTGACGCAAAAATTAATAACATGGCTAATTTTCTCAAATCCTAAATTTGAGCATAGCATCGTTAATGTCAGCATGGCGCCAAGGTAAATCTTGTAATGCCCGCTGTATTTTTTATTTTCGGTCTTTATAATACCAGTCATTAAAGTATCGGTGCAGGTGATAATTAATGCAACAATAGTAGTCATACAGGCCAAAAATATAATGAGGCTAGAGATTTTTGCGCCTAAAGTGCCTAAGGTAGCGGCAGACAGTGTATTCAAATATAAATCTTGTGAGACAGGTAATAGACTGCCAGATTGAGCATGTGCCGCAAACCCAAGACAAAAATAGACTAAAGCCAATAAACCAGCGCCAATCAATGAAGCTTTTAGATAGGTTGAGTATATGTTTGAGCTTGATACACCAAAATGCTTTGTGACTCGCCATATGGTCACACCGAATAATAGAGACGCAAGCAAATCCATGGTTTGATAGCCTTGCTGCAAACCATCGAAAATATTAGATTTCTGCTCGGGGCCTGGTGAAAAATAAAATATGCTTAAACTGGCTATGGTTAATAATAAAACCAGTAAAGCAGGTGATAAAAACTTACCCAAAATAGCTAAAGCGGAACCTCGATGTAAGCAGAGGAAATATAGGAGCATGCCTAATATCATGGTAAATAGTGGCAAGGATATCCATGGAAATATGGCGTAAAATGCTTGATAAGATAACAAAACGCAACGAGGGGTCGCACCAATTGGACCCAAAGCCAGAACCAGTATTAACATCCAAAAAGAAGCGCCTTTAAGATCAATATCGGTAAATATTTTCTGTAGTTGCCCTTCGGATTGTAAAATAGCGAACAATCCTAGTAAGGGTGCCCCAATGGCCGTAAGCATAAAGCCTATCCATGCTAAAGCAGATAATCCAGAGTGCACGCCCAATGCCATAGGGTAGATGACATTTCCAGCCCCAAAGAACATTGAAAAAATTGCAAAACCCAAGATCAAATAGGGTGGAAAAATACTTTGCTGGCGCATACCAAACCTCTCGCTAGTCTTAGTGATGGAGATAAAATTTTAAAAGTCAGGATCAAAGAGAGGTATAAATGTGCCCTAAGGCACAATGACACGCACTACGTGGGATAATACGTAGTTGGAGGTATGGCGCTGTATAGTTTGTGTTAAATCAATTTTCACAAAAGTGAACCTATTTAGTTTAATCATGGCTGCTCCATCTGACTAGAGTTCAGCATTCTTTCCATTAAACACGGTATTGAGGAGATTAACAAGGCTGCAACGTACCATTGGGTTAGTTAACATGATAGACGGCTTGTGATTTTACCTCTACTAAGAGCGGTTTAATTATGGCGTAACGACAAAGTTACATTGCTCCAAATCTTAATTCGACAAGATAAATGCATCCAAATACGAAAAGGAAAAGAATACCGAGTTGGCTTAAACCTTTCATTAGTTTACTTGGATGGTAGATTTGAGGGGTAAACTTTGATGTGAGTAATTTATAGTTTAAAAAAGCAAAGAGTGGGGCGGCTAAAAAGGCAATAGTGGTAGCTAAGTCTATCATTTGTTTGAAATGATTCATAAAAGATTGGATAAACCATAGTGCAATGATACAGCAGACTATTATCCAAAACGATTGTAGTTTACGCTGGCTGATTTTCATTTCAGGGAAAGCGATTTTCATTCCAGCGGCTAAAGATCGTGGATAAGCATCGATGACGGTGAGAGTTGTCGATAGCATGGTGAACATGGCGACGATAGCCACAATAGATTTTGTCCAGTTTCCTAGTACATTAGAATACATTTGAACGAGCTGGGCTGCAAATGTGGGGCCTGAATTTGAAAAAACCTCGTCGCTACCGTGCATAATTAAGGCACCCATCGCAAGGAATATCAAAGCCAAAAAAGTCGTGAGACAATATCCCAGATTAAAATCCAAGCGCGCACTTTGCATAGTGATTTTATTTGCTTTATTTTCATCATTCGCCTGTATCCATAGAGACTGCCATACGGATAGTTCGATTGGAGCTGGCATCCAGCCCATTAAGGCAATGAGAAATGGCAAAGAGGCTAATGTCCAAGGAGAAGGGGATTGAAAATTCTCCGGCATAACAGGGCCATGTATAGCCGCAGTGGTAAAAGCAATTATAGTGGTTATAAAAAGAATAGACATCATAAATTTAATAATACGATCTAGCCATTTATAATGCCCTATCATGATCAACCCAGCACATAGACTCATACAGATAAAGCTTAACATCGTGACGTTTAGATTTTGAGGAAAAATTAAGCTGGCTAAAGCTGCTGTGACAAAGGTGACGCCAGCAATGGAAATAATCGCGGTTATCGTATTAAGTACTAAAAATATATAGAGATACCTTTTGCCAAGTTGCCTATAGCCTTGCAGTAAATTTTGCCCGGTTGCTGCAGCAAAGCGATGACCAAATTCAAAAAAGGGATACTTTAAAATATTAACCACTAAAACCAGTAGAATTAAAGAAAATCCATAATCAGCACCTGCTCTAGTAGATTGCACTAAGTGCGAAACACCAATGGCAGCCCCCGCCATCATGAGGCCCGGACCGATAGATTTTAAGCAAGATAATTTTTTGGCTGCACTACTTAGAAACATGTTATAAATCACTTCAATAAATTGACAAATAAGTATTACATCTTTGTTCAAGCTTTGTAAGTTTTAGTTTAGATATATCAAATAGGGGAAAATCCCATCTTGTTATTTTTTTACTGTTTTTATATTTTATAGCACTATTTTACAAATCAGAATAAATTAGAAGAATAACTCTAAATAAGGCTTGAATCATGGTACCCCAAGAGCAACTTGAAGAGATGGTGCGCGCAATGCTAAGCGGTCAAGGCATTACAGGTTTTGCTATTTCAAAAAATCCTCAAACTTATAGTTTATACGTTAGAATGGTGAAAGAGGATGCGGATAAATTCACAGAGAGAACAGGTAAAAAATTATCCGATGTGGCCAGTGCGCTCAGTCACTCTGACTTGACGGTGACACTCAAGCTATGTGCTTCTGGCAGAAGAGATCCTAAGCATTATCGATTATACTTTCCTATGGCGCAAATGGAGAGGAAAATCGAAGCTCAGCAACAAAATAAGGCTGCTGCAGAAGCGACAAGAGTTGCTGCAGAAGCGAGAAGAGCTGCGGCGAGAGAAAGTGCAGAATTAGAAGCAGAGGCTGAGGCGTTATTGAGGACACAAGCGGCAGAAGTTGCGGAAGCTCGAGAGATGGCTAGAGAATTTAAATTATTAGATCTAACCGATTATGTACCTCCAGCTGCTCAATCAAAACAAACCCAAAATTTCGAAGTTGAAAATTTTTTGAGAGATATACTTAATAAAACCAAGTACGCTAATATGTTCTCTTTGGGGTGGAGTACGAGACGTTCTGGTGAAAATATTGTCACTATTTCTTTTGATGATAATGCTATTGGAAATAAAGCATCTGTAAATGCGTTATATGATTTTATTGTATCCGAAGCACAGCTAAAACCTGGACAACGTCATGCCACTGTCACATATCAATCTCGCAATGCTTTAAGTCGTATATCATTTACAAAACAAGAATGTGAGTTAGCAATGGCCTCTATGCCTGAGGTTACAGCTTATGCCGGAGCCGGTTTGGTGCCAGGTGCGTCGGCAGCCGTTTTAACACAATATGAAACTCAAAGAGCGCAACAACCAAATATGGCTCCATCTCCTGAGTCAGGCGCTTCAAATCGCTTAGACCAAGGTGCCCGTTTGGGTGCAAGAGGCTCTCGGTTAGGATAAAATTGGCTAATATTTTTGGCGATTAAGTTAAATTTTCATGATATTGAAGAGAAAGTATTTTAGGTTCTAAATGATTAATATACAAGTTGACTAAAATCATAATCTTGGCTTTGGATAGTCAAAACTTCAGCAATAGAGTTTGCTGGTAGTTGACCATAGCTATGAGGAAAGAGCTCACCTTTAGAGTTGGGCTCCCACTTAATCAGCTCTGACACGGCTTTATACTTGATTTTAATGAGTTTAACCTCGCCTTGATCCCCAAAGTATTTTATTGCAATACGTTCTACTTGGTGAGACAGGCTTAAATGCAAGTAGCCATCTGTCTGATCAAGCTCAGAGCCTTGATTATGCTGGATGCCTAATTCACACATGTTATCCCATTGACTTATTGTTGCTATTTTATATAAATAGGTTGGTGTTGATTCTGAGCTACGCATATATGTTATATCTCCCCGCAAATTTTGATTGCATTCTAACTGTTAAAAATGGAGTGGTCAATTTTTAATTTTTTATTATAAATGTTAAGTTTTTTAGGGTTTTATTTGTTAATGTGGTGTTTTTTGATTAAACTACTTTTTCATTTCTGCTAGCGTGTCAGTATAAAATTTAAGGATATAAACATGGATGATGGGCCTCAAACTTCTACAGGTGCAACCAGTTTCACAGCATATTTTAACGCGAATAATTTATATAAAGTATATAATGGGTTGGTTGCAGCTGCCGTGCTCTATAAGTATACTACCAGTCCATCCGCTAGTGCATTAGAACATCTTCCTGATATAGCGATCCATGCTTATGAAGCTTTTTTGAGTGAGCGCTTAGTTGGTGGTGAATTTGCTAAGTTTGCTATTATGGCTAATGCCTGTAGGGGCGCTCAAGCTTTAAATGCAGCCATAACAGGGATATCTAGCATACCTTTTGCTGCCAATGTTATCGATGTTGGTAATCATAGTTTAAATATATTACATGGGTTCTCAAAGCTTCGTTCTAGCTGTGCGCCTGCACAAGATGTAGCTTCACCTGAGGCTGATGATCGCAGAGCACACAAAAAAACAATGTAATTGGCGTAAAATAAAGGCTGCTTTGCGGCCTTAGGGTTGTAACAGCAAGCTATCAAAAAAACTGTAATATATACTAACAACGATATGGCTCAGGAAAGCGAAAAAAATCTCTTTTAGATTTAAATTCATTTGACACCATAATGCTGCACTCTGGTTCAGCCGGGATCGCAGCATAATTCTGAATATTTAGATTGTCGGGACAAAATTGTAATACAATTTTATTAAAATTCTCAGGAATGACTTTAACTATTTCTTCAAATGACATAGATACTTTGTTAAGAATATCTTGGATATATAAAGTATTATTTTTGACGGTATAGGCTAAGATTAGCTCGAGTTCTTTTGAATAATATAATTATTATTCTAGGTTGCAGCACACCAGTTCTAAAGTTCTGTATAAAATAAATTCATTATCCCGGCGTTATGTCGTTCGAGCAACTATTTTTTTCGCTACTTGCTACTATTTTAATCTTATTTCGATCAATGATCTAAGG
>CBDCAS010000006.1:0-1606 GCA_965214015.1 Coxiellaceae bacterium
ATTATCTTAGGTATAAAGAGATACCAATCTTCAGAACTAATGCAAAGTATGAGCTGGTATTAAATACAATTAAAACAAGTAAGCTAAAACTAATCCATAGTCGGCCAAATGAGATTATTGTAAAGGATAAAGAGTTCAAGAAAGGTTTTGCCTATCGCTTTAAATCAAGACAATTGGTAGAAGGTCCAATTGAGCTAACAAAATTGGGTGAGCAAAATTATAAGAGTGGGGACCTAAAAAATGCCGTTAAATATTTCGGCATGGCAATAACAATTTGTGATTTGTATCATGAGCCAATAAACTGGTTAGCTCGAATTAAATCAACCGCAACTGATTTGACTTATCGAAACCCTGATGAAGCCGTTTGATCTGGCAATCAGGGCCAACGAATTATCAGGATGGGAAAATTATCATTATCTTGACACATTAGCTGCAGCATATGCGGCAGCCGGGCAATTTAATAAAGCCATTGATTATCAAAATGAGGCAATTTTTTCTTACCGTAAAAAGTGGACCGATGAAGAATCAGCATTATTGAAGCGTCTTAACATGTATGGAAGTCGTCAGGCACTGGTAGAATAAATTATTATTCATTCTGCTATTAACAATCATTAACCGGGTAATATTATATAAATGCTATAAGACATTGAGAAACATAATTAGCATTTTTATGTCTATCGTAGCCCCGTTCCTAGAAGGTGATAATAAGCAAGTTAAGTACAGCAATTTGTAAGGCAATATTGAAGAAGCCAGTTTCACTTATCGAAAAACTACCTACAGAATCGGAATTCGCAATATCACAGCCAAATGATACTAACAAAAATATCTGGCGTTAATGAGCCTATTGCAGACAATGCTGTTTCCAGGCTTTTCATAGAATTGATAATTGATAATTGAAATATCTTTATCCAGAGGGAAATTAAGACTAAAGCCTTGCTTAAAAAGAAAAGGCACTGCTGTTGCAGTGCCTTTGATGTTTGTTATTGCATGTAAGTTTTTAGTTTAGTTTGTAGTGCTGATCTAATGATCCGCCGACAAGGTCACATTACTAAATGATCGATAACCACGAACCATTATATAATAGTCACCTGCTGCTGGATTGTTAAAAGTACAAGTTTCACTGTTACCGTTTTTATACGGGCGACAGTCATAACTTGAGCGCGTAGGCTCGCTACCGCGTTTAACATACAGGTCAGCATCACCTGAACCACCTTGTATCTTAACTACCAAGTTTGGTCTGTTAGAAGGCACTTCAACATAATATGTTAGCTCTTCACCCTGGCTTCCAGAAACGGTTGTGCTACCACTGCTACCACCGCTACTTCCGCCGCTGCTGCTTCCACTACTACTGCTACTACCACTACTGGAACCGCCGCTACTGCTACTGCTACCACCATCAAAACTGGCAACGAGCTGTACGTTACTATAGCTTCTATAGCCTTTTAGCATAATATAGTAGGTTCCTGCAGATGGGGTACTAGTAGAGCAGCTTTCTTCATTACCGTTTTTGTATGGTCGGCAATCATAGCTGCTAGTAGAAGGTTGTGAGCCAACTTTTACATAAAGATCAGCATCACCAGAACCACCAGAAATTTTTATGACTAGA
>CBDCAS010000007.1:0-2144 GCA_965214015.1 Coxiellaceae bacterium
GAGATTTTAGGTGTTTATTTTGAGGAATGGCACTGATAAAATCTAACTTCATATAAATAAGGATATGAGAAAAGAACAACATAAAATAGTTTCTCATATCAACCCTCTCAGTGAGCGTTGCGTTTATCGCAGCGCTCTTTTTTTATGGAGAACATAAAATGCATCTTCTGCCAGCGCAAATTAATCGATTGGAACGAGACATGAATGAATTAAAACATAAGATTAGACGCTATGAAAAAAGAAATAATATAGTAAAGGCCGAAATTTTAAAAGAGAAACTATCATATATGGAAGATACATTTTTAGAGTTACATACATATCATATGGAAGTGGCATAACTTTATAAAAATTACACATTTGTAATAAAAAAATAACGCCAGGCTATGTACAAGCCTGGCGTTTTATGATAATATATACCTATAAAATAATGAAGGATATTAATATGGAATACAGCAATAAAAATCTTAACGACGCATATGACCGGGTCGATGAAGCATTTGATCGTGTTGATAATAGTCTTGAAAGAGTAGACTATCTTATTAAGGGAATGTATGCTCTTGTGATACTGATGGGCATAATTCCATTTTTAATGAATTGAGTACACGCATGACTAAAGAAAAAGAGTTATATTTAGGAAGCTATGATGATGATATTGTAATGACTGAATATAATGAAATCTATGAAAAGATTGTTTTAGGTTGGCCATTTGATAAAAAGAATATTATATATTACTACGATAAAAATATGAAATCGATAATTGCTGTGAATAAACAAAATATGTATTATAAAATTAAGGATGAGTAATATGACAATTGAAGAATCACTTAGAATAATCACAACGTGTGATGAGTCTGACTTCCAAGAGGCCCTTAAAGTATTAGAAGTCCAGGAAAAGTTTGAAGGAAAGAATATGATGACAAGACAAGAATTGAATGAAGCCCTACAGGGCACGGTGCGAGTGACCTTCACGAAAGCTGATGGTACCGAACGGGTGATGATGTGTACTCAGAACCCTGACTTGATGAATATTGCCATGGCAGAGTACAATGAGGATCCACGTCCACAGACAGATAACGTACGTGTCTATGACATTGAGGCATCTGGCTGGCGTTCGTTTAACATGCCAACCGTGACGAGTGCTGAGGTCGTATCGTAATGACAAAGATTACAAATGTGTAATAATTGCATTTTTTAGTTTACTTTCCTTGCGTTTTATGATAGGATATAAATATAGTCAAAAAGGGAATGTACACATTATGTCAAAACAAAAAGGTCACTGTCAAGCATGTCTACGGCAACAGGCCGTAAATGATAAAACCGGACGCATGTCTCTCCATGGGTATCGGGTTGCAGGTTATGGTTACTTCTCTGGTACGTGTAACGGTTCGAAGGAACTGCCCCTTGAGAAAGATACTGCTATCCTTGATAGAGAGGTTGTGAACCTTCGTGAAGAAGCCAAGAAGCTGATCAATGCCAAGGCTGCTGCGGTCTACCAGGTTCCGGTCACAGTGAATCGTAAGACAGTCCTCATGAACCGGGAAGACTATGCACGTCATCATGAAGAGCGTGGCCTCTATGGTGAGCCCGACGAGGCCTTTGACTGGCTGGCACAGAAGACCCTCAAGGCAATGAAGGCCGAGGGTGAGTATATGGTGAAGTTCGCAAACGACCTTGTCTATAACCGTGATAAGATCCATGGCCAAGACCTGATTGATGTAGAGGTTGTATTGAAGCCTGTGTATGAGACCAAGGTGAAGCGATTTACGTTCGAGACTGATGCCAATACCACACGTGCACAGCTTGATGATCCAGAGCGTAAGCGTGCCTATAGTGCTGCAAAAGAGTTCATCCGTGGCCTGTACGATGATGAGACTGTCAAGACCAAGGGTGTGCGGCGCGCCGCACGACGCTGGCCCAGCCTAGAAGGCCCAATGAGACTGAGACGTTATGGCCAGGACGAATGGGATGGTAAGTCATATGCATACAAAGTCACATATGAGCAGCTAAAATAATCTTCACCTAGAAAGATTACAAATGTGTAATAATTGCATTTAATGGTTTACTTTCCTGGCGTTTTATGATAAGATACTTATATTGAATGACACATGGATATTGATTATGATGAAACTTACTAATTACCTTAC
>CBDCAS010000008.1:0-23002 GCA_965214015.1 Coxiellaceae bacterium
AAACAGCTTCAGCTAGTTTTTTAGTAAGGGTATTAACAACAATCGTGCGAAAACCGGCAAGATCTGTGGATAACTTTTTATCCAGTATCGCCAAATGAACTAAATTGTATCCCAAATGACGAGTGGTCCATCTATTTTTTAGTGAACACATTGAGATTCGATCACAGCGCTTTTATCAACCTATAGGGACTCAAGTGTCTTCAAAGTGGCGTCAAAAGCGTTTTGTACTCGTTGATACAAGAGTTCTAAGACGACTTTGTTGTTAGGGACTTGCTTCACGGCCCTATGAAAGAGAATCAGTGACTGCTCTAAGCGCGGAAGTGCCACATGGCAAAGTGCACCTTTCTGGTGGTGGAGTTCCTCACGGAGTGCTTTGAACTTTTGTTCTTTATAGGTAGTGGCAATGAGTTGTTGGGAGTGTTTAAGATCTTGGATGTAATTGTTTAATAAATTGCGCACAAAGGGTTCGTCTTGATAATATCTTTCTAGACAGGCTTGCCAATCGATCAGAGGTAACGACTCATTGTCGTCTTTGAGGTCGATTTCTTCTTCTTGCTCTTTTTCGTGTTCTTGTTGTTCTTGATCCCAAACCCAGTGTTGTAATAATGGGGTTAATATTTCCTCATCGACTGGTTTGCCAATCACCTTATTCATACCGGCTTTAAAACAGGCTTTGCGATATTCAGGATTTTTAGCATGACCGGTTAAGCCAATAATAGGCCCTTTCCATCCGTTCTGGCGCAGCTCTTGGGTGACTTCTATACCTGACTTATCGGGTAAGCCAACATCCATAAAAATAAGATCATAGTGTTTTTGAGCGGCTTGATCTAAAGCGGATTGGCCTGTAGCGGCAATATCTGCGGTACAGCCGGCTTGTCGTAAATAATATTGATGAGTATGTGCAATCAATGGATGGGCACGCCTTTTTTAATCTTTAAAAAAGGCGTGCCCATCCATTGCATTGATTGATACATTGAATTAAATTACTCCAACGATGTTTTAAGGTCACATGATGTAGTACCCAACGAGCAATCACTAAATCAAAGCGTCTCTTTTTTTGTTTGATATCTTGTTCAGAAAGATACTCTATACCTTTACTGTGGGTTGCATAAGGATCGAAACCATATAATCTAACTTTATGTGCTTTTTTTATTGAGAGTAAGTAGTCATTACCTCTTTAATGTTTTCACATAGTGAAAATATTTGTTGTTTCGTGTGCAAAGCAGAAAGAGCGATTCTTAACATACCATGGTTTTTAGCAACAGTAGGGTACATGGCTGCTGTAACTGCAAAACCTCGTTGTCTAAGTTTCTTAGTAATTTCTATCGTTTTAAACTCGTCGCCGATAAAAACTCCTCGAATGGGAGAGATTAGTTCTCTATTTACAATATTTCCATGCTGAAAAATGTCAAAATATTTGACATTTTTCCAGAGTTTTTCTTGAAGTTGATATATTTCATCTGATAAATGAATCTTTGCTGAAGCTATAGATGAATCAATGATAGAAAATGGCGGTGGATTACCAAACAAATAGGTGCCACTAAATCTTTTTGTAAAAATTTCATCCGCTTTATTAGAGAAAATAATAGCACCAGAATTAGTACCAAAACCTTTAGATAAAGAAGCAGATAAAATCAGATTAGGGTGAAATTTATAATCTAATTCTTTTAAAACATATCCTGAACCATAAGTGCCAAAAATAGAGGTTCCATGAGCATCATCAAAATAAACATAACCCTCATATTTTTTGGACATTTCGATTAGAAATTTAATGGGAACAAGTCCCCCCATTGAGCCAATGCTATCGCTAATAGAAATTGGAGTTTTTTTATCCTTATAAGAGGAATTAAATGATTTTTCTATAAGATCTTTTGATTGAAAATCAACTATTTCTATACTGCCGAACTGAGATAAAAGCCCTCTATTGATTTGAATAGAGGCATGTACAGATTTATCTAATATAAAATGAGGTCCGTTCTCTTTGAGAGGGAAACTAGGCATTTCACCTGATCCTAATAAAGGAAAAACCCCAAGATGGGCAAGATGTAATGAAACAAAAACCGTCGAATATCCATAAAATATTTTATTTAATAAACTTTCTAGATAAACAAGATTTTCTGTTCTTATTCTAGTTCTTGCTACAGGAAAAGAAACCCCATAACACTCTAAATTTGCTTTACCTGCATTTATAATGCGTTCATCAAGGTCTAATCCTAAGTAGGAACAAGAACAAAATTCAACTAATTTTGTATTATCAGTTAATGTTATTATTCTACCTTCTCTTTTTTTTATTATAATTTCATTAACTATTTCAAAAGCTTTTTTTTGATGTTCTTTGGCAGAAATTATTTTTTTTCTTTGCCAGTTATTGATCATAATTATCTCTTTAAAAATTTATTTATTATTTCTTGTCCTTTTTCTTTTGTAAGGGTTTTTAAATAGAAAATTATCCATTCTCAATTCTAAGCAAGTAGATCGATGGGACGCATTATAATGAGCTGTAAGTTCTACAATTTTAGTGCTTTTTTATCATTTTTCTACAATATACACATTTTCTACCATAAGTACACTAAAGAGTCTATCTATCACCATACATTTTGACTTATTGTTCTACAAAATCGTTTGTTAAAGGAATATTAAAAGGTATAGTGCAAATAAACTGAGTTCCTTGGCCAACATCACTTACTAGATCAATTTCTCCATCCATTTCGTGCATAAATTGCTTTACCACTCGTAATCCTAAGCCAACCCCTTTATAAAGGCCAGTATTAGATAAGGTTAAACGAGAAAACGTCTCAAAAATATATTCTTTCTTATCATCAGGAATACCTATCCCTGTATCTTCAATAATAAATCGAATTAAGGCAGAATGAGTCGTTTTATTACACAACAATGCTCTCAATGTGACATGACCCTTTTTTGTGAATTTAATGGCATTACTCATCAAATTGATGAGTATTCGGTGCAATCGATAACGATCTCCCACCAAAACAGGCGGTATTGAGGAGTCATAGTGTGTTTTTAGTTCCAATTGTTTTAATTTTGCTGTAGGTAGTTCCATGCGGTACTAATGGAATGGTCCCTACCCCCTTTAAACAGGCTTGGTAATGAGCCAGAATGATTGATGTATCCTTCAACAAAAAGTGGAGAAACCATTATGGATATTACTACATTGGGCATAGACCTAGCAAAGAATGTTTTTCAACTACATGGTGTTGATGTGAACGGACAACCTAGCTGCAAGAAAAAAGTGTCACGGGAAAAATTAACTGAATTCATTGCCAATTTACCCCCTTGTCTGATTGGTATAGAAGCCTGCGGAGGATCAAACTTTTGGGCGAGGAAATTTACTGAGTTTGGACACACCATAAAAATTATGGGAGCGCAATTTGTTAAACCCTATGTTAAATCCAATAAAAATGACGCCTTAGATTCAGAAGCTATTTGTGAAGCAGTCAGAAGACCAACAATGCGATTTGTTGCCATGAAAAGTATTGAACAACAAGATATTCAATCTATCCATCGAGTACGTTCACGTATTGTTAAGCAAAGAACAGCCTTAGTTAATCAAATACGTGGTTTGCTAGCAGAATATGGTGTGGTTGTTGCACAAGGGATATCTCATGTTCGTAAAAGACTGCCTGAAATCATAGAAAACAACGAGAATGAACTAAGTGCTACCGGAAGACAACTATTTAATGAGCTACTGTGTGAGTTACGTGCCTCAGATGAACGTATTGAACAATATGATCATCAG
Organism: Coxiellaceae bacterium; assembly: GCA_965214015.1. Lineage (GTDB taxonomy): Bacteria > Pseudomonadota > Gammaproteobacteria > Coxiellales > Coxiellaceae > CBDCAS01. The sequence goes on from CBDCAS010000008.1 coordinate 3,758, forward strand.
GTAGAAATGATTTGTAGAAATAATAAAACGTGTCAACGACTACTCAAAGTAGAAGGTATTGGCCCACTTACTGCCACAGCTTTAGTCGCTACCATCGGCGATGCAAAACTATTTAAAAATGGGCGCGAAATGTCGGCCTTTATTGGGCTCGTACCTAAGCAATATTCTTCGGGTGGTAAAACTCGGTTGATGGGTATTAGTAAGCGAGGTGATAAATATTTACGATGTTTATTGATTCATGGTGCTAGAGCTGCTATGAGTCGATGTAAAAATCTATCCAATAAGAAATCCAAATGGTTAGAGGATTTAATGGCGAGAAGAGGCAAAAACAGGGCCACTGTAGCATTAGCCAATAAAAACGTGAAAATAATGTGGGCCATTATGGCAACGGATGCAACTTACAACCCATGCCATAATTAATTAAGTAGTAGTCATTCTTACTTTGAGTGACCAATATAGTTGTTTTAGAAAATTGCTAGTCAATGAAAAGAAAGATGATAACCAGGTTGATCCTGCTTTTAACAAAACCTGATTTGCGACAAGGCTATTATAAGCCGTGGTTCTGTTAAGGAGTTAAAAGCGCGCATATTCCATCTGGGCTCGAGTGAATAAACCACTCACTCATAAGAAGCCGTATATATGTATGCAATTATCTTTTGGTTATTATTTTCGAACATTGTCTTGCAAATCGGTAGGGACCATATATGTAGCATTAGCCAATAAAAACGTGAAAATAATGTGGGCCATTATGGCAACGGATGCAACTTACAACCCATGCCATAATTAATTAAGTAGTAGTCATTCTTACTTTGAGTGACCAATATAGTTGTTTTAGAAAATTGCTAGTCAATGAAAAGAAAGATGATAACCAGGTTGATCCTGCTTTTAACAAAACCTGATTTGCGACAAGGCTATTATAAGCCGTGGTTCTGTTAAGGAGTTAAAAGCGCGCATATTCCATCTGGGCTCGAGTGAATAAACCACTCACTCATAAGAAGCCGTATATATGTATGCAATTATCTTTTGGTTATTATTTTCGAACATTGTCTTGCAAATCGGTAGGGACCATATATGTCGCAGACTTGGGGTGTATGTTAGGATTTCGGCTTGTGTGTTTGGAAATGGAGCGTAATAGAATGATGAGTTTTAAAGGGCGCCATTTCAAAGCCCCGCTTATTCTGATGGCGGTACGCTGGTATGTAGCTTATGCGCTGAGCTATCGTGATATTGAAGAACTGATGAAAGAACGCGGTGTTAGAGTGGATCATTCCACTCTGAATCGCTGGGTTGTGAAGTACTCATCGTGTCTTGAAGCACAATTTTCCAAGCGATATAAGCATAAAGTCGGCAGTAGCTGGCGAATGGATGAGACGTATGTAAAAATTAAAGGGGCATGGTGTTACCTTTATCGCGCGGTGGATAAATCGGGTGCAACGATTGATTTCATGCTGTCTAAACATCGTGATGAACTCTCTGCAAAACGCTTTTTTAATAAAGCGATTGGCTATTCTGGCAAACCAGAAAAGGTTACCATTGATAAAAGTGGGGCAAATAACGCAGCCCTTAAAACAATTAATGAAAGGTTGCCAGAATCGGGTAAAATTGAAATTAGACCCATTAAATATTTAAATAATATTATTGAGTCAGATCATCGGTTTATTAAAAAAATCACTAAGCCAATGATGGGTTTCAAAGCATTTCACTCGGCTAAGGCAACCCTACTTGGGATTGAATTACATCACATGCTTCGTAAAGGACAACATATCCATTCTGAGACTAGTTCTATTCATCAGCAATTTTATGCCCTCGCCACCTAGTTACGTCCAGAATAAGATTCATCCTTTTCTCATCATAAAGTTGCGACACAACCCTTGCTCTATGGTATTTTGACTGCCATGAATGTGGTAATCTGGAACAATAGCATTAAGCACGTTGACACCCTCTTGATTAGTCGGAAAGAAACTAGTTACCACAAGTTCTCCGCCAGGTTTCAATACACGGGTAGCTTCTTCTGAAAAGCTCTCTATAGAAGAAAAATGTTGAGCTGCTTCCACAGAGATAATTCTATCGAAAGAATTATCGGTAAATGGCATACTTTCAGCTTCACCGATTGTAAACCGTAGTTTTCCAGCTTTAATTTCTAAAGCTTGGAATTTTTTGGCCCTTGCAATTTGCTCTGGAGAAACATCTAGACCAATGACTAGCTTTGGATGATAAGTGTTAGAGATAAAGGAACTCCCATATCCAAGGCCACAACCTATTTCCAATAGGCTATGCTTTTTAAGAATTTCAGCAAGATCACTAACTACCCTATACATTTCTTTAGAAGAGGCCTCTCTTTCTTCTGATGATATTGTATTGCTTTTAATAAAGCGATTATTCCAGTAACCAAAGTTGATAAACCCTCCCTGAAAAATAGGTAGCTTTGATAGGTCTGCTTCACCATACATTTGCTTTATTGAATCAGGATTTATTTTCCTATAATCCACTTGCTTACTGTTTATAGTTGATTCATTTGGCCAAGCTAGTTTTAAATTAGAAAGGCCTAATTTTTTTAAAGCGTTTGTTCTTGAGTAGTTGAAGCGGGAAGCAGCTTGACTCGCTGAGCAGCTCGAATGGTATCTAAAATGGGATGGACGAATTAATACAAGAGTAGGATTATTATTGCTGGGATTAAAAAAACTAGTAAATAAATTTTTTTTAAAAAAAAACTATATTGTTTCAATTTCACTTCTCCTAAATTACAAGAAAATGATCTTTAATATTCAAGATGTACAATAGATGTTATTTAATTTAAAAGTGGATACATAAGATTCTATTTCAGGTTGTTGTGCATAAAATGCTGATATTGGCATGGTACCAAATCCAATGGGATGAATAGGGGTCTCATTTTTTGTTGTTATCTGAATCATAAGATCTCTCGCAGAATGTTTTAAATTGAAGTGCAGCGGTTCTATTGGCTAAGGTCCACTTTATCGCGACGCAGGAGTATGCTACTTCATTGCAAAGTTGTCTATAAAGTAGAAGGGCTGAATTTATTTTGGTGACTTATGATATGTCTCTTAGAGATTGCCTGTGCCAATTTTGTTCAACCGATAAGATTTATGAGTATAACATGGTCAAAATATTTGCTGCTGTTTAAAAATTTTGCTATGTTAATGATGATTAAAAAATCTTTTTGATCAATGTATTAGGATAAATTTTTTTCATAACGAGACAATAAACAAATGACAGCTCTGCAAAACCTTGAATTTCGTTCTCAATGCAATCCTTTTCCTTCAAATACACGAGTGCTGTTATTTATTGATCATCCCATAGTGCTCACCTGTCTTCGCTATTGGTTGGCAGATACCTCATGTGATGCCGTCAGCACTGAAGAAGAGGCCGTTCAGAAAATACAGCAAACCGACTACGATCTTATTTTTATGACCCTTCAATGGTCAGTGGAATGCAGTGTACAAAGGATCCGCGCAATTCGAGCCCAATACGCAGATCCCTTTGATCCGCCGTTAATTGCACTGACCACAGACAATGAGCCTGCAGTTCGTAATGATTTCTTCAGGGCAGGGGCTCGCCTTGTGATTAGAGCCTCATTGAATGCCTCAATACTACAGCGATTGTCTGAGTGTTTTTTGACACCTCTTCCCAATCTGCCACAAACTGTTTTTGATTATGCGGCCAGTATCTATCAAATGGGTTATTCAATGGAGCAGAGTGAGAGGTTAATACATGTACTCTATACAGAGCTTAATATCACCCTGTCTGAAATAGTAGCCGCAGAGCAATCACAAGATCTAACGCGCTATCGCGATCAACTGATACATACTTTAGAGACTGTAAGCTGTGTAAGACTTCCAGAGCTAGAAGAACTGGTGGAGCAGGCTTTACTGGCGTTGGGACAATCGTTCGATATCACTTATATTTGGAACGCTTGTATTGAAATACAAAAGGCACTGCAGCGGATTTTAAATCAACTGCTGGAGATAAAAAGTAAACTTTTTTCCTTGAGGGCATAGAGTTCGTATTGATAAGGTTCTATAGGTGTTCCTAATTAATACTTATTATTTTTTGTGATTTAAAGTGCTTTCATCATCTCGTGCTCAATGAGGTTAATGGCTTCTTTGGATTCGTTTTTATCCATTTTAAAAGTATGTTAGTCGAAATTGTACTATCGTATTATTGCCTGTTTTCTTCAAGAAACTTAACCCCACACTCTGTAGCTTGATACTTCTGCTGTGAGCTAGTTGGCTTTTCTGGGATAGTTTGTCTTATTAACCCCATCCCTAGTAGCGGGGTAATAAACTTTCTTCTAAATTTAGTCCTGTCGTGCCACCCCATGTGATTTAAAACCTCTTGAAAAGACCTCTTTTCTCTGCAAAAATCAATGATTTGAATCTCTTCATCGTTTATCTTTTCCTGACCAGCAACTGGGTGCCGACTGGATGCCAACTGGGTGCTAAAATCAGCACCCAGTTCCATAACTTCAGGATGCGGATAGAATGTAACACGTAGTGCTGATCCAAACTCTTCCCACTGAGGCAAAGGGTAACTGCCATTCTTGCAAGCCTCTTTAATGCGCTTATAGCCACTACCCCATTCTTCTATCAATTCAAGTTGGCCTAGTGTTTTCGCAATAACTGGATTACGTATGCGACTCACGCCTGCTTTAAACTGATCAATGCTCATGCCAGGCATCATAATGCCTGGGTTTTGAATCTCAAGACGATCATCATAAATAGCCACAAATATTCGGCTTCCTGTCACTTCATAATTAGCATGTGCTATGGCATTTGTCAGTGCCTCTCGTATCCCTTCTGTGGGATATTCTGGAATATCTCGCCGTCGCATAGCACCAAACTTACCTGCCATTTTAGTATTACGACGGATAAACTTTGGCACTTCATCAATAGCAGCTAAAATGCCATCTTCTATGTTCAAACGGTCAATAAATTCAGAACGCGATGTTCCCTTAAAGCGAGCACATCTAACTTCAGCATAAGGAAAATAGGTTTCACGAATTTTGGGCAACCCAAATAAAATAACACCAGCATTGGTTGCAACAACGCGCTTTCCTTTCTTTGTTAAAACACCAATACTCATCAGTTTGGCTGTATCAACGGTTCTACCGCGCTTTTTATATACAGAGTCGATAGCGGTTTTATCTAAGTCATTTTCTGTAACACTATCACATGGTGATTTATCAAATGAAGAATAACTACCGGTGCGTTTTATTTCTTGAATGATTTCAGGTCCAGCTAATCTATTTGAATTGCCCACCCTGATATAAGCACCTTTGTCCTCGCCTTTGTTAGTTAAATAGTAAGGTCCTGGAGCATGTTCAATTTGTATCGCAATAACGGATTTTCCATTAAGCTCATTGACAGTAATTTCTGGAATCAATTGTGGTTTAATTCTATTTGAAATTGAGTTGGACAACTGTTCTTGTACTTTACCTACATCTGAAACGCCTACAATTTTGCCATCATCTTCGATACCTATCAAAATAATACCGCCTGCTGTGTTAGCAAAGGCACTAACACATTTTAAGATGGTAGTAAGGGCCTCAGTATTACACTTATATTCAAGCGTATTCCCCTCACCAAACTCGCTGAGTTTAATAATATCCATTTAAACAAGTAGCCTTATTCAGTAGAAATTGTTTGTTGTTTCTTCCAGTCACGATCTTTCTTAAGCACAAACTCAACAGCCTGCTCAATAAAATCTTCTTTACTGCTAAAGCCAACCCCGTTACAATATTTCTTTACTTTACCCCAAATATTGGCATCAATATTTAACCTAACCTGTTCCTTCTATTTTTCATAACTTGGATTAAGAAGTACCATAATTTCTTTTCCTTTTCTTTCAAATATAAATAGCTATTATATAATTGCTTAATGTCAAAGGCTATGCTTCATTTGCTTAAAAGATGAGGCAAACCCATCTGCCGTTGCATTCACTGTAACTATTTTCAATACGCCAAATATTAGCTTTGCCTGCACTACCGTGATGTATTCCCATGACTAAACTCGACCACACCTATCGCAACGGGGTTGCATTAAAAAAATATTGATAAAAGACAAAGAGTTAACCTTAAAAATCAAGGTGTCAGCAAAAACAGTCTATTTATTGACCTGATGCCAATCGGTAGCTTTTGGCAGCTTATTAGCACACCAACAAATAAAATTAAAAAACAAGGAGTTCATTTAATTTGACTGCCAATTGACTGCCTATTAAGATGCGCTTGTCTGCCCATCCATTGTAAAAGGAAAGTGTATCATGTCACGCTATACCGTTCGATTTGATTCAGAAACAGCTAAAAAATTAGAACAAAATGCGGTTAAAAAAAAGATCGCGATTGCCCATTATATTCGAAATTTAGTAGACATCGGACTTCGAGTTGAAGAGGCAAACTCGGACAAGAATAAAGATTCTGATGCGGATAAAATGAGGAAAGAGCTGCAACTTAAGTCCTATAAAGCCAGCATAGAAACTCTATTGATTATAAGAAGATTGGTCGGTTATACCAATAATACTAAAGATAATTCTGAAGATATACTAAAGTGTGTATCAGAAAAAGCTCAGGCTTATATCGACGGTTATTTAGGAGACAATGTCTAAGTCTCATGCTCTATTTCTGGTTGTTTGATGGAATGTAATTGACGCTCTTTCTTAGGGTACTCATGGGCTTTATTTTGCAGGTATCGGTCTACTAATTGATCAATTTCTGATATGTTTTCAAATCCATGTAGCGATACAGAACGCTGATCTGATTGCATATCTACGGAAATGTCTCGTTGTTTTTGTTGATCTATATAGAGGTCAATTTTGACCTCATCTGTGTTAATTTTTATTATATCCCTTAGAGATTTATCAGAATCATTTTCTGTTTTGTTGTACAATAGGGACTGATGGAGTGTATCAATAACAGACTGCTTACCTTTTGATAATAATACGTCATTAAAGTCCGTTTTTTTATTATTAATCATGTCTGGAGATGCAATCCAAACAGTTTTTTCAGCACTAATAAGTCGCTCAGCAGCATCTGTTATTGTTGTATCTTTACGCCACTCTTTGAGATCATTATCAATGCAAAGGACTACATTTTTATTGATTTTATCAAGATCAATTCTTTTAAAATTTGATTTTCCTAAAGTACATTTTACATCACAACTTGGTAGTGCAGACAACAAACTCATAGCTGTTTCAAGACCTTGGGTCGGCCGACATATTCGGAGGGAAGTATCATTCGTTTTTTGACTTTTTGAGTATATTCTCCGGTGAAACCCAAACCACGGTACTGTTGCGCCACTCACATACTGCATTTCCAGCTTGTTTATGTTTTAACAGAGCGGAATGAATTCCAGACTGTAGGGTTTGTGTTAGATGGGTAGCGTCAGAAAAAATCTTTGATATATTGTCATCTGATAAAGGTGTTTTATGGGTCACAGTAAGTCTCCTTTAGTTGTTGCCAAACGATTTTATTTTCAACGATCAAGTTGTTTTTATTTCCAGAAGCAATCAGAGCCAGTTGATTGAGATTGGAATTGTCGTACAATTTCCAATAGTCGAGTAGGGGTTGGTATAAATTAAAAAAGTTTTTGATGCCTGCATGATAACGCCGTCGAATGGTTTTTTCAGGGACAGAATGCCCACCCAATTGAACGCGTTCACTGACACGAGATACCGCAAGCTCAACATCGCTTAGCCACAAAAAAACGATATAAATTTGATACCCTTGTGTTTTCAAGGTCGGTATCCAATGCGCAAAAGATCGGCTAGCCAGCGTGGTTTCAAAAGCAAAGTTCGCCTGCTGTTTTGCCAAGCTGTGAATACGATTTAACATAATGCGACCAGCACGCATGGCTTCTTTTTCGGGTTGAAATGCACAAATTCCTTGCGCAATGACATCGGCATTAACGAAGTCATCAACGTGTAAAGCCTCTTGTAATAAGGCGGGGGCAGACGTTGATTTCCCGGCGCCATTAGGACCTGCAATAATAATCATATTTGGCATTAGGCCCCTCCTAATTGAGCTTCAGAAGAGCTCGTAATAGCCACGGTATTGTTACAACGAAAGACGTTTGTTAACGACACAATTAAGGTGGTTAAAACACCGGACATCAACACAAAATCGGCTTGAAATTGCATGACTTCGGTTTCGCATTGTGCTTCCTTGGCGGCGGCAATCACTTCATCGTCGAACTGTAAATTTTTTAATGTGAAGTCATCTGCTAAAATGAAATGGACTTGGTCCTGCCAAGATAGGGCAAGTTGCTTGACCTCACAACGTTCACGCAATAGTGCTTGAATGCTGTCGGAAAATAAATCTTGTTCTTGGCAGCGAATTAAGCGGTGTTGTTGTTGAGGGTCTTGCAGTAAGCAGGCTTTCCCAATAAAAAAATCGCGAGGATATTTATCATTAATGAGCCATTTTGTCAGGATGGGGCTTATTTTCTTGTGCTCTAGCGCCATTAATTTTCCTTCTATGCTGCGCTGAAAAAGTCCGATGAGTTGTTCTGTTTTGTTAGTATGCGTCGTATTGATAAGGAATTGTTGGTGTTTCGTATCAACGTACGCATAAACACGGGTTATTTTTGTGAACGCACGGGGCAATAAAGCTTGTGTAATGGCTTCTTTCAGTTGTTGCTTTTCTTTAGCAGGAATTTTTTTCGTGGATTTTCCTTCTGTCATTTGTTTTATTTTTTCATGCAGTGCTTGTTGTATAACGGAGGCGGGCAGTATTTTTTCTTCAAACTGACAACACACCATATGATAGCCTGGGATTGATTGCACCAGTAACGCAAATTCACCCTCCCCACAAGGCGGCACCCAACCTTGGCTCGAAAAAAGATGTGGCAAACAGGGAGTGAAAGCAAACGGCTCTAATTGGGTTTCCAGTTGATCGGCGTTCCATTCGTCAGGGAGAGAGAAGATTTGAAGTTGTTTAAACCACATCAATAGAGGGATTCCGATCCGGTTAATGTATGAGGAATCATAACAAGGGGATGGCTTTGACACAAGCATTATTTCCAAGTACCCTTATAATTCGAACATAGGGGAGAGAGGGTTTTGTGCCAAAAAAAAGCAGCAATCAAGCCATTATTTACCACCATGACCCATGTCAATGACCTGGGAAAACTCGCTGTAAATTTCATTGCCAACAATTATAACAAGAAATCGGGCGAGGCTTTAATCGATGCTAAGACAGATGGTGAAGCCATTGTTGCATTTTTAAATGAATACAAAGACTCACCGGCAACCCTAAAATCCTATGCTAAAGAGGTCGAGCGATTATTACTTTGGTGTATCCATATTGGTAAAGTTAGTATTTCCAGCATCAAGCGCGATCATCTGTTGGCTTACCAGAATTTTTTAAAATTGCCATCACCGAAAAAATTGTGGTGTGGGCCTTGTGTTTCTCGGCGCAATAAAGATGGTTCATTAAATGCTAACTGGCGACCCTTTGTCAAACACTTATCTGGCAGCTCAATTAACAAAGCCATTAAAATATTGGATTCGTTTTTTAATTATCTGGTGCAAACCAATTATCTTTCTGGCAATCCCATGGCTGTCGATAGGCGGCGTAAACGAAGAAATAACTCAAAGCCTAAAATCATTGATCGTTATTTAGAAATGGATGAAATCCATGCGACACTAGATGCGCTTAATGATGCAAAAAACAGTAAACATAGCAATGACTATCAAATTATTCGTGCACGCTATCTTATTTTATTACTGTTTTTTACCGGGCTTCGTATTGCAGAAGCCGCCGATCATCGCATGGGGAATTTCATTCAGCGTGAAGAGAATTGGTTTTTACGAATCACTGGCAAAGGCAAAAAACTAAGGGAGATCCCCATTCCTGATGAGTTGATGGACGCATTAGCAGAATTTCGTTGTCAAGCCGGACTTCCCTCCCCTTGGCCAAAGTTTCGTGAGAAGACCCCGTTAATTCCGATGCAAAATTTAAAACAACCTATTAGTTGCCGGCGTATCGATCAAATCATTCGCTGGGCCTTTCATTTGGGTGCCGCTCGTTTTGAACCGAATGAACCGAGAAAAGCGTCTAAACTACGTCAAGCTTCCGCTCATTGGCTACGCCACAGTTATGTCACGTATTTATTAGAGTCAGGTGCTTCACTTAAAATAGCCCAAGAAAATGCAGGGCACAGTGACATTGGCACCACAATGCATTATTGTCATGTGGCACAAACAGACCGACATACATCAACCAATGCGCTGTCCTTATCTAGGAAGAAAAAAGAAACTGAGGAAACCTGTGTCAAACATAGTGATATTAACGGGAGACGAAAGATTAGCTTATGATTACCCGCCCATTTTAACAGTGGAAGCGCGTGCATTATGTTTTTCTATTACGCCAGAGTTGGCAGTTAAATTAAGTCGGTTACGCACACCAACCAACAAGGTGGGGTTTTTGTTACAATACGGATATTTCAAGGTGTGTAAACGCTTTTTCGTCATCAATCGATTTCGCCAAGAAGATATTGATTATGCGGCAAAGCAATTAGGGATTTCAGCTAACAATGTAAGTTTGGCACAGTATAAAAAGAAAATACCTATGGTTCATCAACATGCGATCTTAAAGATGTTGGAATTCAAACCCCTGGATGACGCTAGCCTTTTATGGCTAGAAGATGAATTACAGCGACATGTTAAACGACTAGTAGAACCTAGAAAATTATTTTTTACGGTACTACAGTTATTACGCGATAAAAATATTGCTCTACCCTCTTATCACCTGTTATCCGAATTAATCAGCAAGCATTATTTCGATTATGAGGAAAACCTATTAGCAATTGTTAAATCACATTTAACATCAGGCCAAAAAGAAAAATTAAAAGATTTGCTTGAGGTCAATGAAAAAGGCAGTCAAGGTAAATTAAATCAATTCAAGACCATTAATCAATCGCTTAAACCCAAGGCAATCCAAGCAAGCGTTGAAATCTTCCATCAGATAACGGAGTTATTCAATGTAATGTTACCACTTACCCAGGCGTTAGCATTGATGCCTGAAAGTTGTGATTACTATGCAACTTGGGTTAAAAAAGCAAAACTCTCTCAGCTAAAACAATTTCCTGATCAAAATCGATTGTTTTTACATTTAACCGCTTTCTGCCAACACCAATATTATTTAAGACAAGATGCGTTCGTTGATATTTTCATGAAATCTGTTCAATCAATGAAAAATACCGTTAAGGTGAGACTTAATAAATTTGATCACTTATCTCGCAAAGAACGACGTGAAGCAATACACCATGTGACCAAGAAAAATCGTAACTATCGTGAACTCATCGATGAAATTACTGAAATCATACGTTCATCAGTATTAACCGATTCTGGTAAACTTGGTGCTATTACAGCATTACTGGATAAACACCAACAACAGAAAATTGAAGAAAATAATGCGAAAGTTGCGCTTTTTGAGCAGTCACTTGATCGCATCGCCAATGATAGTGATTACTTTGATACGCTTGAAAAATTATCTGTTAAATTGCAAAACAGAGTCTCTTGCATTCTAAAAATCCTGTCATTTAACGAAGAAAATTCCAATAAACTACTCATCAGCACCATCAATCATTTCAAGGAAAAGGACACGAGGCTTGATCAAAAGGCACCCATGGGATTTTTAAAACCCGAAGAAAAAGATGCCGTTAATCCTAAAGATGGTAAATTCAGAGTTTCTCTATATAAAATACTATTATTCATACATGTGTCAGATGCTATAAAATCAGGCGAGTTGAATTTAAAATATTCTTATCGTTATTTATCGATCGATGATTACCTAATCGATAAAACCACCTGGATGGAAAATAAAGAAGCCCTGCTTGAGGCAGCAGGCCTCGCTGACTTTGCTGATTACAATGCTATCATGCAGCAGTTAAAACAATTACTCTCTGAAAAATATGAGCTAGTTAATCAGCGATATGAAAATCAGTTAAATCCATACCTTTCTTTTAACAAGGAGGGTAAATTTCATATCACAACCCCTGCCCTTGATGATAAACAAACAGAACATATTGCCTCATTGCTTGATCAATCTGGGCAAGTACCGATTTTAAACATTTTAAGTGAAGTGAATCGAGCCACACAATTTACACGATGCTTTACACATCACAATATTAAAAATGCAAAACGTTACTGCAATGATGAAGTTTGTATGGCTGGTATTATTGGTCTGGGGTGTAATATTGGTGTACCAAAAATGGGATTGATATCAGCAGGTGTGAATTCTAATACGTTGATAAATTCAGTCAATTGGTATTTTAGTCAAAAAGCATTCGAAGAAGCCAATAAACAAATCATTCTACTGATCAATAAACTGTCATTACCTAATGTATTTATTGCCGATGAAAGTAATCGACACAGCTCAAGTGATGGACGAAAAGTCAATGTTGCGGTGGAGTCACTACTCGCTAATTTTTCATTTAAATACTTTGGAAAAGCCAAAGGGGTTAGCATTTATACTTTTATTGATGAACGACAAATGCTGTTTCACTCAACCGTAATCAGTGCCTCTGATCGCGAAGCCGCCTATGTTATCGATGGTCTTAATAATAACGATGTTATTAAGACTGATATTCACTCTACCGATACACACGGATATACCGAATTGATATTTGCTGCTACCCACTTCATGGGAACCACATTTGCACCACGCATCAAAAATATTGCTGATCAGTGTATTTATGCATTTTCATCAAGGTCAACCTACGAGAAAAAAGGTTATAAAATATTGCCAAGCCGAACGATCAGACAAAAATTAATTGCGAATCATTGGGAAGATATTTTACGCTTTATGGTCACCATTAAACTGAAACATGTGAGTGCATCACAACTATTCAAACGCCTGAGTTCTTATGCAAGAAACAATCCCCTTTATAAAGCAATCAAGGAATTTGGCCGAATCATCAAATCGCTTTTTATCTTGACATACCTCGATGATATGAAACTACGCCAACGTATTGAAAAACAACTTAATCGCATTGAACTATCAAACAAATTTTCAAATGCCGTTTTTTACGCTAATAATAGCGAATTTAAACAGGCATCATCGGATGAACAAAAAATTGCCGTAGCATCTAAGGTGCTTATCCAGAACTGCATAGTGTTGTGGAACTATTTATATTTGTCACAGTTACTGACAAGCTGCCGTGATGATGAGGAACGCTTAGAAATGATTAGTTTGATAAAAGATGGTTCAGTAATGACCTGGGGACATGTGAATTTGCACGGGGAATTCGATTTTCGGCATCATGCTGCTAATGATAGCCCCTTTGATATGGATAAGATATTATCATTGAAGCTGGCGGGTTAAACGAATGAAACTTTTCTCCGAATATGTCGCACGACCCAATAAAGCGATTGGCTATTCTGGCAAACCAGAAAAGGTTACCATTGATAAAAGTGGGGCAAATAACGCAGCCCTTAAAACAATTAATGAAAGGTTGCCAGAATCGAGTAAAATTGAAATTAGACCCATTAAATATTTAAATAATATTATTGAGTCAGATCATCGGTTTATTAAAAAAATCACTAAGCCAATGATGGGTTTCAAAGCATTTCACTCGGCTAAGGCAACCCTACTTGGGATTGAATTACATCACATGCTTCGTAAAGGACAACATATCCATTCTGAGACTAGTTCTATTCATCAGCAATTTTATGCCCTCGCCACCTAGTTACGTCCAGAATAAGATTCATCCTTTTCTCATCATAAAGTTGCGACACAACCCGATTTTCGGCATCATGCTGCTAATGATAGCCCCTTTGATATGGATAAGATATTATCATTGAAGCTGGCGGGTTAAACGAATGAAACTTTTCTCCGAATATGTCGCACGACCCAGAGAAGTAATCTGACTACTTGCAGTTCCCCAAAAAGAATACGCTAAAGGCCGATACCTTAGATCAATTTCAATTGTCAGTATAGATTGCTTATTTTCAGATTCTTGAGAAGGATACAAAATATTAAGCTGTTCAAATAAATAACTAGCTACTTTCTGCACAGACATGCCATTTTTACTATCGACTATTAGGGCATCATCTGGAGAACTATCGATAATCTCTCGATATAATTGAGCAGCCTCATTGATATCATTGAGATTTGGCTCTTGTTCATGTATTAAACTGGAGAATGGATATTCGTACAATAAAGCTAAAGTTAATTTTTCGGATTCAGAGAGTTTAGATTGTGTTTTGAAAGTATCAATCATGAGATCTTTCAAATTTTTATCTATATTAAAAGGAACATTTTTAATCAGCTCAAAAGCTAAGGATCTCTCTCCTGATTTTAATATATTTTTTTCAATAAGTTGAACTAAAAGTTCATTTAAATAAGAAATAATATTTTTATTGTCAATAAATATTTTAATATTTATTGGAAAAATATTCTCAAAATTTTCTACTACCCACGTAACTTTCATTATATCGATATTTTTAACTAATAGATTCCTTCCTCTTTTATCTTTTAAATCTTCTAATTTTTTGTATTCTGATCTTATAGTATTAAATGATAAATGAATTGAAGTGATTTGAGTTTTCTTAACAGCATGTATTATTTGAAGTAATTGAACACTATTTAAGTCATTATTCGATAAATTGATTGAAGTGATTTGAGTTTTCTTAACAGCATGTATTATTTGAAGTAATTGAACACTATTTAAGTCATTATTCGATAAATTGATTGAAGTGATTTGAGTTTTTTTCAATGCTTTAAAAATTTTATCTAACTCTCTGTCATTACAAAGAGAAAGGCAAGTATACGACAAATTAATTGAACTAATTTGAGTTTTCTTTAATTTTTCAATTATAGAACACATTTTACTGTAATCGATATAACGGCCTAATGACTCAAATGATAAACTAATCGATCTGATACGATCATCCTTTAACGTATTAACTATATCTTGGGCACTACAATCTACTAAGTGCAAAGGATCTTTGCAAAAATTTCTCATAAATAACTCTGTTAAGTTAGTTAATCACGTCCTTCTTAAATTAATCATTAGACCTTCTGCGAAAATTAAAATTTGAACAACTTTGCACCCTTAACTTTTTGATTTTATTAGAAGCTAATGTGCCAATTTTAACCTTCGCAGAAGGTCTATTGTGTTCCGTACAACTATAGGGTAAGCATACTAAAGGCATTTTCCGAAGTAAAGTGTTGAAAGTCAATTACTTTTGCCTGTCATCGACAATTATCGTTGCAGATTTTAGCTTGAGTCGTTAATCATAAATATTCACTCCAAATTTATTACTCACTTTTTGCTTTTAACTCGCTGTTCAGATTGCTTAATTCGATAACTTTTACCAGTCACATTGATAATAGTTGAGTGATGCACCAGTCTATCAATGGCAGCGACAGCCATAATATTATCTGGGAATATCTGATCCCATTCACTAAAGGGTTGGTTGGAAGTGATAATTAAACTCTTATTTTCATAACGATCGGCAATCAATTCAAATAGCACGCAGGTTTCTGCCTCATTTTTCTTTACATAGCCAATATCATCTAGTATCAACAAAGGAATACGTGATAATTTTGCTATTGCGTCAGCGAGCTTGTACTCCTTCCTAGCTATTTGTAGCTTTTGGACCAGAGTGGTTGTTGGCATAAACAAAGCTCTAATGCCTTGTTCAATCAGTCGATAAGCAATAGCTGAGACTAAATGAGTTTTACCCACGCCGCTTGGTCCAAAGACAATGAGGTTTTGCCCCTGATTTACCCAGCTGATATTTTCAGCTAAGGCGGTTACCTGTGCCGAATTTATAGAAGAGGCAATTTTGAAGTCAAAGTTATCTAATGTTTTCCCAGGAGGAAGCTTAGATTCTTTAATATAACGAGCAATGCGTCTTTGACGTCGATGGCTGACCTCTAGATTGCTGAGCTTTGATAAATATTCAGCATAGCTCAGGTGCCTATCTTTGGCCCTTGTTGCCTCGTTTTCCCAATGTTTTAACATAGAAGATAATCCAAGCTGTTTGAGCAACAGTGGTAACGTGGCTGTATTAGACATAAACAGCCTCCTGTGGTTCACTTTGACTAATCAATGCATTGTAGTCACCTAAGTCATGCTGTGTGACTTCTATTTGAGGAGGCCTTATCAGAGGTGCCTTAAATTTTATTTGCAGTAAAGACAATGACAGCGTTACCTTCTTATCAATCAAAGATAAAGGTTCTAATGGAATGGTCCCTACCCCTATGTACGGTTCTGGGAGAAGCTGAGGGTGAAATTCCTTCGGCTTACTCGACTGTCAGTGCATCCGTAGGGTGTTCATGCATAAGATAGTCCTTCTTATTGGCAAAGAGGTTCATAGCTGCTGTGATCAATTCAAGCCAGTAGTCTCTTTTAGCTGCCGAAGACGCAGTCGTAGGCTTTCCTTGATTAATTTCTACAAAATGGGAGAAAAGCCAGATTATTTTAAGATTACATTAATATTTGCGAGTTATAATCTTTAGTTAAAGACAATACAATAGAGGTATTAAATTATGGCAGAAGAATTAAAACGTCTGGATTCTGAGAGTTTAAATTCATTAATAACTAATTTTTTACCTTCGAGCCTATCTAATTTTAAGAATGATCAAGAAAAACAAAACAAGCATTTCATTTATTCTTTATTACATTCTATTAAAAATAGTACATCGAATGAAATACATCTGAGCGTACCCGCAAGCTACGATTCAAGTTACAATCAACCTAATTTTTTTGTATTTCATTTCGGAACTAATTACCCACCAATAATAATCAATAACAGCTGTAATGACATAACACTACAAAAAGAAGACCAGCCAACTGTTACTATTCCAGGAATAAACCGCTCATCTAATATCATGTGCCCTTGTAATGGGCTCTTTTGACATATACGGCGAAATCTTTCGTTCATTCTAGGGTAGAGCAGGGACTTATCCAAAACAGTATCATTCTTTGGAACTATTTATATCTATCGCAGCTAATTACAAACTACACAGATGTTAAAGAACGATACGAAACAATTAATTTAATACGCGATGGTTCCGTAATTACCTGGCGTCATATAAACTTACATGGAGAATTCGACTTTAAACGGCATGCAGCCAATGAGAACACTTTTAATATGACTCAAATCTTATCGTTGAGCATAAACTAATCAGAATGAACGAAAGATTTCGCCGTATATGTCAAAAGAGCCAATAACGAAAGCTAATACGGATGACCGTAAACCTGTTGATGAGTTAACACAAGGATTAGAGGGTAAATTGATAGGTGATAAAGGATATATTTCTTCTGAATTATTTAATCAATTATACCTGCGTGGTTTAAAATTCATTACACGCCTACGAAAAAATATGAAAAATAAACTGATGCCAATGATCGACAAATTATTATTACGAAAACGTGTGATTGTTGAAACCGTCATTGATCAATTAAAAAATATTAGTCAGATAGAACACTCTCGTCATCGTAGTCCTGTCAATTGTAGGGTTAACATCCTGGCTGGATTAGTCGCTTATTCTTTACAACCTAAGAAGCCTTCTTTATATTTGAATAACAATTTTTCAATCTTAGCATGAGTTAGGTCGAACTCACGTTAAATAGCCCAATACATTTTGTTGATACTGATATCAGCTTTTCAAGTTTTTATGGACTAAAGTTAGCAGAACTTTCCATTATCAATTGTAAAGCACAAGATGTTGATTTTAGAGAGTGTGACTTAACTAACGTAAATTTTACTGGAAGCGATTTAGAGAAAGCAGAATTTATACATACTTTATTGAAAGGTGAAGATTTCAGAGAGGCTATTAGAAAACTCTATAAAGAAAGCTAAATTTAGTTTTCCTGACGTAGTTAATTTACTACATAACTTTGATCTGGATATTGAAAATTTGTAGGCAACAGGGGTAATTTAGCTAGAATTCAAAAGATATGAGCCCTTTTTACCACGATTCTCCGGACAGACCTCTTTCTTAAGCTTTTCTCTTATCAGAGCATCTGTCTTTTTTTCCTTATAGTCATCTATAAAAGAGCTTTCTCTTTTTTTGTATCTAAAGCCTGCTATAGTTTTCGCATTATTCTCTAATGGGATAACATATTCGGACTTTATTGCGTTGAATTTATCGAATAGAATTTCAAAAATATTGTCTCGTAAGCAGTCAAAATTAACAATTTTCATTGTCCATGATACAGGAAAGAAATAATGTGAATCATAAGTTCTGTAATTATAATTAATAGTTTTAAAAACATGTTTACTTATTAATATAGTTTCCAAGATTTTTTTATATATATTCCTGCATAGCTTATCATCTGTAAAATACAATAATTGAAAATCCATCATGTTGCGATTATGAGAAGTAGTAAATGCCAAAGATATTGTTCTATGAAATTTTCTATTAGTATCTATGATATACCTAAGATCAGAGTCTAAATCATCGTCACAATAATTGAAGCATAGCCTTTGATGAGGTAAAGAAACCTCTAATCCAATATCAACGTATAGTCCAGTTGTATATAGCCCAAGAAGAAATTTTATGAGATCAGCAGCGATGGCTGGCATTGGTTTATAACTTTTAGTCAGATCTTTAGATTGGTCGATAGCAGTATAAGAAGCTAAAGCACCTATTTCATGACTAAAAGTATAACGTAAGCTGCGTTTATTGGTGTGGCTTATAAAGATACCATCGTCAGTTTCAAATTTATGAAATAAGTTAAAAACATTTTTTTGATATATTTCTGATGTATATAACCTTGCTTTAAGATTATTAACTATTATTGGCGAACAAAACCTATCAAGCCATATATTTAATATCAAATCATAGTTAATAAAGTAATTTTTTAAAGCTATATATTTTTTAATAAGATTATCTATAAATCCATCATTTAACTCACTTGCACACCAAATAAAGTGTATGTTTAATTTTTCTTTCATTTAGTTCTTTTCTCTACTTTTTCTTTGATGAGCCAGGAGCAAGTTTACAGCTAATCAATGTGCCATTGCTTAAAGGCGGCATGGGATAAACAAATATCATTAAACCATTATCTTAATCTTTTCGTTGTTATTTAACTTGATGTTACAAGGCAACAAACGTTCATAATCTTCAATGGTGTTGCAATAGGGGATTCGATTAAAAAGCTCTAGCAGATATTGATAGGGGTCTAACCCGTTGACAATTGCGGTTCTAATAATACTAAGATGCAGGCAAAGTGCACGAGCACCTGCTACCGTATCAGCAAATAGAAAGTTCTTGCG
>CBDCAS010000009.1:0-6524 GCA_965214015.1 Coxiellaceae bacterium
AATGAAGAGGAAATGGTGCTGCTTGATTCCAGCACCAAGAAAATGAATTCCACTTCACGATTCGGTTTTGCGTTGCTACTTAAATGTTATCAATATTTAGGTCGGCCTATTAATGCTGAGAAAATTACTGTGCCGATAAAAAAACACCTTGCGGGACAGTTATCGTTTCGGCTTGAGTCGTTAACCAAAACGTATGCAAAAGCTACACGTAAACGCCACATCATTACTATACGCGATTATTTAAACATTAATGATGATAAAAAATCACGCCGAAAATTAATGAAAGATACCGCTTTACGGTTTGCTCAAACAAAAGAAAATCTAGCGGACATTATTAATTGTGTGCTAGAAGAATTAGTCTGTCACCATTATGAGCTGCCAGCTTACCAAGCCTTATTAACCTGAGTTCGATGAAAAGGTGTAAAGTAAGTGATTGAATAAAAGGCTCTTTCATGGTTAAGTTTCGTGCAAAAGCAGCTAATTTCAGTAAATCAAACCTTAAAAGGAAGAGCCGTATGGATAAGTTAGTCGATTTATATTGTGTTGTCGATGATTTTTGTCAATTAGTATTGCCTGAATTAGAGAAAGCTTCTTTGCCTAATTTGAGTAAAAAAAGAACTAGGTCATGCCGACTGACTCCCTCAGAAATCATGACGATTGTCATCCACTTTCATCAAAGTCATTATCGTGATTTTAAAACCTATTATATTAATTATGTAAAACAGCATTTGTATAAAGCCTTCCCTGATTTGGTCAGTTATAATCGCTTCGTTGAACTGATGCCATCCATATTGGTACTCTTGTGTTTATTAATGCATTTCCAAAGCAAAACATTAACAGGAATTTACTTTATTGACTCTACCACATTATCTGTGTGCCATCCTAAACGTTCATCATCAAATCGTGTTTTTAAAGGGCTTGCTAAAAAATAGAAATCAACTATGGGTTGGTTTTTCGGCTTTAAACTGCATTTAGTCATTAATGATAAAGGGGAAATACTGGCTTTCAAAATAACGAAAGCTAATACGGATGACCGTAAACCTGTTGATGAGTTAACACAAGGATTAGAGGGTAAATTGATAGGTGATAAAGGATATATTTCTTCTGAATTATTTAATCAATTATACCTGCGTGGTTTAAAATTCATTACACGCCTACGAAAAAATATGAAAAATAAACTGATGCCAATGATCGACAAATTATTATTACGAAAACGTGTGATTGTTGAAACCGTCATTGATCAATTAAAAAATATTAGTCAGATAGAACACTCTCGTCATCGTAGTCCTGTCAATTGTAGGGTTAACATCCTGGCTGGATTAGTCGCTTATTCTTTACAAACTAAGAAGCCTTCTTTATATTTGAATAACAATTTTTCAATCTTAGCATGAGTTAGGTCGAACTCACGTTATTTATATCTATCGCAGCTAATTACAAACTACACAGATGTTAAAGAACGATACGAAACAATTAATTTAATACGCGATGGTTCCGTAATTACCTGGCGTCATATAAACTTACATGGAGAATTCGACTTTAAACGGCATGCAGCCAATGAGAATACTTTTAATATGACTCAAATCTTATCGTTGAGCATAAACTAATCAGAATGAACGAAAGATTTCGCCGTATATGTCAAAAGAGCCCATAGGGTAGTGCCAAAAATGTACTGAGCCATTCTTGTTTTGCGAGAGCAAACTGCTCGATTTCCACCCAACCATCTGCACCGCAAATCGTCGCAAGGATAGTGATAATGAGAATGTCGTGGAAATTATGACGAAAGTTATGGGTATGAAGCCGAGGATCTTTTAGATCCGAAAAATATTTAAGACACGTATCCGATAATTTCATCAATGCCTCCGTGCAAAACGAGAAGTGACGACCTTATCCTAAAGAAAAAAATAAAAATATCAAAACATTATAAAAAATTATTGCTCAGAAAAACTTGCGAATCTTTCAGTGCGATTGCCATGGCGGGCGTCCTCGTCACCGGTTGCTTCGCAACCCCTATGAGAACGGGCCTGCTGCGCACCGTCTCTCAAATGACTTGACGCCGCCGTATAGATTTTTGTGTTCGTGCTGGGGCACTCGACAAAAATCCACCGCCTACCGCGGACTACTCGCCTTGCGCCTACAGCGCTCCATGGCTCGCAGCGGGAGATCTACCTCCTAAACTCTCACTGTAATGGCCAGTCCAAAAAGGTTCATCTTAGGTGCTTTGAAAGAACTAATGAAGGTGTAATTCCCTGTTTGTGTTAGATCAGTATTATAGTATTTTTTTCCAAAAATATGTGCATAACTAAAGCTCAAGGTAATTCTCTTTGTGAGGTGTACCCCTAAATTTGCACCAATTTCAGCTAAAATCTCCTGAGTATTCTCTACACCTTTCAAATAAACAGGAGCTGTTGGTTGTGGAAATCTGCTCTTGATCCCATAATCACTATTGGCATTGCTAAATATATAAACTGGTCCGAGCTTACCTTGTATAAATAGCGATTTCCAGCTGTATTGTCCAACAAGAAGTGCATTAATACCACTAAAACTTGCTCTAATACGACCAGTCCCTATACCGAAAGCAGTTCCAAAATTAAAGTAAGATATATTTTCCATACGAGCGTTACTATAGTTCTGATATCCTCCTTCAAAACCGGCTTGAAAATGAGAGTTAACTAAAAACAAGTATCCCGCATAGAAATGGTAAAAGTAATTTGATGACCTAGAGCGAACTCTATTAGCATCTGGAATTGTAAATACTCCAGGATTTCTTAACTCAGGATCGGCACTAAACATGTTAGTTAGAGCTGTTGTACGTGGGATAGACATGTCATTATAACCACCCCCAATACCAAGATAAGTAGCAGAAACCGCTTGTGTTGAAATAATCACTAATGAAGTCACGCCTATCTTCCAGAATATCGAACCATGTCTTAGCATAATCAAATTCTCCTTAATAAGTTTACTAGCAACCTTGCTAATTATTTTTACAATTTTTCAAAATACCGCTGAATACTCATATTCAATTTGGTTTCTATGATTTACTTCTAAACTAAGTATTTCTTTCTAATTTTTAAATTAAATAGACTCTAGTATAAAATAGCTCTATATAAAATTTAAGTAAAGCAAGATCGTAGCTAAAAATGACCTCATGTTAAATTTGATGCACTAAGGGGCCCAGTGTTACGGAAGGCTCGTTTTGCCGCCACTTGTATTCTATTTAAACAATACTTATTCCCTTATTCGAATACTTCGTGCATTTTCGCTTGGATTTTTTGCGAATCCCTTCTTTCTTCAGACTTAAATCTATCGGTTGTAATTCCCAGTCTCTTGCTCAAGTCCAATGGAAACAAACCATACGGATTAATGTATGAGTGAATTAATACATTTAATGCCCGTTTATCTTCAATAGGACTTACGCGAAAGGATGAATTGAGTGAATTTTACTTATTATTTTTTCACTAATTGTTTAAGATGTCGAAAATAATGAAAGAGATGCCTAAAGAGATGTCACGTAGAAGAAAAGTCAATCGTATTGATTATTGTCAATACTTACTCTCTAGCCAAACCAACTATACATTAACCTATGTAGCCAAATATAAGGAAGGTATTAGTCACGACTCCTATAATCGTTATCTTGCTAGTGAGAAGTTATCCCCAAGAATGCTGTGGGAACATGCAAAACATCAGGTAGTGTGGAGTGAAAATGGCTTTATCGTTTACGATGATACTGTACTAGATAAGAGCTATGCTAACGCGATTGATTTAGCACGTTATCAATATAGTGGTAATAGCCAAAAGGTTATTAATGGCATAGGTGTGGTCAATGCAATTTATGTCAATCCGGAGACTGAGCAGTTTTGGGTGATTGATTATCGTATTTATGCGCCAGAACAAGACGGTAAGAGCAAGCTTGACCATTTATTTGATATGCAGCGTAATATTCATTATCAAAAGCAATTACCTTACAAAGGTGTTCTTATGGATAGCTGGTATGCCACCCATAAAGTAATGTTAACGATTGATGCGCTGGGTAAACTATTTTATTGTCCTATCAAAGCTAATCGCTTGGTGAGCGAAACTGAGCAAGATTATCATCATATACCTACTTCAAAACTCTCCTGGGATCAAACCTCACTCGCACAGGGAAAGACAGTGCATCTGAATAAATTTCCTAATGATTTTCATGTGCAACTTTACCGCATTACGGCCTCTACCTGCCGAACGGACTTTATTGTCACTAACGATAAATCTCAATTAACCGCTGAGGCTATACAAAATGTGTATAACATCCGATGGTGTGTTGAGGAGTTTCACCGCGAAGCTAAACAATTGACTGGCGTAGCTAAATGTCAGTGCCGCAAGCAACGTATTCAGCGTAATCATATCACTTGTGCCTATTTGGTCTGGCTTAAACTCAAATCTGTCGCTCATCATGCAGCTAAAACCATTTACCAAATAAAAGACAATTTATTAGACCAATATAGGATTAATGAACTCAGGCAACCTCAAGTGAAATTCGATTTCGCGTAAGTCCTATTCAAGTGTTAAACTGTTTTCCCATCCCGGTTTTGAGAGTACATCCTGAATAATTAATGTGTTTATATAAGCCATGCTTGCTTGTAATAAATGTAAACTCAACACTGAAAACTCTTGATCATCTTTCACATTTGTTGAAATCTCACCGAGCTTTCCATAAAAAATAAAGGCCATAATACTGTTGACTCGCTCTACTATATTTTGTGCTTCATGAATCTCTATACGAAGCTCCTCAGACATTATAGCGCCATCCTATAGAGTTTAGCGTTCAAGATGAGTATAATGTCGCTCTTTAGGATCAAAAAATGCCAGCAGCTTATCCACTAGAACTACGGCAACGAGCCGTTTCCCATTATCGAAAAGGTGGGAGTACGCAACTTGAAACAGCTGAACTATTCAAAATTGGCATAGCGACGTTACGTATTTATTTGCGTCGTGATGAACAAAATGATTTAGCCCCCAAACCTTATCAACGTGGTAGAAAGCCTGTCATATCAGGAAATCACCTGCAAAAAATTGAGAGTTGGGTAACGGATAAACCTGATATTCGAGTTAAGCATCTGTGTAAAAAATATAAGCACTATTACAAAAAAACGGTGAGTCAATCGATGATGTCTCGCGCTTTAAAAACATTAGCGATAACGCGAAAAAAGAAAAGTCTTTTTGCACAGGAGCAGTTACGTCCGGACGTCGAAAAAAAAGACAGGCGCACATAAAAAAATATAAGGACGTTGACCCAGAACGCCTGATTTTTATTGATGAAATGGGGGCTTACCTGAATATGGTGCTCAATTATGCACGTGCGCCAATCGGACAACGCGTGCATATGCCGAAGCCATTTAATCGTGGTATGAAACTTTCGGTCATTGGTGCAATATCAACAGCACGCGTTGAAGCTTCATTGTATGGACCATGGGCAACTGATGGCGATATCTTTTATCATTTCATTGCTCACGATTTATGCCCAATATTACAGCCGCATCATATTGTTTTACTTGATAATGTCGGCTTTCATAAGACTCAGCGTGTACAGGATGCAATACATGCTACAGGTGCGAGTATCGATTTCTTGCCCCCGTACTCACCTGATTTTAATCCCATTGAAATGGCTTGGTCTTTTGTTAAGAATATTTTACAAGAAATAGAAGCTAGAACTTTGGCGTCGTTTCAAAAGGCACTTAAGTATGCATTAGAAAAAATTACTGAAAACAAATTGCTTGGATGGTTTCAACATGCTGGTTACCGATCGACTCAATAGGATGGCACTATAACATCTTTTATCACTTGATGCTCTTGCTGAATCTTTGTAACCCATGCTTGTGCATTAGTTCTCAGGACTGGTGCTGACCACCGATCATAGCGTCGACACTTAGACCAATGACTTAAGGGGCATTGCTGCTCTAAGTAACGACGCGATACCCGTGGCAATTTTCCAGAAGTTAAATACTTGTTTTTATTTATCACTGGCAGGGTCATGACTGCTGCGAAGGAGGGTAATTGGTCTTTGGTGATTAAAAATTTTTGAGCAGGATTTAAGCCAATACCTAAACAAATAGCCACGTCAAACTGATCGGGTTCTCGACGATAGATAGGCTGACCTTTCTCGCCCATTCCAATGGTTACCCAACATTGGGGTTCGTAACGCATCACCTCATAGCGATTGTCTGATTTTTGGTTAGCAATTTGACAACTGATTTCAGCAAGTAAGCGTGATCGAAACAAAGCAGTTGGTTGACGACCATCAGGTAATGTCACAAAAAGTCGTTCGTAATAACCCATTTCTTGCCATTCAGGGACATCGTTAGCAGCCCAACCGACATAACGGCGTAATTGATGGCGTTTATGAATAGGTATTTCTCTTGTGATGAGAGTAGTATTGACTACGTTTGCAATAGCACTTTGTGTCCACTCTCCTAAAAAATAGAGAGGGATAGTTGATGTAAGCCAAGAATTTAACATATCACTGGATTCCTTGTTTATAAATAAATCAT
>CBDCAS010000010.1:0-18187 GCA_965214015.1 Coxiellaceae bacterium
CGGTAGAGCAAATTGCTGAACAATTAAAATTTTATCGAAGAGAGGTTGTCGATGATAAAACCTTTGAGGATTAAAGCGGCTTGTCTTTCCGCTCTGTGTTTGCCTGCGCTGTCTTTCGCGATGAGCGTCCAGTACTTTGGGTTGATCGGTAAGCCACCTATGCAGAGTACGAAAACTACATCAGTCTGCTTATTGGATAAGGCTTCGATAATTAAAGCGGAGATTTATCAAGATTTAAAAAAACAGAGGGCATTAAAGCAAATGAGTGCATCGGATATTACAGCGCGTTATGAAAATCAATTTAAAGCCGTGTCGAAAAATGTCATTTGCCAATATGAGGCAGCGAAACTCGGTGTGACAAGCCTCCCAGCCATTGTCATTAATCATCGATACGTCATTTATGGCCAATACAATATTGATTCAGGAGTTAGGGAATATCAAGCCTATTTAGAGCGTGATCATGTGCAATATTCTTAAAAAAATAGGGTTGGGTGTGTTACTAATTAGCGCATTCACAACTAATATGGCCACCACAAAACCACCAGGCACGATAAGTACACTGGGTATTGCTTGGGATAGTGCACGTCACGTCTTTGATTATTCGCATTTTAGTGTCATTGGCACTTGTGTTTGGCTGGATCATGGTGCTTTTGGTATTCCTTATCTCGCCTTCACATTAGAGCTGGATGAGTATTTGCCTGACATGGTGGTGACAAGCTTTAATGAGAAAGGAGATGACCCATGGGATGCTGCAAGAATCTCACTTGATAAACTCAGCTATGCTGCAGGTAATATGGCATCAAAATCAATTACAGGTTATTCATTAGGTAATGGTCAAACGAGTGAAAACAATGACAGTCATGAGCAAGCGAATAGTCTTATTACGAAATACGTTGATGTTGTAGGCACGCCTTATCCACTTAAATATTTTCCTTTTTTAAGTTTGCGTTTAGATACCATAGGTTTTTTTCCTTATTACAGCTCAGCTATGGATGTTCCAGGGCGTTTAGGACTTGCTCAAGCACTGCGATTACCAGAAAACATGAATTTATTTGCTTACATCATAGGGCAAGGATTCACAAATAAATGGGGTTATGAATTCCCACGCAGCATGACGAGCAATACTACCAATGATTATGAAGCATCAATCATGGCAGCACTTCGCGCAGCCGATATCGTCACCAATAAAAATACCTTACACATTGTTAAATCTACGCAAGATTCTTGCGGCACCAATTGTGCCGTCGCTAATATCATTGAAGAACCCAATGACAAGAATGAAATTTGGGAAGAGGTTTATCCCAATGATCGACCTATTCAACTCGGACAGGATGCAAGTAGCATTCCTCCAGGCCATTACCTTGGTGAAGCGGATGAAAAGGCCGGCAATGGCAATTACGTTTTTTTAGTGTGGCGTCATTATCGCGGTTGTATACAACATTCTGGACAATTTTTATGGGCCATGGTCAATGTACCACCGACAGCTAAACGATAGGAGCAGGTGAGCATGCGTAACGTAACGATATTACTAAGTGTGACACTATTGATCAGCAGTAGCATAGTATTTGCTAATAGTTTGTTGCCAACAAAATCCTATGATTATTATCAATTAAATGGTGGTTCTGATATTTCCATGCCGCCTGTTTCACCAACAACGAGCATTGATATTGGGGGAAATATTAATTCAAATTTGGGTTACACCTGTAATGGTTTTAATCCAGCGATTTCTATTTCAAATACGATTAATAACATTGGCAGCTCCATTGAAGGCTTAAGTAAAAGTGTGATTAGTTCTGCAACCTCAGCGATTGGCTCATTGCCGATGTATGAACTCGAAAAAATGGACCCTAAATTATATAATCTCATTCAAAATGCAATGACGGGTGCACAAGATCGATTTAATATTTCAATGAAATCTTGCCAAGAGTCGCTCAATCAAATTAGAAGCGGCAAATCACCGTATCAGGACTGGTTTAGCATTTCTGACTCTAATGGTTGGATGAACCATGCAAAAGCGGCAGCACAGGGTCAAGAGGTAGATATCAATACAGCCAGAACCGACACTACAAAAAAAGGCCCAGAATATGGAATACAGTGGGTGCATAAAGGGCCATCAGGTGGCTCTATTGGTGATCAAGTACCCATTAAAGTGATTTCAGATGTGGCGGTTGCCGGTTATAACATCATGGTCAATCCCAATCGCCCGCTGGATGATGATTCTGCACTGTCAAAAGCAGATCATGCTGATCTAAAAACATTTTGGTCAACACCTAAGGACGCTGGAAAGTTTTCTGCTTTAGTGCTCGGTAATATTACGATTACAACACAAAAGAGTAACCAAGCACAAGGTACAACTGCAGGGGTTGGGCTTGTGCCACTCTTAACCTCTTGTCCTGATATTGCGAATACCGATAAGACCTGTGTCAAAAAGATTCGCGACAAACTTGCACAAATTGTTGTAAGTAATGAGTCGCCGAGCCTCACGGATTTAGAGCAGATCAGTGCCAATGGTCTTGCCATCACCCCTCGTGTGATTGATGGGCTGCGTAATTTAGATAAATCAGGGCAAGCACTTTATATCAATCGCATTGCACAAGATGTGGCGATACAAAATCTCATTGATGAGTCACTCATGTTACGACGTGTGTTGATTGCTGGCTCTCAAGCGCAGGTGGTGCAAAATCTACAACCTGCATTAAGTGCTGTGAATGAAAGTATTAATCGTCTGAATAAAGATATTGAAAATCTCCTGTTTGAACATCAGGTCAGAAAACAAATGACATCAAATACAATGCAAACCCTTCTACAGCAAATGAATAACAGCGAAGAGAATGCAGCAAATCAAGCCAATGGACAAAGTAGTGGACTAGTTACCAATAACGGTGCGGTTTATAAGCAGAGGCAAGGGGAGTAGCAAGCGATGATGGTACAAAGCCCATTAGAACTTTACACCACTTTTTTAGGGTTTAAATATTACGATCTAATTTGGGAGGTATGCTCGCGTTTTGGAATTGTCTATTTGCCTTTTTTAATGTTGATGATAAACAGTCTTACTAAACCTTTTGAAACGGCGATCGGTAATGGGGCTGATATTTCCTTTCGCAGAACATTTATTGAATTTATTTTAATGTCTTTAGTGTGTTATTTAGCGGTTGCACCTGCATTTCATTTAGATATAAAAGAAATTAAATATCAACCCATTTGTGAAGAAGGTTCAGAGGTGTCAACACCAGGGAATAGTGGCACCACCTATGATGACATGTTTCAAGGAATAATGGTTGACTCAGTGAAAGTCCCTGTTTTGTTAGGTTTAGCATTAGATATCTCATCTGGGATCACCTATGCTGTGACTAAAAGTATGCCTTGTACGCAGAACATTAATCAATTAATGCACTCGGTGGTAATGACGCGGTTTTCTCAGCCGTTACAAAACCAAATTCAAGAATTCAATAACCAGTGTTATTTTCCTGCTAAAGCCATGTTTAATACACGAAATCCCGATCCGTCTACTTATCAAGATGTGATGAAACAATATGGTGGCAGCAAAGATTTAGCTTGGATGGGCTCACATGTATTGTCACTGTTGTATTATCAAAACATACGTGCCAATCAGCCGATTTCGCCATTCCCCTATGCCATGTATCCATCACCACTTGTCGATCACAATATCAAATCAGGGCTTCAGGAGCAGCCTGCTTACGGTTATCCCACCTGCAAACAGTGGTGGAATGATCCGCAGTATGGATTAGAGCAAGCGATTATTAAAGAAGTTAATAATACGGTGCCAAAAAATTCACATTTATCAGAATTACCATTAACGGATCGCATTCTCTCGTGGCTTCATGAAATACATGCCCCTTTCACAACCAGCGATACGGCGGATGACATTGTGGCGCGTGGTGCTCTTTATGATGCTAACAGTATGCAGCAAGCACAAATTGATACTGGTGGAGGGTTATTAGCGCATATGGCAAACATTGGTATAAACATTGGTGAGCTCAAAAAAAACTTATTGCAAGAACCTCTTGATCAAGCCAAAGCACAAGATTTATTGCCTATTGTACAAGCTATCTTAATCTTTCTTATCCTCATGTTTTACCCCTTTATTATGATTGCTGGAAATTACAATCTTAAGGTATTAACAGGATTAATTTTCCTATTATTCAGTTTAATTTTCACCACAGCCATTTGGCATGCTTTAGCTACTTTACAAGATATGATTAATGACAGTATGAGTTATATCAATTTTCAAAACCCAGAAGAAAAGCCTGTGTTTAATAATTTTTTTACGGCACTCTACTATGCGGTTCCATTATTTTTTAATTCATTAATAGCTGGGACTGGCGTTTTGCTTGGAGATAAGTTGAGTCAAATGTCCGGAAAAATATCATCCACTTCCGATAGTAATTTTTCAGGTGGAGGGTCATCTGGGGGCAGTTCCGGCGGTGGTGGTAGTAGTTCTGGAGAAGCTGTTGAAGCAGGAGAAAGTGCGGCAGAAGTAGCAGGAAAGGCAGCATTGTTATGAACGAATATCTATTTAACTTTAAAAGTGTCTATTCGAGTTTCAAACTGGCCAGATTCATTTTGTCCACCGCGAGGGACATTCATCAACGGTATTTCACCATTATAGGTAAGGTCAATATTTTTGGAGCGTCTCCACATTTCTCGTATAAACCAAGTACTCAGACCAAGAGTAATAAGGCCAAGCAGCTTACCAATCGTTTTAAAGCGCGTTTTATTATCGGCTTGCTTCATTTGACGCGCAAACTTGAGCGTGTCTTTGCCCACGTTCAAAGCATGTTTTGTGGTTCGTTTAGCTCGTATCAGTTCGCGCATGGAGATGTCCTATGAAAAAGTTCCCTAATTCTTCCCATTGTACTCAAAAAAAATCGATGCTACAAAAATTCACCTTTACTTTGAGATGGGCGGGTCTTTTTTTAGGATTAATGGGAGTAGCCATGATTTTGGGGCCGCTTTTTCTGACGAATCATCAGCGTGCGCTGCATTTAAGTGCCTTTTTGAACCATTATAGGGTGATCTTTTGGGTGTTACATGGCGTCTTTATTTTGTCTGCACTTTGGTGGTGGCCGGCGTATATTCGCGCCCGAGGGGCGCGTAATCAGTGGCAAGTCGATCTGATCAAACGGGCATCCGACTGGAAGTGGGCAGTGATGCTGGTGTTGGTATTTTTATGTATTTTATTTTTTATTAGCTAGGGTTTATGAGTACAAATTACACTGTCGAAAATCCCTTTAGAAACGCGGTTGAGTGTTACTCAGGGTTGGCCATATTCTGTGGTGGTTTACTGGTTTTCTTATATCCACATTATTTTTTGCTGGAAGGGGCCTACTTGCAGGCTTTTGAGGCATTTATTTTGTTATTTGGATTGAGGCGAATTTTTCAAGGTGTTCGCATTATTAATTTTCAGCGTCGATTATTGAATCTGAAAACGTTTTTGATGACAACGAGCCAGGTACCACTTAAAGAGGGTATGCAATATGTAGGGCTTGGGTTTGCTTGGGAAGGTAGGCACACACAGCGAAAGTGCTTTATTAATGAGGTCGAAAATGAGGCTTATCAGAGACAAGGGAAAGCGTATCAATGGGCTAGAGAGTATGAAAAAACTCATCAAAACACGCTTGCTACCATACTGAAAAGTGATGTGCCGTTTAACCCTTTGCGAAAATTACCCGATATTGGTGGCAAGCCCTGGTTGCATGGCTTAGGCGATACTGAAAAGCCGATTGGGCTTTTAGAATCGCAACGTAATGGGCATGTATTAGTGCTAGGCACTACCCGTGTTGGTAAAACACGACTCTTATCGATTTTAGCCAATCAAGATATAAGGCGTAAAAAACCGCTGATATTTTTAGATCCTAAAGGGGATTTAGATATTTTACAGGATATATATGCGGCCTGTCTTAAGGCAGGACGCCTAGATGATTTTAAAGTCGTGCATGTGGGATTTCCCACAATTTCTGCAAGGCTCAATACCTTATCTTCTTACAGTGATATTTCTGATGTAGCAACACGCATTACTAGTGCAATAGAGGTATCAGGCAAGGGTGGGCAATTTAAAGATTTTGCTTGGAAGTACATTAATATCACAGCCAAATGCTTAATTCAGTTAGGTGAGCCTATTAATTATCGAACCATTAGTTTTTACATCACACGCCCAGAGGTCTTATTACTCAAATATGCAGATCGTGTTTTGCCTGAAAAAGATCCAGAGTATCTATCAGAGGTTCAGGAGATTATGGATGAATATCAGGCAAAAAAAGAGGAAGCAGGAGAAGCCTTCACTGAGATGAATCGCTCTACAGCGATTAAAAAGTATTTAAAGACATTTATTGAGTCCAGTGTCACAAACGATGATATGAAAACCTTGATTGATGATGTCATTGTTCCTCTGTATGACGCAGCAGCATTGGATTCTGCCTATTATCAAAAAATCACTGCGAGCGTTGGGCCCGTGCTCGATAAGATCAATCAAAGTAATGCGAGTGATATTTTTTCGTTTGCAGAGTGTCCACCACAGCCAGAAGTGAATTTAATGGAAGCCATTAAACGAGGACAGGTCATTTATATTGGTCTTAACTCCTTGGTTAACAAGGAAGTCTCTGTATCGTTAGGAAAAGCCATCATTTCAGATTTAGTCTCTTGTGCAGGTCGAATTTATAATGCCAACGAAAGTGTTGATCTCTGCCTTTATTGCGATGAATTTTCAGAAATTGTGCAAGATGAATTTGTAACCTTGCTTAATAAAGCCGGTGGTGCTGGTTTTCAGGTGATTGCGGCTTGCCAAACAATCAATGATCTTGGTGCAGCCTTTAGCGGTAACTTTGACAAAGCCAAAATGCTAGAAGGTAATTTCCAATCTCAAATATTTCTTCGCGTAAAAAACAAAGACACAGCGATGGTATTGGTAGATCAGCTTAACGAGGTTGAGGTAGTAACCAGAATGGAAGGAAGCTCCGCATCAGATACCCCCCATGGCGAGGATGGTATTTATTTTAATACAGGCAATGATGTCAGGATCAGCTTAAAACCAACACCCATGCTACAAGCCAATGACATCATTAGTCTACCCAAGGGACATGCTTTTGTGTTTACCAATGGCGGTGAGCTTTATAAAGTGCGTGCTCCATTGCCTACTAATGAGTCTTTAGCACCAAAAGATTTCATCGAATTGATTGAGATTGTTAATAGTCATGGAGATAGTGATGTTCAGGTCTAATCAAAGGCATCCCAATGACTACTTAGTGCGCTTGAGTCTCACTTCCAAGTTATATCCGATGGCACTTGCGTATTTGCTGAGCGTTTTTAACGATGGAGAGTGTTTTCCACGTCCACCCGCAGCTTCCAAGCGAGCAATAACCGATTTATTAGTATGCATCTTATTGGCAATATCATCTTGGGTCATATGTGCTTTTTTGCGTGATTTTTTGAGTTGTTCAGCTAACTCAAGTTGCAACTTAAACGCTTCATATTCTACGCGCGCTTCCTCATCATCAAGCACAGATTGCTTTAACTCGTCATGCCATTTAAGTGATCGTCTAGCCATTTTTAGTCACCTCTTTCAGTCGTTTTATGGCAATATCCCATTCTTTTTTGGGCGTTGCTTGCATTTTTTTAATAAAAGCATGCAGTATCACAATTTCATGATTCATGAAGGTGCAATAAAACACCCGTGCAATGCCTTCTTCTGCTTTTATACGAATCTCAAACAGCCCATTACCCATCGCTCTTGTATGAGGCATGCCAAGATCAGGTCCTACTTGCATCATTCGGTCTGTCAGTGCCACAAAACGCGCCTTCATTTTCTTTGGCAACGCACAAATTGTCTTAAAGACCCTGTTATTAAAGTAGGTGATGTTCCATTTCATGGCTTGAGGTTATCAAATATGTCAATTTTTATCAAGTGCTTTTTCAGCTCATTTCGTATCTCAATAAGGCTATTCCTGTTTATTTTTATGATGTGTATCAATCCATTTGCCTATGGGGCTATTGTCATTGGTAATCTGCAAGGAACAGTCACTTTGACAGAGGTTATAGACTACCAATGTGAGTATTGTCATCGAATGCAGTCGTTAATAAATTGGTTGATGGTGCATAACAAGAATTTAAAAATTAGATTAATCCCTGTTGCCATCATCAATAAAAATTCATTGCTTGAGGCAACAAGTAGCTATGTGATCGCTAAAAATACCGATGATTTTCTAAGGTATCATAAATTTATCATGTCACGAACTATCGATGCAAAAGGTATCACTGCCATTTTGAATCGCCTGCACTTAGGCACAAAAACATTCCGAGCTAAGAGGCATCAAGCTTGGGTATTCAATGAGATAAAGAGTGGATTAGCACTATTAAAACAATATCACAGTGGCACACCACTTATATTAATTTATAGCTCGAACAATCCATCAAAAAAAGTTGTATTTAGAGGGGAAACTGATCTGCGAGCGATTATACAGGCTATTCAGGAGGCATCATATGTTTAAGCATTTATATACATTGATAAGTGATTTTGTGATTTTAATCTTAGCGGCAAGCGCACTTTTCTTTTTTAAAAGCCTAATTATACAGGAAGGGGTATGGCTGTATGAGTTAGCTTGGGTTGTCATTATTATTGCTACGATAGGTACTCTTTTGCTTAAACCCAGAAAGACCAAGGTGATGCCTCTATTTCCTAGAGTAAACGCGAAACGTATTGAAAATGCACTACCCCATGAGGCCATTAAACTCTACCAGTCATGGTTACTGATGAGTTTAGATCAGTGTTATCAACCCCTAAAAAAGAAACATTCAGAAGAAAAATTATCTGATTTAGTCACAGTACTGACAGATAACCTGGTATTTATCTTTAATCGTGTGCCCGAAGAGAGCTTATATAAAATATTAGAAGAAAGAAATAAAGATAATGCATTTGTTGCACTCCTCTTTTTTACGACAGTGATTAAGACATTAGAGCCTTATGCAGTTAAGTCACTATTTAAAAAGCCTGTATCAGCCTATCGAGATGTATTTACACAAATTACACTAGAAAAAGCACCTGGTTTTCTTTTTAGAGAACATTATCGCTTATATGATCTGGGTGCCTTAGTTAAAGGCCAATGGGTTTCGCTTAATTTTAACTCAGATATTGAACAATTACTAAGATCAGTATTAGCACCTCAGTTACTTGAAAATAAGAGCGCGATAAAAACTAAAAAAATAGCTTCTACTAAAGTAAATGAGTCAGCAGATATAGAAAGTAAGGGAATAGTTTCTAAATCACAAGAAGACAGTGTAAGCAAACAAATCGATAAAAAACCAGTCGTTGCTCAAGAGGCTGTGGTTGAGATTGAGCTACAAAATCCAGTAAGTGCTGATGATATAGAGATAGAACAATGCAAAAAGTTTTTTAAATGGTTACAACGGCAGGTTCAACGTAAACCGATTAACAAGAGCCCATATTTTTATCAGGATTGTACACAATATGGAGAATCTATGCTTTTTATCACAGAGTGTGCGCTTGCTGATTTTTCTAAAAAAACTCAAATTTTAGCCAGTGAAATTAAAAAAGCACTCATGTCATTGAATCACTCTGATGGAAAATCATATCAACTTAAAGAAAAAGGGAATCTTAATAAAAAATTGCTGTCTACTGTTGTAGATTTTGAGATTAAAGGCTCCTCTAAATTGAAGGGCATTATTGAGAAGGTACTATGAGCACTGTCTTTGTGTTAAAACCCTGTTCTTTGGAGACAGCATGGTTAATGTCGCTGACTATTAAGCCAAATGTTTCACGCGTAATAACAGTGATGAATAAAATGACGCGTCTTTTTCACCATGCACGGCTTGGTCGAGTGGAGGATATCATCACATTATATTATTGGCATCAGAATATGTGTCAGATCGAGGGCTATTTCGATAAAGAAATTGCACGCTTAACTAAGTTAGTGAAACGCAAATATAAAGATCACATTTTATTTGAGCCAAACTCCAGCACAAATTATCGGATCAAAGTTGCCACGCCACTATCTGCTTGTTTTTATCGGCTATTATCGAAATTTGATACCTTAATGTGCTTAGTAGAGACCTGTACTACATTGGGCTTATTTAAAAAACGCCGCACATTGTCTAAGAAAAATCACGTGTACTCCCAAAAGCTGTTGAAAATTATGAATGAAATTGCTGAATATAAAATTTCAAATATCATGAGAGAAAAATACAGATTAACTAAAGAGTCACGAAACACTTTAGCTCACGCATTACAATCTGATGTTTTGCCAATATTCAGGAAAGCGGTGTTTGATGATCTTATTGCGCAAGCAACAATAGTTAATCCATAAGAGGAATTTTTATTATGACGACATTATATATTTGCGAAAAACCCTCCCAAGCACGAGACATTGCCAGTGTCTTGGGTGTTCATTCTAAACAAGACGGTTATATTGAGGGGAATGGTATCAAGGTGACTTGGTGTCTTGGTCATTTATTAGAATTAGCACCGCCGGAACATTATTGTGAAAATCTAAAGCCATGGCGCATGGACGTATTACCCGTTATCCCTAAGGAATGGCATTTGGTGCCAAACAAAAAAACAAAATCCCAATTAAATATTATTAAAAAATTATTGAAACAAACCGATCACATCGTCATTGCAACAGACGCCGATCGAGAGGGAGATGTCATTGGTCGAGAAATTCTTGATTACTTTGATTATCAAGGTCAGGTAGAACGTTTATGGCTTTCAGCGTT
Organism: Coxiellaceae bacterium; assembly: GCA_965214015.1. Taxonomy (GTDB): domain Bacteria; phylum Pseudomonadota; class Gammaproteobacteria; order Coxiellales; family Coxiellaceae; genus CBDCAS01. Next base: position 10,747 of record CBDCAS010000010.1, read on the forward strand.
AGATGAAGCTTCAATAAAAAAAGCATTAGCGGATATTCGGCCTGGAGAATCTACCTATCCTCTCTACCTTGCAGGGCTTGGGCGACAACGCGCAGACTGGACGATTGGCATGTCGATGACTATGGCAACCAGTTGCTTATTTGGTGCGCCTGGACAAGGCGTTTTATCGGTTGGCCGTGTTCAAACGCCAACACTCAATTTAATTGTTGAGCGTGACAGATTCATCGAACATTTTAAACCAACAGATTATTTTGAATTAGACGTTTTGTTTGAAGCCAAGCAGGGCGAGTTTTTAGCGCGCTGGCAAGTGCCGGAAGATTTAACTGACATAGATGGTCATTGCTTAAAACGAGAAATAGTAGAGTCTGTGGCAAACAAAGTTAATGGTAAAGCAGGTAGTGTGGCCGTGTTTGAAGATAAAGCGAAAAAAACGGCACCGCCTGTTTGCTTTTCGCTATCTAGTCTGCAAAAAGTGGCATCGAGCAGCTTTGGGCTATCGGCTAAAAAAACGCTTGAAATTGCGCAATCACTCTATGAAAAATTTAAGGCCACCACTTACCCAAGAACCGATAGCGGATATTTACCTGTTAATCAATTGAATGAAGCAGAAGGCATACTAAACGCACTGACAAATATTGATACCACACTAAATGAACTCGTTTCACAGTGTGATACAGGGTTTAAATCACCGGTATGGAACGACAAAAAAGTCACTGCTCACCATGGTATTATACCAACGCTGAATACATCCGTAGATATGAATGGGATGAGTAAAGATGAGCTGGCTATTTATGATCTTATTCGTCGCCAATACATCGCCCAATTTCTTGGGTTTTACGAATACAACCAAAGAAAGGTAGAGATTAATTGCGAAAATGAGAAATTCGCCTCAACGTGTAATACACCCAGAGTCTTTGGTTGGAAACAAGCCATTAACAAAAAACTGGAAGAGATTGATAGTGATGATAAACAAAACGAATCAAATATTCCTGAATTAACTAAAAATGAATCCGTCACATCAAAAAAGACGCATTGCTTATCCAAGCAAACAAAATCACCGGCAAGATTTACAGAAGGCACATTGATTGCGGCCATGAAAAATATTGCAAAATACGTGGATGATGAGGCACATAAGAAAACCTTAAAAGAGACCGCAGGCATTGGCACAGAAGCAACGCGTGCTGATACGATTGAAAAATTGCTAAATCGTGGGTATATCAAGCGAGATAAGAAGCTATTGGTTTCAACCGATCGTGGGCGCGAGCTAGTGGATCTTCTGCCAAAGCAGATGAAAAACCCCGCGACAACGGCCGCTTGGGAGCAGGAACTCGATAATATTGCTGAAGGGTGTGGCAATTTACAGGATTTTTTAATGGATCAAGAAGAGGTTCTTGATTTTATGCTAGAAGATTTAAGTAAGATCCGACAAATCAGAGGTAAAGGGATTGATCTGGGGTCACAACATCCTTGCCCTAAATGTAAATCGCCACTTATTCGGCGCAAAGGAAAAAGTGGTTTCTTCTGGGGATGTTCTCGGTACCCAGATTGCAATGGCTTGATGCAAGACAAAGGGGGTAAGTCGTGCATGAAAGAAACCGTAGCACCCTCAGAGATTGATTGCCCAAGCTGTCGATTGGGCAAATTAATTAAGCGAAAGGCAAAGAAGAAAGGCTACTGGTGGGGTTGCACACACTATCCTAACTGCAAGGCGATGTATTGGGATCAAAAAGGGAAACCTAATTTAGCCACACCTCAAAAAGACAAAGTGGCGCAATAAATCATGGCTCTTTGCAATGAGGTTCGATTAATTGGATATTGTGGTACATTCCCAAAACTAAAGGCTTATGGTGACGGACGCAAACTCTGTCGCCTACCGGTTTATACTGAGCACTGGGCTTATCACAACAATGGTGAACAACAAGTCTTTAAAGAATTGCACTGGTGCATCTTCTTTGGACGAAACGCAGAACGTGCCGAGAAATTGCTGATGAAAGGATCGCAAATTCATGTGCGTGGTACCATTCATTATTACAAACGCGAGAAAGCAGGACACGCTCATATTATTCCTCAAATCTTAGTGGACGAATTTATGATCAGCACTAAAGCCACAGTCACCAAGGAACTCTATGATCAGATTTTTAACGAAGAAAACCAAGAGGATAAAACCGCTGAAAAATTTGAAAAACCCTAGTTTTTTCGAACTATTTTGATATAATGAAGATCTGAAAGTAGTACTGATGAGTGGTTGAAAGGCCATGAAACGCGAACCTCTTTAGCGTCTACTACAAACTGTCACATGCCGTCCACCGTGTCGTGAGCCTAATCCTAGATTAGTAGGACCCACCAAAGACCTTATTCAAGCGGCAATTACCATTGTCCTAAAAGTTCCGGTTTGCCATGCAATCACGCTAAACGCAATCGAACGATGAATAACGTCCACTCCATTAAGTGCCATTGTGCATTAGCTATAACCCTAGCTCTGCACAATTGAACTCTGTTGCCATGACCTTTGTGTCGCAGACAGCACTTAATGTTCACTGCAGCGATCTCGATTCGATGCCTACTTATCTCAGTGATCTAAGATCATTGATCCCCTTTATATTGTCACAGTTACAATAGTATTGAGCGCAGATCCATTTTGTGGAAAAGCACGACGTAGACACTCAATAATATTGGATAATATAAAGTGATAAAACAGCACTAAGAAAGTTTAAGTGGCTGTTTTGATATTCATTGATTTGAATTTTGCCTTTATGGCCCTTGTTCTTTAATAATTTAGCTTATGCGTGAGGGGCGTTTTGCCTGATATTCACGTTTATAGCGCCATCCTATTGAGTCGATCGGTAACCAGCATGTTGAAACCATCCAAGCAATTTGTTTTCAGTAATTTTTTCTAATGCATACTTAAGTGCCTTTTGAAACGACGCCAAAGTTCTAGCTTCTATTTCTTGTAAAATATTCTTAACAAAAGACCAAGCCATTTCAATGGGATTAAAATCAGGTGAGTACGGGGGCAAGAAATCGATACTCGCACCTGTAGCATGTATTGCATCCTGTACACGCTGAGTCTTATGAAAGCCGACATTATCAAGTAAAACAATATGATGCGGCTGTAATATTGGGCATAAATCGTGAGCAATGAAATGATAAAAGATATCGCCATCAGTTGCCCATGGTCCATACAATGAAGCTTCAACGCGTGCTGTTGATATTGCACCAATGACCGAAAGTTTCATACCACGATTAAATGGCTTCGGCATATGCACGCGTTGTCCGATTGGCGCACGTGCATAATTGAGCACCATATTCAGGTAAGCCCCCATTTCATCAATAAAAATCAGGCGTTCTGGGTCAACGTCCTTATATTTTTTTATGTGCGCCTGTCTTTTTTTTCGACGTCCGGACGTAACTGCTCCTGTGCAAAAAGACTTTTCTTTTTTCGCGTTATCGCTAATGTTTTTAAAGCGCGAGACATCATCGATTGACTCACCGTTTTTTTGTAATAGTGCTTATATTTTTTACACAGATGCTTAACTCGAATATCAGGTTTATCCGTTACCCAACTCTCAATTTTTTGCAGGTGATTTCCTGATATGACAGGCTTTCTACCACGTTGATAAGGTTTGGGGGCTAAATCATTTTGTTCATCACGACGCAAATAAATACGTAACGTCGCTATGCCAATTTTGAATAGTTCAGCTGTTTCAAGTTGCGTACTCCCACCTTTTCGATAATGGGAAACGGCTCGTTGCCGTAGTTCTAGTGGATAAGCTGCTGGCATTTTTTGATCCTAAAGAGCGACATTATACTCATCTTGAACGCTAAACTCTATAGGATGGCGCTATAATCCCGATGGGGAAGGTGTATTGCTTCCCTCTAGGAAGGCATGGCTTTCTCCTATTTTTTTTAAAATGAAAGGAGAAATCACTATGTCACTACAAAATAAACTGAAAAACTCAGGCAGCATGCAAGAAAGATTGCAATTAAGAGCCAATGCTAAAGTGAACACCAATGAGCATTCTGTTAAAACATTAGCAGAATCATTATCTTGTGTCACAAAAATGACCGCTTATCAGATCAGGCAATTGACCCTTCATGAAAATGGAGAGTTCATAACTTGTTCTGGTAGCAAAGAAGCTTTAGATATTATTAACCATATCAAAAGCATCCTACGGTCACGAGGATTTGGTTGTTATGCTTTGCATAACTTTATCTGGATTGTACCTTTTATTCATGAAAGCATTCATATACCTGATTTTGAATGGGCAAAAGCAATTTTGCCCGATTTAAAAGCGGACTTATTAGGAAAAGCATTTCCTGATCAAGTCCAAAAAGAAAGTCACGCACCCAAAAATATGAAAAAAGCTGCATCGAAAGCATTGCATTCGATCTTAGGCTTAGTCAGTGTTTTAGGCTCTGTGCTGACTTATCATGGTACATACCGAACTCTAATCAAGCGCTTGTATAACAGGATTCACCTGTTAAATGCCAACAAACAACTTGATAGCAAAGTTATCTTGAAATGCGTAGATGAGTGTGTTGCAACGTTAACGAATAATTACATTTTTCTTCAAAGTTATGCTTTCATTATGGGCATCACTAAGTGGAAAATGTACCTTAAGAAAAACTGGAAAGGTCTTGGCAGAGATTTTACCAATGTTGACTTGTTAAAAGGCTGTTTTAAAGCAGCGTTGACGTTCGATCTATCCAGAGAATTTGGCCTAACGTTTGATGGGAGGTGTGTTTTATGAGTACCTACACCTCAAAAATAGCGTTAGAGGCAAGACAGTTCACCGGCACTGGTAACTGGTATAAACACTTCCTTGGAATTGTTTTTACTGATGGTGTGAAATGGTTACGTGAACAACTTGAGTGTTATTGGTTAATTGATGATATTGCTATTTTTTCTAGAGATTTCTGGAGAAAAGAATCATTTATCACGGCTGATTTTAGCCATGATAATGATAAAGCCATATTAACATTAACCGATGGCAATGACCGCTTGTTATTTAGTAATAAGTATCCTTACAGCGATTTATCCATCGATCACCAATCACTGGTGACTTCAGAACTTAATCCGTTTTTACGGTTATTTCTGATTTACGATGGTGGATTTAAAAGGTATGTCTTGTTGCTACCCAGTGAATATTAATTTTTTGATAAACACTTTGTTTAACGACCCTTGGGGAATCATGACTGTTTCCTCACGGGGACATAGTGGTTCTCCTCTTTTAAAACAGGAAGGAGATTATGATGAACAATAACGCTGATATTGATTGGAGCCAAGTAGAAAGAGAGCTTGAGCGCGCTATCGACAACATCCAACATCTTGGATTAACGGTTGAAGTCGTCGGTAATTGGTTGTGGCTATCTGGTCAAACCAAACCGTATGCCCAAGATCTTCGCGAAGCAGGGTTTCAATGGTCAAAAGCCAAAGAACGCTGGTTTTATAAACCCAGCACCTTGCCAAGCAAAAAAAAGAGTGATCGCCAAATTAGCATGGATCAAATCCGTGATTATTATGGTAGTCAACTTCTTCACTTCAATAATCAATAAAAAAGTAGTTTAACCCAAGTCGGGAATAATAAGCCCCGACAGGGCTTCATTATTTCCTTGCTTAATATTCTTGAAGGAGAATCATTATGTATGAAAACACAGTAAATCTTGTTGGCTTTGTAGGTCAAGTAACTCTTTATGAAAATGAGGGTAAAAAACCGTTTGCGAAACTTACGTTAGTAACCACTAAACGCTTTACAAATAAAAAGGGCGAAAAAGTGGAAAAAACAGCTTGGCACACATTGCAGTGCTTTGGACACCTGGTCGATGCTATTAAAGATAGGGTCGAGAAGGGGAGCTATTTGTCTATTTCTGGAGAACTGAAATACGACAAATGGCAAACTGAAGCCGATGAAAAGCGTTCTGCTGCGGTGATCAATGTTAAAAACCTTTATCAGTTAATTGATCCTAAGCTGCAAGAATGGATTGATCAAGTCAGCCACCTGTAATCGTTGTGTTACAGGACTGACAAGATATTTCGTTTCACCCTGATGGGAATAGACTTTCCATCAGGGGTGTCTATTCCCATTATTTAATTTGGAGAGGACACATGAGACAATCTTCTGATCAAGATTCTAATGTTTTTAATACTCAACGTGTGGAGAACAATATTAAGGCATTGCGGTCTTTATACTCAAAGCAACCCCGTTTAGATACTTTAAAAAGTTATTCAGGATGGGGTGGTCTTAGGAAAGCGATATATACACCTGGGATATTTTGGCGATTAAAGCAAATCATAAGTGACGAAGCTTTTCAAAGCATTAAAAAAACTCTAAAAACTGCTTATTTTACGCCACATTGTTTGGTTGATTTTATCTATCAATGCCTCAGTTCATTGATACATCAACCGTGTCGTATTTTAGAACCCAGCGCTGGATTGGGTGTTTTTATTGAGCGCATGCCAGAATCGTTTCGCAAAGCCTATATAACAGCGATTGAAATGGATCAGATCAATAGTTGCTTTTTAAAAGCACTCTATCCGCATATCGCGGTTCAATGCAAGGGCTTTGAAACCTTTGGTAAGAATGCTTCTTTTGATCTGATTGTGGGTAATCCACCCTTTGGTCAATATTATGTGGCAGATACAATACATAAGGATATTACTTGTTATAGTATTCATCATTACTTTGTCGCTAAGGCGATGCGTTTGCTAAAACCAAATGGGGTATTAGCTATGATTTTGCCACGATATTTTATGGATAACTCCAGAAAACACGTCAGAGCATTGATAAAAGCAGAAGGTGGCTCATTAATTGCAGCTTATCGTCTGCCTGATTCTTTGTTTGATGATGCTACTGTGACGATTGATATTGTATTTTTAAGAAAAAATACAGGATCAGTTGATTGGATTGAGGCAAAACCGATCAAAGACGGTGACAAACAGGCATTTATGAATCAATATTTTTTCGATCATCCTCATCATATTTTAGGAACCATCGAATTTATTGAGATATATGGGCGGCATGAAATCACTTGCACAGCACAAGGCGACTTATCGTCTTTGTTAGCATGTGCCATGGATAGGTTTCAGAGGCCTGTGCCAGATAGCCAATCACTGTCTTTTTTGACTTGCCAGTTAAGCAATGCACAATCAGCATTAGCACAATTGGTGACTAAAAAAAGTAAATTGGAGCGGCTGCATCAGGACATTCAAACCACCCAAGATAAACTGATGCATTTATATGCTCAGGCAAAATATTTGCTAGGGTTTGATGTTTAAGCATTAGAGAGGGTTTTGCTAGGTCCATCACGCATAAGCAGACACCTTGTAGAAGGCGGGTTTATCCCGCCTTTTGCTTATATCAAGATTTTATTACTTTAAGTCTATTTTGATCATTAACGCCAGATAAAAATTCAGTATATGTTGAATTTATGGCATAACCTA
>CBDCAS010000011.1:0-1918 GCA_965214015.1 Coxiellaceae bacterium
GTTCCTGTGACGTACAATATATTCCTGAATTGTTCTGCACTGTAAAAAAAGTTTAGCTCCTTGTGTTATGACTAGATGCTATAAAGATGCTATTCAGGTGCTATATCATTTTGGTGCTTAAAATAAGCAGCGTTTTCGAAAATAGGTGCTGGATATTAGCATTATGTGCTTAAAGCAAGCACCTAATGATGCAAATATGGTAATATTAAGCACCCATGGATCATACAGGTGCTACCTTTTAGCATCAACTGTGTAAATTGATGCTTAAAATAAGCACACTATACAAATGCTTAGCTTCTTGTGTGCTAACTAGATGCTATCACTATGCTATCGCAGGTGCCAGACCATTTTGGTGCTTAAAATAAGCAGCATTTTCTAAAATAGGTGCTAAAAGTGAGCATCTAAGTACTACAAATAAGTACCTAATGATGCAAGTGGCCATTGCGCATGCGCAACTTTCAAATCCTCGCCGCCCGCGCACCAGTTGCTGCCAGAACGCCGGAGCGGTTAGTGGTGCATGCCGTGAACTCGTGACGTGGTGGGAACGTCAGACGGTGAACGGTTGACAGTGAACGGTGATATAGTCACGTGAACGTAGACAATGAGCAGTGAGAATATAGTGAACAGTGCAGGAGCTTATGAAGGTACCGTCTCTGTGGCAGGAAACCCTTTCTTGAACGGGTCTTTTCCAGAAAGCTCTTATGGACATAGCGGCCACGATGAACAGTTGAGAAGGTACGCAACATGCAAGCTCGGGTGTGTTGTTATCCTTGTCCATAGCACATGTTGGGCAATTATTGTTTGGTCGTTGAAACTTTATCTTGGTGAGACCTAACCAAACCTAACTTACCTATATCAGAATTAATATAAAGTAAGAACTAACCATTTTTACATTTATATAAATTGTATGCGATGCATATTGTGTATAGTCTTAAAATATTGTCCATAATTTCGCAGAAAAAAATGAAATTTTGATCTTAGGTAGGTTAACTATATTTCAGCAATTTTCTGAACAGCGTTAAGTGTCTGCGGATGTGACATGCCTGTGTCTCCATTGCAAAATAAATTTACATGACGAATCAAGCTTTCCGGTTTACAGGAAACGAACAGCAACACGCGGTATTAGGCTATTAGCTGAAGTATGCTGGTCCTATTATTATAAACCTATGTTCTCATGGTACTTATAAGCTAAATTCGTTAGTATTAATTCGTAAGCTAAATTCGTAGCAATAGTACGGCGCTAAATTCGTCCATCCCGCAGAGGGTATACTCTCTGCGGGAATGGACGAAATTAGCAGGGAGCGCAGTGGCTGCTCTGTCTTTTTATGTTGCCCTCCGGCCCCCTCGTGGAGAGAGAGTGCACCACTATCGGCGACACACACAGGGAGCGCTAAAAATAGCATCATAACGTAGCTAATTTTCAAGCACCAGAAGGGTACTTTGTAAAAAACAGCACCCAATACGTGCTAATTTTTAGCACCCTAGGGATTAACACTCTGTTATAGTATGCAAATAGCAGGTAAAATAGCAAGAGGTAATCAGCATAATCACCTGATTAGCACATGTTCTTGACATTAGCGCACCTCAATAGGGCTGGGGACTAATTTTTAATTTGCACTGCATGATACATCATTAAAAAGCCGGTATTTCGTTACGTGTGTTGACAAATTATTGTATTTCAATTTTCATCAGTTCCTTCTCAAAAACCATAAGTATAATTTCGGTTATCCCACACCGATGTATGTCACTGCCATTGAATCAAGTGCTGAAGCTATTTTATAACTGACCGTCAGTTAACTTGAAATTTAATCCACATATGGTGATTATCGATTTGATAAACCACGGCTCTGAACTCGCCGTGAAAAGAGCTCGCTGTTTTCTTTCTTTTTTGGCTTGGCGGCGCGGGATAAAATAATTA
>CBDCAS010000012.1:0-6234 GCA_965214015.1 Coxiellaceae bacterium
AGAGGCTTTGTATACAGCGTGTATTTTTTAATATTCGCAAGCCTAGATCACTTTGCCGTTTTCGGTGTTTGGCACTTGGTTTTTGGCATAGCTTTAATCCCTGTTTTTACAGGACAAGCTTACCACAACATTGCCGAAAAAGGGCATAAACGGCAATGTTAATCTTTTTGTATCCAATTTTCTATTTTTAACTTATTAACCCGCTGAAATTCTTTACTGTTATTGGTAACAAGAGTTAAGTCTACGCTTTGTGCGTGGGCAGCAATCAGTAAGTCCATTGATCCAATAGGAGTCCCTTTTTTCTCGAGATTCTCTCGAATTTCACCGTAGAAAAATGCAGCAGTATCATCAAAAGGTGCAATTTCAAGTGGTAAAATGAACTCCTGTAGTGCATCCATATTCTTTTTCTGGTGCTGACTTTTTTGAACACCATAGGCCAATTCAGATAACGTTACTGAAGAAATACAGATATCACCTGCACGAACCGATTTAAATCTGCACAAAACATCGTCGGGCTGTTTTTTTATAATGTAGATGCAGATATTCGTATCTAGCATATATTTCATTAGAAAATATCTTCCCTATTTTGTTGTTTAGGTTGGTTTCTTGTCTCCATAAAGTCTGCTGAAAATTTGCTTAGACTGCTAAATAACACCTGCCAAGGATCGTTAACAGGAATCAAAACCACACTGTTACCCATTCTTTTTATAAAAACCTTTTCGCCTTTAAAGCGAAATTCTTTGGGCAATCGAACTGCCTGGCTTTGTCCATTTTTAAAGAGTTTCGCGGCTTTCATTTTAATTCCCAACAATTAAGTGCATACTTAATAGTATATACTAATTTCATGATTTATGCAAACCCTGTCTCTTTACTGTTTTTAGTCATAAACGGCAATCTACTTTAGTGTGAAATAATAAATCATTTAAAAACAAATAGATATATAATTATTCATTTTATTATTTCAGAAATAATAAAAAATTATTTACAAAAGAACTAAATTATTTTATCTTTCTAGAAGACGGGTAAATCCTAGAGCGTGCCTGCTGAATTCCTTCCATCGGTTGGATTTGAAGGCAGGAAAGAGGCGTTTTTAGGGGCCGTCTTTTTTTATGCCTGAAAAAGCATCAAACTCTATTAGAGTTGTCCGGTCTTTGTAGATATTAAACCAAGTATTATCATGGTATTCATACATTCTTCTAATACCCCAGCAAAATAAGTCAACTGCTTGTAAAACAAGATTTTCATGAGATTGTTCGTGAGAAATGTCATAAGTAACATTCAACGGCAACATGGCTTCTAAATGATTTGATAGATATTTATTAAATTCATTAATACCTTTTTTACCTTTCCTTTTATCAACGGTTAATAATATTCTTGTATTTATTCCGTTTAAATCAATTTTATTTAGTATTTCTTTTGATAGATAATTATATATTCGGTTTTCACTTGGTAAGTGTGACAAACTGTTAACTAGTTTATGTTTATCTAAAACTATTCCGTACAAATTCCATTCATTTGATTTAGATAAATTTTTGTAAAAATAATTTTTCACTTCTATAGTTGTCTCAGTTCCTTTCAATTCTATTGGCCTATGTTTTTTAGTTTGTAATTTATTTCTTAAAGTTCTATTAACTGCTTTTTTTATATGCTTTACCGTATTAACATTATTGCATGTCAACAAAGTGATTATGAAATAACATGGAGTCCCTCTATTGTTAAAATTAAATCCCAAATCACCTGACTCATCAAGAAAAATAAACACTGTTAGCTCTCCTTATCTAATGAGAGCATAAAGCTATCTATCTTTTTTTGACATAGTATTCCACCTATATGACGCAGCTTATCGACATGTCGAGTCAATATATCTAATTCGCTTTTTGTAATTTTATAACTGGGTTTATAACGTGCTTCAACATAGGCTTTTCTGAGTAATTTGAACAGGCGTCGGTTCTCCGGCGTGTCCAATGGAAAAACGTGCAACAGTGCATTATCAATCGAATTTGCTAATTTGCGCAATATCGCTAAATCATGAGTATTCGGTTTATAGCGGGTAAAGACTAATAAGATACCTGTGTAGAGTCGTTCAGCGACTTGATGCAATAAAAAGGCAGCTACATTGTAGTTTTGTTTATTGAAATTAAAATCAACACTATCTTTAAATTTCTGTGCTTCCTCAAAATAATATTCAAAATCCCCTTTCGCTAATTTTTTTCGCTCATTAGGGGATAACTCATTGGCTTCACTTAATTGAAAACGGCCAGAATCATAGAGCATAATGCCTTCTTTCTTTATATCCGAAAAAAAGTACTGTGCACGTCTCAAACGGCGATTCACAAACTCAATATCATGCACCAAAATGGATACCGGTGTTTGAATGCTCAACTCTTCATCAATTCTTATTTCAATATCACGCTCTAATTGACCCTGCACCCCTGCACTTCTTGTCTCTATAATCACCAAAATATCCATATCGCTCTGATAGCGATAATGTTCCTCATCGTATTTATCTTCCACCCAATCATTACGCGCATAGCTGCCAAACAAAATAATCATCTCCACTTTATCTAACTGACATATGATCGTTACAAGCGTTGATAACTCTGCTTGTTTGTGTTCCGGTAAGTAGCTTAAATCAGATTTCATTGATTTTTTTCTAGCCTTAAAACTAAGTGTCATTCTAACAAATTTATCAATTGATTATTCAGTGACAACAAAAACTTCTCAATATAATTCAGACATGGCATTTAGTAAATTATTTAGACAATAAAATTTTATCGTAAAAACTTAAATACTTTTTTAAAGATTCATTCATTAGCCAAATACTCATTCAGACAATCTCTAACTAAATTACCCATAGTTTGTCCCTTTTTAACCGATGCTATTTTAAGCTTAGAATGAAGCGATAAAGGTACATCAATAGTGAGACGTTTCATTCCTTCTCTACTTGAAACCCAATCTTCAGCAGATTCAGCTTTAGACTTTGGATTTTTGATAGTAACTTTTTTGGTCATTTTTCAATCTCTCCACTTCAATAATTTCATTAACCAATTCTTCTATCTCTTCAGATGCCTTACTTTCAGGCTCAAGGTCAAAAACTGTTTTTCCTGATGCAGCTGCTTCAGCAAAGATTACACGCTGACAAATATGAGAAGTTAATACTTTCATCTCCATGTTATTTAAAACATCTACAACATCTCGCCCAATTGCTGTATTTGCTATTTTACGGTTTATCGTAAAAAAGTATTTAATGTTTTCTTTATATACAGAAGCTTCTTTGACAAGTTGAACTGTTTCTTCAGATGCCCAAATATCGTATGGGCTTGGTGTGCAAGGAATAATAATTATATCAGCAGCCATAATACACGATCGCGCTAATTCAGTAACACGGGGTGGTCCATCAATAATGATATGTTTATAGTTCTTGCCAATGGCAGGCAAATCCCGATGTAGTGATTTCTTAGCCATTCCAATAACAGCAAAGGGTAATTTATTCTCTCTTACTTCAGACCAACTCAACGCACTCTGTTGCGGGTCAGCATCAACTAGCAAAACGTCTTCTGGCTTATTTTTTCTGGCTAATTCATGGGCTATAGAAACAGAGAGAGTTGTCTTACCTACTCCTCCTTTCTGATTCAGCATTCCAATAATCACGTTATGTTCCTTAACAAATCATGGATATCAACAAGAATAACATAAATAAGTTTTTGAGCAAAAACTTATTTACGATTTTAATTTTTTCAGTTAAACTGAACTTGCTTTTGCAAACTAGGACATCTCTAATGCAGCAAAAAAAGCTAAATACACTTATCGAACACGCTTTAGCTATAGAAACTAGAGAAGCAAAAGAGGCAGGGGCTTTAGGGTATATGGGGAGAGCCTTAGTCCAAGCCACCATGCCACACAGAAAAGTTGATGGCAACGAGTTTGTAAGAACAAACGGAGCCTTTACTCTCACTATGTTAGCTCCATCTAATGTAGGGCTTCCTTATGGCTCTATTCCTCGTTTACTCATGGCTTGGATCACTACTGAAGCTGTCAGAACTAAGCAACAAGAACTAATATTAGGCAATTCCTTAAGTAAATTTATGAAGCAACTTGACTTAGTACCTACAGGCGGAAGATGGGGTAGCATTACACGACTCAAGGAGCAAATGAAACGCTTATTTACAGCTTCTATTTCTTGCATCTATAACGATCAAAGTAGAGCATCCGGTATCAACATGCAGGTAACTGAAGAATACACTCTTTGGTGGGAACCAAAACAACCCGAACAATCAACCTTATGGGAATCAACAATAATCCTCAATAAGCGTTTTTTTGATGAAATAATAACCAGTCCTATCCCTTTAGACATGGATGCTCTAAAAGCACTAAAACGCTCACCAATGGCTTTAGACATTTATTGTTGGTTAACTTACCGTATGAGTTATCTAAAGAAAAATATCGAAATTCCTTGGCTAGCTCTACAAACCCAATTTGGTTCAAATTATGCACAAAATACACAGGGTACTCGCAACTTTAAACGTCATTTTTTACAGGAATTGACCAAAGTAAATTGCATCTATCCGAAAGCTAATGTTGAAAATGGGCAAATTGGCTTAGTTTTAAAACCAAGCAAAACCCACATATCAAGTATTCTCGTTAGCAAAAACACAAAATCTTAAATACTTTTTAAAGTTTAATCGTAAAAAATTAAAAGAACAAATACGTATTCATATAAGTTTGAATAACCCTGTTAATCAAAAAACTTATCCACGCATAAATGGTACCGCACACTATAATACCTATAGTTACCTATATAGTTACCTAAATAACCTGAGTTCGATGAAAAGGTGTAAAGTAAGTGATTGAATAAAAGGCTCTTTCATGGTTAAGTTTCGTGCAAAAGCAGCTAATTTTCAGTAAATCAAACCTTAAAAGGAAGAGCCGTATGGATAAGTTAGTCGATTTATATTGTGTTGTCGATGATTTTTGTCAATTAGTATTGCCTGAATTAGAGAAAGCTTCTTTGCCTAATTTGAGTAAAAAAAGAACTAGGTCATGCCGACTGACTCCCTCAGAAATCATGACGATTGTCATCCACTTTCATCAAAGTCATTATCGTGATTTTAAAACCTATTATATTAATTATGTAAAACAGCATTTGTATAAAGCCTTCCCTGATTTGGTCAGTTATAATCGCTTCGTTGAACTGATGCCATCCATATTGGTACTCTTGTGTTTATTAATGCATTTCCAAAGCAAAACATTAACAGGAATTTACTTTATTGACTCTACCACATTATCTGTGTGCCATCCTAAACGTTCATCATCAAATCGTGTTTTTAAAGGGCTTGCTAAAAAATAGAAATCAACTATGGGTTGGTTTTTCGGCTTTAAACTGCATTTAGTCATTAATGATAAAGGGGAAATACTGGCTTTCAAAATAACGAAAGCTAATACGGATGACCGTAAACCTGTTGATGAGTTAACACAAGGATTAGAGGGTAAATTGATAGGTGATAAAGGATATATTTCTTCTGAATTATTTAATCAATTATACCTGCGTGGTTTAAAATTCATTACACGCCTACGAAAAAAATATGAAAAATAAACTGATGCCAATGATCGACAAATTATTATTACGAAAACGTGTGATTGTTGAAACCGTCATTGATCAATTAAAAAATATTAGTCAGATAGAACACTCTCGTCATCGTAGTCCTGTCAATTGTAGGGTTAACATCCTGGCTGGATTAGTCGCTTATTCTTTACAACCTAAGAAGCCTTCTTTATATTTGAATAACAATTTTTCAATCTTAGCATGAGTTAGGTCGAACTCACGTTATATAGTTACCTATAGTTACCTATAGTTACCTATAGTTACCTATAGTTACCTATAGTTGATCACTGCTGTCTGTGGATAACTGCTTACGCAGTTGATCCACAGTCGCAGTTCACAAGCTGATGGATATGTGGACAAACTGACGCTACGCGCCAGTGTTGACCACATACCCACAGCCCTTACTATTTTTTTAAATAAGACAATAAAATTAAATTCGTTGACTCTTCTAATCAATTCATTAACAACAAACAAAGAAAGAGGGCGTTTAAGACGTGTAGAACGCTCCTGACACCCATTAACTGAACTTCTTAGGGGGTAATTAAACCCTAAGGGTGTTTTTTCTTCTCAGAGGCCCTATTTAATTGTCAACGCATTCTGGGAATAAAACGAAGAATGATTTATTTATAAAC
>CBDCAS010000013.1:0-2901 GCA_965214015.1 Coxiellaceae bacterium
CAACTGAGTCTTGATTCTAGTAGCTAACAAATAGAAAATGTGGAATTTCGAATCATCATACCTATTTAATTGGATCACGGAATGCCTACACACACGTAGTCTGATGGAGTCTCGTTAAATGCAGAGATTCGCGCGCCGTAAATTCAATTATTTCCGGCTCAATGCGCTTAAAAGTAAGCGCATTATGCAAGAGCCTATGTTAAATTTACTGCGCTGATTCATGGTAAAGACAAAGATCCGAGGGGTCAGTAACGAATGAAATTTCGTAGATGCCTCCAGAAATTTAGTTCTGAAATTTGAAATTCAGTTATGAAATTTGAAATTTACTTTGAAATGTGAAATTTACTTTGAAATGTGAAATTTGAAATACGAAATTTGATCACAAACCGAGCTAGTCTCGCGTGGCCAGACCGCTTTTTTCTGTTTTTCTTTGTGACGGCGGAAAAAAGGGTCTGGTGTAACTCCTATAGTAATTTTGTTCTATGGATCGCCAGATTTTGGCGATTGCTAATTGATTACGTAACTAAATTGAACGGCTTCGCGTGACGTTAACCATACCATTACATGGATAATGTCATACGAAGCCGTTCAATTTAGTTACGTAATCAATTAGCAATCGCCAAAATCTGGCGATCCATAGAACAAAATTACTATAGGAGTTACACCAGACCCTTTTTTTCGCCGTCACAAAGAAAAACGGAAAAAAGCGGTCTGGCCACGCGAGACTAAAACCGAGCATGAAACGTAGCCTAATTTTAACTCTGAATCAACTTTAAGGCCACTAAGTTATAACTGTCTAACAAACAGAACAAGCAGCACCTTCCTAATAAGTTTTCTTGGACTTTATAACGAAATCGGCATTTTTCTGAGTATCCGATGCTTTCAGTTTTCCGTAAATTTAAATAAATGTATTTGCATCCGCTCGATACACTTTCAATCGGGTTAGCATTGCCTGTAATAACTCTTATATCAAAATAAAAGGTCTTTTAGTTATCAAACATTAGAAACAAATACCTAAAACCTCAAGATTACTGTACATCTTGCGCTAAATTTCTTTGGACTGAAATTTGAAATTTAAGCTGAAATTTGAAATTTGGAGAAATTTACCTGAAATTTGGGAAATTTTAACTCAAATTTCGTCGATCGCTTGGCTTTGTTACTGACCCCTCGCAAAGATCCCTTGGCTATTTTTAGCCTTGATACAACACATGTAAGTTTGTATATATTCACTCAACTGTAAGTTTTCATATAAGCTTAATATAGTCTATTGTTCATCGTGCCCCTTGATAGTCTAGGGTATTGGTAAAACCGGGAGGGGAGCGGGAACGGGAGCGGGAGATTGCTTGGTAAAACCGGGAACTGGGAACCGGGAGGTCACGTATTATTATTGCACGTGCTTAAAAACTCATCACCACGTGCGTAACGATCTCTCATCGCCATGGTTTATTGGGGGGGTATTTGATGGATATCGATCTCCACACCCGGCGATGATGGAGGACGAGGCGGAGCAAAAACAATGCGTTCCTGTTACGGAAGATGCCAGAGGCAATTTAAAGTCTGCAGAGGTGTACCAATATTTCATAAGAGCTCTCGACACTGTTAAAAATGGGGTGTTCCATTACTCCCTATAAGGGGAGTTCAGCTTACACCCAGTTACTTGTAACACCCTTAGGGAGTACTGATACACCCTACCCTCACATAGGGTGTGCATCATCACCCCAAGAGAATAAAAATGTAAACCCACAACGAAAGTCGTCACATTAAAAAACAGGTTATAAATACAAAATGTAATTGCTATAATGGTAAGAGGATCAAGCTACCTGTAAGTTACTACTTAGGTTTGATATTGGGCTATTCATATTATAATTTCACAGGTATCATCAAATAATGTGGTAGCTATGTTGTTGATGTGGAAAGGTTGCTTACTTTTCTTCCTACCCAATAGTTAGGGGTGTAATGGAACACCCCTAAGAGGAGTAACAGAACACCCTAGAGGGAGCCCCAAATAAACGGCACTTATAGTACTGCAAAGGGTGTTTCCATAACACCTTATTTTTAACAGTGAATGGAGAGCTGCCGCTTAGTTTGGCACCACCAGTGCAGCCAAAAGCTGGAAGCATATACTTTTATGATCTTGGACCAGATTCTGATAAATGGGAAAGCCTTAAGAAGAAGATAAGGTTAGATATGCAAAAGTTATAAACAAGTAGCTATAGCTACTATAGCTAGGCCTATATGCACATGCCACATACGTAGCTGTTGATATACCGGGATTTATAAGTTTCAGTTAACAACTCCGCAGTAGCTGTCATTGTTTTATTACAGGTGTGATCAGTATAGGTGGGTGCACATAGGAACATATACCATAAAACAATGACAGCTACTGCGGAGTTGTTAACTGAAACTTATAAATCCCGGTATATCAACAGCTACGTATGTGGCATGTGCATATAGGCCTAGCTAGTAGCTATAGCTACTTGTTTATAACTTTTCCATATCTAACCTTATCTTCTTCTTAAGGCTTTCCCATTTATCAGAATCTGGTCCAAGATCATAAAAGTATATGCTTCCAGCTTTTGGCTGCACTGGTGGTGCCAAACTAAGCGGCAGCTCTCCATTGAGAGCTCTTATGAAATATTGGTACACCTCTGCAGACTTTAAATTGCCTCTGGCATCTTCCGTAACAGGAACGCATTGTTTTTGCTCTGCCTCGTCCTCCATCATCGCCTGGTGTGGAGATCGATATCCAGCAAATACCCCCAATAAACCATGGTGATGAGAGATCGTTACGCACGTGATGATGGTTTTTAAGCACGTGCAATAATAATACGTGATCTCCCGGTTCCCAGTTCCCGGTTTTACCAAGCAAACTCCCGCTCCCCTCCCGGTTTTACCAATACC
>CBDCAS010000014.1:0-7034 GCA_965214015.1 Coxiellaceae bacterium
TTATATTGACGTTCTTTGCTGTTTTGGATGTTTCGACTAGCATCCTCTATGGTGAGTTGACCAACTCTGTTTGAGTCGGATCCAATTAACGTTGTCATGGCGACCTCCCAATTTTAAATTAGTGAAGCACTGACCTTTAAAATAATACTATTTACGAAATGGGCATATAAAAAAAATCAGAGTGTTTAGGGATATTGTATTACTGTGAGACTTTAAATATATCGAAAAAGGGAGATAACCAACTGCGCTGGTCAAACCAGTTTGTGAGTTACTAATTTAACTTAACTTAGTATTACTGTTTTGTCCCAGTTGTTGTCGTTAAGCATGAGCGTTTAAGATAATGTTTATTGATCTGATTTAATCAAAGTAGGCGTAACAAGTTAATCTTTTAAATATTGTAGCGCACTGATTTTTGGTTTTATATTTTAATTACGATAATCTGTATGTAGTTTAATTATTAGCTGATGAAATATATTGAAAGTAGTCTCCGTGCCTAGCGTATTCGTTTTTAATTCGTAAAATAAAATTAATTTAGGGTTAACGAACATTTTGTGCAATTGACTTATTCATTTCTTCTAATAAGGTTTGCATACTGTTAATTAAACTTACTGTGACGTTGTAGGTTTGCATTACTTTTTGCAATTGTAATTGAGATTGAGAAACAAAGTCTGATGCTCGGTTAGAAGTGTTTTCTAGCGCCGACTTAACAGCATCGAGTTGACCTTTGTTAAGTTTATTACCTAGGTTTTGTGAAACAGTCCCTGTAATTACTAGTTTTCCAGAGTCCTTGCCGATATCTTTACCGTCGATGTTAATGGTTATTTTTCCATTCACAATGGTATATTGGCTAGGCTGTAATGAGACTCTTTTACCTTGATAAAATACAGTATAAGTTTGACCAATGATGTAAACACCAAGGTTTTTGGTGTCAGAAAAGTTTTTATCATTCAGTGTTACACCATTAACCTTTACGTTGGTCGTTATACCGTATTTTAGCCCTAAATAATCATCAATAGATTTATTGTCTACTTTAATATCATTTTGTTCCATGTATTTGATTACGTCAGCGGGCAAGTGTTCTGTGTAAGTGTCCGAATTTTTTTGCTTTGATACGTCAGCGATGACTTCATTGACTTCGTTAGCCATATTTTGAGCATCACGTGAAACTTTGGCTTTTTGCTGCATCTCTAGATATTTAAATTGCGCAAGATCAGATAACAGGTTCATAAATAAGTACAGAACCGAAATGCCGCCGGAAAGGACAATATCACCTTGGGTTGCAAGAGTATGGTCGGTGTCTACAATATTATTACTAACCTTGCTAGAAGAATACTGCTCATTTGTGTTCACTGGACTTGATTCAATAGACGTAGACATAACAATCTCCTAAATTAAACTTTGTACTTTCCCAACTTTTCTGTTTTTACATTAAAAGTCAGAGTGCTTATTTTTAGTTTAGGATCATTTGCTTACAAAAATATCGAAAACAAAAATACAGAACATCATTCTGGTCTTACCAGTGTACTAGTGATGCTGAATCATTTGAACAATAAAAAGAGGAGGGATGATTGTCCAGTAACCCCTTTGTATTATCGTCTACTTTAATTCTCTTAGGGTTAAATTCCCCGCAGCTCGCTGCGGTTTGTAACTAATAGAGGTAATGTTAATACCCCGCTTTCGCTTTGCGAAAGTCTGAGCGAAGCGAAGATAGCTTGCTGCGGGGATTATTTATCGAATGTTTTGAGCAATTGACTTATTCATTTCTTCTAATAAAGTTTGCATACTGTTAATTAAACTCACGGTGACATTGTAGGTCTGCATTACTTTTTGCAATTGTAATTGAGATTGAGAAACAAAGTCTGATGCTCGGTTAGAAGTGTTTTCAAGCGCAGATTTAACGGCGTCTAATTGGCCTTTATTCAGACCTATATGTGCACGATCACTTGGTGTTGGCTCTACTAGATAAAATTGTGTTCCAGGGGGAATATATCGCGGATCTGTGCCATGCATATCACCGCCTCGACCATCCATCTGAAAGGTTTGATGATTAATTTCGAAATCGAATTGCACTTTTCCATCTGAATTGACAAAGGGCTTATTGACCTTTTGGCCATTATGAACATCGTCCGTCTGATTCCCGCCCGCTACAAACCATTGTCCATGAGAGTCGTCATAAACCCATACTTTTCGTTTTCCATCTGCGGTTTGATACCAAGCTCCACCTTCAGGAACTTGGCCAGAACCTTTGCCAGCGGCTTCATCAAGGTACTGATCAATGGTTTTATCATCAACCTTTACGTCATTTTCTTCCATATATTTGATGACGTCTGCTGGTAATGGCCTCCTAGCCGTATCTGGATTACTCTGTTTCGACACTTCAGCAATGATTTCATTCACTTCATTCGCCATATTTTGTGCGTCACGTGAAACTTTAGCCTTCTGTTGCATTTCAAGGTATTTATACTGCGCTAAATCTGACAATAGGTTCATAAACAAATACAGAACTGCAATACCGCCAGAAAGCACAATATCACCTTGGGTTGCAAGAGTATGGTCGGTGTCTACAATATTATTACTAACCTTGTTAGAAGAATACTGCTCATTTGTGTTCACTGGACTTGATTCAATAGACGTGGACATAACAATCTCCTAAATTAAACTTTGTACTTTCCCAATTTTTTGTTTTTACATTAAAAGTCAGAGTACTTATTTTTAGTTTAGGATCTCTTGCTTACAAAAATATCGAAAATGAAAATACAGAATGCCACTCTGGTCTTACCAGTGAGTTAGTGATGCTGAATCATTTTATCAATAAAAAGAGGGGGAATGAATGCCCAGTAACCCTTGTGTATTATCGTCTACTTTAACGAATGTTTTGTGCAATTGACTTATTCATCTCTTCCAATAAGGTTTGCATACTGTTAATTAAGCTTACGGTGACGTTGTAAGTTTGCATCACTTTTTGCAATTGTAACTGTGACTGAGATACAAAATCTGATGCTCGGTTAGACGTATTCTCCAATGCAGATTTAACGGCATCTAATTGACCTTTATTAAGCCCCTTACCGGCATGATCCGGAATTGAGGCTGTCACGGTTAACTTTTGTCCTTTATCGCCAGCATCCACGATGCTTGCGTCTAAGTTAATTGTGATTTTATTTCCATCAACTTGACATTGATTAGGGGTCAATATATCTGAAGATGAGTACCGATTTTCACTTTTATTATAATACTGAATTTGATATACGGAACCATCAGTGATGATTTGAAAATTATCTTTAGATAAGTCTTTTCCATCAACTTGTGCACTATCGATGTGATAGTTATTGTCAACTCGACTACTCAGTCCTAAATAATCATCAATTGACTTGCCATCTACCTGAACATTATTTTCTTCCATATATTTAATGACATCTGTAGGCAGTTGCTCAGTGTAGGTATCAGAGTTTTTTGCTTTGAAACATCTGCGATGATTTCATTAACTTCGTTCGCCATGTTTTGCGAATCTCGCAAAACTTTAGCTTTTTGTTGCATCTCTAAATATTTATATTGTGCTAAATCTGACAACAGATTCATAAATAAGTACAGCACAGCAATACCACCAGATAAGACAATATCACCTTGGGTTGCAAGGGTATGGTCGGTATCGACAATATTACTGACATGATCCATTTGATCGTCTTTAATACCGTACTCATTTTTTAGACTGTCGATACTTGATTTAACGTGGTCGTTGAGTTGTCTGTGCAGATCATCTTTTACATCTTGAGAATCTTCGTCATCATTTTCAGATTCGGCATAGAGCATTCTTTCAATGTGCAATAAGTGTTTTTTTAGACGCTCTTTCTCAGACACATGTTGATGAGCACCATGAAAATTATGATGATGCTGATGTTTATGGTGAATCTGCTGTTCTAGTTGTTCCCGTGAAGCTTGCTGATTGTGGGCGC
This sequence comes from Coxiellaceae bacterium, assembly GCA_965214015.1. Taxonomy (GTDB): domain Bacteria; phylum Pseudomonadota; class Gammaproteobacteria; order Coxiellales; family Coxiellaceae; genus CBDCAS01. The sequence continues at coordinate 3,951 of CBDCAS010000014.1, forward strand.
TCACTGGGCGTGATTCAATAGACGTAGCCATAACAGCCTCCTATCTCTATTTTTGTAATTTTCCGGCTTTTTGCTTTTAGATTAAAAACCAGAGTTCTTATTTTTAGTTCAGGATTATTGGCTTATAAATATATCGAAAATAGACCATTGAAATATCTTGCTGGTCTAACTAATTGGTTTTGTTGATGTTGAATTATTTGATGATTTAAGAGAGGAGGTGAGTGCCCTGCAAGCGCTGAGCACTCGCTTTGTTTAACGAATGTTTTGTGCTATTGATTTATTCATTTCTTCTAATAAGGTTTGCATGCTGTTAATTAAGCTTACAGTCACGTTATAAGTTTGCATGATTTTTTGCAGTTGCAATTGCGACTGGGACACAAAGTCTGATGCTCGGTTAGAAGTGTTTTCTAGTGCTGATTTAACTGCATCAAGCCCACCTTTATCTAAGCTGTGATAATCTTTTTGTTTTGTAACATCATAGCTGGCACTGAAATGCGTACCTCTGGGGATGTGATTTAAGACTACGCCAGCACCTGCTCCCAATGTATAAGTACACTTACCATTTGAACACTGTGGCCATGGGTCGAGCTTGGTTGTTTGTCCAGCAAAAGCACCTGAATTATGAAAAGCGCCGGGGGTGTCGTCTTTTGCGAACCATTCGCCATTGCTTCTTTGATCGACTGAGAGTTTATATTTACCGTCATCGGAAACGAGTTCAAAGTGGGTCGGATGGCTACTGCCTTCACCGAGATAGTCATCGATACTCTTGTCATCAACTTTAACGTCATTTTCTTCCATGTACTTAATAACATCAGGATTTAATTTGGTTTTATAAGTGTCTGAATTACTTTGCTTAGATACAAAAGCAATTTGCTCATTAACTTCATTCGCCATATTTTGTGCGTCGCGGGATACTTTGGCCTTCGCTTGCATTTCTAGATATTTATATTGTGCCAAGTCTGAGAGTAGATTCATAAATAAATACAGTACAGCAATACCACCTGATAGAACAATATCTCCTTGAGTTGCAAGGGTGGTGTCTGTATCGACAATATTGCTTACATGTCCTGAGCCCGATGTGCTACTACCAGACTGAACCCAATTACCTCCCTTACCTTTATCTTTACCATTGTCAGCATTTCCATTTCCATTTCCTGTACTCGAAGCGCCATAGCCCCGATCAGTACCTGAACCTGAACCAGATGCTCCATCTTTACCGTCAACAAACCCCTCAGTGACATAATCATTAAGATGAAACTCATTTTCGAATCTTTTAATGCCATCTTTTAACCGTAGATTAAGCCATTTTTTATGATGATTGACAGATTTATCATCTTTATCATCGTGGTGATCATCTGGATTTTCAAGCAACATTTCTAACTGTTTAGCGAGTTTTTTTAATCGTTCTTTTTCAGAGGAAAAATGATGACCTCCTTGGTGATTATATTGACGTTCTTTGCTGTTTTGGATGTTTCGAATAGCATCCTCTATGGTGAGTTGACCAACTCTGTTTGAGTCGGATCCAATTAACGTTGTCATGGCGACCTCCCAATTTTAAATTAGTGAAGCACTGACCTTTAAAATAATACTATTTACGAAATGGGCATATAAAAAAATCAGAGTGTTTAGGGATATTGTATTACTGTGAGACTTTAAATATATCGAAAAAGGGAGATAACCAACTTCACTGGTCAAACCAGTATGTGGGTTACTAATTTAATTTAACTTAACTTAGTATTACTGTTTTGTCCCAGTTGTTGTCGTTAAGCATGAGCGTTTAAGATAATGTTTATTGATCTGATTTAATCGAAGTAGGCGTAACAAGTTAATCTTTTAAATATTGTAGCGCACTGATTTTTGGTTTTATATTTTAATTACGATAATCTGTATGCAGTTTAATTATTAGCTGATGAAGTATATTGAAGGCTATGTTCACACTAAGTGTTGTTAGTTCTTTAACCTATTGAATTACAGTATGTTTCTGAAGATATTTTTGAGAGTCATATTGTAGGTTTTCAATCAGTTATAAACTCACCAACAGTTAAGTAAAGCATAGCCATATTGAAAGTAGTCTCCGTGCCTAGCGTATCCGTTTTTAATTCGTAAAATAAAATTAATTTAGGGTTAACGAACATTTTGTGCAATTGACTTATTCATTTCTTCTAATAAGGTTTGCATACTGTTAATCAAACTTACTGTGACGTTGTAGGTTTGCATTACTTTTTGCAATTGTAATTGAGATTGAGAAACAAAGTCTGATGCTCGGTTAGAAGTGTTTTCTAGTGCTGATTTAACTGCATCAAGCCCACCTTTATCTAAGCTGTGATAATCTTTTTGTTTTGTAACATCATAGCTGGCACTGAAATGCGTACCTCTGGGGATGTGATTTAAGACTACGCCAGCACCTGCTCCCAATGTATAAGTACACTTACCATTTGAACACTGTGGCTATGGGTCGAGCTTGGTTGTTTGTCCAGCAAAAGCACCTGAATTATGAAAAGCGCCGGGGGTGTCGTCTTTTGCGAACCATTCACCATTGCTTCTTTGGTTGACTGAGAGTTTATATTTACCGTCATCGGAAACGAGTTCAAAGTGGGTCGGATGGCTACTGCCTACACCGAGATAGTCATCGATACTCTTGCCATCAACTTTAACGTCATTTTCTTCCATGTACTTAATAACATCAGGATTTAATTTGGTTTTATAAGTGTCTGAATTACTTTGCTTAGATACAAAAGCAATTTGCTCATTAACTTCGTTCGCCATGTTTTGTGCATCACGCGATACTTTAGCTTTTTGTTGCATCTCAAGGTATTTATACTGCGCTAAATCTGACAGTAGGTTCATAAACAAATACAGAACTGCAATACCGCCAGAAAGCACAATATCACCTTGGGTTGCAAGAGTATGGTCGGTGTCTACAATATTATTACTAACCTTGTTAGAAGAATACTGCTCATTTGTGTTCACTGGACTTGATTCAATAGACGTGGACATAACAATCTCCTAAATTAAACTTTGTACTTTCCCAACTTTTTGTTTTTACATTAAAAGTCAGAGTACTTATTTTTAGTTTAGGATCTC
>CBDCAS010000015.1:0-1580 GCA_965214015.1 Coxiellaceae bacterium
CTGGCAGACTATTATCATTGATGGTTGTGGTCATAAAAATAGCCTCAGTTCTCAGCTCAAAGGGAGTGCTTTATTAGGGCTAATGGATTATCTTGATGAGGCTGCTCAGTTGGAACAAATTATTTATCCTCTGCCTTCACCAAATTTATATATTATGCCCCATGGCACATTAAATCCATGTCGCTCTGAGTGTTTTGCCAGTCGAAAAATGGAAGTACTTATGATAGATATTCGTAAGACATTTGAGAAAAGCTTTATTATCATCGATGCACCTGCTACTTATGAATTATCTGAGGCTCAGATTTTGTCTCAATACAGTGATGGCATTATTTTTATTGGACATAAGACTAAAACACCACAAGATGTCTTTTTGAAAGGTATCCAAAATTTGCCACAAGAAAAAATAGCAGGTGTTGTATTAAATCATGCTAGTTTTTATTCACAAACAGCTGAGTAATATCACGAGTGTCAAGCGTCTGATGCACAAAACAAGCCTATTAATTATGCCTGCACTTTTGGGTGTGCTATATACGAATGCTTATGCGCATATAAAATTGACGCCTGAGATTGGAATCAATGAAATTTATACCGACAACGTTGATCTATCACCGAGGACTGCGCGTCATTCTGAAATGATTACAGAGCTGGTTCCCACATTAACGTTATCGGGGGCTGCGCCGAGAAAGTCCATAAACGCTCAGTATCTTTTGCAAGCGATTCATTTCAATAAGAACAGTCAACCAGACAAAGTGTATCAACGAGGCAATGTTCACTATGAGCATAGTTTTTGGCATAAAAAAATGAATTTTTTTGTAGATGGGGTATATACACAACAAGTTCTTTTTCCTGGAAATAAAGCATTTAATACTGTATTTAACTCAGATAATCAAACTAATGTTGGGACTTTTCAATTAGGACCTAATATTGAGCTTCCAATAGGGCGAAAATTATCATCGAGTAGTAAAATTCGTTATGGTCAAACGCATTATATTTCTGAAGGCATCCCATTGACTAAAGATTTCCTAGCGGAAACGGCCATACGAACTGGATCGGTGTTTTACTTTTTTAGAAGTACATTAGAGGCGAGTTTTCGTCAAACATCCCAAACTGATAATCTAAGTTTGCAAACAACAAGATTCAATGGCTTCTTTCAATATCAATTATTGAGTCATTTGCAACTGATATTTTCAGTTGGGATATGAGAATACAAATAATCAAAGAGGGCGCAGCAATAGTATAGAAGGGTTTACTTGGTTCGGTGGTTTTCAGTACTCTCCCACTAAACGCACTCAGTTATCGGTTCAGAAAGGTGAGCGTTCTTTTGGGGGCAGTAGCATATTCAGTGCCTCTTGGTTAAGAAAACGGCATGCATTAAATTTGAGTTATGATGAGGATATAACCACTTTTTCAAGACAGCAAATTGATTTTGCGCCTCGCGCAAATTTAGGCAATACGCTCTCTACGCCGGGTCAATTTGTCGCAACATTTACGAATCAAGTTTTGATTAGTAAAAAATTTGATGCTATTTACACGTATCATCTTGAGCGTTCTATTATGACGATCAGTGCTTTCCATATAAA
>CBDCAS010000016.1:0-111893 GCA_965214015.1 Coxiellaceae bacterium
TTGTGTCCTGCTATCTATAGAATGAGGTGGAAATTGCTGTGATAGTGTTTCAAAAAAGATCTGCGATAAGGGGGTGGCTTGTTCAATGAGCTTTTCAAAAGCGTCTTTTTTAATTTTTTGTATTAATGTGTCAGGGTCCTCATGGTCAGGTAGAAATAAGAATTGCAGATGAATATCATCCCTGAGTAAAGGCAGAGCTATAGTCAGTGCTTTCCAAGCAGCTTGCTTTCCAGCTGTGTCACCATCAAAGCAGAAAACTAGCTTATTAGTGTATCTTAATGCTTTTTGGATATGTTTAGTATTGATGGCAGTGCCTAAGGTGGCAACAGCATAGGTGAGGCCATGTTCGGTTAATGCAATAACATCCATATAACCTTCGACAATAAGAAGCTGCTTTAATGGCTGCTGTACTTTTCGTGCTTCATATAAGCCATACAATTGGCTACTTTTATGAAAGAGTGCTGTTTCTGGTGAGTTTAAATATTTAGGCATTTGGCAGTTGTTTAGATTGCGACCACCAAATGCGATGACCCGTCCTCGAAGATCGCGGATGGGAAATATGATACGATCGCGGAAGCGATCGTATGTCGTTTTGGAATCTTTACAAATTATCATGCCCGTATCGATAAGTGCTTTTTTATTGAATTTTTTTGCAATATGATCCCAATCAGAGCGCGCATAACCTATCATAAAATAGTGTGCAGTACGTCCAGAAAGCCCTCGGCTTTTTAGATAATTGATTGCTTGTTGTGACTGACGTAAATTTTTTTGATAAATAAGAGCAATCTGTTCCATTATTGGGTAGAGACTTTGGTGCTTTGGGTCAAAACCAGGGCTGTTCTTGTCTTGTTGTAGTTCAATACCTGCTTGTAAAGCAAGCCAGGAGAGTGCCTCTAAAAACTCCATACGGTCGTAGTTCATTAGAAAATTAATGACATTGCCAGAGGCACCACAGCCAAAGCAATAGTAAAATTGTTTATGTTGGCTAACAGTAAATGAAGGTGTTTTTTCATCATGAAAAGGGCAGCGGGATTGATAGTTTTGCCCTTTTTTTACGATAGGAACGCGTGTTTGAATAATATCAACGATATCAATGCGCGAGAGTAGATCTTCAATGGCTGCTTGAGGAATGCGCCCTCTCATGGGCTTATTTGTTGAGAAGTTCTTTTATTTTCATACTTACAATACGCATATCTGCACGACCTTCCAGTTGGGGTTTTAGGTGTTCCATCAATTTTCCCATATCTTTGATAGAATCTGCATTTGTTTCTTCAATTGCCTTTTTAATAGCAATTTCGATTGCTTCGGTGCTCAGTGGTTCAGGAAGATAGTGTTTGAGCACAGCAATTTCCTGATTTTCTTTATCAGCAAGTTCAGTACGGTTTGCTTTAGTAAATTGTTCACTCGCATCCTGACATTTTTTAATCTTTTTGCTGATTAATTTTAATAGAGCAGTATCATCTAAAGCTATTTGATCATCAATTTCACGCTTTTTAATATCAGCTAATAAAAGCCGAATTGCTGAAAGACGTACACTGTCTTTATTACGCAAGGCATCTTTCATGTCTTCCTGAAGCTTTTTTTTCAGTGTCTCTGCCATGACTGATTCCTTTGTATCAGTAGTGTGTGCGTTCGCGCTCTAACGCTTCTTGTTCTTTTTGAAGTTTTTTAGCATAACGCTTAATAGCAGCTGCTTTTTTACGCTTGCGTTTTGCTGTTGGCTTCTCATAGTATTCAATTTGGCGCAATTTAGTGGGAATACCTGCTTTTTCACAGGCTCTTTTGAAGCGACGTAATGCCACATCAAATGATGAATTCTCTTGAATATCAAGCATTGGCATAGGTTGATTATTACCTTCTATAAGTGTTTAAATTAAAAAGTGAAATGATAATGATTTACCTAATTAAAAGCAAGCTTAGTGGTAGGTCACCTAGCTGGCTGGCTGAAGATCAATCAAGATTTGAATTATTTGATTTTAGAAGAAATAATTTTTTCTAGTGCCATTTCTGAAATATTTATTCTTATTTGTACATTTAGATCAGATATTTTATGTTTTTGATGTTAAAGAGTTTAAAAATGACTGATTTTCCTTAAGTTTTTCTTAAGGAAAAGCGATTAAGCTATTTTATTGATATAGAAAATTGACTTTAAAACAGAATGTATTTCTGGGTGTTTTTTCATCTTATCTTCTCTAGATGGGTGCATAAAAAATAGCGTAGGGTGTTTTAATGATTCGATGGCTGAAGCAAGAATTTGTATTATTAGGATGGCTTGGTGTGTTGTTATTCCTTTCAGCCATCTACATTACCCTCAATTTTAAGGTGACTCACTATCAAGGATGTGGGTATCAGCTAGAGACTCTACTGTATTATATTCCTTGGGGTGTGGGGATGATCCTGATTTCAGTATATTTGCATCGATACTGTCAAAGGGGAGCTTTGCTATTTGATGTTATTGGTAAACTATACTGGGTATTTTTAATTTATGCCTTAGGTTGTTATGCAATTCAATTTACACCGTTTCATTTGGTAGATACTTCGTTACTGCATTTTGATCAATGGGTTGGCTTTAGTTCATCTGCTATTTATCATTTTACAATGACACATCATGCAATTGAGACAATAGCGCATAGTGCCTATGACTCGATAGGATATCAGCTGTTTGTTATTCCGCTGATTTTGGTTTTTTTATTAGAGAAAAGAAAATTAAATCTTTTTTTTACAGCTAACTTAGTGTCAGCTTTTATTGCCTATAATCTTTATTATTTTTTTCCAACTACTGTGCCAGCACATGTACTGCCTCTGACACATTTTAGTCTTGATCAGTATCAAGTCATCGCCCAGTGGTATGAAATTCATTTTTATCTAAGTAATATAGTTCATATAGGAGATCTGATCGGTTTTCCTTCCTATCATGTGATTTGGGCTGTGTTGCTAACAGAGGCGTGCAGTAGGCAAAAGTGGTTGTTTTATCCAGCCATGCTTTTGAATATCTTTTTAATAGCAGCAACATTAGAGTTGGGATGGCATTTTTTATCAGATGTCTTTGGAGGATTGATTATTGGTATCGTTTCTATTTGTATTGCTAGAGTTTGCTTTTCAAAATGTGATAAGCGAACGATGATAGCTTCAAAATCATTAGAAACTAATCACTACAGGTTAATTTAGCCAGTGATTTGATCGTTAGACCTTGCACAATAATGGCAAATACAACTACTCCGTAGGTTATTTGGAGAATGAGTTCTCGGTAGGGGGTTTGAGGCAATGCTAATGCTAATGCAACAGCTAAGCCGCCTCGTAAGCCACCCCAGACTAACATGCTGATCGTATAAGGTTCGTGCACTTTACGTATTTGAATCAGTTTCATAGGAATCGCTACAGTAATTAAGCGTATTAATAAAACTAAAGGAATGGTGAGCACAATAGCGGCAAATTGAATGCGATCGATATTGATATTGAGTAACTCAAAGCCAATGAGTAAGAATAACATGGCATTTAATAGTTCATCGATGATTTCCCAAAAAATACTTAAGCTTTTGTTAGGCTCTTGTTGTGTTAAATTGGATCGCACTTTATTGCCAATTAAGATGCCTGCAACCACCATAGCTAATGGTCCTGAGATGTGGAGCGCAAGGGCAAGTGTATACCCTCCTGTTACTGTAGCCAAAGTAATCAGAATCATCATTTTAGCTTCTTTTATATTTTTAATCAGGCGGTGTGCGATAGTACCAAGGAGAGCCCCATAGACAATTCCACCCACAGCTTGTTCGAGAAATAATAGGCTTACTTTTTGAAAGGTAATGGAAGTTCCTTGAAAAGTAAGTTGGTAGATTGTGAGAAAAATAACAATACCTACCCCATCATTAAATAAAGATTCACCAGCAACACACACTTCTAAATTTTTAGGTGCACCGATTTGCTTAAAAGTAGCGAGTACAGCAATAGGATCAGTTGGGGAAATTAAGGCACCAAATAACAAGCAATACAAATAGGGCAGTGTTATGCCTAGTAAAGGTAATAAATAATAGATTGAGGTAGCAATTAATAAGACAGAGGCTATGGTACTTAATGAGGCGAGTATTCCAATTTCCCATTGACGTGATTTCAGATTTGAAAAATCGATAGAGAGTGCACCAGCAAATAATAAAAAGCTTAACATGCCATTAATTAATATATTATGAAAATTAATTGCAATTAATAGGTTTTTAGAGCGGTCTGCAATGCTAGGAAAGCCACTATGCTGCAAAATAATCAGAATCAGAGAAATCAGTAACGATCCTGCCATAATGGCAATGGTACTTTGCATTTTAATGTAGCGATGGTTGATATAAGCGATGCCAACGGCTAAGGTTAAAATGATAGAAGCCAGTGTATATGCGCTCATAAACACAGTCTACCGTATTCAAAGTAGCTTGCAAATATAGAGGCAAATCATTTATCATCGCCTCTTGCGTTGACCGATGTGGCAACGACAAGAGGCTGAATTTTAGTATAACTTTAATGTAATGAAGGACTTGATCTTATGAGACAGGTACCTAATCCGGCGCGTTATGTCATCGTTGGCAATGGACGTGTTGCTTATCACTTTTCCTATTATTTATCGCTTTTAAGTATTCCTTATCAATCCTGGTCACGTTCAAGCAGTATACCGCTAAACCATGTTGTTAGAGCGGGTGATATTGTACTTTTACTTATTAGCGATTCTGCCATTAATCGCTTTGTTAAAGAGAATCCTTGTTTGACAAAGACCTGTTGTGTGCATTTTTCTGGAAATCTTACCAGCCACATTGCTTTTGGGGCTCACCCTTTGATGAGCTTTGGTTCCAGGCTTTACTCTATGAGGGAGTATCAAAGCATTCCTTGGATTCTAGAGCCTACAACGCCTCCTTTTTCAGAATTATTTCCTGCTCTGCCAAATGATACTTTTGTTATTGATAGTAGCAAAAAGAGCCTCTATCACGCTTGGTGTGTGATGTCGAATAATTTCACGACATTATTATGGCAGCAATTTTTTGATCGTATGGTGAAAGAATTTAAGATCCCTAAATCACATTTAATCCCTATATTAGAGCGTACTATGAAAAACCTTGTGCAGGATCATCAGTGTGCATTAACTGGACCATTGGTGCGTGGTGATCGCGCTACGATTTGGCAACACTTGGAGGCTTTATCTGATGATGCATTCAAAGATATTTATCACGCATTTGCATCCTTTTACCAAAAACAAAATCCTATGGAAGTGATGATATGAAGGTTAATGATTTTCAAAAGAAAAAAATTAGAAATGAAAAAATCACCTTGGTGACTTGCTATGATGCTACCTCGGCAAAGATTGTTGAAGCCAGTGAGGTAGATGCCATTCTCGTTGGTGATACTGCGGCCATGACTATGCATGGGTATCCAACGACAGTCCCCGCGACTCTAGATATGATGGTATGGCATACCCAATCGGTTGCCAGAGTAGTCAGGCGTAAATTTATTGTGGGTGATTTGCCATTTTTATCGTATCGGCACTCTTTAGCCAAGAGTATGCAGGCAGTACAAGCAATCCTGCAAGCTGGTGCGCAGGCTATTAAGCTAGAAGGTGTGGCGGGTAATGAGGATTTAATTCAACATATCGTTGAGTCGGGTGTACCGGTGATGGGGCATCTTGGCTTAACACCGCAGTCGGTACATGGCTTAGGAGGTTTTCGTGTCCAGGGTCGTGGGAAATCAAGTGCTGAGACTTTGATTCAGCACGCTCAGCTACTAGAGCAAGCTGGTTGTTTTTCTATTGTATTAGAATGTATCCCTGCTTCATTGGCACATCGGGTGACAGAATCGCTGCATATACCTACCATTGGCATTGGTGCAGGTCCTTATACCAGTGGCCAGATTTTAGTATGGCAGGATCTGCTAGGTATGGAAGAAGATCTTAATATAAAGTTTGTAAAGCGTTATTTAAATGGGTTTGAAGTGATAAAAAAAGCTCTAAATACCTACCACCATGAAGTGCAAAGGGCACATTATCCTGATTTAGAACAGCATTGTTATGATGAAGTTAATCAACAAAGTAGCTAAGTGGCGTAAGATTAGAAAGAGCCTACAGGGTGAAACCATAGGCTTTGTAGCCACCATGGGGCATTTACATCCAGGGCATATCAGTTTGTTAAAGCGCTCCGTAGCGGAAAATAGTATTACAGTGTTGAGCTGTTTTGTGAATCCAACACAATTTAACGACGTTCATGATTTTGATGCTTATCCACGAACAGTTCAAGAAGATGTAAAGTTAGGCACGACTGAAGGTGTTGATTATTTACTATTACCCAATTATCACGATCTCTATCCCGATGATTATCGATATAAGGTAAGTGAGCAGAAAATTAGTACTATTTTAGAAGGTGCGCATCGCCCAGGGCATTTTGATGGCATGTTAACAGTTGTGTTAAAACTATTATTATTAATTAAGCCAGATCGTGCTTATTTTGGTGAAAAAGATTATCAACAATTGCAATTAGTAGAAGGTTTAGCAGAGGCTTTTTTTCTTGATACTGATATTGTGCCTTGTAAGACGATCAGAGACCACCTAGGCCTTGCTTTGAGCTCGCGTCATCATCAGCTAAAGCCAGATCAAATGAAAAAAGCTCACTATTTTCCAAAATATTTGCATTCTAATTTGAGCTGTAACGAGGTCACTAAAAAATTAGAATCAACAGGATTTGTTGTCGATTATATTAAAGAACATCAAGGGCGTCGTTATGGAGCAGTTCGCTTAGGTGGAGTCCGTCTTATTGATAATGGGCAAATTGATCGTTTAGGAGAATAAAAATCATGTTGATTTCTATGTTGAAATCGAAAATTTCTTATGCAGTGGTAACTCAAAAAGATTTGTATTATGTGGGTAGTATTACCATTGATGAGATGATTATGGATCAAGCGCATTTACGTGAGAATGAGCTAGTGCATGTAGTGAATTTGAACAATGGTAGGCGCTTGGAAACTTATGTGATCAAAGGTTCACGAGGCACTCAGGTTATTGGTTTAAATGGTCCAGCAGCGCGATGTGCAGAAGTGGGGGATACTCTTTTTATTTTATCCTATGGGCTGATAGACCCTGAAAAAGAATCACTTGAGCCTGTTCTGGTGGATCTTAAAGGAAGTTAGAATATGTTGTTGTGTTTAGACGTTGGTAATTCTCATATTTTTGGAGGTATTTTTGAAAAAAATACTTTTCGTTTGTCATTTCGTTATTCCAGTGCTCAGGGGAGTACTTCAGACCAAATGGGAGTTTTTTTAAAGGGTATTTTTCGTGAAAATGGTCTTAATGCCTCTGAAGTCACTGATATTGCGATTTGCTCAGTGGTTCCCCATTTAAATTATTCGTTGCGATCTGCTTGTGTTAAATATTTTAAAAAAGAACCCTTTGTGCTTCAGGCAGGCACACGGACTGGATTGCGTATTATTGCTAAAAGCCCTGGTGAGATTGGTGCCGATCGTATTGCCAATAGCATTGGTGCTACCCATTTGTATCCAGATAAAAATATTATCGTCATTGATTTTGGAACGGCAACTACATTTTGTGCAATCAATGCCAAACGAGACTATTTAGGAGGCCCTATTCTTGCTGGCTTGCGTATCTCCATGGAGTCACTCACTGCTCAGGCAGCGATGCTCTCACCAGTAGATATTATTTCCCGACCGACCTGTCTAGGCCGCACAACCGCTGAAAATATTCAATCAGGCCTCTATTTTGGTCAACTAGGTGCAATAAAGGAGGTCATTCAGCGTTTACAGGATGAGGCTTTTCAAAGAATGCCTCCTGTATTATTAGCAACGGGTGGCTTTGCGCATCTTTTTGAACGAGAGCAGCTATTTACAGCACTGATTCCTAATCTTGTATTTTATGGTTTGCAGGTGGCACTTACTAAAAATACGTGATGCTAAGATTATGGTTGACCTATTTCAAAATTAGAGTAGTTTTAACCCTTTGCCAAAGAATGTACAATAATAAGGGTATGTTTTCTATTTATTTGATAAGGAGAGATCTATGTCATCAGGGAATTATATTAGACTAGCTCCAGTGAAGTTTGGTTTCGCTTGGGGAATTATTGGTGCCCTTAGTATTTTACTTGTGGGTTGGTCAGCTTGGTTATGGGCTTATGGCCTCCCTTTTGTGCGAGTGATGGGCAGTGTTTATATGGGTTATACAGCGACTTTTTTAGGGGCAATTTGGGGAGCAATTTGGGCCTTTATTGGTTCCTTTGTGACAGGTTGGTTAATAGCTTTGATTTATAATGACTGTTGTCGATGTTGCTGTCATTCAAATTCGAAGTCCTCAGGTGAGCCCTCTGTTTAGTTGAATAGAGTAAGTAAGAGTGCCTTTTAAAACGATTCGTCAATTTATAAAATTTGAGACAAGCGGTGGTATTGCTTTATTTGCTGCCGCTGTTCTCGCCTTAGTGATGAGTAATACGCCATTAGAGTTTTATTACCACGCTTTATTTAATTTGCCGATGACTGTTGGATTTGGTGTATTAAAAATCTCTAAACCTTTGCTGCTATGGATCAATGATGGTCTTATGGCTATTTTCTTTTTTTTAGTAGGGTTAGAGATTAAGCGAGAGCTTTTTGAAGGCGAATTAAATAGTATTAAAAAGGCAACGCTTCCTGCTATGGCAGCTGTGGGTGGTATGTTAGTTCCTGCCTTGATTTATTTTTATTTTAATCAAGGAGATATGGCTGCTCTACAGGGTTGGGCAATACCTACTGCCACAGATATTGCGTTTTCACTGGGTGTATTGGCAGTATTGGGTTCACGTGTTCCAGTCTCATTAAAAATTTTTCTAACAGCTTTGGCTATTTTTGATGATATTGGTGCCATTATTATTATTGCAGGCTTCTATACAAAACATATTTCAATGGTATTACTTCTCATAAGTGTTGGTTTGGTCGGAGTATTGGTATTGTTTAATCGTTTGCGAATCATTCGTTTTACGCCTTATATTTTAGTGGGATTGCTGCTTTGGGTCTGTGTACTTAAGTCTGGTGTTCATGCAACACTAGCTGGTATTATCATTGCTTTTACTATTCCATTGCGTGATCGTAAAAATCCAGAAATATCTCCTTTGCGTATTTTGGAACATAAATTGAATCCTTGGGTTGCCTTTGGTGTGTTACCTATTTTTGCATTTGCTAATGCAGGAGTCTGTTTATTTGGTATAACAAAAAGTCATCTTATAAATCCTATTTTTCTAGGGATTGCAGCAGGCTTATTTATTGGTAAGCAAATAGGCATTTGGCTTGCTTCTTATTTAAGTGTGGTAATGGGCCTTGCTAAAATGCCAAAAGGGGTCTCTTATCTTAGTATTTATGGGGTCAGTTTAGTGGCTGGTATTGGATTTACAATGAGTTTATTTATTGGAGCTCTTGCCTTTGGCACAGAAGCAGGTAGTTACGCTGTTTTAATACGCTTGGGGGTTATTGTTGGTTCGTTATTATCAGGTGTACTAGGTTATCTTATTTTAAGGTTTTCTCTACAAAAAAAAGCATCATATTAAATTAAAAAATCATTACTATGCCGAAAAATGGATTTTGAGGTCAATACAATGATACAAAGTTTTTTTATTCTGTCTTTATTTCTTTTATTCTGTACCGGTTGTGTGAAGCAATCGATTCTAGCATCAAGCAATATAACCACTCAGGAATTAAATGCTTATTCTAAGCAGCATTTAGTAGCTGATTTTAAGCGAGCAGGTGTTGCCTATCCTCCCAAGCAATTAGCGTTACTTATTTTTAAACAAAGTAAACAGTTAGAGCTTTATGCAGAAAATCAGGGCTCGTGGCACTTTATTAAAAGTTTTATCGTGAAAGCAGCCAGTGGTGAGCTAGGTCCTAAATTGCATCAAGGGGACTATCAAGTTCCTGAGGGGATATATCGGATTACAGTACTTAACCCGCACAGCCATTTTTTATTGTCAATGAAACTAAATTATCCAAATGCATTTGATCGATACATTGCAAAACTAACGCACCGACATCATCTAGGGAATAATATTTTTATTCACGGCAGTGCAAAATCTTCAGGATGCATTGCAATTGGTGATGCAGGGATTCGCCAGCTGTTTCCATTAGTAGCTAGAGTGGGTATTCATCATATACAAGTGATCATTGCACCAAAGGACTTGCGTTATCAAAAATTGGTTTATAGTAGAGTGCACCCCCAGTGGTTGCCTATTTTATATCGTAGGATTCGATCTGTATTAGTAAATTTTCCTTTGCATGAGAAGCTTTGAATCCGCTAGAATAGGGTCATGAAAGCAGCTAATCCTAAGACTATTTATTTAAAAGATTATCAGGTCCCTGATTTTGAAGTAGAAAAAGTATTTCTCCACTTTGATCTTTTTGAGGAAAAGGCCAAAGTGAGGACAGTTTTGCATCTTAATCGACATCCAAAATCGAAGCAAAAAGAGGCGCCATTAGTCTTAAATGGCGAACAGATGCAGTTATCTTCTATTGCTTTGGATGACCAGCTGCTTGATTCTTCTGCTTATCAAGTTGATGATACCATGCTGACCGTATTCGCTGTTCCGGAGCGTTTTATTTTAGAAACGGTTGTTGTCATTAAGCCACAAGAGAATCAGCAGCTCAGTGGCCTCTACCGATCGCGTGATAATTTTTGTACACAATGTGAGCCTTGCGGGTTTCGTCGTATTACCTATTTTTTGGATCGTCCAGATGTTATGACACGATTTACAACGACTATTACTGCAAATAAAAAACGCTATCCTTATTTACTCTCTAATGGCAACTTAATTGAACAGCGAGATCTGGGGGAGCGTCATTGGGTATGTTGGGAGGATCCTTCTTTAAAACCTTGCTATTTATTTGCCTTAGTGGCTGGTGATTTTGATGTACTTAACGATACCTTTAACACAATGTCGGGTCGTTCTGTTGATCTAAAATTATACTTGGAAAAAGGATTTGCAGATCAGGGTGCGTATGCATTGAGCTCTTTGAAAGCAGCCATGTATTGGGATGAACAGACTTGGGGGCGTGAATACGATCTTGATATTTATATAATTGTAGCTGTTTCTGATTTTAATATGGGTGCTATGGAGAATAAGGGACTTAATATTTTTAATACAAAATATGTGTTAGCAAAGCCTAAGACAGCGACAGATCAAGATTATGTCGATATTGAATCAGTGATTGGTCATGAGTACTTCCATAATTGGTCTGGCAATCGGGTTACCTGTCGTGATTGGTTTCAAATTACCTTAAAAGAAGGTTTGACAGTATTTCGTGATCAATCATTCTCTATTGATAGAACCTCACCTGCTGTTGCACGGATTCCAGAAGTCAATGTGATGCGTAATCAACAGTTTGCCGAAGATGCCAGCCCTATGGCACATCCAATTCGTCCAGATTCTTATATAGAAGTGAATAATTTCTATACTTTGACAGTGTATCGTAAGGGTGCCGAAGTGATTCGTATGGTACAAACTTTACTGACACCCCCTATATTTCGTAAAGGTTTAGATTTATATTTTGAGCGCCATGATGGCCAAGCGGTGACTACTGAAGATTTTATTCACGCAATGGAAGAGTGTTCAGGTAAAGACTTAACCCAGTTTAAGCGTTGGTATTCACAAGTAGGGACACCGACTTTAACAGTGAGTGGTACTTACGATCAGGATCAACACACCTATACATTGACAGTCAAGCAGAGCAGCCCTTTGCTTTGCTCTGACAAAAATCAGGAGCCGCTGCATATTCCGCTACTGATTGGTCTGATTAGCTCAAAATGTCAAGATATGCAGACCCAATTAGACCATGAGAGCTCAGCTCGCCCAGGAACTCGCTTATTAGAAATCACTGAATCTGAGCAAACGTTTACTTTTATTCATGTAAAAGAAAAACCGATACCCTCTTTATTACGCTGTTTTTCAGCCCCTGTAACCTGTGATTATCCCTATGTAAATGACGAACTCGCATGGTTATTGCAGTGTGATAGCGATGCGTTTGCACGTTGGGATGCTGGTCAGCGTTTAGCGACCAATGTAATTTTAGCAGCAGCTCGACAATATTGTAATCATCAGTCTATGGCTATAGAGGATGTATTAGTAAATTCATTTAAAACACTGTTAAATCCCTTACGAGGTGATTTTAATTTATTGAGTCGATTGCTGTCTTTGCCTGCAGAAAGTTATTTAATATTCTCTGCCCATGACCTTGATATTGAGGTTTTGTATCAGGCTCGTGAATTTATCAAGCAGCAGTTAAGTAATAGCTTATATTCTGATTATGAAAAAGCCTATCATGCCTGTCAGCTATCCGGTGATTATCACTATAATGTTAGTGATATGGCCAAACGTAGTTTAAAAAATACCTGTTTAATGTACTTAGTAGCCTCTAACCATTCAGAAGCTATTCAACAGGCCATTAGGCAATTTGAGACAAGCAATAATATGACAGATTGTATGGGGGCATTGCTGGCATTAAATCATTATGAGGGGCCAGAGCGATCTGATGTACTTAACCGATTCTATCAGCAATGGCACTCTGAGCCTTTGGTAGTCAATAAGTGGTTAAGTCTGCAAGCGATGTCTACGTTACCTAATACATTAGATAACGTGAAACAACTGATGCAGCATCCTGCTTTTAATATCAATAATCCTAATAATGTGTATGCATTGCTATGTGTTTTTGGGGCCAACCCTGTGCGTTTCCATGAAGCCTCGGGGGCAGGATATCATTTTATCGCAGATCAAGTTTTAGCACTAGATCGTCAGAATCCGCAAGTAGCTGCACGAGTTTTGCAACCATTGACCCGTTGGAAGCAAATTGATTCTAAACGAGGAGCAAAGATGCGAGAAGCATTGACTCGTATTGCTCATAGTGCTGGAATTTCACGCGATGTCTACGAAGTAGCCATGAAAAGTCAGTAGAGAGTATTCTTAGTGCTATGTTAAGTCTGTTAGTTTCAGTATATCTATATAACCTTATGCGAATCATTTGTTAAAAGATCTTGGTTTATTCTATTAATATTAGAATCACCTATGTTGTTAAACAATGAATAGGGCTGAAAACCCAAAAGTCTCTGCTTATTAAATTCCTCTGTCCATGATGTTGTGACATTATTATTAAAAGTGTTTTGTTCACTGCATAGTTCATGTAAGATTTCTATGCTCATTTTAAAATTATTTTTAACATCCTGGGACGTTATTTTTCCCTTTAAATACTCTTGTACACTCTGTTTAAAATCCTGATAAATAAAAGTAGCAGATCGTAAATCAGCACAAGCCTCTTTGCTTTGGGATTGAACGATTGCTTCTTGTTGTTTTAGAAAACTTCTGATTTTCTTCTTAGCAATCTTTTGCGAAACTAGATTGGCAGTGCCACTAGGAACCGTCGCAGATTCTCTGTTAAATGTTATTAGGCCTCTGTAAAGAGCTTCCATATCGACAGTACCAGTGAGATCGATTTGAAGCTGTTCTAACCTGTTTTTTCTCTTAATGAAAGAAGGGATTGCTTCTTGATAATGAGGCAACTCTCGAGCTAACACAATCAAATGATCATGTACTATGACAAGTTCCTGTATTTGATTTTGGATTTCTTCAATGAAAGAGTCATTCGGTTTCTTTTGCAAATTGGCCCTTAATGTACTTAATAAATCGTATGCTATACCAAGACTATGATAGAGATGGTCCTCAAACTTTTTTTGCTTTTGATTCAATACAATAATCTGATAATTTTCTTTAAGTACCTGCTCTTTGTGCTTTAAATCTTTCTCTGTCAACGGTTGATGATTCTTATTGGCTTTTTTTAAAGCAAAACAATAAAGAACAGACACTAAAAGATTAGGCAAGTTATTAATAATAGCATTGTACATCAATGGAGCCCCCTCTCGGGTTGGATTGGGATTTGATCTCTCTTTAAGTAAGGGAACTAAAGGCTTAGCAAAACTTGTTGCTACTTTAGGTTGAGGGATTGGAGTGGATTGTAAGAACAAGTGACAAGATTCGTGAGCATGTGCCAATGCGCTACGGCCTGTTTCTATCAGATCCCAAGCACTCGCATAGAAATTATTCCATACAGATTCTAATGAAAGTAGGCAGGAGTTTCGCACTTTTGTTTTTAGGTGAATGGCATAATAGATCGAATGCTTTGAGTGATAGCAGGCTTGATGGTATGCCAGTCTTGCTGATAAAAAGAGATTTTGTCTTGTAGGCGACGCATATTTTTATTAATCCAAGCGATAATGGCCATACAAATGTGATTTCTTTGCGCTCGACCCTTTCGTGCCTGACAACGCTCAATGCCACAAGTCTGCTTAAGTTCCCGATGATAAGTTTCGATTGACCAACGCGCCTGCACAATAGATTGAATGGTTTCTCGTGTCGGGTGAGTCATATTAGTCGCCACGTAATCAACGCGGCTATTTTTAGCCACGAACTTGAATACCGTAACCCACCCATAGCCGCGTAGATGAATAGACAACCCTTCATCTGGAATGACTAAGTTTTCTAATGTTTGATTTCTATTCACCTTGCGGTTTTTTCGCAAAGGAGTGACCCAAGTCCACCCATGATCTCTTATTGCTTTGAGGTTTTTTAAACTTGAATACCAAGAATCCATCACCACCGCCTCAGGAATAAACCCTCTGCTCTTTGCCAAGGAAAGCATCTCACAAAAATGGGTATTTTTTGTTTTGCCATCACTGTCTTTATCATAAATTCTATAATCCACTGGAACTCCTTTTCTTTCCTCTAATCCATACCACACCAAATTCACTAAACCTATCCCTGCAATCACATCATGGGCATTACCCGAATATTGATAATGAACCAAATCTATTTTTTTACTGTGTATTTTTGATAACACTCTATCGTCCACTATTAATAGCGATGGAGTTGAATGATCTACATAGGCTCGTACCGTTTGCCAAACCTGGGACGGTCTAAAATTTTGATCCGATAACCATCGGCTTATACTGTCATGGGAGAGTGCTGTTTCTGGACTCACCTCTGATAACGCTAATCCTGAGTAACGTACACTGCTCGCTTCTAGGAAGGCTCTATAAAGTTCTTTTGTGCATTTGTGTCGAGACAATCTGGGTTTCCTATTCCGTTCGTTCAATCCTAAAAATTATAATAGTTCATTACTAAATGCGAAACTCCTGTCTGTAAGAAATTTCTGAAAATTTAACTTTATTATATGATTGTGTTCTTTTTTTTTAAGGATCTTATCAGAGGAATGATAGATTCAATGTAGTGCCATACCAAATCGATTAAATTGCAACGCGATCTAATTCTTTGGGTCGCATACGAGTTTTCTTGGTCTTACAATTAGAAAATGTATGATTTAGGAAGGTTTAACTCATCAACAGTTCTAATATGTCTTGTGGTGTTTCAATAAGGTAGTCTGCACCCCAAGAGTGGGGTTGGCTTTTAGGATCATGGTAGCCGTAGAGCACGGCGATAGCCGTCATCTTGGCAGCTTTTGCTGCAATGACATCGCTTTGAGTATCCCCTATATAAACGGATTGTTGTGGCTTAACTTGCACGAGCTCGCAGGCGTGCAATAAAGGGTCAGGGTAGGGTTTTTTCCGTGATAAAGTATCGCCGGAAATAATGCACTGACTTCGTTGAGTAAGTTGAAAGGAGTCTAGTAACGGTTGAGTAAGAAAATGTGGTTTGTTGGTAATAATACCCCAGGGAATCTTTTGTTGATCTAAAGAATTCAGCACAACGGGTATGCCTGGAAAATAATCGGTTTTTTGGTGCAATCGTGTTTGGTAATAATTTAAGAAGATCTTACGTAGCTTAGGAAATGATGGATCTTGCTCATCAATATTTAAACTGCCTTGTATCATGCTGCGAGTCCCGGTATGTATATGGGGACGAAATTCAGAAAACGTGGGCAGAGCGGTGTGTCCTAATTGTTTTAGTGTTAGGCACATGCTGGCATATAAATCAGGTGCCGTGTCTAATAGTGTGCCGTCTAGATCAAAAAAAATAGCCTCGTAATTATTTTTCATAATACGCCATATAATTAATATGAATGTTGTGACTTAAGTGCCATTTTTGTGAAAATGGTTGAAAACGAATACCTTGTAATCCACCAAGTTTTAGTCCTGCTTGTCTTGCCCACTGAGTCAGTTCAGAAGGGCGGATAAATTGATTGTATTGGTGCGTGCCTTTAGGCAATAAGCCCAGAATATATTCAGCAGCAACGATGGCGCCTAAGTAGCTTTCTATAGTGCGGTTGATAGTTGAAACAAACAGTACTCCACCAGGTTTTAAACTGTCCGCACAGGCTTGTAATATGCCCATAGGATCGGGTACATGCTCTAACATCTCCATACAAGTGACGATATCAAATGAGGCAGCATGAGTTTGTGCAATCTGCTCTACACTGACGCACTGATAATCCACTAAAACCCGCTTTTTTTGAGCGTGTTGTTGGGCAACTTGAATAAGGGTATCGCTTAAGTCAATCCCTATGACATCAGCAGATTCGCGAGCCATCGCTTCTGATAGCAATCCGCCGCCACAACCTACATCTAATACTTTTTTCTCTGCAATGCTCGTATGATTTTTTATATATTGAATGCGTAGAGGATTCATTTGGTGTAATGGTTTCATGCGACCATTGGGATCCCACCAGTCTTTAGCAAGTGCATTAAACTTTTTTATTTCATGAGGATCGACGTTCAAGAGATATCCGTTAAGTTTAGTTTTTTTAATGCTTTTAGTACTTCATTAATTTCATGATTCACTTGGGAAACTGTATGACTTAGTGTGCTTAAAGACTGTGTCTTATGTGATTTAGCTTGAGATTCTAATTGTTCTAATAGTGCTTTTAGTCGAGGCGTTCCCGTATAACAACATGCACCATGTAATTTATGCGATTCGTCTTGAAGCTGTTCAAGGTTATTGGTCTCTAAGGCTTGCTTAAAATAAGCCCGGAAGCTAGGTAATTCCTTTTCTAAGGCATACAAAATTTTTTTAGCGAAGATTTCTTTATTGTTGCTTAAGCGAAGACACTCTTTCCAATCTAGTGATTTTTTTTTCATGATGATGCCCTTTTATAGATGACAAGGACGACAATCGATAATCTCAGGTTCAGGTTGCAATGTCACGTGAGAAATGTCAAATTGTTCTTTGAGTAACGAATTTAAATTTTGTAAGATTTTAGTCCATGCACTCATTTCGTGAATATTGATATGTGCAGATAATGCAACTTTTCCAGAAGAGAGAGTCCATACATGAAGATCATGTATGGTATTAACGCCTTCACATTGTGACATGAGCTCAGAGACTGCTTGATAGCTAATATGTTGAGGAACTCCTTCCATAAGCACTAAGAGAGACTCCCTAAGTAAGCGTAAACTGGATAAAGTAATTAAGATACCGATTAAAATTGATAAAATGGGATCAATAGGAGACCATCTTGTAAAATAAATGACAGCACCTGAAACAAGAGCCGCTAAAGAACCGAGTAAATCACTCATCACATGCAGCAGTGCCGCTCGGATGTTTAAGGTACGTTCACTACGTGCTAATAGCCAGGCGACGAAGACATTCACGAGCATACCAAAGAAGGCGATGATTATGACAAGTCCACCTTTCACAGGTGTAGGTGAGTGGATGCGTTCTATTGCTTCGACAATAATAGCAATCGAAATGATCAGCATAAGTAAGCTACTGAGCCAGGCAGCCACCACTTCAGCACGTCCTAATCCATAACTATGTCGCTTAGAAGGAGGTTTTTGCGAGATCCAAGCAGCAAAGGCGCCAATAAGTAGTGCTAAGGCATCAGAGCCCATGTGACCGGCATCACCCAGTAGTGCTAAGGAATTGGCCCACCAACCACCAATCATTTCTATTAAGGCAAAACTAAACACAATAAGCACAGCGGTGACTAAAGTTCGACAGGGTGTTGACCTACTATGGGGGTGGTTATGACGATCTACCATCGCTAGTACTCAGCATGGGTAAGCCTGCTCATCCATATTTGAGCTGAAGTGGCAAGACGTTTGCTAAACGATTTTTTGATTCGATAGCTTACTTGGTAAATATCAAAGTCATTTCGAGCTTCTAAGATGTAAGCATCGCTGGTTTTAATAGCATCAATGAGTCCTAAATCAAGGGCGTGTGTTCCATACCAGTGTTCGCCTGTTGCTACATGATCGATGTCTATTTGATTACGGTGATCTGCGATAAAGGATTTAAAGAGTTCATGAGTTTCATTGATTTCAGATTGCATTTTTTCGCGGCCTGTGCTGGTATTTTTTCCAAACATAGTGAGTGTTCGTTTAAACGCACCGGCTGTAATTTGTTCAAAATCAATATTTTTCTGTTCCAAGTAGCGATGAAAGTTAGGTAGTTGCGCTATAACTCCAATTGAGCCGATCACTGAGAAAGGAGCTGCGATAATTTCATCAGCGACACAAGCCATCATGTAACCACCACTAGCCGCTACTTTATCAACGGCAACGATAAGTTTAATATGAGCTGCTTTTAATCGACGCAATTGTGATGCGGCTAAACCATAAGCATTCACCATTCCACCTGGACTTTCCAGACAACATAGGACTTGATCTTTGGGTTGTGCGGTTAACAAAATCGCAGTAATTTCTTCTCGCAACGATTCAATAGCAGAAGCTTTGATATCTCCATTGAAATAAAGAACAAACATTCGTGGTGATGTTTTTTTAGATTTTGCTTTTGATAGCTGTTCTTTTTTGGCTTTTTTTCTAGCTTTTGATTGGGTTTTGGTGTCAATGGCCTCATGAATGACTTGTGCCATTTTATCGAATTTCTCATTGATTTTTTTGAGGGTCAACTTCCCTTTCTCTTTGTGTTTTGCTTTGCTTGATAGGGCGCTAATAAAACCAAACACAACTAAAAGAGCAATAACAGAGGTGATTGCTTTTGCTAAAAATAAACCGTAATTTGCAAAAAATTCCATGGCCGCTAGTGTATCATGCCCAGTAAACGATCGCACTATTGACCTGTTAACTGATTATTAATATTTACTATAGGTGTAATATCACAGCTTCCGTATTCAATGATTCCAAGAGGTGGTGACTCTAGGAGTGTTGTTAATGTGTTAATATTTTCAGAGAGTTTCTTCATATTTGGATCGATATGATTGGCAATCCAGCCAGCGAAAGGCAGACCACAGGTTTTAATGTGGTGCCAGGTGAGGATGGTATGGTTTAGGCAGCCTAAGCGCATTCCTGAGACTAGAATGATAGGAAAACCTAAGGCTCTAGCAAGATCAGCCATGCTTTCTTTATGATTTAGTGGTACAGTCCAGCCACCGACCCCTTCAATAAAAAGTATGTCATAGTTGCTTTGCAACATAGGTTGGCAGGCTTGAATTGTACTGTCTATATCTAATGAATTAGGCACTGCAGCAAGATGAGGAGCGATGGCAGGTTCAAAGGTCAGGGGATTGACTTGTTCATAGGGAATGTCCATTGACATGGCAGCTTGTAGTTGCAGTGCGTCTGAGTTGCGCAGTCCTGCTGCTGTATATTGTGCGCCAGAGGCAATGGGTTTAAGTGCTGCTGTTTTGACTTTGTAGTGATTAAAGTAATTTAGCAGTGCCAGCGTTGTATGTGTTTTACCAATGTCGGTATCTGTTCCTGTAATAAAGAATGTTTTTTTCATTTTTGGCATACTATAGTAAATATTTCATATTTTAAGGGATTTTTATATTGACTATAAAGTCGTTTTAATTTTTCCTTACCCATAAGCCCTTTTATTTTATTGCCTAGCACCGTTTTAGCCCCTGTTGCCTTAAGGTGTTGCATGAGTTCGTTCACATTTTTGTAATGTTTTTTAATTTCATAACGCTTAAAGTATATTATTTCAAAACCAGCATCGTGACATAGTTGCTTAATAGTAGAGTGGTGAATAAAGGTATTAACGTGTGTGTAATTATCCACTGCTTGCCAGGCTGTTTTTAATGATTGCAGCGATTCTGATCCTAACAAAGAAAATATCAGAATGCCGTTTTTTTTTAAGACGCGATACTGTTCTTTGAGTGTTAATTTTAATGAGGGACACCAATGCAGTGCCATATTTGAGAGGATCATATGGATGCATTGATTTTTTAAGGAGAGATTTTCAGCATCACTACAAATGAAATGATGACAATGATCATGTTGTTTTGAAAAAAGTAACATTTGTTCTGCAATATCGAGTGCGATAATGTGATTTCCAGAGTGTCGTTGTTGCAGGTGTTTAGTGAGGTAGCCTGTGCCTGCTCCTAAGTCTAATATTGTTTGGTGATAGGGTTGGATCTTATCCACATAATTAAGTAATTGGTTTGCTACCTTTTTTTGCCAATTGGCTGCTTGATCATAGGTATGGCTCGCAGTATTAAAGGCTCGTTTTATAGAGTGCTTATTTAATTGAAATGAATCTGACATTGTCTGTTTGTATGTTTTGTTGACTTATATGAATTAAATAGAGAATCGTTATAGAAGTTTTTTATTTTCTGGGCGCACAATGCTGGGTTTGATAGAAAAGGCGCGTGACTGACTTTAGGTAATACATTGATTTGAGCACGCTTAGTGAGATGATTTATTTTTTCAGCGACAGCAGAAGGCACGAGGGTATCGCAGTGTCCAAGTAGATATAATTGAGGGCATTGAATATTAATTAATTGGTCACGTAAGTCGGTTACTTGTAAAAGCCTCAGTCCTTGATTGAGCGCATCGGTGCTAGGTGCTGGGTTGTCTAGTACCTGTTGTTTTAGTGATTGGATTAGGCGATATTGAGCAGGACTGCCTCGAAATTGTAACAAAATAAAGTGTTGTAAGGTCGCCTGGTAATCAATTTTTAACTGCCTAGCAAATTGTTCTAATAAATGGCATGTCATGCCAGGCCAAAGATCCTCACCAATAAATTTAGGGGTACTTGCGATTGTAATGAGTTGTTGAATTCGTGAGGGATAATGAATGGCAATATTCATAGCAACTAATCCCCCTAAAGACCAGCCTAGAAAAAGAGCAGACAAGGGGCTATGGTCTAAAATATTTTGAGTCAATGAGTCTAAATTAATAGTGTGATAGGAAGCTCTGTTGTAACCAAATCCCAGTAAGTCTAAGGGAAGTACTGTAAATTGATCTTCTAAATAAGGAATAAAACTTTGCCAGATAAAAGAAGAGAGCCCCCAGCCATGTAATAATACGAGTTGTGGTTTTTTCATCGTATCGTATCCAGTAATGCAATAATTTGTGTTTCGCTATGTGTGGCATTTAATGTAATGCGTAAAACAGTCTGTCCTTCTGGAACACTAGGGGGGCGCATAGGATAGACCCAATAACCCGCTTGATGTAATCGTTTACTCAATGTAATCGCTTGTTCTGGTTGTGCTATGGGTATGGCTTGAATTGCTGTATTTGAAGCTAATAAACGCATGCCACGCTCTTGAGCCGCTTGGCGAAAAAAAGCAATTAAATGATGCAGTTTATCACGTCGCCAACAGTCCTTTTGTACTAACTCTAAACTTTTTAGAGCAGCACTGGCCATAGCTGCTGGGAGGGCAGTTGTGTAAATGTAGCTGCGTGCAAATTGAATCAATGATTCAATGAGATTGTGGCTTCCAGCAACAATAGCACCATAAACACCGAATGCTTTTCCTAATGGGCACACTAAAATAGGAACCTTTTCTTGGGATATATGAAAGTGCTCTAGTGTGCCACGACCTTGTCGGCCTAAAACACCGATACCATGGGCATCATCAATCATTAATGTAGCGTGGTGTTGTTGACTGAGTTGCACTAGTGAGCTCAGTGGTGTGATATCACCATGTATGCTAAAAACACCATCACTTGCAATCAGTTTTTTTTTGTGGGCATGTTGTGCCATTTTCTTGTTTAAATCAGCTATGTTTTTGTGAAGATAGCGGTGTGATTGCGCGTAGGTGAGACGACCTGCATCGAGTAATGAGGCATGATTATATCGATCTTGGTAGATATGATCTTCTCGGTTTGTTAGAGCATCGATGATACCGAGATTGGCCATATAGCCATTGCTAAAAAGCAAGGCACGATCGCGTTGTAAAAATTCAGCAAAGGCAAGCTCACAGTCTTGATGAGCTGCGCTATATCCTGAAACCAACTGTGATCCACCGCTCCCTACACCGTATTGTTGAGCCGTTTTTTGAAATGCGGCTATGACAGTAGGGTGTTGGCTTAAGCCTAAATAATCATTACTGCTAAAATTTATGGGTTCTTTTGATGCACTCGTATGACAGTAGCGATGGCGATATCGCTGTTGTTTTTTATGGTCGGATAAACGAGTGCTGAGTGTAGAAATTATCATGTAGTGGTTGCTGGCATAGGTTCAAATCCAAGCTGATTCAATAGGCGGTCATCCTGTTGCTTATTAGGGTTGGGTGCTGTTAATAAAGTCTCACCGTAGAAAATGGAATTTGCACCGGCTAGGAAACAGAGTGTCTGTACCTCATCACTCATAGCATCACGGCCTGCTGATAAACGCAGCATAGAGCTTGGCATGATAATACGTGCTACAGCGATAGTGCGAACCAGTTCAATAGGCTCTATTGTAATCTCATGTTCCAATGGAGTTCCTGGAATTGCGATCAATTGATTGATAGGCACACTATGAGGGTGTTCTTTTAGAGTTGCCAATTGGTGTAGGAAGGCAATGCGGTCTTGACGGGTTTCACCCATGCCAACGATACCGCCGCAGCAGGTTTTAATGTTGGATTGTCGAATGCGCTCTAGTGTATCGAGTCGATCTTGATAAGTTCGTGTTGAGATAATTTTTGGATAATATTGGGCAGAGGTATCCAAATTATGGTTATAGTAATGTAGACCCGCTGCTTCTAGGGTATGCACTTGCTCCTCATCAAGCATTCCTAAAGTCATGCAAGTTTCTAAGCCTAAGTCGTTCACTTTTTTAATAATATCTTTTAGAGCAGGCATAGCTTTTTTGGGTGGACTGCGCCAAGCAGCACCCATACAAAATCGTGATGCACCTTGGTCTTTCGCTTTTTTAGCGGCAATAATAATAGCATCTGTATCAATAAGAGGTTCTTTTTCCAAGCCTGTATTGTAGTGGCCACTTTGTGGGCAATAAGCACAGTCTTCAGGACAACGGCCGGTTTTGATACTGAGTAAGGTCGAGATTTGGATCTGCTTGGGGTTAAAGTGCTGACGATGCACCGTTTGTGCATGGTACATTAACTCAGGCAGTGACTCATTATAAAGGCTAGTGACCTCATCAAGGCACCAATCCGTTCGTACAGTAGTCATGAAGATTCCTTATTGGTCTAGTAATCCAAAAATGATAGGCTTTCAAGCTCGCTTGTCAACTTTCTATTCTTACATTAATTGGGATTGACTCATGAAACAGAAGACATCAGATTGGGTAGTACGCGATTTAAAACATCTATGGCACCCTTGCTCACAAATGAAAGATTATGAACTCTTTCCACCGCATATAGTGCAGAGGGCGCAAGGGAGTTTTATTGAATTTGATGATGGTCGGCGTGTGATTGATGCTATTTCTAGTTGGTGGTGCAAATCTTTAGGACATGGTCATCCTCGTTTAAAAGCTGCACTCCTAGCACAAGTTGAAAAGTTTGAACATGTTATGTTGGCTAATATCAGTCATCCCGCTATTGTACAGTTATCTGAGCAACTAGCGGGGCTGATACCTTCATTAAATAAAGCCATGTATGCCAGCGATGGTTCTTGTGCTGTTGAGATGGCCATGAAAATGAGCTTACATGCACATCAGATCCTAGGGCATACTCAACGTGATCAGTTTATGGCCTTAGCCAATGGTTACCATGGTGAGACGGCGGGTGCTTTGGCTGTCAGTGATGTGGGTTTGTATCGTCAACCCTATGAGAAGATGCTGAAAAAACCTCATTTTTTACAAAATGTGCCTTATGTCACTGGAGAGTCTGATCCTTTATGGTCGGATTGTTCTCCAGTATGGTTGTCAATTGAAAAACAACTAGAGCCGCTAGCAGAACAATTAACAGCAATTATTGTCGAGCCGATTATCCAAGGTGCTGGGGGTATGTTGATTTATAGTGCTGATTTTTTACAGCGTTTAAACACTTGGTGTAAAGCTCACCAGGTACATTTGATTGCTGATGAAATTATGACAGGTTTTGGTCGTACAGGAACTATGCTGGCTTGTGAGCAAGCCAGTGTTGAACCTCATTTTTTATGTCTGAGTAAAGGTATGACCAGTGGTTGGCTTCCTTTAAGTGCGGTGGTGACCTCAGATGATATCTATGACTTGTTTTATGCCGATTATGAGCAAGGTAGTGCCTTTTTACATTCGCATACCTACACGGGAAATGCCTTGGCTGCCGCTGTTGCTGTTGAGTGTATTCAATGTTTCAAAGACGAAAATATTTTACAACGTGTCAATCAGCAAGCCCCTTTAATGAAGCAGTTAATGGAACAAACAGTAGAAGAAACAGGAAGGCTGCATAATGTGCGTGCACTAGGTGCTGTTGTAGCTGCTGATCTTATTGTAGAGGATGCTCAAGAACGTAAAGGGTATCAAGTGTTTCAAGAAGCAATTCAGCAAGGTGCGTGGTTGCGCCCCCTCGGTAATACGCTCTATTGGTTACCTCCTTTAGTGATAGAAGAAGAGACACTAAAAACATTACAAGCCATTACTCGAGATTCGATTCGTGCTGTTTTTTAGAGGAGTATCTATAAAATTACTGTACCTTCCTTAGTTGTAGTAGCTCAGACTGTCCGATCAAGTCTGAGCTACTACAGCTATAGTTAATTAAAAAAAAATAATATCAATCACATTATTTTTTTGAATTTATTATCGATTTATGTTCTTGAATCCATTTTTTAATGCCACCTGACATAGATTGAACATTTTTATACCCCATTTTTCGTAGGTTATCTGCAGCTAATGCGGAACGATTACCGCTGCCACAGTAGAGCACAATAGTGGATGCCTTATCTTTTACAAGGTGATGAATTTTTGCTTCGATCCAGCCTTTACTTAAAAATAAGGATGAAGGAAGGTGGCTCTGGCTAAATTCCTCTTTTTCGCGGACATCAATTAAATAAAAAGCTTTTTGGTGCTCAAGCAGTGTTTTAACCTCATCTGTACTCACTTCGGTAATTCGTGACTTTGCATCATTACATAAAGCAATAAATTCAGGAGAGTGTGATAATGGTTTTATATTCATTAAAAATGATCCGCTGAGCTTAGAGTCCAATCTTTTGCAAAAAAAGGATGAATTTGGTTATTTCCTAAAAAATTTCCTCGCTCAACATAATGAAAGATTTGTTTAAAGTTGGGTGAATCTGATTCACTTAAACGATAGTAGATCATATCTGGTGTAAGTTGGTCAGGATGGTCCAAGCCCATAGCCCCTACCATATCGAGAAAGCTTTGCATCGTCAATTCATGGTAGTTTTTAACATAAGGAGCTTTGTCTTTTACAACGAGTGCTTTAATTCGGTGAGGGTTTTGTGTAGCTACCCCTGTTGGGCAAGTGTTGGTATGACATCGGATTGCTTGAATACAGCCAACAGAAAACATCATCGCTCGTGCAATATTGACCATATTAGCACCAAGTGCGAGTTTCATTAAGACATCAAAACCAGTTGCAATCTTGCCGCTAGCAATGATTCGGATTTTATCGCGCATATTAATCCCAGTGAGGCAATTGTGTGCAAATGCGAGACCTTCATTAATAGGCATCCCAAAACGATTAGTATATTCTAAAGGGGCAGCGCCGGTGCCCCCTTCAGCACCGTCGATCGTAATAAAGTCGGGTAAAATTTGGGTCTTTAACATTGCTTTGCAAATGCTCATAAATTCACGGCGATGACCGATGCATAATTTAAAACCAACCGGCTTGCCACCGCTTAAATCTCGTAGTTTTTTTACAAAATGTAATAGGCCTATTGGATTGGAAAATTGAGAGTGGCCAAAGGGTGATAGACAATCTTGTCCCATTGAAATGTTGCGAATTTTTGCAATTTCTTTGGTAATTTTATCAGCAGGGAGTAAGCCGCCATGTGATGGTTTAGCACCTTGCGACAGTTTAATTTCAATCATTTTAACGTTTTCTAAAGTCGCTTTTTCAATATATTGTTGCTCATCAAAATCACCACAAGCACTACGCGCACCAAAATAGCCAGTGCCTAGTTGCCAAATAATATCACCTCCTTGTAGATGATAGGGTGTCAGTCCTCCTTCACCTGTGCCTTGAGCAAATCCACCCATCTTAGCACCCAGGTTCATCGCCATCACAGCATTTTTACTCAGTGCCCCAAAGCTCATCGATGAGATATTGATGCGCGAGGCAAGATAAGGCTTTTTGCAGTCGGATCCACCGATGCTAATACGTGAGGCTGATTGAGGGACTGATTGTACTTTGATTGAGTGTTGAATAAACTCATAACCTCCTACATTAATATCATGCTCTGTGCCAAAGGGATGGGTATCTATTTCACGGTGTGCGCGTGCATACACTAAAGAACGTACTTCGCGATTATAAGGACGACCACTGAGGTTGGTGGCCACAAAATACTGTTGAATTTCAGGGCGGACAAATTCAAATAAATAGCGTAGATGACCTATGAGAGGATAATTGCGTAATACATTATGTCGGCAGCTAATATCGTAAAGACCAAGAGCAATGAGTGGAATTACTAGTATCATTAGATAGAGGGAATGATTCCAAAAAGGATAAAGGCCTGCAATAATAAGTAAGGCTACCGTTGATAGAATATAGAAGATCCACCGTATCATAAGTCATTCCTTTGTTTACTTTAATTAGGATTATATACTTTGAGTATAGTGAGCGCGAGTTTGGATAGCTTGAGGCTTAAATCTATATTGATCGAAAAAACTTCTTCAATGAGACTCTTAATCTTTGGAGTCTAGCTCAGTTCGGTAGAGTACTGCCTTTAGGAGGCAGATGATGGAGCATGGGCTAAGAATTATAAACCAAATGCTTATGGTGTTTTAATTTCAAATGAAGATATTCTATATGAGTATAAAAAAAGAACTCAACAATTTTCCTGATGGATCAAATAGTGTTTTAGATCTTACATCTGCCCCTCACCCTAAAGAAGCAGCTTTGGAGCAAGTGCAACAAGAATTAAACGAAATTAAAGACTCTCAAAAGGAAGAGCGTTTTTATTGGATATCTGCAGTTATAGTTGTTTTTGATATATTCACCTTTCAAAAGATGTCTACATGGGGAGCTCCTATTTCCATAACAGTTTTAGAGATAATAGTACTTATATGTTTAGCTAGAAAATTTGGCGTAAAGGACATTTGGACTTTAACTGAAAAATTAATTGGCAAATGGAACGGTGGATCAGCTAAACAAGTTACTTACTGTCCCTGTTCTGTTAACTAGCGAGTATTAAAATACTATTCACTGCAATGGATGAACTGGATCTAGGAAAGTCACTTCTCCTGTTGAGATATCATACATTGCGCCTACTATATTGATTTTTTTGTTTTTTAGTAAATTAGCGATGATAGGGCTTTTTTGTGGAATTTGTTGCACTATATTCATCACATTTTGTTTTGCTATGGCATCAATAAGTTTTGGATCAGAACAACTCTTTGTCTTAAGGCTTGCTTCTGTGCTTTTTACAGCAGGTTGTATTTTTTGCAACAAACCTGTGAGATGCCCTAATTGACTGCCTTGACAAGCAGCAAGAGCTGCACCACAACGGGTATGGCCAAGAACAACGATAAGCTTAGCTCCAGCTATTTGAGTACCGAATTCCATGCTGCCGAGGATGTCTGAATTAATCACATTACCAGCAACTCGAATGGTGAACATATCACCAATACCTTGGTCAAAAATGATCTCAGGAGCACTACGAGAATCCATGCAGCTCAGTATAATGGTCTTAGGGTGTTGTGCTTCTTTTGTATATGCAATCTCTTTTTTATAATCGTGCGGTTCTAGGTTTCCTGATGTAAAGCGTTTATTGCCTTGTTGCAGCAATTTTAGAACGTGATGAGTTTCATGCAATGACATTTTTCTCTGCTTCTTATGGTAAGAATACAAGCCACCAATAACAGCAATGATTATAATGAGTAAGGTGATAATCAGCAATTTTTTCATAAAATTTCCTTATTTTAAGAGATTCGGTGGGTGACAAATTGAGTCAACTGTTGCATTGAATCCAATGCGGGTGAATTTGGCATAATGTCCAATGCAGCTAGCGCCTTATTTGAAAAAGCATGCGCTTTTTTATAAGTATATTCCATTGCATGAGTTTCATCCAATGCTTTTAAAATGACTGGTAATTCATCTCGTCGTCCATGAATAATGGCATTGCGGATCAGTTGCTTTTGTTGGCTCTTGCTGCGTTGCATTGCTATGAGTAATGGTAAAGTGACTTTGCCTTCTGCTAGATCATCACCGATATTTTTGCCCAGTATTTCAGCATTGGAGAGATAATCGAGTGCATCATCAGCGATTTGGAAAGCCATCCCTAAGTTAAGGCCATAGGTAGCCATCGCTTTTTGTATGGTGGTTTTTTCTTTAGCAATGATAGCACCAATTTCTGTTGCAGATTCAAATAATTTTGCCGTTTTTTGATAAATTACATGGTAATAATTGTTTTCACTAATGTCAGGGTTGTATTGATTCATCAGTTGCTGCACTTCACCTTCGGCAATAGCATTGGTTGTATCTGCTAGACACTTCATAACAGCAACATGACTGCGATTGGCAAGCATTTGAAAAGCACGAGAATATAAAAAATCGCCGACTAAAACACTCGGTTGATTACCCCAAACAGTGTTCGCTGTTTTTTTGCCACGACGTAGTTGGGAGTCATCAATAACATCATCATGCAGTAGAGTTGCTGTATGGACAAATTCGATAATAGCGGCAAGTTCATGGTGTTCAAAATGGCTTTTAGGATAGTTGCAAACACGTGCACTGAGTAAGACAAGGAGTGAGCGTAGTCTTTTGCCGCCACTGTCGACAATATGACGTATAATATCTTGAATGAGAGGGACTTGGGAGAGTAATTTGGTACAGATTAATGCATCAGTCGCTTTAAGGTCTTCTAGTACCGGTTTGCGGATATCACAGATCATCTCGTTAGGTGTTTTTTTAACAGCGCGCATAGCTGCCATGCTAGGTAGGTGCTAAGAGGGTGTCAAGTGACTTGCGGCTATTAGCAAGATTCCGTAGAATGCACGCTCTTAATAGTAATCTCCCACAAGAGACAGTAAAATGCATGCAATAATTAAAACAGGTGGTAAACAATATCGTGTGGCTAAAAGTCAAGTCTTAAAAGTTGAGAATATTGACAAGGAGCTTGAGCAATCCTTTGAATTTGACAAGGTTTTGATGATTGTAGATGGCGATCGCGTTGAAGTAGGTAATCCCTTCATTTCAGGGGTTACAGTTAAGGCTGAGGTCATTGAAAAGGGTCGTGGGCCTAAACTTGAAATTCTTAAATTTAAGCGTCGCAAACATCATATGAAGCGACAGGGCCATCGTCAGGCTTATACCAAAGTGAAGATTACAGAGATTGGTTGATTAAGAGGACATAAATCATGGCACATAAGAAAGCAGGCGGTAGTACACGAAATGGTCGCGATTCCAATCCAAAATATCTTGGAGTGAAGCGCTATGGTGGTGAACATGTGCTCGCAGGCACTATTATCATTCGTCAAAGAGGAACTCATTGTCATCCAGGCCCTGGTGTTGGTATAGGTCGAGACCATACTTTATATGCTTTAGTAGAAGGGACTGTTCAGTTTGTTGTTAAAGGTGCTAAAAAGCGTAAAACAGTGACTGTTGTATCTAGCGAATCCTCTAATTAGAATTACTAAGATTGTAAGGAAAGGAAAAGCCTCGAGAGTTCGGGGCTTTTTTTATGAGATGAAATTTGTTGATGAAGTGACTATTGAAGTGTTAGCAGGCCAAGGAGGAGCGGGCTGCTTAAGCTTTCGTCGTGAAAAATTTATTCCTAGAGGAGGGCCTGATGGTGGTGATGGCGGTGACGGCGGAAGCGTCTATCTGATTGCTGATCGACATGTGAATACTTTGGTTGATTTTCGCTACAGTCGGGTTTACAAAGCAGAAAATGGCCAAGCGGGCATGGGGCGCTTGCGTCGCGGAAAAAGCGGTGATGATCTGAGGTTACGAGTACCACTGGGCACCGTAGTTTATGATGTCGATACCGATGAGAAAGTCGGTGATTTGGTAGCAGTAGATGATATTTTATGTGTCGCTAAAGGTGGGTTTCATGGTTTAGGGAACGCACGTTATAAAAGTAGTACTAATAGAGCGCCGCGCCAAACTTCTAAAGGGACTCCAGGGGAGGTGCGTCGATTACGTATGGAATTGAAATTGTTGGCTGATGTGGGTCTTCTCGGTGTTCCGAATGTAGGTAAGTCGACATTGATTTATGCTATATCGAATGCTAAACCAAAGATAGCCGATTATCCATTTACCACACTGTATCCGATGTTAGGCGTAGTGCGTATTGATGAGTTAAGCAGTTTTGTTATTTCAGACATCCCTGGTTTAATTAAAGGAGCCAGTCAAGGAGCGGGTTTAGGCATTCGTTTTTTAAAACATCTAAGCCGCTGTCGTTTGTTATTACACATGATCGATATTACATCAAAAGAGTCTGTGACCGCATTTCATGCCATTGAAAATGAGCTAAAGCAATTTAGCTACGAGCTGAGCCAAAAGCCACGTTGGTTAGTTTTTAATAAAATAGATCAGCTCACTGCTGATGAAGTAGAGCAGAGAGTTCAGTATTTTATTGAGACGATTCAATGGCAAGGACCTTACTATCAAATCTCAGCATTGACACGCTTAGGTACACAAGCTTTATGTGGTCAGGTGTCAAAGGCGTTGACTACGCTAGTGCTTTAACTTTTTTGTTTAAACGACTTTTTAAACGAGCTGCTTTATTACTATGAATCAGCTTACGACCGGAGAGCCGATCAATTCGAGAGATAGCCATTCCCAGAGCTTCTTTGGCGGCTTCTTTTTTACCAGCACGAGTGAGGCTTAGCACCTTTTTAATGGCAGTATATAAACTCGATTTCTGGCTCATATTGTTTAAACGGTGCTTTTCGTTCTGTTTTGCACGTTTTAAAGCTTGTCGTGAATGGGCCAATCTGCTCTCCTACTAAAATCTTGCTAAGCTGCGAAATATGCCGTTTTTAATAGGTCTTGTCAATTATTTATCGTCTATAGCACATGGATAGACTCCAGTGGATCGCTTTTCGCCTGACTCCAGTGATAGTATGGTAAGGTTATGAAGCCAGATTGTTCTATCACGCCACATCGTCGATTGTTTAGATCTACTAGTCTTGTCTCTGCTATGACGATGTTATCTCGCCTATTTGGTTTTGTGCGAGATGTGATTTTAGCCATTATCTTTGGTGCCGGTGGTGCTTTTGATGCCTTTGTTATTGCCTTTAAGCTTCCTAACTTTATGCGCCGTCTCTTTGGTGAAGGTGCCTTTGCGCAAGCCTTTGTTCCTATTCTTGCTGAATTTCGGGCTCGGGAATCACATGAGAAAACACAAGAGTTTATAAATCGCATTTTCGGTACCTTAGGTTTGGTCGTCTTTCTGGTGGTGTTATTGGTAGAGTTGATCGCACCATTGGTTATTTTAATTTTTGCCCCTGGTTTTACACAAGATCCTATGCGCTATGATTTAGCTGTGCATATGATACGTATTACATTTCCCTATCTTTTATTAATTTCTATCGTCTCTTTTGCCGGCTCCATACTGAATACTTATGGCCGTTTTGGGGTGCCTGCTTTTACCCCAGTTTTACTCAATTTTGTTTTAATTATTGTCGCTTGGTTTTGGGCGCCGCATACAGCAGCACCGATTGTAGTGCTAGCTTGGGGTGTTTTAATTGCCGGAGTAACCCAGCTCATACTGCAGTGGCCTTATCTTAAAAAAATAGGTTTATTGCCTTGGCCTCAGTTTAGTTTTAATGACTCCAGCGTTCGACGGGTGATGAAGCTTATTGTACCGGCATTGTTTGGTGTATCGATTGCCCAGATCAGCTTATTAGTCGATAATTTTTTTGCTTCGTTTTTGCCAACAGGCAGCATTTCATGGTTGTATTATTCTGATCGATTAACCTACTTGCCGTTAGGGGTGATTGGTGTGGCTATTGCAACTGTGGTATTACCTAACCTATCACATGATCATAGTACCCAATCGACTCAACGTTATTCAGCCACTGTAGATTGGGCATTACGTATTGTAGTTGTGATCGGTGTTCCTGCAGCAGTGGGTTTATTCGCTTTGGCAGGTCCTTTGTTATCCACGTTAATTCAACATGGTCAATTTGGTACATTTGATGTGACTATGACGCGTCAAAGTTTGATGGCCTATGCCATTGGTTTACCAGGCTTCATGTTGATTAAAGTCTTGGCCTCTGCTTTCTATTCTCAACAAAATATCCGAACACCTGTAAAAATAGCAGCAGTGGCTATGGGTTTAAATTTAATTTTAAATGCAGCATTAGTGTATCCGTTCAAACATGCTGGATTAGCTTTATCAACATCGATTGCCGCTTTGTTTAATGCTGGTTTTTTATTATTTGTATTATTGAGAAATAATGTATATCGTCCGCACACTCATTGGTTGCTTTTTTTAGTGCGAGTAGGAATTGCTGTGGTATTAATGGCTGCCTTTATTCTATGGTATGCCGGCTCTTTCAAAGCTTGGATGTACTGGTCTGTTTCTAAGCGGATCGTGCATCTCTGTGTAGTGATATTGATAAGTGTAATGCTCTATTTTGTGAGCCTGTGGTTGATGGGATTACGGATTCGACATTTTAAGGTGATGAATGAAACTGATTCGCGGACTGCATAATCTTCCTAAGCATTGGTCTTGTGCTGTGGTGACAATTGGTAATTTTGATGGGATTCATAAGGGCCATCAAGTGCTCATTAATCGATGTATTGAGTTAGCGAAACAGCGTCAAGCAGCTTCAGTTTTGATGACGTTTGAACCCTATCCACATGCTTACTTGTCTCAAAATGATCAGTTTTCACGGTTGATGAGTCTACGTGATAAATATTTAATGTTGCAGACTCTAGGGATTGATTATTTGTTAGTATTACCCTTCAATAAGGCATTGGCTCAACTGTCTGCGGCTGATTTTGTGTCTACTATTTTAGTGAAATCTTTAAAAATAAACGCTGTGGTTGTGGGGGATGACTTTCGTTTTGGTGCAAAACGAGGCGGTGATTTTACTTATTTACAATCATTGGCCTCTCGTTATCATTACGAAGCAGTACAAGTATTGACGCAGAGCTATGATCATAAACGTATAAGCAGCTCACGTCTGCGCGATGCTTTAGCCCGGGGTGATTTGGAATTAGCTGAGATTTTATTAGGGCGACCCTACTGTCTGTCAGGGCAGGTCGTCACTGGTGATCACCGTGGACGTAGGTGGGGTTTTCCAACAGCTAATATTCATGTGAGTCAGAAAAAGTTACCTCTATCAGGCATATTTGCGGTTAAGGTAGCCGGTTTATCAAAAGCCAAATTATTTGGAGTTGCCAGTGTTGGACATCGTCCTATGTATCCAACTCAAAGAGATTTATTAGAAGTATTTTTGTTAGATTTTGACAAGGATGTGTATAAGCAACATGCGACGGTAACGTTTTTAAAGCGATTACGTGGTGAGATTTGTTTTTCGTCAACAGATGAATTGATTATGCAAATTAAACAGGATGTGGAACAATCCCGACACTTTTTTGGTTTGTTATAAATGAGTGTAAAAAAGCTCTGCCAAACGGAGCTTTTTTATTTTTCAATAAAAAATTCAGTGGTTGAATTAAGAGAAAGACGATGTTTTTGCTGATTCAGCCTGTTGTTTGGTAGGTTAGAGGTATTATGAACAGGCGTCATTAATTGTGCTGAGTACCGAGGTGATACTGGGCGTGCTGTCATCGGTTTTTGACGCATCCAAACAAATAAAATAATAGCGATAATGATAAATATCCAAAATACACACTTTTTCATAATTGACTCCCTTAATTGGTTACATTGTGCCGTCCATATTTTTGTAGCTTCTTGTAGTATACTTTAAAAATCTATAAATAAGGAGGTTGTTTGAGTGAGAATGTGGCTTCAAGTAGTGCTTGTGGTCGTTACGATAGGAGGGCTGACTCATTGTAGTTCCACTCAGGTCAGTGGTAATGGCAAATTAATAACACAAACACGTGCTCTCTCTGATGTTAAATTGATTAATATTCGTGGTGCCTACAAAATTAAAATAACTCAAGGCAATTACCCCTCATTAAAAATTACCACTGACTCTAATATTGTTCCTCTAGTAGTGACTCAGATCAATAATCATCAATTATCGATTCACAATAAAAAAGAGACACAGTTTAATTTAAAACGACCTGTTTTTATTGCATTGGTTGTAAAAAATTTAAAATATATTACTAGCTCAGGTGCCAATGAATTGATACTGACTCAATTAAGAAATCCGTATTTGCAGCTTGATGCCAATGGGTCTTTGCAAGCACGGCTTTTAGGTCAAGTAGACACGCTAAATTTACGGGTTGTAGGTTCAGGTCAGATCGATGCGTCAAAATTAAAGGTCCAAGAGGCTACCATTCATTTAATTGGTGAAGGTCAAGTGATCATCAATGCAACTCACCAATTAAAGGCTAAAATCGTAGGCAGTGGTGATATTATTTATTTAAGTAAACCAAAGAAAATGAGCCAATTGATTACTGGCAGTGGTACCTTAGGTAAAAAGCGCAGATCAAAAGAGGGTTGAATTTTGTATCTTTAGTGGTTGTAATAACTATGTTAGAAAATATTGTCATTTACTTTTTTATTGGGGTTATAGCGGGCATTGTTGCAGGTATGCTAGGCATTGGTAGTGGTGCTATTGTGGTTCCTGCATTGGCTTTTGTTTTTACGCGCGAACAATTCTCTCCAGGCATTATTATGCATGTGGCTGCTGGGACCTCTTTAGCTACCATTGCTGTGACTACATCACGTGCTTTATTAAAACGTCTCAAACATCAGGTGTCTATTTGGCCAATTTATAAACGAATTTTGCCTGGCATTCTAGTGGGTACGGTTGCAGGGGCTCTATTAGCTCACTTTTTGCACTCAATGACCCTTAGCCTCCTTTTTGGGTGTGTCATTTTTCTCTTAGGGGTTAAAATGTTTTTTCCATCTGTAAAAGAAAATCATCGGACATTACCGGGTACTTTAGGCTGCTCTTCAGTAGGTTTTTTAATTGGTAGTAAATCGGGATTATTAGGTTTAGGGGGTGGCGCATTATCAACGCCCTTTTTTACTCATTTCGGTGTTCCAATACGGCAATCTTTTGCTCTAGCGACTGCCGTGAGTGTCACAGTGGCTATCGTCGGTTCAATTAGCTTTTTGCTCACTGGTTTGCATGCTAGAGGTCTACCTCATTGGTCAACTGGCTATATTTATTGGCCTGCTTGGATGGGCATTATTGTCGGTAGTCTGTCTTCTGTATCTTTAGGCGTTTGGTTGTCGCATCGTTTATCAATCCCTATTTTGCGTCGAATTTTTTCAATTTTATTAATGTTAATTGGCTTACATATGTTATCTATCGCTCATATTTAAAGGAATCTTACTATGATTACCCAAGAGCAGAAAACGATTCGAGAACTCTCTTCGCGTATAGTCTTAGCACAGGAGCCAATTCGTATTTTGGATGCGATTAAATGGGATGAGGCTATAAAGAGAGATTTTTTTAACAATAAATGTGAAAAACTACCCGCCGTTGATACAGAGTACTATCTGAAACACCCATTGCCTTTTAATCCAGCAGATAAAATAACAGAGTTTCGTCAAATCGTTCGTGATGCCAAGAATCAGCTAGGTCAATTTTCTACAGTAACTCGTTTGATAGAAAGACGTGCTGAAGGCTATATTCGAGCGGTTGAAATGCTATCATTGCGTGGTAGAAAACGATTTTCGCACTTGTCGACGGAATTATATGGAGGTGCAAATGATGCCTTTTATCTCAATGGCCCACGTTTATGTGATTTAGGTCAATTGTTAGGTGATGTATTACACCCATTATCGACTGAAATGATGACAGAGAAAGATGAAAAAAAATATACGGCCAAGGAAGCCAAAGCAAAGTTACAAAAACGATTGCAGCACTTTTTCTCAAAAAAAGAACCGATTAAAGTTACTCTTGATGCTAATATCATAGCTGATGCAGCAGCTGGTGCAGATAATATTAAAATGAATCCGACGGTTTGTTTTAGTGAGCGAGATTTAAAATATTTAGAAGTGCATGAAGGGTGGGTCCATATTGGAACGACCATCAATGGGGCACACCAACCCTACTGTACCTTTTTGTCTAAAGGATCACCGGCCTGTAGTGTGACCCAAGAGGGGCTAGCAGTGATTACAGAAATTTTTACTTTTTCTTCCTATCCAGCGCGTTTGTTAAAAATAGTGAACCGGGTAAAGTCGATTGATTTAGTTGCTGGAGGTGCTAATTTTGTCGATATTTATCGCTTTTTTAAGGAGCAGGGTTATAGTGATATGGAAGGCTATAGTTATGCAGCGCGTGTTTTTCGTGGCAGTGCGCCAAATTATGGTCCGTTTACTAAAGATCTCTCTTATTCAAAAGGTTTTATATTGATTTATAATTATATTCGTTTGGCTGTTCAACAAAATCTAACACATCATATTCCCATGTTTTTTGTGGGTAAGCTTTTAATTGAAGAAATACACGATTTATTAAGATTATCTGAACAGGGTTTAGTAGTTCCGCCAATTTATATGCCGCCTCAATTTGAGGATTTTTCTGCCTTAAGTGTTTGGATGTCTTTTTCACTGTTTTTAAATAAGTTTGATTTAGAAGCAGCTGCTAAAAATTATCACTTTATGTTAAGGAAATAGTTTAAAAGAATGAAGAGTTCTTTTTTAATTTTTTTGGAAATCTGAAAGCAGTTTTTTAAATTTATTTCAATGAACCATATATAAATAAGGCAACATCTCAACAAATCTTAGACACTAGCGCAAAAATTACCTAATTGTAGTATAAGTTTAATGATATCTTAATATTTTTTTGCTATTTTCTAGATTAACGTGAGTTCGACCTAACTCATGCTAAGATTGAAAAATTGTTATTCAAATATAAAGAAGGCTTCTTAGTTTGTAAAGAATAAGCGACTAATCCAGCCAGGATGTTAACCCTACAATTGACAGGACTACGATGACGAGAGTGTTCTATCTGACTAATATTTTTTAATTGATCAATGACGGTTTCAACAATCACACGTTTTCGTAATAATAATTTGTCGATCATTGGCATCAGTTTATTTTTCATATTTTTTCGTAGGCGTGTAATGAATTTTAAACCACGCAGGTATAATTGATTAAATAATTCAGAAGAAATATATCCTTTATCACCTATCAATTTACCCTCTAATCCTTGTGTTAACTCATCAACAGGTTTACGGTCATCCGTATTAGCTTTCGTTATTTTGAAAGCCAGTATTTCCCCTTTATCATTAATGACTAAATGCAGTTTAAAGCCGAAAAACCAACCCATAGTTGATTTCTATTTTTTAGCAAGCCCTTTAAAAACACGATTTGATGATGAACGTTTAGGATGGCACACAGATAATGTGGTAGAGTCAATAAAGTAAATTCCTGTTAATGTTTTGCTTTGGAAATGCATTAATAAACACAAGAGTACCAATATGGATGGCATCAGTTCAACGAAGCGATTATAACTGACCAAATCAGGGAAGGCTTTATACAAATGCTGTTTTACATAATTAATATAATAGGTTTTAAAATCACGATAATGACTTTGATGAAAGTGGATGACAATCGTCATGATTTCTGAGGGAGTCAGTCGGCATGACCTAGTTCTTTTTTTACTCAAATTAGGCAAAGAAGCTTTCTCTAATTCAGGCAATACTAATTGACAAAAATCATCGACAACACAATATAAATCGACTAACTTATCCATACGGCTCTTCCTTTTAAGGTTTGATTTACTGAAATTAGCTGCTTTTGCACGAAACTTAACCATGAAAGAGCCTTTTATTCAATCACTTACTTTACACCTTTTCATCGAACTCAGGTAGATTAGAAAATTAAATTTTGATCCGAGGTTATTAATGATTTCACTAGAATCTTTAAAAAGTACATTTCATAAGTTAAAAGCTAATAACATAATACCAACTCTAGCCGATGATGTTTGTGTAAAAGATCGCATTATAGATTCCTATTCAAAGCGTATTTTTTCGAGATTAGAAGAAATCCTTGATAATAATATAGAATTAACCTTATTAGATAAACTTGATAAGTTTTTGCAGGAGAATTGGGACTTTGTTAAGGGAACATTGCTTTGTTACACCGCTTTACCTGATGCGCCGGTGACCCATGTACTTTGTCAAGTGGCTGAATATGTCACACAAGAAAAGAACAAGCAAAATGTACAAAACCCTGTTAGTATTGTTAATGCTTTAATGCCCAGTGTCACAACAGAATCTATATCCAATAACTTTGAAGATTTAGCGCTTACAGAGACGATCGAACTTGTTGGGCTACTCAAAACCTATATTCTTTCTGATAGTGGTTTCTTTCTAATCCCCATCCTATTAATTGAAAAGCTAGTGGGTAGTTTAGATATATCTGTCTTTAAATTAGACAATCCTTATTATGACTATCGAGCACATAAAGATCAAGAATTTTTTTTAAATGAAAATGAAAAGTATCGATTATACAACCACTCAAAGTTGACTAGAAATATTGTTGATATTAAAGAAAATCTTAATACTTTGCAAAGTGATGAAAACCATGTTCTGGGCAATTTAAAAAAGCTCATGCGATCTCTTAAATTTAATAACTCACAGTCTGGAATTGGCCAAGAAAAGCGAGCAGGAGAAAGTGTTTATAGTGCAATTGTAGAATTTTTTAATTACTACGATACACTCAACAGTGATGCAAAAACCTGTATTTCCCCGTCTATCAAAAATGAGCTTAATAATTTAAGAGATTTTGCTTCTACTCCAGGCAGCATCGAGAAAATAGATTCCTGTATTGCTATACGCCTAGAAGCACTAGAAAAAGTGACTCAAGAACAAGAAGCAACATTAAGTCAGATAGGATTAGATAAAAATACACTGACAGAGCAAATTGAGACAACGAAAAAGAATTTATCACAAGCGGTCGAAGAGTTAAAAAAAGCGTTGGTCAATACGTCTGAATATAATGGCCAAGACCTTCTGGATATCAAGTTAAGCTTAATCAGTGCATTGAATATAGAAATTAGGCTAAAGGATATGGCAGATATTAATCTTATTAAAGATTTAAATCCTAATGAGATTGAAGAACTTTTATTAGATGAAACGACAAAAAATCGGCTTATTAGAAATGTTATAATAGATATAGGGAAACTTATTACTATTTCACTAAACTTTCATGATGGAAGGTTTCGTGCGTTTTTTAATGGTCTAAAAAAAGAAATATATACAGCATT
The DNA here is from genome assembly GCA_965214015.1 of Coxiellaceae bacterium. Lineage (GTDB taxonomy): Bacteria > Pseudomonadota > Gammaproteobacteria > Coxiellales > Coxiellaceae > CBDCAS01. The sequence goes on from CBDCAS010000016.1 coordinate 39,522, forward strand.
TATTAAACCTAATATTACTGAAAATTTAAGTGCCTTACTCATGTTTGTGAGTTCAGATAAGCGTACAATCATTGAAAATTCCCTGCGTGAAACAGATTTACCTTTGACAATTAAAGAAGACCCTCTTCTTTTGCATAGCGTAGCGTACAACCCAAAATCCTTGGAGATAATTTTAAATCTTTATCCTCAAGCCGATCGCTTGGCCGCAGTGAAAGAGAAAGACGTGTATGGTAGTACCGTTTTGCATAGAGCAGCGTACAATTTAGACTCCTTGAAGATAATTTTAGAGAAACTGCCTCAAGCCAATCGCTTGGCCGCAGTGAAAGAGAAAGATGGGAAAGGTCTGAGTGTTTTGCATAAGGCAGCGGGCCACTCAGACTCCTTGGAGATAATTTTAGAGAAACTGCCTCAAGCCAATCGCTTGGACGCAGTGAAAGAGAAAGATGGGAAAGGTCTGAGTGTTTTGCATAAGGCAGCGGGCCACTCAGACTCCTTGGAGATAATTTTAAATCTTTATCCTCAAGCCGATCGCTTGGCCGCAGTGAAAGAGAAAGATGGGAAAGGTCTGAGTGTTTTGCATAAGGCAGCGGGCCACTCAGACTCCTTGGAGATAATTTTAAATCTTTATCCTCAAGCCGATCGCTTGGCCGCAGTGAAAGAGAAAGACGTGTATGGTAGTACCGTTTTGCATAGCGCAGCGTACAACCCAAAATCCTTGGAGATAATTTTAAATCTTTATCCTCAAGCCGATCGCTTGGCCGCAGTGAAAGAGAAAGACGTGTATGGTAGTACCGTTTTGCATAGCGTAGCGTACAACCCAAAATCCTTGGAGATAATTTTAAATCTTTATCCTCAAGCCGATCGCTTGGCCGCAGTGAAAGAGAAAGACGTGTATGGTAGTACCGTTTTGCATAGCGTAGCGTACAACCCAAAATCCTTGGAGATAATTTTAAATCTTTATCCTCAAGCCGATCGCTTGGCCGCAGTGAAAGAGAAAGACGTGTATGGTAGTACCGTTTTGCATAGCGTAGCGTACAACCCAAAATCCTTGGAGATAATTTTAAATCTTTATCCTCAAGCCGATCGCTTGGCCGCAGTGAAAGAGAAAGACGTGTATGGTAGTACCGTTTTGCATAGAGCAGTGGGCCACTCAGACTCCTTGAAGATAATTTTAGACAAACTGCTGCACGTAGCAAGCTGCCAGGATTTTGATTTATTAATAAGTATTTTAGATACTTGTCCAGAAGATCAACGCCTTTCTGTCCTTACAAAGAAAGGCCCTGATGGTAATATTGCATTACATCTTGCAATAACGCATGAAAATCCTACTGATGTAACAAGGATTTTAGAAAAACTTCCCCAAAAAGATATCCTTGCTGTTGTTACAGAAAAAAATCAATATGGTTGCTCTATATTGCATTATGCTGCAGTGAAGGGTGTTGATGCATTGAGGCAGGTTTTGGTAATGATTCCTAAAGAAAATCGCCTTTCTGCTGTCAAGGATAGAAATGAAATTCAATTTGACGGTAAAAATGTACTGGTTTATATGACTTCTTATCCTGGTGGTATACAAATGATTTTAAGTCTGCTTTCTGAGGAAGAGCGTATTGATGCAGTAGTGTGTAAAATATATGAATATAACTATACTAATGTATTGTTAAATGTTGCTATTTTCTCTGTAATGGAAGAAGATCTCAAATTATTAAAAGTAGTTATGGAGATGCTTCCTGCAAGAGACCGCTTTGTGGCTATCGAAGCAGAAGTTTCTGATGATGGTGTTACTACCCTATTTAATAGACTAACTGAGAAATACCTTAAATCATCAGGAATTTTTTTCAAACTATTTTCAGACACACTTTCTGGTGATGATAAGCAAAAATTTATTAATAAATATAAAAGTAATTCATTAAATCAAAATTCAATGTTTGCAAATGCTAATTCTGCAAATGCTAATGTTACTAGTGAAGTACCGAAGGCGTAAGGTGAATAGTCAGAGGTAGTCGTCCGATTTTTTGTCGAATGTTCCTGCATAAATATAAAAAATCTTTAGGTGGCATCTGGCTCATTTGCAGACGATGTTTAACAAGCCTGCTACTAGGGTTTGTGTAGCGCCAGTGATAATAAGGATATAGCCTTTTTAAGGAGTCAGTGTATGGCGAGTCGATTTGTCTATGGAGAGACAAAATCTTGTATGTTGGGATAAGTCACAATAACCTGATTCAGTATTGTAGCAGGGACAGTTGTCTATCATGAGCTAGCGACACTTTGGAGATTTATTGATGCTTTAGAGTCTGTGCCCTACAATGCTCAAAGACAGCATTTTTCTTGCGGAGCTCAATAATGATCCAATATCCTAATTTTAATCCTATTGCTTTTGAAGCTGGTCCTTTAAAGGTGCATTGGTATGGGATCATGTATTTGATCGCTTTTTTGGTATCGTGGAGTTTAGCTTGGCTTCGTGCTAAAAAATCATATACTGTCTTAGAGCCACAACAAGTCAGTGATTTGATCTTATATGCAGCGTTGGGTGTTTTAATAGGGGGTCGTGTTGGTTATGTATTGTTTTACGATTTTCCCGATTTTATACATCATCCTTTGATTTTATTTCGTATATGGGAAGGAGGTATGTCTTTTCATGGCGGCCTATTGGGTGTGTTATTGGCTCTATGGTTGTATAGTCGAAAAATACATCAATCGCTATGGGCGGTCACTGACTTTATAGTACCCATGGTGCCGATTGGATTAGGCCTAGGTCGGCTCGGTAATTTTATTAATGGTGAGCTTTGGGGGTGTATTACTCACGTTCCGTGGGCAATGGTTTTTCCAAGAGCAGGTCCATGGCCTCGGCATCCTTCTCCACTATATGAATTTTTTTTAGAGGGGGTCGTTTTATTTTTGATACTATGGTTTTTTTCTGCTAAGCCGCGTCCGCGATTTGCAGTATCAGCTTTATTTTTATTAGGCTATGGATGTTTTCGATTCTTTTGTGAATTTTTTCGACAGCCAGATCCACAACTTGGGTTCATTGCGTTCAATTGGTTGACTATGGGGCAGGTGTTATCTTTGCCTATGATAGTGATCGGTGCAACAGCACTTTGGTGGATTTTTTTGCGAAAATCTGGTAAAAATATTGATTCAAGATGAGGATTTCAACGAACTGATTAAGGATAGCATTATGTTTAAAAGTGCCATTGTGTTAATTATTATTTCTGTTGTCGCAATGTTCTTTCAGTCTGAGCTTGGACATATTCTGCGTTACTTGTTGACCATTCATGATAAAATTGCCGATGGGCTTGCCATTGTTTTCTCGAATGCACCAGCAGGTCGTGTCATTCAAGAAACCATTGCTTTGATCATTATTCCGGTCGTTGTGGGTGCCTTGGCAGCTCTAGTTTGGTTATTAATTAAGCGAAATGAAATGCCTCATTTAATGACCACAGTTTGGATTATTTGGACTATTTTGTTGGTTGCTGTATTATCACAGCCATCGCTTTATCATGGAAACAATCAGCATGCTATGTCCTCAACACAGCAAACAGCGGTGCCAGCTACAACAGTACAAAAAGTAAGCTATTATTAAATTAAAGTGACATGCAACAATATTTAGATTTTCTTCAATATATTAAAGATCACGGCCTCAGTAAAAATGATCGCACAGGAACAGGCACACGCAGCATTTTTGGCTACGATATGCGTTTTGATCTCAATGCAGGATTTCCGCTGATAACCACAAAAAAGATTCATTTACGTAGTGTTATCTACGAATTACTATGGTTTTTGCGTGGCGATACTAATTTAAAATACTTGCATGAGAATAAAGTAACGATTTGGGATGAATGGGCTGATGAGAATGGTGAGCTTGGCTCTATTTACGGAAAGCAGTGGCGATCCTGGCCTTGCGCCAATGGCAGTGTCATTGATCAAATATCAGAAGTGCAACAACAGATTCACACAAATCCTAATTCACGTCGACTAATTGTATCTGCTTGGAATGTAGGGGAGTTGGATCAGATGGCATTGCCACCATGCCATTTATTATTTCAGTTTTACGTGGCAGAGAATCGACTATCGTGTAAACTCACCCAACGTTCTGCTGATGCATTTTTAGGTGTGCCATTTAATATTGCCTCTTATGCTTTACTTACCTACATGATGGCACAACAGTGTCACCTAGAAGTTGGTGAGTTTATTTGGTCAGGGGGTGATTGTCATATTTATTCTAATCACTTTGATCAAGTCAATGAACAGTTATCTCGTTGGCCAAAATCGTTAGCAAAATTACACATTAGGCGAAAACCAGAATCTTTATTTGACTATCAATATGAAGACTTTGAATTTTTAAACTACTATCCGTATCCAGCCATTAAAGCGCCTGTTGCAGTATAGACTTGTATACCAGGTACAGCCTTTTTCAGTCAGTAGTTGTTAGAGTGAGAAAGGAAAGTGTTTTCTTTTTGACTTGTAATTCTTGCATCAATGTTTTCATTCTTTACTGTAATTTTATGGTAACTAAATATCATTCGCGATCATAAATTTTATATTGATTACAATATCAATAATTTATTAATGATATTTTGATGCTATCACAGTATTGCAGCTTTATTTCAATATTTTAGTATGAGGATGTTTTTGAGGAGCTTATTATGCGACTTTTTATTCTTTTATCTATTTTAATTTTAAATCCAGTCTTTGCTTATAGCGGCCAGAGCACAAAAATTGATACTGTATTACAAGCATTACTCGACTATCTCACTTCAACGCCAGCACGTATTATTGCAGTATTAGCTATTGTTGGTGTGGGTTATGCTACCTTGCATTTAGGACGAATGCCAAAACAGCGTGCTATTTCTGTAGTTATTGGTATTGGAATTATTTTTGGTGGTGCTGCTTTATTGCAAATGCTCGGTTTAGGGAGCACTTGATGGAGACGCTATGGGTTAGTCCTGTCTTTGTTGGTCTTACTAGACCACTTATGTGGATGGGAATCACTATTGAATATTTAAGTATATGCTTTATGGTATCAGTAAGTGCTTTTATTCTTATGAATTCATTTTGCTATCTGTTTGTCTATTTTCCGTTACATGCTCTAGGATGGTTAGCTTGTCAAGTAGATCATCATATTTTTAAACTCATTAATAAACGCTGGGAGTGTATGACTGTTCCTAATCGATCAATATGGGGGTGTCAGTCTTATGATCCCATGTAATGCACTTAAAAGATTTAAAAATGAACGCGGTGTTTCAAGTCATTTCCCAATTACTCATCTAAATTCTCCTTCTGTTTTTGAAACGAATCATCTGATGCAAGGCTCTGTCATTCATTTGCAAGGCGTTGCATTTGATACAGAAACTCATGAGACTTTGAATCAATTAAAGCGAATTTGGCATCAGACTTTACTAGGGCTCGGTGAAGAGCTTGCTATTTATGTCACTTTACATCGAAGAAAAGAAACTACTCATTTACCAGGTCATTTTTCTCAACCATTGTTACAGGAAATTAATGAAAGATATCATCATGATTTTATTAATCGATCAATTTATGTCAATGATATTTATTTAACGATTCTAACGCGTAATATGATGCTAAAAAAAGTGGATTCAATTATTGATCGGATGCTTAGTGTAAGCAGTAAATCTGTACAGAAGTCTTATAATTTTAAAAGGGAGCTGCAAATAAAGAAATTAGAAAATACAGTACGTCAAATTCTTACTTCTTTGTCAGAATTTGGTCCTCGATTATTAGGGGATCGAGATCAAGAGCTTGGCTATAGTGAATTACTTCGTTTTTTATCGCTATTTTTAAATGGTGATACTCACTTTAAACCTGGTTTTTTTTATCCTTTAGAAAATTTATCGAGTTATTTATCTAGTCATCGCTTATTTTTTGGCAGTGCTATCGAGTTTAAAGGAGGGCATGAAGATAAATCACGTTATGCAGCTATGGTCAGTATTAAAAAATATGCGCCTCAAACCAACTGTTTCTCAATGGATGGGTTGTTAAAAATAGAGAGTGAATATTTATTAACTAATACTTTTTTAGTGGAATCAAAAGAGGTTGTACAGCGTTTAATTAATCGACATCGTCGTAGAATGGAAAATGTCAATGATCCTGCTAAATCGCAGATTAAAAATTTTAGTCTTCTGCAAGATCAATTAGCTAGTGATCGAATTATTATGGGCTTGCATCATAATACTATTATGCTTATGGAGAATAGTTTAGAAAAACTGGATCAATCTGTTGCAAAAACTATTAAATATTATTCTGATGTGGGGTTTGTTGCTATTCGAGAAAGTATTGGACAAGAGCCAGCTTACTGGGCCCAAATACCTGGAAATATAAAAATGATTGTGCGCAGTGCACTAATTACTTCTGAAAATTTTGTTGATTTTTGCCCACTTCATAATTATCGCACAGGCTATCGTGATCAAAATCACTTAGGATCAGCTGTGACTATTTTGAAAACTCGCTCACATACCCCATTTTTTTTTAATTTTCATACTAAAGGCAGTCAAGATAATCCAAGTAAAGGTCATACTACACTTATTGGAGGGAATGGTTGTGGAAAAACAGTAGCAATGGCTTTTTTTGATTCACAATTATCTCGTTATTCTGGTCGAACTTTTGTATTTGATCGAGATCGAGGATTAGAAATCTATTTGCGATCTTGTGGTGGTTACTATGCCGTTTTATCACCGGAGCATTCTGATAGGATATGTTTTAATCCTTTTCAAATGCTAGATACTGCAATCAACAGAAAGTTTTGTCGTGAATGGTTTGGGCAATTGATAAAAGAAGAGGGTGAAGGATCGTTGCCAGCCAGTCTATCAGATCTTGTGAGTGAATGTGTTGATTATGTTTTTACTGCACTGCCTGTAGAAGAGCGGCGATTATCGAATGCAGCTAAACTTTTGCCGATCAGTTTTTCTAGATGGCCACATTTAAGGCGTTGGTTACGTGCAGAGGGTATATATCCTGAGGGAGAATATGCTTATCTTTTTGACAATGTTAAGGATGATTTTCAAATGCAAAAAAAAATGGGATTTGACTTAACTCATTTTTTAGATATTGAACCGAGTCATGTGTTAGCTTCTGTAATGATGTATTTATTTCATCGTCTAGAACAATCATTTGATGGAAGCTTAGTAACCGTATTATTAGATGAAGCTTGGCAATATTTAGATAATATTTATTGGAAACAGAAGTTAAGAAAGTGGCTGCCTACTTTGAGAAAATTAAATTGCCATTTGATATTGGCAACACAGTCTCCTTCTAGTGTAGTAGAGTCATCAATTCGTAATATGATTCTTGATAATATAGCAACTCATATTTATTTTACTAATCCACAGGCAAAGCCTGAACATTATCAAATAGGTTTTAATCTAACTGAATCAGAGTTTCGATGTATTAAAGAAAATAATCCATCAGATCATTATTTTCTTTTGAAACAAGATCATGAATCTTCTTTATGTTGTCTTGATTTATCAATGATGAGTGATATGCTTCCTATTTTTTCGGCGAATCGATCGACACTCCAATTACTCGATAAGCTTCAGGAAAAATATGGTAAAAATGTGAATGATTGGTTACCTAAGTTTCGTCAGAATATAAAATTATGAGATTTATAATATTATTAATTTTTTTGTTTTTTACAAAACTATGCATGGTCTTTTCTAGGTATCGATACTATAGAAGGTATGAAGCAGTACTATGTTTTATTAAAACAGTTAAAAGAATTAAAGCAACAAGTTGCCCAATATCGTCAAATGTTGGATCGTGAGCAGCATCTCATTAAAGATACTGAAGGTCATTATGGGTTTGGCCAATTGCTTGATCGTGAATCAGATTTTAAAAAACGTCAATGGGGACAATATCATTGGGATGATGCTTTAAAAGATTTATCCGGTGGAAACTCCAAACGTTATAAAGAACTCTTAAATGATTATGAAAAAAATCATACGATCATTTCAGATAAACAATTTTCAAAAGGAGCAAGTCAGTCATTGGTACATAGCTATAGACAACTTGTCCAGACAAATCGTGTTGCAACTGCTACTTCAGATTATGAATATGAGTATATTAAATCACACTTGGACCACATTCATCAGCTGACAAAAAAAATTGAATCAACATCTAATATAAAATCAGCGATGGATTTAAATTCAAGATTAATTTCTGAACTCTCTTATATATCTGTGGATACAGTCAGGATGCAGACCTTAATGAATCATCAAATTGCAGAAAAAATGTCAGAAGATATTGCAGCAAGAACTCGTGAATCAATCTTTAATAAATTACCAAAAGAGAATTAATATGAGAGAGGCTATTTCTATCTTATTTATTTGTTGTTTATTGATATCATGTTCAAAGAATACCATAAAAACACCCTGTCCTGATTTTGGGGCTCATTGTCGTAAAGTACCTATTAATATATGAGATTATAATCATGCCTCAGTATTTTAATATTATTTTAGGCTTATTTAATCAGGTGCATCACTTGCTTGATCAGTTCGTATTTTCTTCTTATCATCAACTAACTTTAGTATTAAGAATGCCACTTGCTTTGTGTATAACAATTTATGTCGTTTTGTTAGGTTACTCAGTGAGTCAAGGTTGGGTTGATCTTTCAATAAATCATGTAGTTAAAATTAGTTTAAAATTAAGCATTATTTTTAGTTTAGCAATGAACTGGGATTTTTTTAGCCATTATATTGTGGACTTTATACAACAGGGATCCGGTCAGTTAGGCAGTGTTTTATTAAAATCGAGTTTAGGATTTTCTAAAATTGATCCTCAAAATGGAATAGAGGGAGCGTTACAATCGATTCTAAACCATTTTACTAAAATAGGATATTGGTTATGGCGGCGTGGATCATGGCATAGTTTGAGTCCTTATTTTGAGGCGATTGTTATTTGGGGTTCTAGTTTAGCCCTTATTTTATATGCTACTTTTCAGTTGATTATATCTAATATCATGTTATCTATTTTATTTGTTTTAGCACCATTGTTTTTTATTTTTCTAGTTTTTGATGCAACAAAAAATTTATTTAATCGTTGGTTTGGCCATATTATAAGCTATGCTTTACTAATGATCTTTGTCTCAGCACTTCTATCTCTTGTTTTAAATATCACACAATGGAGTATTTCAGATATTACAGAATATAATTTATTAAATACTTTATTTATTGTTAGTTTCATTCCTATCGTTGTTGTCTGTTTTATCAATATTTTTTTAATAAAATATGTGGCCAATATGGCACATAATATTGGTTTGAGTTTTTCAATTTCTTTTTTAAGGAAGTTTTTTTATGAAAAAATTTATTGATAACTATTTTCAAGAATCAAGATCATGGTTTAGTGATATTTATATTGAAGCTATTGCTTCTAGAAATCGTTATCGGTTTGCATTTTTATGGAGTTTATTGATTATATCTTTATTTTTGGTTGGTTTTATTTTAATAATTCCACTACAGCATTATCAAATTATTGTTGTCCATCATTCTGATGATGGAACTGTTTGGATAGATCAACCTAAGAATAAAAAATTTACTATAGATCATCTTCAAATTGAAAGTGACATTGTACGATATATTACAAATCGTGAAAGCTATAACACGTTAGATTATCATGATCACTACTCTTTGATTAATTTACTTTCAGCCTCTAAGGTAGCTAGAGCCTATCAACAGCAGCAAAGCACTAATAACTCAGACTCACCTATTAATCGTTTTAAAAATGAAATTACTCGAACAGTACAAGTACAAAATGTTATATATCTTAATAAAAGTTTGAAGCACCCACTAGCCCAAGTAAATTTTATAGTGACTGATCGAGATCAAGTAACAGGACATAGTAAAAAAACACCATTATTAGCTATAATTTCTTGGTGTTATCGTGGTATTCCAAAAGATCCAAGGTCTCAATGGCTAAATTGGGATGGTTTTACTGTAACCCATTATTCGATTCAACAAAGAAATCTTTAGAGAGTATTTGATATGAAAAAATGGAGTGTATTATTTGTTCTTTTTGGAGTGGCTCTAGCAGCCTCTTATCCTAATGTGAAAAGGATTCCATTTATTAAAAACCAAGTAATTGCTATTAATGCAAGTACTTTTACTGTGACTGAAATTCAGTTTAATCAACAAGAAAAGATTCTGAGTATTCAAAATGGTGATATTGCAGCATGGACTATCGATGTTAGTAAAATATTACCTAATACATTATTTATTAAGCCTACTATAGTAGGATCAAATACAAATATGACTGTAATTACCAATCATCATACCTATTATTTTCATTTAATAAGTCAATCATTAGGGCAGAAAACACTCTATGCATTAAAATTTTTCTATCCAAAAAAAGGGGTTAAAAATTTAAAATTAAAGAAATCCTATGTTTATTCTAGTGATCATTGGGATTATAGTTTTCATGGCTCAAAAGTCATTATGCCACTACATGTATTTGATGATGGTCATTTTACTTATTTTCAACTAAGAGAAGGTCAGATAGTTCCGGCTATTTTTATTGTTGATAATCGAAAAGGTGAAGAGTCTGTTGTTAATTATAGACGTGAAGGATCCTATTTAATAGTTCATCGTTTATCTCCTCAATTTACATTACGCTTTGGGAAATATCAGGTAGCTAGTATTTTTAATAATCGTTTAATTAGGATATATCAATGATTGAACGTGACAATTTGGACAAATTATGCCAGAGTCAAACTCATGTTTTAAAAAAAAGATTTTTAGATTGGCAAAGAAGATTATACATTATATTTTTATTTCTTCTAAGCTTTTTTTTATTAATTCCTTTATTTTTTTATCATAAAAAACAGCATAAAATAATACCCAGTGATGCAGATAATAGTAAGAATTTCCATGCTGCATTGGCAGCTAATCTAGTTAGGTTGCATCAGCTGCAAAACATGCAATTGAAAAAAATGTTTCCTATAGAAATAAATCAACATCATTTAAATACAATGAATCAAGTGCGCCAACATGCGCCGACTCGAGCTTACACCATAGAAGAGCATCACATAATACATCAAAAAACACCTCTTACTCCCACCTTATTGGATCGATCCAATGACGCTAGTTTTGTGAATCAATCTTTACAGGCACCACGAGTTATGGCAAACCGTTTAGTGCATCCAACAGATACAGTGCCACAGGGTGAGTTGATTCAAGCAGTTCTTGAAACTGCGATAAATTCAGAATTACCAGGAATGATTCGTGCGGTAGTGGCTAGGCCAGTGTATTCTTATCTTGGGAATCGACTATTAATACCAGCAGGCTCACGCCTTATTGGACAGTATTCTTCACAAATTTTGCAAGGCATGCGCCGTATTATGGTTATTTGGCAGCGTATATTATTGCCCGATGGTGTTTCTATTCAGATTAATAGTCCTGGCAGTGATACTTTGGGTCAATCGGGACTTCGTGTGGATGCTGTAAATACCCATTTTTTTCAGCGTTTTAGTAATGCCAGTTTACTTTCTCTAATAGGAGCAGCAAGTGCAAACTGGAATGTGGGCAGTAATGAATCAGATAATGCCTCTCAACGATATCGAACAGCATTGTCACACTCTTTTCAATCCAGTGCTGGTCGGGCTTTAAACCATGATTTTTCTATTAAGCCAACGTTACATGTAAATCAGGGATCTCAGATAACTGTTTTTGTAGCGCGTGATTTAGATTTTTATTCGACTGAAAAGCTAAAGTAATAAGTAGCCTCTTAGCAATATAGATGACAACTTATGTTGACTGATATTACGTCTGATTATTTATTAAAACCGATTATGTCATGGGTTAATGACGATCAAGTAACAGAGATTGTACTTAATAAGCCGGGTAGTATTTTTGTTGAACGTCTAGATCGTTTTCAACAATATGAAATACCTGAGTTTGATGAAAAATATTTAAATCAACTTTTTCGTTTAATTGCCAATGAAAATCATCAGGAATTAAACAATAAAAATCCTTTGATGTCTGGTATTTTACAAAATGGCTCTCGAATTCAACTTGTTGCTCCGCCAGTATCTTGCTCTTTTGCCTTTGCCATCCGAATTAAGCGAGCATGTCAAATAGATTTAGAAACTTTGAATCATAATGGTTATTTCAATAATACCTGCCTATTTTCCGTCGATGGAGATTCAGATTTGGAGCAGGTAGAGAAGGCGCTTTTATCTGCTTATCAAGCAGGTGAATGGCAAAAATTTGTTCAATTAGCATTAGAGTCTCGTAAAAATATTGTCATCTCAGGAGCCACTTCTAGCGGAAAAACAACATTTATGAACGCATGTCTTAATGAATTACCAGAGCAAGAGCGGCTTGTGATCTTAGAAGATACTCATGAAATTGATGTTAAACATAATAACGTACTGAAATTATTAGCTTATAAGAATCAAAAAGAGGGTTTCAATATTAGTATGCAAGATCTACTTCAGTGCAGTCTAAGGCTGCGGCCTGATCGTATCATTGTAGGAGAGGTGCGCGGTAGAGAACTCTTAGACTATATTGCAGCCAGCTTGACAGGACATCGTGGTGCTATTACAACCATTCATGCAGAGAATCCTCGAATTGCTTTTATTAGAATGTGTCAAATGTATAAACTTAATGCCTTACCTGCCATGTCAGACTCTGATATTTATAATGAGATTAAACAAGCTGTAGATATTATTTTTCAATTAAAGTACAACCAGTTAGGACGGTATCTTCATAGTGTTTATTTAAAAATAGAATCACACTCAAGTAAGTAATTTGATTAGAACTTTGTAGTAAAAAAACCTGTGTTGTGTGCTCTTTTTTCTGCTCTACAATGTTAAGTGCGTTCTTATTTATATTTCTATAAAAAGTAGTACATTTAGTTGGCTTGCTTTTCAAAAATAAATAGAGTGAAATAAGAAGCGTGGCAGTAAGGTGCAGCAACACCTCACTGCCACTAACCAATAAACAATCATACAGGATTGCTAATGGCTAATGACAGTTTAGCGGATGAGACTCGCGCTCACCAGCCCTTCAGGAAGAATAATGGAGAATATCGTAGTGATCTTCTCCTAGCTTCTACTCAAACACCCTTCGTACTCTTCTTTACTCATATTGAGATTAATCGCTTGAAGCATTTGCTTGCTATAGGCAACCGCTTGTCTCGACAAATAAACTCCGCAGAGGCTCATCTCTGGGAAGAGTTGTCGGAACAGTTTGCAGTGTTTATAGAAAAAGCGAAGAAGAGAACCACTCAGAAGGGTGGGACTGGTGCTGATCATGAGCCACTTGGTTGACCGGCTGCTGGTTGGGTGGGTGTCACTATTACTGGGCTTAGTATCGGTTTCTGGGCCTAAGTCAGTACACTCTGCCTGATCAGCAGAAGGTTTGATAGTATGATAGGTTGCTAATTTTTTGTAGTTTATAGGAGTAAATTAATTTGTGGGCACAAAAAGAGATTGAAAAAATTGTAAATAATCTATGTGTGGTTTCATTGATATTTCTTCTTACAATGATTATCGTGTAGTTTTGTACATAAAGAGAACGAATTATATGAGATTTCAAAAAAAATTTATGCTGCTGATAGAAACTTTATTCTTCATGGTCAGTCCTATTTTTGCTAATACCACCATGAGTTTTCTAACGATCACTGATATTCATCTTAACGATCCATAGAAACTCGCCTTCTATCAAAGTTTTTAAAATGGAGCATCGTCACCGTCATTGGATTATAAATAATTACACTGCTTATCAAATACATAGGAAAAATACTAAAATAGTATTATCAAAATATTATGATTTCGTAGATACTTACTGTAAAAAATTACTTATTTCAAAAAGTATCAATGACTGTTTAAGTCACATTAAATTTCGTGATATTCTTCCTTGTTATACTGTTAACAACTTAAATTATAGATGTTATAAAGCACGATCCCCTCAATCATTCTATGTGAGTCAATAAGGTCAGATAACTTTGTAAATATTTAGTGATTTATTTAGATTAAAATTTACATTATTTATAAATTAGGTTTTAAAGAATTGCTTATTTTCATAGTATTTTAAGCTATGTATACTTTTTAAAATTGTCAGAGCTTCGTAGAGTTGATAGTCTTGTTTTGCTAATTCAAATTCTTTTTTATGGAGTTTTATTAAGAGGTTTCTCTTTTCTATATTTATTTTATTCTTGCTATTTAAGTGATTTTGATAATCACTTTCATCAATATTTAATAATCCTTGAATATCATGCTTGCTGACTGTTAATTCAGGCACAGTAACATCGGGTAATATCCCCTGAGCCTGTATCACACGACCAGATGGAGTGTGGTAGAGTGCTGTTGTGAGTTTAATAGCAGTGTAGTTACTAATAGGTAATACTGTTTGTACCGATCCTTTACCAAAGCTTCGAGTACCAATAATGACAGCACGTTTATAGTCCTGCAAAGCGCCAGCGACAATTTCAGAGGCCGATGCTGAGCCCCCATTGATAATCACCACGAGTGGAACATTTGGTATGATATCACCCTCTGTTGCTTGTAATTTTATACTGTTTCCTTTTGTTCGTTCTTTAGTAGAGACAATTACATTGTGATATTGGTGGAGGTGTTTTGCATCGAGAAAAGTATTGGCGACTTGTGCCCCAGCTTTTAGGAGTCCGCCTGGATTGTTACGAAGGTCAAGAATCAGTCCAGATAGCGTGCCGTTTGATTCCTTAAATAGTTGCTGGATGGCGCTTTTAAGGGCTTGTTGCACAGCACCTTGGAAGAAAGTAATGCGAATATAGCCATAATTATTTTCTAATAGTTTCTTTTTAACAGTCACCAGTTTAATGGTATTACGGGTAACGGTGAGCTTTAGAGGTTTCTTTTCATTTTTTCGTAGAATAGTGAGTTTTACTTTAGTGCCACGTTTGCCTTTAATGTGACTAATTGCTTCGCGCAAGCTCATGTTTTGTACGAGCTTACTGTTGACTTTGATAATAAGATCATTTGCTTTGATACCTGCTTGTGCTGCAGGTGTGCCTTCTAGTGGGCTGATGACTTTCAGCATTTCTCCATCGGTTGTCAGCTCAACACCAATACCTACAAATTTTCCTGATACTGCTGTTTGCAGCTCTTTTAGATCGTCTTCATCTAAATAAGAGGAATGTGGATCTAGATGAGATACCATCCCTCGAATCGCATTTGAGAATAATGTTTTGTCTGTTGTTTTTTTTATATAGTAATGTTTGATGACTGCAATGGCTTGTACGAATTGTTTAATTTGATCTTCTGGCAGTTGGTAGGTAGTTTTTTGAGTGTAAGAGAGGCTTGGCAGGAAAAGTGTAATTAATAGGCAGATTTTTAAGATTTTTTTCATTTTTTCCTTTCCTTGCTGATAGAATATAGTGAATCGATAGTATTTTTATGCTTCTGCTATCGAAGTGAAATCACCAAAATGTACAGAAGTTGCCCATAAGTGTTATATAGCACATGATGGTGGCTAGCGTTTTCTACAATCATTGCTGTGATTGAGAGTAGACAAAAAACCATAGTTTAGAAGCTATTTTTGTAGAGACGAGCGATCGTATCAATGGACTGGATTGAGTAAGGTTTACTGGCCATATAGCTGGATTTCCACTTAATTTGACCCATTTTGATTGGTACAAAGATTAGTTATAGATAGCCTCAATAAAAGTATAGGCAAGGCTTGAGAGGGTAAGCCTTGCCAGGGTGACTTTAAACCTGGTGGCAAGACTCGTGTAATATTTTAATGACTAACCACCATAGTACTTTCACCTCTGTTATGATTCAGGCTTTAGAGCTAGTAAAGAATGTCCGGTCATTTCCTGAGGTTGAGGCAGGCCTAGTAGCGTCAGTAGTGTTGGTGCTATATCGTCAAGGGCTCCTGATTGTGCTGTGAGATACGCACGTTTCCCTACGTAAATAAAAGGGACGAGGTTATTGGTATGAGCAGTGTGGGGCTGGTGATTCTTTTCATCATACATAGTTTCAATATTGCCATGATCTGCTGTAATGATCGCCTCCCCATCGACTTTTTTGAGTGCATCAACGATACGATGTAAGCATGTGTCGATGACTGAAATCGCTTTTTTGGCTGCAGGATAATTACCAGTGTGGCCTACCATATCGGGGTTTGCATAATTACAAATAATAAGATCGTATTTTTTTGACTCGATTGCCTTGGTAAGTTGCAGGGTGAGTTCAGCAGCAGCCATTTCAGGTTGCATATCATAGGTAGCTACTTGTGGTGAAGGAATTAAAATACGCTCTTCTTGTTTAAAAGGGATCTCTTGCCCCCCATTCATAAAGTAGGTGACGTGAGCGTACTTTTCGGTTTCTGCAATACGCAATTGTGTTAAACCTTGTTTTGCGATGTATTCTCCAAGGATATTATTTAGGGGTATCGATGAGAAAGCGGCTGTTGCGTTTATATCGTTTGCATATTCAGTTAATGTAATAAAAAGGCTCAGCTTTGGTATTACTGTGCGTTGAAAACCGTGAAACTTGGGGTCTGTTAAAGCGTAGGTTAATTGGCGTGCACGGTCTGCACGAAAGTTCATAAAAATAACAATATCATTGGGTTTGAGTATTATCGGGGCGTGGCCTTCTTTGGTAATAAGGGTAGGTTTGACAAATTCATCAGTCTCTCCCCGTTGGTATGCTTTTTTTAAGGCTTGCTCTGCAGTATCTGCACGGAATTTAGCACTACCTTGTGTGAGTAAATCATAGGCTACTTGAGTCCGTTGCCATCGATGGTCGCGATCCATTGCATAGTAACGGCCCATAATCGATACAATATGGGGACTGAGTTTTTTTAAAGAAGTCATCGCTGATTGAGGAGGACTATCACGACCGTCTAATAGAGCATGAACATAGCATTTGCTTACTCCCTGGCAAGAGAGCATATTTACCATAGATTCAATGTGGTGTTCATGGCTGTGAACACCGCCAGGCGATAATAATCCAACGATATGAATGGAGCTATTATATTTTTTAGCCGTATTAACTGCTTTTAAAAAAGTCGAGTTTTTAAAAAAATCACGGTTTTTAATGGCTTGATTAATACGAGTTAAGTCTTGTGGCACTTTACGGCCTGCCCCAATGTGTAAGTGGCCCACCTCTGAGTTGCCCATCTGTCCTTTCGGTAATCCGACTGCTTCACCAGAGGCTAAAATCAGCGTATTTGGGTAATTTTTAAAAAGGGAGTCAATAAAAGGCGTATCCACTTTAAGAATCGGGTTAAATTGAGCCTCTTCACGATGGCCCCAGCCGTCTAAGATAATAAGTGCTGTTGGGGATTTCTTTTTACTATACATTTTTGTGCCTTACCAAAGACTTTTATTATACCTAGTGAATTATTAAAGAATCCAGGTATAATCAGCAATTTTATGTCGATGCCCTAGGGGAGTTTTATGACTTTAATGCAAAAGCTGGTCCAATTTGCCACGCATCATTGGGCATTAGTGGGTGGATTTTTGTTCTTATTGGTGATTTTATTTATTGAGGAAGCGCGGGCTAAAGGCATGGGGAGTGCAGTCTCTATTCATGAGGCCATCAACTTGATGAACCATGAAGGGGCTCTCATAATTGATGCACGAGCTGCTGATGTATTTCGGCAAGGACATATTGCAAAAGCGCGTAATATGCCTGCCGATCAGGTGGACATTAAGAGTCTTAAAGCATTTAAAGAAAAACCTGTTATTGTTGTTTGTGAACGAGGTCAGGCGTCTTTGTCAGTCGCTGCCAAATTACGCAAAGCAGAATTTAAAAGAGTACAAGTTTTAAAAGGCGGTATGCAGAGCTGGTCTGGTGCATCGATGCCCACAAAAAAAGGAAAATAATCTTATGGTAAAAGTAGAAATGTATTCAACACAGGCTTGTCCGAGTTGTGTTCGAGCGAAACAATTGCTTGAGAGCAAAAAAGTGGAATGGATAGAATATCGAGTGGATCAGGATCAAGATAAATTTGACGAAATGAAGTTACGTACCAATGGGAGTCGTACTGTCCCTGCTATTTTTATTAATGATCAGTATGTCGGTGGATTTGATGCTTTATGGGCTTTAGAGCAATCCGGTGAGCTTGATAAGCAATTAGTTGATTAGAATTTTAGGAGCACTTTATGTCAAAAGAACAACCCATATCAAATCAGACTCAAGCAACGGGACCTGAGTTTGTCATTCAGCGTTTATACCTTAAAGATCTCTCTTTAGAAGCGCCGAATAGTCCCAAAATTTTTTTAGAGGAATGGAAGCCTGAAGTGAATCTTGATTTAGAAACAAAGGCGGATAAGATTGATGCAGATACCTATGAAGTAACTTTGCGTATCACAGTAACGGTGAAAATCGAGAAAATGACTGCATTTTTAGTAGAAGTAGCACAGGCGGGCATTTTTACTTTAAAGGACTTTCCAAAAGATCAAGAACATCCTATGCTCGGTAGTTTTTGTCCGACGATTTTATATCCATATGCACGGGAGGCAGTGACCAATGCGGTGATTAAAGCAGGATTTCCGCAGCTTTATTTAGCACCTGTGAATTTCGATGCATTGTTAGCAGAACAGAATAAACAAAAACAAGCCAGTGGTGGTGAAAAAACAGTACATTAATCATTGTTATGTTAATTAAAAAAACACCCATTGCTGTCATAGGAGCTGGTGCTTGGGGAACAGCTTTGGCTTTATTGTTAGCTCGTAATGGCAATGCAGTACGTCTTTGGGGACATAATCTAGATTATCAATGTGAGATGGCAAATCAAAATGAGAATACTCGCTTCTTACCTGGTTTTTATTTTCCAGAGACACTGCAAGTCGTTAATACATTGTCTGCTGCTATAAAGGAGGTCCAGGATATTTTGATTGTGGTACCCAGTTATGGGTTTCGTTCGGTTATTAATAATCTAGTACCACTTGTAAAAAATCCTCGTATTGTATGGGGAACAAAAGGCTTAGATCCAAGTACCCATCATCTATTGCACCAAGTGGTTTTTGAAATTTTTTCTGATCAAACTCCTGTTGCTATTTTATCTGGTCCTAGTTTTGCTAAGGAAGTAGCTGAGGAAAAGCCCACAGCAGTAAGCCTGGCAGGTAATAGTCCAGTTTTTATAGAGGATTTGATAACTCGCCTACATAATCAGTATTTTCGTATCTATCGAAATACTGATTTGACTGGGTTAGAGTTATGTGGGGTATTAAAAAATATCCTTGCTATTGCAGTGGGCATTGCTGATGGATTGGATTTAGGTGCTAATACACAAGCCGCATTGGTAACACGTGGCTTAGTTGAAATGGGTCGTTTATGTGATGCGATGGGAGCTCAGAGAAGTACTTTGATGAGTTTAGCGGGTGTGGGTGATGTTATTTTAACTTGTATGAATAATCAGTCTCGAAACCGTCGTTTTGGCCAAGCAATAGGTCAAGGTTATGATATTAAAACGGCTGAGCAGAAGATTGGCCAAGCGGTTGAGGGTTTGCATAATGTCAAACAAATCTATGAATTAGCTCAGCAGCATGGCGTTGAAATGCCGATTACCGATTGCGTATATCGCATTTTATTTAAGTCGTTAGATCCGCAAACTGTGGTTTCTGAGTTACTTTCTCGTGCACCAAAGGCCGAATAAAGTGATATCTTACTGTATCAAAAATAACTTCAACTTCACCTTTGTTATGAAAGAAAGAATGGAATATTTTAGGATTTTCCTTGATAATGTTATCGATTTTCTCATTATTTATTCTATTATTTTCTTGATTTTCTTCAATAAGTTTTTTTAGTTCAGTAAGAGCTTTGATTTTCTGATCCCTTTTATTTTTTTCATTCGGGAAAAAAACACGGAAACATCGATTTCGATTTGTCGGTGCTTCATTTGATAAAGCTGATTCTAATTTTGCTATCTTTTTATCAATAATCTCTATAAAATCACTTTTTGATTTTATAGAAGTACTATAATCATAAATATAGAAAAAATCATCTTTACTACCCAGTGCTTCATTTGTATCATCATCTTCTTCTGTCTTGCCAATACTTTTACTAATGTCTTCAGCACTTTTTTCTTCTTGCGCATCATGTTTGTGATAGATTGCTATTACCTTTCTGCACAGTAAACTTGTCACGATCGTAGCAATTCCAATTCCAGCAGTAATTCCTAAGCCAATGCCGCTACTTACGCCCAAAACGAACAAGGTTGTAATGACTCCCACAAATACGATTAATGTCATCGTTGTTATTAGATGATTAATAAATCGATGCTTGTGCTCTAAATAGAGTTTTGAATTTTTTGGGACTTTTTCTTTATCAAAGAGTTTTTTCAGATGATAAAGCGTTAAGCCAAGATAAAATACTGTATAGGCAGCTAATGTACCTGCAAAGAAATAGGGAACAATTGCACTCAGTGCTGCTATCTTGAACCAAGTGCCAGCGGTACCCATTAGAATGGCAGTGGTGATCATGCTTACTTTGACGGTCTTAGCAGCCAACACTGCTGAGTCCATTAAGTGCCGATTAGGAGTCCGATAGTAATGGAGTGCTGCACTTGTTAACTCAGCCAGTTCAAATAATGCTGCTATCGGAAATAAGATAATTTGTAGTGGTAAATTATGATTAATTAAATGCTTTGACATCAGCAAGGCTTTACCTGCAGGAGTTGTAAAAAAACCAAACACAATCATAAAAAAACTTTGCTGCAAATGCCCTGCAGTCATTTCAATGTTTCTGTATATCCTAATTTTTTGATTTTTTTTCTGATCTATTTCTTGATCAAGTTTATATAATCTAAATTCTTGACTTGTTAAAGCAATCATGTACTGATCCTTTTAAAAATATCTAAATCATTATATTTTAAAATAGCACTAAATACTAAAATTTAAGGATATTTTATCTCTTACCATCCATTGATGCTCAAAATGAAAAATTACTAATTATAATTAATTTCATAATTAAAAGTTATTAATAGCCAATGCGTAACGTTTGATCAGATTGGTTAGAAGTTTGAGGAGCGTTACAAGGCATGTTAGTAGGTGTTTTCCAAAATAAATATAAATATTGAAAAGTACTTAGTACTATTGCAGTAAAAGTAATGCTACCACTGATGATTGTTAGTCCTGCCAATGTGCCGCAGACAGTATAGCTGACTAATCCTCCGCCAAGCACTACTGATAACTTAAGCAATGGAGGGAACAATAATAATGTAATGCCATGGGTTAGAATGCCTGTGCCTACATAAAATGCCAATAAAATGAATATAGCTCCAATAGTTAGAATAGTGAAGAGTTTTTGGTAAACCATCTTTTTTTTCTCACTATGAAATTTATAAATAGGGTCAGAATCTTTAATGTTAAGAGTATTTTTATTTCCTTTACTAACTGCTCTACTAAGTAATTTTTGAGTGAATATGCAGTTAATATTATTCAGATTACGATCATGTTCTTTTATAATATCATTTTTCAACTCATTAAAAATGAGGCCAAAATTTGCAATGTCTTTATAATCATTGGTAATTATTTTTTTGTTATCTTTATAAAGTATAAATTTCAACTCTCTTTTTTGCTGCTTTGACATTTTTTTTGTTATAGGTTCTATTAGTTTTAATAATTTAGATCGAATTGGTAAATCGATTTCGATATTTTCGTACTGCCATATTGTGATTTCAGGTTGGTTTTTTTGGGGAGGATAGGCTGTATATTGATTTTTAGTGGAAGGTCTATTCTCTTTTTTTAAAACAACATCCCAATTATCCTCTAATGCTATACTTAATGGATTTTTTAAATCTTCTATACTAAAAGGCTCTTTGAATAGCAGTATTATTCTATGGTTTATTTCAGTGGGTAAATATAAATAACTATCATCTGATGAGATATCTTGTTGTCTAGATTTTTTTGGTCGTTTATATTTTTCCGATTTAATAAAATTATTCCACATTTTAAAAGAATTATTTTTTTTAATAAAATTGTTCCAAGTGCTAAAATAGTGAAGATGAATGGTTGGCATAAGTATACTTCCTTGTATATTTGAGCCTATTGGTTTGTTAAGTATAACCACTTCTGTCTGAAATTGATTAAAGCGGGCCAAAAAGCGTCTATTCTAAACAGAATAATTATCATTTATATGTACATTTTTTACTACTTCTAAGCTTTTTATTAAATATTCCGTTGCACCAAATAAAGCAATACGAGATAATGGGCTATCATGAAAAAAACCACTTTATTGATCATTGAGGATGAAGTTGATATTCGAGATATGATCCGGTTTTCGTCTCCTAGCCAAGAATTTGATTGGTGGGAGGCTGATAGTGTTTCTGAGGCTATTCGCTTATTGTCAAATCATAGGCCAGATCTTATTCTTTTAGATTGGATGTTGCCTGGGCAAAGTGGCATTAATTTTATTCAGTGGATTAAAAAAAGAGTTTCTCTTAAAAATATTCCGATTATTATGCTCACTGCTAAGGCAGAAGAAGATAATAAAGTAAAGGGTTTAACTATAGGTGCTGATGACTATGTGGTTAAGCCTTTTTCGCCAAAGGAATTACTAGCGAGAATTCGAGCTGTGTTGCGTCGAGGTAGGCCCGCTGGGCCAAAAAATAAAATAGAATATCGTGATTTAGTATTGCACCAAGATCGACATGAGGTATTGATTAACGATCATTTATTAGCATTAACACCCATTGAATATCAAATGTTTGCTTTCTTTATGAAGCACTCTAATAAAATATATACTCGAAATCAGCTAATTCTTTCTATTTGGGGCACTAATGCGGATATTGATGATCGTACAGTGGATGTTCATATTAGGCGTCTTAGAAACAAATTAAAACCCTATCACTACCACGTATTAATAAAAACGGTTCGTGGAATTGGTTATCAGTGTTATCGTGATGACTAGTATGCGTAATAATAAGCTTAATTTAGAGAGCCTTCCTGACTCGGTAAAAGAATATATCAATCAGCTCGAGCATATTCGTCGAGATTTTGTTGCTAATGTGTCGCATGAATTACGTACACCACTAACTGTTATACGCGGCTATGTTGAAACATTAATGACGCAAGACCAATATGAAGTGCCTGCTTGGCAGAAAATATTTCGTCAAATGTATCAACAAAGTATACGCATGGAAAACATTATCAATGACTTATTGTTTTTATCTCGTTTGGAAAATGACGATCAAGTGACGGAAGAACAAGCAGCTGTGGATGTAGCAGCGATGCTAGATACTTTGCTCATTGATGCCAAAGAAATTAGTAAGGAGAAAAATCATTCTATTCGATTAGAAGCAAATCCCGCTTTGCAGTTGTTTGGTTTTGAGGAAGAGATAAAAAGTGTATTTTCTAATATTATTATCAATGCTATTAAGTACACTTTGCCCAATGGTCGCATTACCATACAGTGGTATAAAAACCAGGATAAGGCCGTATTTCGTGTCGTTGATACAGGTATTGGTATTGCCAAAGAGCATATTTCTAGAGTTACTGAACGATTTTATCGTGTTGAAAAAGGTCGTTCGCGCAACAGTGGTGGTACGGGTTTGGGTCTTGCCATTGTCAAGCATGTTTTAATGCGTCATCAGGGAGAGCTTGTCGTTGAGAGTCAACTGGGCAAAGGCAGCACGTTTTGCTGTGTTTTTCCAGAAAATCTTGTAGCTGTCATCAAATCGTCATAAAACTTCGGTATTTTTATCCTTATCACTAGTAATAGGATGAGGTTAAATTGCCTAAAAGTATTCTGGTTCAAGCTACCCATGGGATTATTGATGGTATCTATTTATGGAATAGCTTTGATCGTTATGATGATACTACAGGCCTGTGTTCTTCATTAGTGACTAATGCTCATCAGAGTCTGGTGATTAACATAGCAGGGGTTGTTTTCTTAGCTTCTTTGTCCCTGTTGGTTCATATGTATTCTGCTAGAGCTTCTTGGTGTTATGAACAACAACGTCAAAAATGGTCGCGCTTAGTGACGTGTATTACTTTTATTGTGGCATTATGGCCTTATTTTCGTGATGGATTTAGTGGGCTCAAAAATGGACATCATGCTTATGCAACAAGTACTGCATTAGGTTCTGCATTGGGTCATATTAGCTTACATCTTATCAATCCTGTGGGTATTGGAGTAGGTGTTCTACTTGCGGTTGTTTTGTTGTGGCGGCGTTATATCAATCAGAAGCGTGATAAAGCGATTCGATATAATATAGAATGCGCTCAAAAGATCAAAGAAGGCAAGAATTCACCGCTAGATGTATTGTTAGAGGAGCCAAATTTTTTAAAGAGAGTCCTATACTATTTGGCAGCTCTTTTTGATGGACTAACAGATGGGCTGTATTTATTTGGTTG
Source organism: Coxiellaceae bacterium (assembly GCA_965214015.1). Classification (GTDB taxonomy): domain Bacteria; phylum Pseudomonadota; class Gammaproteobacteria; order Coxiellales; family Coxiellaceae; genus CBDCAS01. Next base: position 63,816 of record CBDCAS010000016.1, read on the forward strand.
TGTTGCAAGTCTTTGTTTAGTGTTTCATCTTAATGTATTTAGCTTAGGTGTACCACTTATTATAGCTACTGTTCTGTTATTAGTTTGGACAGCGATGTCAGTGATTGCACGTATGATGGAAGAGCATGATAGACAGTGTCAGCTGGACCAAAGTATTAATTTAGTCAATAACGCTCTAGATGGTTTTAATGAGTGTCAAAAACCAAAAAATAAGGTAACGACGGTATTTAAAATCATTCGAACGATATTAAATTGCATTAAAAATGCACAAAACTGTATTGTTATGGTTCTTTCTTTAGTTTTGCGTTATGCATTAAGTGTTGTTGCTGCAATCATTGGTGTTACAGTGGTTGGGTTAGTATTAGGTGTTGCTTATGCCGTTATGATGGTTTATGACTTGTTTATACCTGAAAAACCACAGACACAATGCGACTCAACCAGAGCAGATTCTGCAATAGTAGCTCAAGGAGGTGAGCAGCATAATCAGGCACAAGAGCCTAAGTTTCAAAGAGAAGATATCAATCAAGATCAACTAGATACTGTTTCTTTGAAAAGGTCAGAGTCTATGCCGTGTTTATTTTCTAAGAGTGATCACAAGGGGTTGAATCAATTGAGTCGCAGTCATAGTATGCCTGATCTCTGCCGAGCATAGTATGTTTTTTTAACTAATGTAAACAGACCCTAAGCTCTGGTCGACACCTTATATAGTTGATACTATTATCAGGTTTTGAAACTGAAGTTTTTATACTTGGTAAATATTAGAGTACATAAATAAAGGAGATTATCATGGTTGAAACCGCGTCGCATATGATCCCACTGGGTACATCAGCCCCTGATTTTAATTTGTTGGATGTGGTCAGCCATCAAAAGGTCAGTTTAACAGCAACCCAATCTCATAGAGCGACTGTCATTATGTTTATATCGAATCATTGTCCTTTTGTGCAGCATCTAGAGGAAGGTTTGATTCAATTAGCTAATGACTATCAACCTAAAGGGGTGCGTTTTATTGCAATTAGTGCAAATGATGCAGTGCAATATCCTGAGGATGGGCCTGATAAAATGAAAGAACGCGCCATTGCCCGAAATTATCCTTTTCCTTATCTCTATGATGAAAATCAATCCGTTGCTAAAGCCTATCACGCCGCCTGTACGCCGGATTTTTATATTTTTGACCAAGACTTATCCTGTGTGTATCGTGGCCAGTTTGATGATTCGCGTCCTAGCAATAAGGCACCTGTCACTGGTAATGATCTACGTGCAGCACTAGATGCGTTGCTTTTAGGTCGTAAGGTTGATGATCACCAAAAGCCAAGTATTGGTTGCAATATTAAATGGAAGTAAATAGTAAGGTAGGTGCTGGATATTATATTATTTTTTATATAGCATTCCTTGCATCTTTAAATTGGATGTATAAGAGAGGTTGTTTATGAAAATGGGTCGATTAGTGTCTGCAACAGTAGGAGCTTCATTGATTGTGGTTGCGGGTTGTAGCACTACTACAACGAATCTTTACCCTAAGGGCAATAACCGGTTTGTTGCAATTGCTCAGTCGCGTAACCAAAGTGATGCTGCTAATGCAGCAGTTCAAAAAGCAACAAAAACCTGTCAACAGCTCAATAAGCAGCTAGTCGTTATTTCAAATCGTACGGTTTATCAAGGCAGTGGTAAAGATAAGGGCGATTTAACAGAAGCTATTAGCAGTGTAACTACTGCTACAACAGGTATTTTTGTGCATGGTACCAAGACAAATGCCGACTATAAATCGACAGTGAATTTTATTTGTCGATAAGTACAGATATCAATAGGTATCACAAAGGGCACTCTGTATTTGATTGATAATGCTAAGTGCCCATTGTTCTTTTGATAAGGCTAGAGCTCCTTTTTTAAGGATCGGGTTGACAATGAGGGCAATAAAAACTGCGACGGCCTTGCTGTTGTAGTGACTTGATTAAATTGTGGCAATAAAGACAGGTGTGGTTTTCTCGACCATATACTGCCAATTGTTGGCTAAAGTAGCCTGGTTTAGATTGAATATCGGTAAAGTCTTTTAATGTAGTTCCGCCGGCATAGATTGCTGCTTTGAGCGTTTTTTTAATAGCAGAGACTAGCCGTTTAATCGAAGTCGGATCTAAAGAGTTGCTTGGTGTTTGTGGATGAATTCTGGCATGAAATAAGGCTTCATTGGCATAAATATTACCAACACCCACCACAATAGTCGCATTCATGATGGCTTGTTTAATAGACACAGCTCGTCTAACAAGTATTTTTTGTAAATAACTGCTATTAAATGCCCTAGATAGTGGTTCTGGACCTAAGTGTTTTAACAGTCGATGTTGCTTAAAGTCATTAATCATCAATAAAGCACCGAAGCGACGTGGGTCATGATAACGCAAGCAATGATGGTCTAATTGAATATCGACATGATCGTGTTTTTGTCGTGGTATTTGATCGTTATCAATCAGCCACAGTCGACCGGACATACCCAAATGGCACAGCAATTGATGTTGACTGAGTGAAAATAATAAATATTTGCTGCGTCGCTCGATAGTGATAACATATTGCCCTACCAGCTTTTTAGGTTTTAGATCAATTGGATAGCGTAATTGATTTGAGTAGAGCGTGACTCGCTGAATCTGTTGTTGTTGGATATGTTGGCATAGACCGTTTTTAATGGTTTCAACTTCAGGTAATTCAGGCATTTGATATGATCTCTTTGTTATTGAACGTAAGAATCTCATAAGAGCGTATCAAAATCGATTAATTTTTTAGAATATTAAAAATTCAGATGCATATGTACCACAAGGTTTAGCTCTAGTTTTCGCATGTAGTTTAAAAAAATAGCCTAATTTTTTAAACAGTAGAAAAACCCAAAGCGGGTATAAATAATTTAGGCTCACTTCTGTTGACTTAAAGGTTTAATAATTTGTGTTAAGCTTGACGAGCAGTATATTCTTTATGAGTATATTCTAGTATTTAGTAACTATTGAATGAATTATCACAAGGATAAGGAGCCTTCATCATGGACAAGGGTAAAGCCCTATGTATGGCGAGCATTTTTTCTTTAATTCTTCTCCCTATGGTCTGTGCGAAAGCAAAAGGTTCGGCTCATTATAGAGCTGCCTCTGATATGTGGAGAAGTCTGTCTTCCCATGCGGTGTTAGTGAAGTTGAATGAGTCCTTTTCCTAGGATTTAGGGTTGATTCTTTCAGGGAGGAGCGTGTTATGAAGCAATTATTGAGCTATTGTGTGTTGTTATTGAGTCTTGGTGGAGTAGCTCAAGCGATTCCTCTTTTTGACATTACTACGCCCACAAAAGAAATTACTCTTACGCCTGGTGCGACAGAGACAGTGACTTATACGATTGAGAACCGAATTAATCAGGAGTTTCGCACTTTTGTTTTTAGGTGAATGGCATAATAGATCGAATGCTTTGAGTGATAGCAGGCTTGATGGTATGCCAGTCTTGCTGATAAAAAGAGATTTTGTCTTGTAGGCGACGCATATTTTTATTAATCCAAGCGATAATGGCCATACAAATGTGATTTCTTTGCGCTCGACCCTTTCGTGCCTGACAACGCTCAATGCCACAAGTCTGCTTAAGTTCCCGATGATAAGTTTCGATTGACCAACGCGCCTGCACAATAGATTGAATGGTTTCTCGTGTCGGGTGAGTCATATTAGTCGCCACGTAATCAACGCGGCTATTTTTAGCCACGAACTTGAATACCGTAACCCACCCATAGCCGCGTAGATGAATAGACAACCCTTCATCTGGAATGACTAAGTTTTCTAATGTTTGATTTCTATTCACCTTGCGGTTTTTTCGCAAAGGAGTGACCCAAGTCCACCCATGATCTCTTATTGCTTTGAGGTTTTTTAAACTTGAATACCAAGAATCCATCACCACCGCCTCAGGAATAAACCCTCTGCTCTTTGCCAAGGAAAGCATCTCACAAAAATGGGTATTTTTTGTTTTGCCATCACTGTCTTTATCATAAATTCTATAATCCACTGGAACTCCTTTTCTTTCCTCTAATCCATACCACACCAAATTCACTAAACCTATCCCTGCAATCACATCATGGGCATTACCCGAATATTGATAATGAACCAAATCTATTTTTTTACTGTGTATTTTTGATAACACTCTATCGTCCACTATTAATAGCGATGGAGTTGAATGATCTACATAGGCTCGTACCGTTTGCCAAACCTGGGACGGTCTAAAATTTTGATCCGATAACCATCGGCTTATACTGTCATGGGAGAGTGCTGTTTCTGGACTCACCTCTGATAACGCTAATCCTGAGTAACGTACACTGCTCGCTTCTAGGAAGGCTCTATAAAGTTCTTTTGTGCATTTGTGTCGAGACAATCTGGGTTTCCTATTCCGTTCGTTCAATCCTAAAAATTATAATAGTTCATTACTAAATGCGAAACTCCTGGCTAAGTGTCAGTGGCACAGGAGCTGATAACAGTCCTAGTACGTTGGTAGTCAATATTGCGACTCAAGGCCACTTTGTATTTCGTAATAGTAATAATCAGGACATTAACGACTTAAATTTGGTACAGAATGCTAAGGGCACATTGAGCTTGCATAATACAGGTGGAAGTACGATTACTGGGATCAACCTCACGATTCCTGGGGCAATTAGCGGTTATTTCAGCGGCAGTTGTACAAGTGGCACAACAACGGAATTAGCCCCGAGGGCGAGCTGTAACTTAGCATATAATATTCCAGAAGTTCCTGCAGGAGGAGATTATACACTGAGTGTCAGTGGCACTGATGCTGACAATAGTCCTAGTACATTAACAGTTAATATTGCTCGGCAACAGCAGTATGTGACGGTAAGTAGTTTAGGGCATATCCTTACTTCTCCTGATGGGGTCACTTGGACTTTTCAGACCAGTGGAGTGAGCTCATTTTTATTTAACGTTATCTATGCCAATAATCAATATATGGCTGTGGGTGATGAAGGTGCGATTGTAACCTCTCCTGATGGGATCACTTGGACAACTCAGGACAGTAAGGTAAATTCATTTCTAAGTGAGGTTATCTACGCTAATAATCAATATGTAGCTGTGGGGGCTAATGGTACGATTGTAAGCTCTCCTGATGGAGTCACTTGGATGGCTCAGATCAGTGGGCTGGCACAATCTTTAAATAAAGTGATCTACGCCAATAATCAATATGTAGCTCTAGGTGATGGAGGTACGATTGTGGCTTCTCCTGATGGAATCACTTGGACGGCTCAGAATAGTGAGGTGACCTTATCTTTAATTAGTGCTATCTATGCTAATAATCAGTATGTGGCTGTGGGTAGTGAAGGTACGATTATAAGCTCTCCTGATGGAGTCACTTGGACAGCTCAGGATAGTAAGGTAAGCTCATTTTTAAGTAACGTTATCTATGCCAATAATCAATATGTGGTTGTAGGTAATGAAGGTACGATTTTAACTTCTCCTGATGGAGTCACTTGGACGGCCCAGGACAGTAAGGTAAGCTCACTGTTAAAGAAGATTATCTACGCTAATAATCAATATGTAGTCGTGGGGGTTAATGGTACAATTGTGACCTCCTCTGATGGGGTCACCTGGATAGCTCAGACCAGTGGGGTGGCACAAGCTTTAGATGATGTGATCTACGCCAATAATCAATATGTAGCTGTAGGTAATGGAGGTAAGATTGTGACTTCCCCTGATGGAATCAGTTGGACACCTCAGAATAGTATGGTGACGGGAGCTTTAAGTAGAGTTATCTTTGGCTGACCTATCCCAATGAGGTTGATGAACTCTACAGCTCTAAGCTATATACAGCTTTTTTGTAACCACTGTTTTTTTGTGAATAGTACTTACGAATAACCTACAAATGAACTCCAGTAAAATTTCAATACAGATCACTGTATAATGAATTTTGACATAGCTTGAGCTTGACTTTGATTCACTTGCGTTACTAGATGTGAGTTATTCCAACTAAAATAAGTACCGTCACTATAGTTACAATTAGCATTCATACTGCTTGGCCTAATGTAAGTGCCTGAAGGATCATTAATACAAACCTTGCCATTTTTAATCGCATATTGGTATTTTACATTATTGGCCAAGCGGTCCAATTGCGCTCCATTTTGGGCAATGGTCACATGAGCGTCATTTTTAAACATTTTAGTTAAGGCTTGATTATAACTTTGTACAAAATAATCTAATGTGCTAATGAGCTTACTGCCGATAAGTGGGATACGTTTATAAGCATAGCTTATATGAAGGTTCGATAATTTTGGTAAGGTTAATACAACGATGTGATAGGAAGTAATGACTTTATTTGTATAAGCCTGTTTAATTCTTTGAGCAGCATTTTGAACACTGTTAGCCATAAGTTGAGCTTGTTGGTCTAAGGATCTTCTGAGAAAGCGCGAAGGCGTTAAAATAATTTTTAAAATATTATTCTTTGCATAATTACCTATATCGTTAGAACCAATATAGATATAAAAGTTTGTATTATCTTTTATATTAATGCCTTTATCTTCTAAATAAAAACCAACTTGTTTTCCTAAATTAGGAATTTGTAAATCTCTGTAAGTATAGTCAGAATCTTTGTCGAAAGAAGGATTGTTTTTAGTATGTTGCTGATACACCTGTCGTTGCTTAATAATGGATTGAGCATCACAGGTGCCGACAAAGTAGGTCCCATCATCATGGTAACATTGATTGTCACCTTCTGAACCTCGAGCTAATGCGCTGGCAAACGCATAGTTAATACTATCGACTGATAAGCCAGGATGTTGAGTATGTTGATACCAGGTTGTTAAATGGGTTTGATGTTGATTATAAGTAAGATACAGTGGCCAATTGATGCTATAGAGAGGTTTGGTTTGATTATCGATCATAGTGTGTGGTGGAAGTGATTTTTGTAAGAACTCAAGGCTGGGGACTCCGTTTTTCCCATAAAGATCAGAGGGTACAGGATTGGAGACAGGCACATATAAGTTAAAGTTTTTTAAAACGGGTGATGTAATATTGGTAGGCTCTGGGCAGTTGCCAGTATCTGTAAGGCTGTCTCCAAAGAAAACATAGTGTTGTATTGCAGTGGTGGGTGCAGCGTCTACCTTGATAGAGCTTATCATAACAAACAGACTAAAACCCAGTGCTAATAATTTATTGTATTTCATTTTTCCCTCAATATTTTTTAGAATGGACATCCAAGGTAAAAATACCACAAGAGATTTCAAAATACATCCAGTGGGATGCGTTGTAAACAGGCCTGAGTCAAATAATATTGATTTTATGCAGATTATCCTTTATATCTAAATTCTTATGGAAATTGCCCTTATCATTGAATCCATTCAAGACCTCAAAGCGCGAGCTACAGCGCTGAGGGGGTATCTTTGACTATGAAGTGAAACAACGTCGTCTAATTGAGGTGCATCGTGAGCTTGAAGATGCCCAAATTTGGAGCCATCCTGAAAAAGCCCAGGCTCTAAATAAAGAACGTGCTGCATTAGAACAGGTAATTACTACCTGTGATTCATTGAATACTCATTTAGCAGAAGCCCAAGAGCTTTTAGAGTTAGCTCAATCTGAAAATGACCAGGATATGTTGTCTGTTGTTGTGGCTGATCTTAGTAAGTTAGAGCAGACGGTTTCTGATATGGAGTTTCGTCGTATGTTTTGCCAGGAGAGGGATGCCAATAATGCTTATTTAGATATTCAGGCTGGTTCAGGAGGTACTGAAGCCCAAGATTGGGCAGAGATGTTGTTGCGGATGTATTTACGTTGGGGCGATCAGCATGGGTTGCAAACTATATTGATGGAAGTGTCTGCAGGTGATGTGGCAGGTATTAAAAGTGCGACAATTCAGTTTAAGGGGGAGTATGCCTTTGGTTGGTTGCGTACCGAAACGGGAGTGCATCGTTTAGTGCGTAAGTCGCCGTTTGATTCAGGGAATCGTCGTCATACCTCTTTCGCTTCGGTTTTTGTATCGCCAGAAATTGAGGATGGGATTGAGATTGATATTAATCCAGCTGATTTACGGATTGATACCTACCGTGCTAGTGGTGCAGGAGGACAGCATGTTAATAAAACTGATTCGGCTATTCGTATTACCCATGCGCCTTCAGGGATTGTGGTACAGTGTCAAAGCGATCGTTCGCAGCACAAAAATAAATCGCAGGCAATGAAACAGTTAAAAGCTAAGTTATATGAATTTGAATTGCAAAAAAAACAAGCGGATCAAGCCGCTTTAGAAGACAGTAAAATGGATATTGGTTGGGGCAGTCAGATTCGTTCTTATGTGCTGGATCAATCACGCATTAAGGATTTGCGCACTGGAGTAGAAACCAGTAATACTCAAGCGGTCCTTGATGGCGGTTTGGATCTTTTTATGCAAGCCTGTTTAAAACAGGGTACACAATAGTAATTTTAATAATAAGTAGACTGTAAAATGACAAATACCGTATTACCAGAAGACAACGAACAGATTGCACAGCGTAAATCAAAATTGACTGCTTTGCGCCAACAAGGCCAGGCATTTCCAAATGATTTTAAACGCGATCACCTAGCAGCCACTTTAAAAGCACAGTATGCCAATTTATCCAACGAAGTATTAGCCAAACAAGCTATCCGTGTTTGTGTAGCAGGTCGTATAGTGTTACGCCGTATGATGGGTAAGGCAAGTTTTGCGCAGCTTCAAGATATGTCAGGGGTGATACAGCTTTATATAGCTCAAGATGTATTAGGAGAAGCTGTGTATTCTGATTTTAAACATTGGGATTTGGGCGATATCGTTGGAGCGAGCGGCTTGCTCTTTAAAACTAAGACAGGTGAATTATCAGTTAAGGTAGATCATCTACGTTTGTTAACCAAATCATTACGCCCGCTACCTGATAAGTTTCATGGCTTAGCCGATCAAGAGCAACGCTTTCGTCAACGCTATCTTGATTTAATGACCAATGATAAAACACGTCGTATTTTTCAACTGCGCTCCCATATTGTGTCGAGTCTGCGTGATTTTTTAAATCGTCATAACTTCTTAGAAGTAGAAACACCGATGATGCACATTAAGCCTGGGGGCGCTACTGCGAAGCCTTTTGTGACTCATCATAACGCGATGGATATGGAATTGTTCTTACGAGTAGCGCCGGAGTTGTATTTAAAGCGATTAGTCGTCGGTGGTTTTGAAAAAGTCTATGAAATTAACCGTAATTTCCGTAATGAAGGTATTTCCACCCGCCATAATCCAGAGTTTACTATGCTCGAATTCTATCAAGCCTACGCTGATTATGAAGATTTTATGAATTTTAGTGAGCACATGCTGCGTTCTCTAGCCGATACTGTATTAGGAAGTACGACGATGACCTATCAAGGGGCTAACATTGATGTATCGCAGCCGTTTAGACGCGCTACTATGAAGCAGTTGATTTTAGAGTATGCGCCTGATCTTACCGAGCAAGATTTAGAAGAGGAACATCGTGCACGCAATGTAGCCCAGCAAAATCACATTGAGATTCCTAAAAACAGCGGTTTAGGGTTTATCCATATGCAGTTATTTGAAAAATTAGTCGAACGTCAATTAATACAACCCACCTTTGTCACCGCATTTCCCACTGAGGTTTCACCGCTGGCACGTCGCAATGCACAAGATCCATCGGTCACGGATCGTTTTGAGTTATATATTGGCGGTCAAGAAATTGCCAATGGTTTTTCAGAACTTAATGATCCTGAGGATCAAGCAGCTCGCTTTGAACAACAAAGGACAGCACGTGAGGCAGGTGATGAGGAAGCCATGTATTTTGATCAGGATTATATTACCGCGTTAGAATATGGCCTGCCTCCCACAGCAGGCGAGGGTATTGGTATTGATCGTCTGGTCATGTGTTTTGCCGATTGTGCCTCAATTCGTGAGGTTATCTTATTTCCCTTGTTGCGTCTCAAGGATCATTGATGATACTTAATTTTCTATATTGCTGGTATTCTTTGTCTTTCTTTTTTTGTTTTTGAGCTTCCTCTAAATCTAAATTTTATTTTCAATGATTGTCGTTGCTTTTGCCCCTGCTGCTCCTGCCACTGTGTTGTCGGAGGCTGTTTTACAGGTAGTATATTGGATTCCTTAATGGCACTGGGGGGAAAAAATATTGATTTTTGTTTCAAATAAATTGTAGATTTTTCCATATCTAATGAATTTAATTTTTCTTTTAGTGTGTTAATATGAGGTAAATAGTCTTCTTCAAAAATTTCAGAAGCTTTTCTCTCTGTTGTTTTAAAAGTAAAAAATTTATTTTTGAGGTATTGATATGCTTTTTCATGACATTGAGATTTGCATATTTCTTCCATTCTTTTAAAGTAATCTTTGATCAATAATGATGTATCATCTGATTTGTACTCTTTAATAGCTGTTTTTTTACTTTCTAAATTTTTATGTTCTTTTGCTACATTTTGCGAAAATTTAGCACAGGCATAACTTAACGACTGTTTACTTGGGAGTTGTGTTGTTTCAGGGCATTCTTTAAATGTTTGATCTAGATCATAGGCTTTTTTTTGAATTCTATTATTAAATACATATAAGTCATCTCGTTCATTACCCTGGCCAATTTTTTTTGTACTTAACGAATGCTTCATTAGATCTGAAAGTGTTAATGATTCATTGAGTTGAATAATATTTCTTTTATGCTTAGGAATTGTTGCTTGTATCAATTTATATTGCGTTTCATTAAGATTAAATTTTTTCCACGTATTCTTTGAATTAGTAGTCGCTACATTAGAAGATACTTGTTGTGCTTCTTCAATGGTATCGTTTGGTGGATTGGGTATTGTACTGGCTAATGTTTCAAATTTTCTTATATTATTCAGATCAGGTAAACTTCTACTTCTTTCTGAAGCAAATAAATCTATTTTAACTGGTCTATTATTTAAGCCCGTATTGCTATCTTTTAGCCTATTAAGCTGGCTTTCTAACATTGTAGTTTCTATTTGATCATTAATTTTTTTTAACTTTTGTTTGCTTTTTTCTATCTCTTTTGTTAAATTTTCTAATGCTTTAGACCCTTCGTTCAGTGCTTTTGTGAGTTCTTCTGCAGTATTAGGATTGCTCTCATAGTTTTTTTTTGAGTATCTGAATCATTATCATCACTTTCTAAATTTTCTGTACAAGATTTATATTCATCAGAACTACTATCATCACTAGTCATTTATTATTACCCTGGTGTTGGTGCCACTGGCTGCTTCTGCTTCTGCTTCTGCTTCTGCTTCTGCTTCTGCTTCTGCTCCTGCTCCTGCTCCTTCCAGAAAAACTGTTGTTTTGTATTTCTTTTCTTTGGACGTGCTCCTCCTTGTACAGGATTAGCTGTATCGATTGCTTGCTGAGCTTGTTGCGTTGCTGCTGTTAATTTAGCTATTTCATCCCTAGATGGAGGCTGCTTTTGCTTCTCTTGATCTTTTGGACGTGCTCTTCCTTGTACAGGATTAGCTTTGTCGATGCCTTTAAGCATTTGGAAGGGGCTTTTGAAGCTTCCCATATTAATATTTGTTGGACATTTTCCTCTATCTGCGTTAGCATTTTGTCGCATTTCGAGAACGAGCTGTTGATCATGTTCTATATCTTTTTTTAATTGTTCTTGTTGTTCTTTTTGTTCTTGTTTTTTTTGAGAGTCATAATATCTTTTTTCTAATCTTTGTTCTGCACCTAAACGTATTTCACTAATTTGATTCTCTACTAAGCTTCTTAATTCTTTATTAGTTTCTTGAGTATCTAAGTTAATTTTTGAGTCATAATCTTTTGTGATTGTAACCAATTCGATACTATTTAAAGTATTATTTTGTGTGGGTTCTCTTTTTAGGTCTAGTTGAGAAATTACCTCTTTTTTATATTGCTCCTTAAGGGTTCTTACTATCTGATCAGCATCCTTATTAATGATAGATTGAATGTTATTAAGGTCATGCTCTAAAAATTTAATTTGTTTTTCTATTTGATCTTGATCTACTAAATTAAAATCTAGATAGGGTTTTTTATTTGCATACTTTTCCTTTTTTTTAAATTGTTCTCTATTTCTTTCTTTGTTTACAAGACCTTCTTCAGGGTATCTTGTTTCATACTCTCTGACAAGATCATCAAGTTTGTCTTTATTAGTGTTAATATCTACTTCAGTTAATCTTTGAATTCTACCTTTTTCTTCAGCTATTTTATTTAGTAAATCTATTTTAATTTTTGTAGAAACTTCTATATTGATATTTCGTATTAATAACTGATTTTTTTCAAGTTCTTTTTTAATAGATTCTTTTAATGACATATAAAAATTCCTGTGATTACTAATTTTTATGTTAATTTATCTAAAAATAAACGCTTTTTAAGCTTTTCATTAGTATGATAATCATGCTTATTTATGAATAAAATATTATTAATATAAATCAAAGTCAATCAATTTTTTATTAATACACTGTATTGAGTTTTAGTGCTATCTTACAATGAGTGAAATTTGAGGATTAGCAAGTCATTTAGCAGTAGCGATCATTTAAGACATTCATCAATCTCATGGCTTATAACTACGTACAACATTAGTAATAGCAATATCGTTAAGTTGTAGCGACTCTTTAATAAATCGGTCTTCAAGTACGGCAGAGATTTGAGTGTGAGAGACGGCAACTATAATACCGGCTGTGTGTTGATGATTATTTTTAATGGAATCGCCTACATGGATGTCGGTCATTTTTTCTAGGGTAAGATGATAAAGATGACGTTTGAGTGTGCCCAAATGTTCGGTGCGTGCAATAATTTCTTGGCCGAGATAACATCCTTTATTGAAACTAACGCCGCCATATTCTTGTAAGTCGATCATCTGGGGTGTGAACTGTTCGGTGGTAGCAGGTAGGATCCAAATCGGTTCTCTATTCGGTAATGGAGGGAGTGGTACTTCGATCTGCTTAAAGAGTACTTTTGAACGAAATACATATTTTTTTAGATGTGTTATTAATAAATGTGCCATTGATTCTGGTAAATATAAATGAAAACCTTTATTGACTTTCCAGATCCAGAAATTAGCAATCATACGGCCTTTTTGATTGCAGGCTGCAGCTAATAGTGGTTTTGCGCCTAATGCCTGAATGTCGCAGCTTATAAAGTTTTGTAAAAAACAAGCGGCATCTTCACCCAAGATCGTTCTTTGTGTCATATTGTAATGGTGGTTCATAGTCAGCATCTCTAGTGCTCATAAACGAAGGGCTTTATAGTGCCGTGTTGTTGTTGCTAAGACAAGCTGCATATAGGTTAATATTATGTGATGATCTTGAGGCAAATTGACTTGATTTTTAGCATATAAGGATTACTATACTTTTGCATTAATTTTGAACATTAGGTCCTATTGAAGTGAACGCAGCAAATGATTCCATGAGCAATGTGGTGGCGCTTGCTCAAGAACAAGAAAGCCCTCTATCGCCTCGTCGGTCTTTAGGCTCTTTTTTTGCCTGGGTAATTTGGATAATTTCAATCATCTTTGTTTTATTTCAATTTTTCTTGCAGCTCAGCTCTGGGGTGATGGTAGCTGGTTTGATGAAAAGTTTTTCATTGACACCCTTGGGAGGTGGGTTGCTGGCCAGTGCTTACTATTATATATATCTCTTATTCCAGGTGCCAGCAGGGTTTTTGGTAGATCATTATGGCAGCCGGCGAGTTCTAAGTTTGGGTGCGGCTGTTTGCGGCTTGGGTTGTGGGATGTTTGCTCTAGCGAGCCATTTAAGTCTGGCACTGATGGGTCGGTTGTTAATGGGTGCTGGGGCTTCTTTTGCTTTTGTAGGTTCGATGCATTTGGCCTCTCGTTGGTTTCCATTGTCGCGCTTTGGGTTTATGGCTGCTATGGCAGAGGCTTTAGGGATGATGGGCAGTTTATTCGGCACTTACTTCCTAGCACATTTGGTGCTAAGTTATGGCTGGCGTCATTCAATGGAAGGCGCAGCACTGTTATCTTTTATCATTGCGGCTCTTTTAGTGTTGATTGTACGTAATGCGCCTCACCCTATCCAACCGAGGGTACCTCGTACTCAGGCAGCACTTTGGTCTGATATCAAGTTGCTGGTTAAAAAACCGATGATTTGGATTAATGGTCTTTATGCGGCGGCAACTTTTGCTGTGATTACTGTTTTTGTGGCCTTATGGGGAATTCCTTTTATACAAAAGGCCTATCATCTAGCCCTCTCTAGAGCGACTTTATTGTGTAACTTGGTCTTTGTTGGAGTTGCCTTGGGGGCTCCCTTGTTAGGCTGGTTGGATGGGCGGATACGCTCGCGTAAGCTGCTTATGGCCAGTAGCGCGTTCTTAGTTACGCTGGTATTGCTAGTATTAATTTTTGATACGAGTTTATCATTGATAGTCGTGATTGGCTTGATGGTATTGTTGGGTGTGTTTACTAGTAGTTATGTGCTGAATTTTGTGATCGCTAATGAAGTTTCTACTGATTATACCCGAAGTACTGCGATTGGTTTTACGAATATGTGCTCGGTAGTAAGTGCTCCGATCTTGCAACTTTTGATGGGCTTTATGCTCTATTTACTGTCTGGGTCAACGCATCATACTCATTTTAGTACTTATTCAATAGCGCATTTTCAGTGGGCTTTAGCAACTCTGCCTATATTTATTGCTCTAGCAGGTATTCTTGGATTTTGGCTGCCTAATCGCAGAACTTGACCTGTTGAGATGCTCTGTTATTCTTTGTGCTCTTTATAGTCCCAGTCCTTAGGAGCTTTTTATGTCGGATACTATTTTTGAAGATGCTTTGACACATCTTAAACAGGCGAAACACTATTCTCATGCCGATGATGAAACGATCAAGCGACTGCAACATCCTAAGAGTGCCTTAGAATTTTCTATTCCGGTACGGATGGATAATGGTTCGCTTGAGGTGTTTACAGGCTATCGTGTTCGCTATAACGACAGTCGTGGGCCTGCTAAGGGTGGCATTCGTTTTCATCCTAATGTGACGATGAATGAAGTGAAGGCTTTGTCTTTTTGGATGACTTTAAAGTGTGCTTTAGTGGGTATTCCGTTCGGTGGTGGCAAAGGAGGGGTTATCGTTGATCCTAAACAGCTATCACGTATGGAGTTAGAGCGTCTGAGTCGTGGCTTTATTGAGCAGGCTGTAGATGTCATTGGGCCTGAAACTGATATTCCAGCCCCTGATGTCTATACCAATGCCATGGTGATGGGTTGGATGATGGATGAATATTCAAAAATTGTACGTCGTTATTCTCCGGGTGTGATTACTGGTAAGCCGATCTCCATGGGAGGATCTTTGGGTCGTGATGATGCAACTGGACGGGGTGGTTATTATTGTATTAAGGAGTTGGAAAGAGATCGTCATTGGAATCCGGAAAATATTACAGTCGCTGTGCAAGGTTTTGGAAATGCCGGTCAGCATATTGCTCGTTTATTGCATGCAGATGGTTATCGTATAGTGGCGGTGAGTGATTCAAAGGGAGGGATTTATCGTCAAGAAGGCTTTGATGTGCCGAGCTTAATAAGGGCTAAACAAGATACGCAAAAAGTACAAGCTGTTTATTGTGAGGGGACTGTGTGCGAAGCATTGCCCGCTCAGCCTCTGACAAATGAGGAATTATTAGAATTGGATGTTGATATTCTTATTCCAGCGGCATTAGAAAATGTGATTCATGCAGAGAATGTGGATCTTATTAAGGCTGCTATGATCATTGAGTTAGCTAATGGCCCCATTACTAGTAAGGCTGATGCGGTGTTGGCATCAAAAGATATTTTAGTGGTTCCTGATATTCTGGCCAATGCAGGAGGAGTTACAGTTAGTTATTTTGAATGGGTACAAAATAAGAGTGGCTATTATTGGTCGTTAGAAGAAGTTCACGATAAGTTACAAACGATTATGTCTTGTGAATTTAATGCAGTGTATGAACTGATGTTGGAACATCAGATATCGATGCGAATCGCTGCTTATGCGCAGGCTTTAAATCGTTTAGGGGACGCCATTAATGCTCAAGGCACACAGAGTTATTTTTCTGATGCAGTGTTGTCATGAGCATATTATTTTTAAAGCACCTTATTGGCCTCTTAAAATAACTCCCGCTAGGGTAGTTATTTATCGCCTTGAATTTTTGACAAAAACTTTGACTTTTTGCAACAAGCTGATGTTGCAAAAAAAGACTTGACTAAAGAGCTAGTTCCTCAGCTCAATGTCTATTTTAAGAAACTTCGATTAGTTTGATTTGCTGTTACAGTTAGTAGAGGGCACTATCAAGTTTGGGTGGTTTTGCTAGATGTAAAGCGTTGGCTATTAGACCACGAGCATTTTAATAACAGCTAACAGTTAAGTTGTATCCTGTTGAATAGAGCTGGTATTGATGAGCTGGCTTATACTTTTTCCTTAATGCGTGCCTTACGACCGCTTAATTGACGTAAGTAGTACAATTTTGCACGTCGAACCTGGCCGCGACGTTTCACTTTGATGCTATCAATCAGTGGGCTGTAGGTTTGAAATACGCGCTCAACACCTTCGCCATGAGATATTTTGCGAACGGTGAACGCTGAATTAAGACCACGGTTGCGTTTGGCAATAACAACACCTTCAAATGCTTGAAGACGTTGACGGTTTCCTTCCTTGACTTTAACTTGAACGGTAATGGTATCACCTGGGCTAAATGAAGGAATGTTTTTACCTTGCATTTGTTCTTCTTCAATCATTTTAATCATATTTGACATGGTTCTAATCCTCCGTTTTCTGAACTTCTTTAATGTACTCATTAAGCAGTAACTGCTCTTCGGCGTTCAGAGTCCGTCTTTTTAACAAATCTGGACGCTTTTGCCAAGTTTTACCCAACGCTTGTTGTTGGCGCCAGCGTTGAATTGCAGCGTGGTTGCCACTAAGTAGCACAGAAGGCACGCTGCGTTGGTTTATAGTCTCAGGTCGGGTGTAATGTGGATAATCAAGTAGGCCATGGGTAAATGAGTCTTGTTGGGCTGATTCTTCATGATGTAGGGCGTCAGGGAGTAGGCGGGTGATGGCATCAATGAGCAGTAAAGCAGGTAGCTCACCACCACTGACGACATAATCACCCATAGAACACTCTTCATCGACAAACTCATCGATAATGCGCTCATCAATCCCTTCATAACGGCCACAGAGTAAAGTTAGGCGTGGTTTTTTAGAAAAGCGTAGGAGGCTTGCTTGGTTTAGTGTTTTTCCTTGGGGCGATAAATAAATGAGATGCGTAGGTTTTTTGTCCATGGTCTTTACTTGAGTGATGGCCTTGGCCAGAGGTTTATATTGCATGACCATGCCAGGCCCACCCCCATAAGGGCGGTCATCAATATAGTGGGGTAGTGGGTAGATGGTGAGCTGTAGTAGTTTTTTTTGTTGTGCGCGACCAACAATGCCTACTTTCAGAGCATCAAATATTTCAGGAAATAAGCTAATGACATCAATTTGCATTTTTAAAAGTCCGGATCCCAATCCACGATCATTTCTTTTTTTGTAATATCGATTTTTATGAGGATATCATCAATATAAGGCACCAAATGTTTACGTGTGCCGATGATAACTAAGACGTCATTAGATCCGGTAGCCATTAATGATTGAATGGTTCCTAGAGAGATGCCTTCTTGAGTGATTACTTTAGTGCCTATTAAATCTTGCCAATAGTAATCGCCATCGGCAAGCGGTGCTAATGAGGTTCTAGGAATTGCTATGTTGTTGTGAGTATATTGGCGTGCAAGTTCGCGATCGTTAATTTCTTGTATTTTAACAAGGCATTTTTCGTTGTGGATTTTTTTTTGCTCAACATGTAATGTTTGCCACTGATCACAGTGTTGTACTAACCATTTAGGATAATTAAAAATATTATCAATGGGATCAGTAAAAGAATTGAGATAAAGCCATCCTCGGACACCATGAGCTGCGCCAAAGCGTCCTAATATGGTGTGTGTCACATTATTTTTTAGCAGAGTCTTTAGCTTTTTGTGTTGATTTGTTCTGAATCGCTTCTTTTGAAGCCTTTTGCTGAGCTATTTTTTGTTCTTGATGACTAGGTGCTGTTTTTATCACTTTACTCTCTTGTTTAACGAAGGCTTTGATTAAGTGAGCCACTCGTTGAGAAGGTTGAGCACCTAGACGCACCCAGTGGTCAATACGTTCTTTATTGATGTTCAAGCAGATTTCTTTACCCCGTGCTGTTGGATTGAAATGCCCTACGCGTTCAATAAAACGTCCATCACGAGGACTGCGCTTGTCTGCAATCACTATGCTATAAAAAGGTGCGCCTTTGGCACCGCCACGGGACAAACGGATTACTACCATATTGAAAATAAACCTCTTTTGTTAAGTCTGTATCTTTTCTTTGACTGATCAATCGGCTATTCTACGCAAATTTGAGGGTTAAAACAATGCTCTTAACCTCGTTTTTTGATCAGGATGCACAAGCTTTAGCAATTGCTCTACTGGGTAAAGTGATACGTGTTAAATCTCATGGTTTGTGGCTGGCTGCACAGATTATTGAAACGGAAGCTTATTATATTGATGAGAAGTCTAGCCATGCCTCACAGGGCTATACAGAGAAGCGTAAGGCACTTTTTATGCCGCCAGGAACTCTATACATGTACTATTCGCGTGCTGGTGATTCAATGAATGTGAGTGCACAAGGTCAGGGTAATGCGGTATTGATTAAATCAGCAATACCTTATCTAAAGGGTCAAGGTGCAGCACCTCGTTTAGCAATGATGCAGTCCTTAAATCCTCAAAAGAACTCCAATAAGCCGCGTGATCCTAAACGCTTATGCTCAGGACAAACTTTATTATGCAAGTCATTGGGTTTAACCGTTAAAGAATGGGATCAACAAACCTTCGATAAAAATAAATTCTATATTGATGAGATTAATTATGTGCCTGAGTCTATTGTTCAAGCACAGCGCCTGGGTATTCCAAAAGGACGTGATGAGCATTTAATGTATCGTTTTGTGGATGCAAAATTTATTCGCCAGTGCACTGAGAATCCTTTTCGCAAAAAGGGGCGTGTTTATTCTTTTAACATGACGTCTTAATATGAATTAAAATATATTATAAAAATGGATTTTGTAAATTTTTTAAAGGGTTCATTTTATTTTTTCCCTTAAAACGTTTGAGCATCTTTTGCATTTGTGTGAACTGTTTTAATAGCTTATTAACCTCTTGTATGGTCGTTCCAGAGCCACCCATAATGCGACGTTTACGTGAACCATTAATAATCGCGGGAAATTGGCGCTCTTGTAGTGTCATTGATAAAATAATGGCTTCCATTTTTACGAGCATTTTATCATCCATCATCGCGGTTGCTGCTTTTGGTAGGGAACCCATATTCGGTAGTTTGCCCAGTAATGATTGCATGCCTCCCATCTTTTTCATTTGATTGAGCTGGCTTAAAAAATCATTAAAGTCAAAACGCTTACTTTGTTTTAATTTTTTGGCAACTTTTTCTGCTTGTTTTTTATGCGCTTTGGTTTCTGCAGCCTCAACTAAGCTCGCGATATCGCCCATACCTAGAATACGTGATGCAATACGGTCGGGGTAAAAGGGTTCAAGTGCTTCTATTTTCTCACCGGTTCCCACCATTTTGATCGGTACCCCTGTTACCGTACGCATCGATAGCGCACTGCCACCGCGCGCATCACCATCAATTTTGGTCAGAATCATTCCCGTTAGTTTTAGGTGACTATTAAAAGCTTTAGCAACATGGACGGCATCTTGACCTGCCATACTATCTACCACTAAGAGTGTTTCTGTGGGTTGTACGATTTGACTGATAAAGTCGATTTCACTCATCATCGTGTTATCTACGTGAAGGCGGCCAGCAGTATCAATAATCAGTACATCAATGTATTGAGTTTTGGCCTCTTGAATTGCATTTTTAACGATGGATTGAGGTTTGTCTTCTATGGTGCTTGGAAAATGGGCAGCTTCTATTTGTTGAGCCAGTAGTTTTAACTGCTCGATTGCTGCTGGGCGATAAACATCGATAGAAGTGAGCATCACTGATTTTTTCTTTTCATTTTTTAACCAGTGGGCTAGTTTTGCAGAAGTAGTTGTTTTACCAGAGCCTTGCAACCCGACCATTAGAAAAATAATAGGTGCAGAGGCATTAATATTGATTTCAACAAGGTCAGGTCCTAGAATCTCAGTAAGCTTATCTTGTACTAATTTGATTAATGCTTCGCCAGGGCGGATACTTTTTAGAACTTTTTGACCAATGGCCTGATCTTGAATTTTTTGAATGATTGTTTTAACGACTGAAACAGCGACATCTGCTTCTAGCAATGCACGGCGAATGTCCTTCAGTGTTGACTGAATATTTTCTTCGGTGAGACGACCGATGCCACGCAATTTTTTGAGGCTATTGCTAAGCCGTTCAGAGAGCTGATTAAACATGGGAGTTCATTATACTGGCTATTCGGTGGTGCGCAATGTGTTATCCTTTATATTTTCAGATCAACCTTTTCTGGATTGACCTAAAAATAATCTATTGTGTAGGTAACAATCGATGTATGCTGCCACTATGCCAACAACTATTTTAATTCTTACGCTTCTGTTCTATAGCGTAGCTACGATGGTCCAGATTTTTGGTATATTGGGTTATTGGCGCAATACAAAGCAGTGGGTTTTGCTGTTAGGCTTTATAGCAGTCTGTCTGCAGGGGTTATTATTGCATCAATGGATTAATGTTACTTTTGGTCAAAGTTTGAGTTTTTTTAACTTATTTTCATTAACGACCTGGTTGATCGCAGTGCTCGTTTTGGTCATGAGTTTATTTCATTCCATTGATGTACTGGTATTGTTCTTGTTTCCAGCAGCTGTCATATCTATCTTAATGGCATGGCAGTTTCCAGAAGTTGAGATTTTCAAGATATGGATGAACTCAGAAGCCTTTTTTCATATTCTTTTATCTATTATGACCTTTTGTGTGTTGTCTGTTGCTGGTTTGTTAGCATTGTTATTAGCTGTAGAAGATTTTTTATTGCGACAAAAACGAGCCACTTATTTTATAGAAAAATTACCTCCTTTAGAATCTTTGGAGCGCATATTGCTGCAAATAAATGGTTTGGGGTTCGTATTGCTCAGTGTGTTAATCACAACAAGTCTCTATTTCTACTATGATATTTTATGGCATAGCAAAGTCCTATTGCAAAAAACATTCTTAGCGGTAGTGGCCTGGTTGATTTTTACGCTCCTGCTGTTAGGCCGATTTGTTTGGGGCTGGCGTGGTAGAAAAGTAATTTACGGTACTTTGGTCACGGTCATGTTATTATTTATTGCCTATTTCGGTAGTAGAATAGTCTTAAGAGTATTGCATTGATGATTTTTAACTTTCCTTTTTTAGTGGGTGCTTTAATTTTTTTGATTATCTTGTCTGCATTTTTCTCAGGGTCAGAGACAGGGATGATGTCTATTAACCGTTATCGACTACGCCATATGGCCCGGCGAGGTGAGCCAAAAGCAAAACGCATTTTAGCATTGCTGGAACGTCCAGATAGACTTCTAGGAGTTGTTCTTTTAGGCAATACATTTGCTAATGTTTTTGCTTCTGCTGTAGCAACGATTTTAGCGGTCCACTATTTTGGGGAAGTGGGTATATTGGTGACTACCTGTGTGCTCACAATGATTATTTTGGTATTTGCTGAAGCGGCCCCTAAGACACTGGCTGCATTACATCCTATGCGTGTTGCCTTCTTTAGTTCTTTTACACTACAGCTCTTATTACGTGTTTTTTATCCTTTTGTTTTTGTTATTAATGCAGTGGCTAATGGGTGTCTTGCCTTATTTGGCATTAAGGTGAAAGCTCATGATATTGAGCCTTTGTCTGCTGAAGAGCTACGCACTGTTGTCAATGAAACAGCTGGAAAAATTTCGTTAAACTATCGTCAGATGTTATTACGCATTCTAGATTTAGAGCGGGTGAATATAGAAGATATTATGGTGCCTCGTAGTGAGATTGTAGGTATTAATCTAGAAGATAGTTGGGATACTATTTTAAAAAAAATTATGACCTGTGACCATGAACATGTTCCTCTATATAGAGAGAGTATTGACCGGGTAGAGGGCATGTTAAATTTACGTAAAACACTGGCCTCAATGCAACAGAAAGCCTTTGATAAGGCAGTTATGGTTAGATTAGCTGAGAAACCTTATTTTGTTCCAGAGGGGGCATTGGTGAGTAAACAATTGTTAAATTTTCAAAGAGAGCAAAAAAACATCGGTTTGGTGGTTGGTGAGTATGGAGATATACAAGGACTGATTTCATTGCAGGATATTTTGGAAGAGATTGTAGGCGAATTTTCACTGGATATCAATGGTATATCACAGATGTTGGAAAAGCATGAAGATGGTAGTTATCTTGTAAGTGGCAATATGACCTTACGTGAACTTAATCGAATAACAGGATGGAATTTCCCAACTCATGGGCCAAGAACATTAAGTGGTTTAATGATAGAGCGTTTGGAAACCATCCCATCGCCCGGTGTTATAACGAATATCAAACAATATTTTATGGAAGTTGTACAAGTGAGTGGTAATCGAGTGCGGCAAATTCGTATTTGGCCTGAGTCTAAAACAAAGAGAGAAAAAGAGAAGTCATGAGAGTTATTTTATTAGGTCCCCCAGGTTCTGGAAAAGGAACGCAGGCAAAATTTATCGTAGATTATTTCCATATTCCCCAAATATCAACAGGAGATATGCTACGTGTAGCGATAACCGAAAAAAGCCCTTTGGGTAGCGAAGTAAAATCGGTGGTGGAAAGTGGCGCGCTAGTTTCAGACGATATTATTATTGCGCTGGTAAAAGAGCGCATTAGGCAAGCTGATTGTCAGGATGGTTTTTTATTGGATGGGTTTCCACGTACTGTGGCCCAAGCTGATATTTTACGCTATGAATCTATTAAAATTGACTATGTGATTGAGCTGCAGGTTGATGATGCCGAAATTATTGCACGAATGAGTGGACGTTTGATACACCAGAGCTCAGGCCGTGTTTATCACAAAACTTATCACCCGCCTAAAGAGGCAGGTAAAGATGATATAACAGGTGAAAGATTGTTCCAACGTGATGATGACAAAGAGGAAACAGTGAAACAACGCTTAGTTATATATCATCAGCAAACTCAACCTCTTATTGAATATTTTCAAAGATGGGCGCAATCAAAAATTGAGGGAGCGCCTAGATATTATTCCATTGCAGGCTCTGGTAGTGTGATAGAGGTAAAACATCATATTCTTGAAATATTGAAAGAGAGTGGGTGAAATAAAAAAGCTGCTCTTCTAAGAGCAGCTTTTCAAGAAGTATTTATTAAGCTTTTAAGCAGACTTTGTTTTACGAGGACGACCTACTCTTTTTCGAGAAGTAGATGTTCTGCGTTTTGCGGTTTTACGCTTGGTTGTTCTGCGTTTTGTAGCCTTACGCTTGGTTGTGCTACGTTTTGCCGTTTTACGCTTAGCTGTTTTACGCTTAGTTGTTCTGCGTTTTGCGGTTTTGCGCTTAGTTGTTTTACGTTTTGCGGTTTTACGCTTGGTTGTTCTGCGTTTTGCGGTTTTACGCTTGGTTGTTCTGCGTTTTGCGGTTTTACGCTTGGCAGTTCTACGGCTACTCGCTGACTTCTTAGCAGTAGTTGCTTTGCGTCGACGTTTTTTGGCTGCCGTAGTTTTAGAACTTCCTCTCTTTGCTGTTTTTCTTTTTGCTGGCATTCTAAAATCTCCCTGAATGACTAAAAATAAAAGTACAGCTCTAATTTATCATGAAAATCAAGAGGATTAAACATTTAGCTTATTTTTTTCAACTTTCAGAACAAAATTTATTATCAATTGTACTACTTTTTGAAAAATGACAAGGATCACTGTACTTATTTGTAAAGATGCTACAGAGATGAACTTGTCTTTATCGTGTTAGAACAAGGGATTTCTAATAATATTTTTTATTTTGGATTATTTTGGGGTATTCATGTGTTTTGATGACTAGATATAGTAGTGATATTGAATAATTTTTCTTGATACAAGATCTAGCTCATGCGATAACTAGTCCTATGAAATCCTAAAATGAGTGCTATATCTGGTATGATCATTGATATGGAGCACTATAGATAGTGACTGAAAAGCAACATGACAGTATTCCTTAGCAAATTGGCTAGGAGTGATTAGAAGAAAGGTATTAAAAGAAAAATTTTAGATTGAGTGTATAAAAATGAATGAAACAGCGCAAATTTTTGGAAACAATATGATATTTATTATGTTTCTTATCTTTATGGGTGCTGCTGTCTTATCAACGTTTGCTATTATCACCCGACAATCTATGTTAGTGGCTTATATGATTATAGGGGTATTGCTTGGCCCGAGTTCTTTAAAAATTGTGCAAAATCCCGAAATGATCCATCGCGTTGGTGATATTGGTATTCTTTTTTTATTGTTTCTTTTGGGTCTAAATCTGCCTCCACAAAAACTTATAAAGATGTTAAGGAAAGTGAGCTGGGTAGGCTTTGTTAGTTCCTTAGTTTTTGCTGCTGTTGGCTATCTCATTACTTATTTATTTGGTTATAAGCCAATAGAGTGTTTTATCGTTGGTGCTGCGATGATGTTCTCAAGCACTATTATTGGGATTAAGCTACTTCCTACAACGATTCTTCATCATCAGCATACTGGGGAAGTTATGATTAGTATTCTGTTGTTGCAAGATTTGCTAGCTATTCTGATATTGCTGATTTTACATACTCTCTCTATTGATAGTATAGTGCTGACTAAATCTATTTTGATGGTTGTTCTGGGCTTTCCAGCAGTATTGGGTTTTTCTTATTTATTTGAGCGTTTTATTTTAAGAAAACTCTTTTCAAAATTTAATCGCATTAAAGAGTATCTTTTTTTAGTGGCTATTGCTTGGTGTTTAGCAATGGCTCAATTGGGGGCCTATTTGGGCTTATCTGATGAAATTGGTGCATTTATTGCAGGTGTTAGTCTAGCTTCCAGCCCTATTTCACTCTACATTGCAGAGAGTTTGAAGCCATTACGGGATTTCTTTCTGGTGATGTTTTTCTTTTCAGTAGGGGCCAATTTTAATTTGAATTTTTTACCGCAGGTCATTTGGCCTAGCTTGATTCTTGTTGTATTGCTTATGCTAATTAAGCCTGTTACTTATCGTATGTTGCTAGGTCAAGTAAATGAAACAAAGGAGGTCTCTTGGGAAGTAGGGGTACGTTTGGCACAAATTAGTGAATTTTCTTTAATTATTGCCTATGTGGGCTTAAACAGTCATCTTATCAATAATGCTGCCGCTTATTTGATTGAAGCAACCACTATTCTCTCGTTTATTATCTCTTCCTATTGGGTCGTGATCCGTTATCCTACGCCAATGGCCTTATCAGATCGCCTGCGAAGAGATTGACGGGTTGCTTGTAGATAGATGACAATATCAATTCGCTATATTCAGGGAGTCAGCTCTTATGGCACTTATCATTATTTTAATTGCTTTAGTGGTTCAACGGTTTCTTAAATTTAATAGTATCGCTTACCAGATTGATTGGGCACCCTCTTATTTTCATTGGATGAGCAGTAAAGTGAAATTGATGACTACCTGTCATAGCTTATGGGGGTTGGTTATTTTGATTGTTCCTATTGTTATTCTGGCTGCTGTCATTTTTGGACTGACACATGCACTATTAGGCTGGTTTGGAGCAGGGGTTTTACAGCTAGTATTGGTTTGGTATTGTTTAGATATAAAGGATATCTATAAAGCACAAGATGAAAATACTACAACAGAAGCGATTTTATTACGAGCCTATCAGGGTGTTTTTGTTCTATTATTTTGGTATGGTTTATTTGGGCCCGTAGGTTTGGTGCTTTATGTGACTGTGAATCAATTATTGCCTGCTATGCCAAAAACATTAGTCTCTTCAACAGAGCAAGCATCCCGAGATAGGCTAGGATTATATGACATGTTTGTAAAAGTACAGGCCCTACTAGATTGGGTTCCTGTGCGCTTATTGGGATTGAGTTTTGCACTGGTAGGCAGCTTTGCCGTTGTTTTTAAATTATGGTTGCAAAAACTCTTCGATGGCATTATCAATCCACAAGCACTGGTCGTAGAGTGGGGACAAGCAGCACTTAAAGCAGAGTCGATAGAAGGTGTTAAACCTGCTATCGATTTAGTTGATCGCTCTTTGTTAGTCTGGTTGGCTGTTCTCTTTTTAGTGACTTTAGGTGTTTTCTTGGGATAGTTGCCCTCCTGCGTTATAATCGTGAGCTATTTTTTATGCCACTTAAAATTGAGAATGATCAATGGTACATGATATCGATCCTATTGAGACTAAAGAATGGTTGGATGCCCTACGATCTGTTCTCAAATTTGAAGGTTCTAAACGAGCAGAGTATATAATTAGTGAGCTTTTAAACTGTGCAGCAAAGCAAGGTCTTGCTGTTGGTTCTGTCTTAAATACCTCTTACGCTAATACACTGCTACCTGAATCTGAAGAAAAAATGCCAGATGATGGTCAGCAATTAGAACGTTTAACCAACATCATGCGTTGGAATGCGATTGTTATGGTAATGCGTGCTGGCGAAGTGGATTCCCATTTGGGAGGACATATTGCTAGTTTTGGATCGATTGTCACCTTGTTTGAAGTGGGACTGCAATACTTTTTTCATGCACCTCATAAAGAGCATGGAGGTGATTTGGTATATTTCCAAGGGCATTCATCTCCAGGTATTTATGCGCGTGCTTATTTGGAAGGCCGCTTGAGTGAGCAACAGTTAGATGGTTTTCGTCAGGAAATTTTTAAAAAAGGGCTATCCTCCTATCCACACCCTTGGTTGATGCCTGATTTTTGGCAATTTCCTACAGTTTCAATGGGCTTAGGTCCTTTGATGGCTATTTATCAAGCTCGTTTTTTAAAATATTTAATGCATCGTCAATTAGCAAATACCAACTGTCGCAAGGTCTGGGTATTTTGTGGTGATGGTGAGATGGGTGAGCCTGAATCATTAGGTGCTCTAAATTTGGCAGGTCGTGAACGATTAGATAATTTAATTTTTGTCATTAATTGTAATCTCCAAAGATTAGATGGACCTGTATGGGGTAATGGCCAGATTATCCAAGAGTATGAACGTATTTTTCGTGGTGCAGGTTGGCATGTCATTAAAGTGATTTGGGGCTCCAACTGGGAACCTTTACTTGCTAAGGATACCAATGGTCTTCTAATAAAACGTATGAGCCAGCTTATCGATGGTGAATATCAGTTGTATAGCCGCCACGATGGGGCTTTTATGCGCAAGCATTTCTTCGGTAAAGATCCAGAGCTCAAAGCTCTGGTTCAAGATATGTCAGATGACGCCATTAAATCCTTACTGGATGGTGGGCATGATCCGCAAAAAGTCTATGCTGCCTATGCAGCTGCCATAAAGCACCAAGGCCAGCCCACTGTGATTCTGGCAAAAACGGTGAAAGGCTATGGTATGGGGGCCAGTGGTGAAGCACAGAACATCACTCATCAGACCAAGAAAATGGCGCTGGAAGATTTAAAGCATTTCTGTAAGCGTTTTGATTTGCCGTTGCGCGAGGATGCTATTAATCAGCTTAAATATTATAAACCAGCGGAAAATAGTGCAGAGATGCAGTATCTTCATAAACAACGTCAGGCTCTTGGCGGTTATCTACCCTCGCGCTCTTCAAACTGTGATTCATTGGAAGTGCCGCCTTTAGCCGCTTTTAAAAACCAACTAGAAGGCACAGGTGATCGTGAAGTATCAACTACTATGGCATTTGTTCGCATTTTATCAGTGCTATTGAAAGATAAGAATATTAAAGATCGTGTTGTGCCGATTTTAGCCGATGAATCGAGAACCTTTGGTATGGAGGGCTTATTCCGTCAGATTGGCATCTACTCGCCCTATGGACAACAATATGAGCCAGAGGATCGGCAATCCTTAATGTATTATCGAGAGGATCAGAAAGGTCAGTTATTACAAGAAGGAATTTCTGAATCAGGGGCTATGTCAAGTTGGATTGCAGCAGCGACATCATATGCTTCCAATAGCTTAGCTATGATTCCTTTTTATGTGTATTACTCGATGTTTGGTTATCAACGTTTTGGTGATTTAGCGTGGGCAGCTGGGGATATGCGGGCGCGGGGCTTTATTATCGGAGGGACAGCAGGCCGTACGACATTAGCAGGCGAAGGTTTGCAGCATCAAGACGGGCATAATCTTTTAATGTTTAGTATGCTGCCTAATTGTGTGACTTATGATCCCACATTTTCTTATGAGCTGGCCGTTATTATTCAGGATGGCTTGCGGCGTATGTGGGTTGAGCAAGAGGATATTTATTATTACTTAACTGTGATGAATGAAAATTATACCCATCCCCCTATGCCCAAAGGGGTCGAGCAAGATCTTCTTAAAGGTTTGTATTTGTTGAAAGAAACTCAATCATTGGGCAACAAACATGTGCAGTTACTGGGTTCAGGAACTATCTTGCGTGAAGTGATTGCAGCAGCCGATTGCTTGGAAAAAGACTATGGTGTCACAGCGGATGTTTGGAGTGCAACGAGCTTTAATGAATTGCGTAAAGATATTGAATCCGTAGCGCGTTATAATCGTTTGCATCCTGGCGCTAAGTTGCAGCAGAGTCATGTAAAGCGGTGTTTATCAGAACGTAGTGGGCCTGTTATTGCAGCAACAGATTATATGAAATTGTGTGCAGATCAAATTCGTTCCGATATTGATGCACCTTATTATGTACTGGGTACTGATGGTTTTGGTCGTAGTGATACGCGTGAAGCATTGCGTGATTTCTTTGAAGTAGATGCCAAGATGATTGTATATACTAGCTTAAAAGCCTTGTTTAATGAAGGTTACTTTGAAGCAGCTGAACTAAAGCAAGCAATAAAAAAATTGAATATTGATCGAAAGCGGCCGGATCCGGTCTGCTGTTAGCTGGATTGATATAAGAAGTAAGCTGTTGTTTTTGTCTGGTTTAGATTAAATGGAAGGAGCACTTAGGTGGCTGAGGAAATAAGAGTACCTAATATTGGTGGTGCAGAAAACGTTGATGTGATTGAAGTGACGGTCTCTGTAGGTGATACCGTTGCGCTTGAAGACCCTTTGATTACCTTAGAGGGTGATAAGGCGACTATGGAAGTGCCGTCTCCTTCTGCGGGCGTTGTAGAATCGATAGATGTTGCAGTGGGTGATAAGGTTTCTGAGGGTAGTTTAATACTGAGGTTAAAAACCAGTAGTACAGCATCTGGGCAACAAGAATCGACTCAGACAATACAAAAAACAGAAACAACATCAGATGAAAGTGAGTTAAAATCAGCAGAGCAGCTTGTCTCAAAAACATCCTCTGAACCTGTTCAGCCAATTAAAGACTCACAAACCCAAGAAACTATAAAAGAAGAGACTCTGAAATCAGATAAGAGCACAACTAATCTACCTCTAGATGAATTAGAAGATGAAGGTGATATACATGCTGGCCCTGGTGTGCGTCGTTTGGCCCATGATTTAGCACTTTCATTAGGAAACATCCAAGGTAGTGGTGTTAAAGGTCGTATTCTTAAAAAAGATGTGCATCAGTATGTAAAGAAACATCTCATATCGGTTGATTCATCCTCCCATTTGCAATTACCAAAGATGCCATCGGTTGATTTTAGTCAGTGGGGTCCTATTGATAAGAAGCCACTTGCAAAAATTAAGAAAACCTCAGGTGCACACCTAGCGCGTTGTTGGGCTACCATTCCCCATGTGACTCAATTTGATGAAGCTGATATCACAGAATTGGAAGCCTTTCGTCAGGTGCAAAAGGTCATTGCGGCAAAACAGAATCTGCGTTTAACTCCCTTAGTCTTCATTATGAAAGCAGTGGTTGCTGCATTAGCACAATTTCCATTATTTAATGCCTCTCTAGATGGTGAACACATTATTTATAAGAAATATTTTAATATTGGTGTGGCGGTTGATACCCCGAATGGTTTAGTGGTTCCTGTGATCCGCGATGTTGATAAAAAGGGGTTGTTTGTGCTGGCTAAAGAATTAGGTGATATCAGTACTAAAGCTCGGGAGAAAGGTTTAGGCATTACAGATATGCAGGGTGGATGTTTTACTATTTCTAGTTTAGGGGGTATTGGAGGAAGTGCCTTTACCCCAATTATCAATGCTCCTGAGGTAGCGATACTCGGTGTATCAAAGTCAGTAAAAAAACCAATCGTACAGCCTAATAATGAGCTGTTACCTCGGTTGATGCTGCCATTAAGTTTATCTTATGACCATCGTGTCATTGATGGTGCTGAAGCTGCTCGTTTTATTGTATTCTTATCTAGCCGTTTGGCTGATATTCGCAATATCTTACTATAAGTTTTTTTGGAGAAAATTATGAGTCGTTCTATTCAAGCAGAGGTTGTAGTATTAGGAAGTGGACCTGGTGGTTACTCTGCTGCTTTTCGAGCTGCAGATCTTGGAAGAAAAGTCGTTTTAATTGAGCGCTATGAGAATATAGGGGGTGTTTGTTTAAACGTCGGTTGTATTCCTTCAAAAGCTTTATTACATATTGCTAAAGTTATTGATGAAGTGAAGGATTTAGGTCAGTCAGGTGTTGATTTTGGTGAGCCAAGTATTGACAACAGTAAAGTATGCCACTGGAAAAATAAAGTAGTTAAGCAATTAACAGGCGGCTTAAAAATGATGGCTAAGCAGCGTAACGTGGATACTGTTACAGGTTATGGTCGGTTTCTTAGTCCTACTGAAATTGAGGTGAGTGGCCAAGATGAAAAGACAGTAGTTGCCTTTGAACATTGCATTATTGCAGCAGGCTCGTTACCAGTGAAGCTACCGTTTATTCCTGAGGATCCACGTGTTATGGATTCAACCAGTGCTTTGGAGCTAGAAGAGACCAAGGGTGATATTCTAATTTTAGGGGGCGGTATTATTGGTTTAGAAATGGCGACAGTCTATCACGCTCTAGGGGCAAAAATTAGTATTGTTGAGAGAATGGAGCAACTGATCCCAGGTGCTGATAAAGATCTTGTTATGCCACTCCATAAACGAATTGAGAAACAGTATGACAGTATTATGTTAAAGACGCGTGTTACAGCGGTAGAGGCAAAAAAAGACGGTCTTTGGGTAAGCTTTGCAGGAGATCAACTACCTTCTGAAAATCCTAAGCGCTTCGATCGTTTGCTAGTAGCTGTTGGTCGTTCTCCTAATGGAAAATTAATTGATGCTGATAAAGCAGGTGTTCGTGTTGATGAGCGAGGTTTTATTCCTGTTGATCATCAGATGAAAACTTGTGTTCCTAATATTTATGCAATTGGTGATATTGTTGGGGATCCAATGTTAGCCCATAAGGCCTCTGCTCAAGGCCGTCTTGCAGCGGAAGTCATTGCAGGTAAGCGTTATTATTTTGATCCTAAATGTATTCCTTCTGTTGCTTATACAGATCCTGAGGTTGCTTGGGTAGGGCTGACTGAGACTCAGGCAAAAGCAGAAAATATTGCTTATAAAAAAGGCCTCTTTCCTTGGGCAGCTTCAGGGCGTGCTTTGGCCTTAAATCGTAGTGAAGGTTTTACTAAAATAATATTCGATGATAAAGGGACTGTTATAGGGGGAGGTATTGTTGGTGTCAATGCGGGTGATTTAATTGCTGAGATTGCTCTAGCTATTGAGATGGGTTGTGATGCTGAAGATCTTGCTTTAACCAT
Organism: Coxiellaceae bacterium; assembly: GCA_965214015.1. Classification (GTDB taxonomy): domain Bacteria; phylum Pseudomonadota; class Gammaproteobacteria; order Coxiellales; family Coxiellaceae; genus CBDCAS01. Next base: position 95,505 of record CBDCAS010000016.1, read on the forward strand.
TCATCCACATCCAACGCTGTCTGAATCACTTATGATGGCTGCTGAGGTATATGAGGGTACAATCACGGATCTTTATATTCCTAAAAAGAAAAAGCAATAAGTAGAGATGTGCGCGTTAGGTTTATTTTAGATGATTGTACGCACTTTGTTGTCAATTTTTCTCTATAGTAATTAGGTTTTGGCGCAACACCAGATCTCAATGTGTGTCACTCCACTGTGCTTTAATATTTTATAAGCTGCCATTATAGTGCTACCTGTTGTGATCACATCATCGAAAAGTGCGATGTGCTGTGCTTTGATTGGTTTAACTAAACGAAAAGCATGAGCTAAGTTTTTATGACGTTCTGTTTCAGTAAGCTTTGATTGAGGTTCTGTATTTTTTATACGTTTTAATGAGTGTATATTAAGAGGAATTGATACAGCATGTTTTATATGCTTTGCAATTTCTAAGGATTGATTAAAGCCTCGTTTTTGGAGGCGTCTGGTATGCAACGGAATCGGTAGAATCACCTCAGGAAGTTCTGAGCGTTTTTTTAGTTTTTCACTAAATAACAAGCCTAGATATTGGGCATAAACTAGTTGATGATGAAACTTTAATTGAGTAATCCAATAGTTAATGGGGGGTTTATACCGAAAGGCAATCATAGTTGATTGATGCCAAGGGAGCCCACTTTGGCAAAGGTGGCAAAGTGGTAAGGTTCGTAGTCTTTTGCCTTGGCAGAGTAAACAGTACATTATGCCAGCATAGTAAAGATATGATCATTTATCGATACCGTGATATTAAAACAAGGAGTATACTTACATAATTTACTAGAGCTATTTTTTATGTCTATTGAGCAGGTGCTAGGCTGATGGTAGATTCCCATCAGTTTCGTCGATCAAAAGCAGTCCTCACAGTGCCAGTCCATATATTATGGCAAGAAGTGGCTAATCGCTTGATAGCACGATTGCCAATGATTCGTTTACAGCCGCAGCGAATTTTAGAATATGGTATGCGACAGGGCTACTTGTCCCAGCAACTTGTTGCCTATTATCCGAATGCAGAGTTGGTAATTTTAGAGGGCACCAGTTGGCCATCAGTGAATAGAGCTTGTTGTGGTGATTTGAGAATAACAGCGCATTATTCAGCTTTGCCTATAGAGAGTAATACAGTTGATATGGTAATTTCATCACTAAGCTTAAATGGGGCAAATGATTTAGCAGCTTGTTTTCGTGAATGTAAACGAATATTAAGACCAGGAGGGATACTTATATTTACTTTGTTGGGTGTTGATACCTTAAAAGAATTACGTTATAGCTTTTCATCTTGTAGTCATTTTCTGCATCGCTTCCCTGATATGCATAATGTTGGGGATTTATTATTACAGAGCGGTTTGGAAGATCCTGTTATGGATATGGAACACATCACCATTCGTTATAAACAATTAATCACCTTATTCCAAGATATTAGATTAAATGGTATGGGCAATATCCATCAAAATAAGTTAAAAGGATTATTTGGAAAAAATCGTTGGCAGCATGCTATGGCCCGTTATGAAACCTTTAAAGAGAAAGGAGCCTATCTGGCTACTTTTGAGATTATTTATGGTCATGCTTGGCAGCCAATGAGTGAGCATGATACTACTGTTTCGGAAACTATCATTCCGATTGATCATATTAGCCGTGTGTCTTAGCTAAAAAAAGAAGAGTTCTCTGATAATTTCTCTTTAATACATATCAGTGATGCAATGATCTAAGCTAGGTTCTGGAGTATGTGCAATATTAATTTCAAATAATTGAAGCTGCTTTTTACCCCGTATTTGGTCAAGAATTTTATGAGCTGTTTCTACAGAGATACATACGTTTTTACCTCTATATAGGTAAGAAAGATCGTAGGTACTGTTGTGAGCGCATTGGGGGCAGATTAATTGGAGTAAGTATTCCAGGCTCGCTTCATGATAATGGCCTATAAGAGCACTTTTTGGCAGTGGTTTTTGTAGAATTTGCACAGGTTGTTTGTGATTTAAACAATAAGGTTGGTTATGTTGATCCCAGGCGCACGAGAAAAAACGAATAAATTGAGTATGGAGTTTTAATTTTTGTTCTAGATAAGAAGCATATTCTTTTATTTTATAAAATTTGTTTTTATAAAGAGCTGCAACTATAGAGGCAGCTAATAGGAGAATAGCTGTCACTATGGCATAAAGAATGGCATGTGTTTTGATAAATGATCGTAGTGAGGGGGTAAGCAATATGTCAAGCACAATAGAAGGTGTAATGAAAAAGTGCCAGTTAGCTATGATCCATTGCTTAAATTTTGTTGAAAATTCTTTAGCATTATGTAGTTTTGGCTTCATTAGATCTCCCAATGACATGATGAGTTACTCATAATGAGATTATGCCAGAGTGATACAGTACATGCCAGCTAGATAAGTCATAATGAGTGTTGATGCTTATAAGATTACAATAAGGTTTAGTTTTACTACAATATAGTGGTTAATTGATTTGAGTTATTGGTATTGATGAGTCTGGTTGTATTTGATCTATGAATTGAAAGAACTGATTTATCGATCGGCTTAAACCTTGTTCTTTTCCTGATTTTTTTAATAAGATTCCTTTAATGCCTAGGAAGCTCGATGTTGCTATGATTATTGCCAAGGCTATGAAAAAAACAGGAGGTAGAGATAGTATCGAACCTACTAGTGTATAAGTTACTCCTGCTACAAGGAAAAAAGTCCCTATTGCACATATATTATTGCCAGTGTTAACCTTAGGGTTATTGTATTTACTATAAATTATGTTTTTGGAAAAATCTTTATATGTTATAAAATTTTTATTAATTTCAGTATTGCTATTTGGGTATTGATTAATTTTATCTATTATTTTTTCTAGTGAAATTAAATTATCATTTTTTATACATATAATTCTATATTCTCTTTGCATTTCTATCAGAAATTTAATACATAAAAAATCAAAAAAACATGGATTTTTTTTAAGTGATTCTACGGCCTTTTCTAGTTTTTCATATGTATTCTGGTGTATAGTAGTTTTTTTATTTTGCATACTTTAATGTTAATTGAGTTAACTTTACAAAAAATTTCATTTAAATATAGAATTGTAACAATTTATCTCTTTTTCTAGAGTAGGAAGAATTACTTTTATTTTTTCTAATCTAATAAAGTTTGGATTTTCATATTATTAGGCTGTCCAAAGCTCATATTTCTTTAGCCAGTGCATTAAATTGCTTCCTGCACGGGTTGATTTATTATGAACATAATGCTGAATATAACTTTCTAAAATGTACTCATATCCTTTAGTTTTTAAAATAGCAATTATAGACTCTGCTTGAGGAAGTTCATCAGTATGAGTTGCACAGTAGCGTTGAAACAATACCGCGGCTAATAAAGCAGCGATAGAGGCTTTTCGTTGTGGGTTGGCACCGTGAAAGGCGCGTATGGCTAGCTGTAGAGCACGTTGTTGATCCCATGTCTTCCAACTTTGAAATAGCTCGATGCTGTCTTTTGTGATCTCTGTTTTATTTAGTTGATTTTTGGGGTAGTTTGCCTGCTGCATCCAGTATAAGAGAGGTATGGCTGCCTCGACATTAGCCCAACTGCAATTACCAATAGTTTGAGCGGTTATTGGAATTTCAGCAATCACTTGTAGTTTCAGTCTATTATGCAGCTGTTCGTAAATATCAGATAGGGTGTGTTTTCGGTATAATAGATCGAGCAGTAGGTCTGTGCTCATACCATGAGGTTTATTGATGTAATAAATAGGAATGTGATCATGAGCTAGCCCATCATGCGAGCGATCGCAAATAGCAAATAAGTTCTTGTGTTTAATTAACATAGCTGCATGCCCTGTTTGATTGATAGGTAACGCTAGAGTATCTTGAGAGAGTATAGGGATAATCTCTTTTCGGTATTGATTGATATCGGCTAAATAGTGATCGTATCGCATTAATTGAGTTTGGGTAGTTAGTACCTGATGGATCATATCAATAGAGTAAAACCAAGGCGCTAGGGGGCGAGCAGCAAAGTTTTGACGAAAGGCTTGTAATGAATAAGCAATTAAATCTAAAGAAAGTTCTAGGTAAAATCCTTCATAGTCAACCTCAATAAACATACCATCTGGATCGACAATATCAACGCTACCGATTAATTCAAAACGATGCCCAATTAATTTTGCATAAATATAATCATAAGCAAATCTTGTACGAGCATTGTTTTGAATTAATAGCGTCTTGAGATCTTTCTGATGTTTTAATAGAGGCTTAACAAGAACAGGCTCGCCTGCAAGGTTGAAGGCGTTGGCGTTAGCACCATGAGTGAGTAATAGCTGGGCTAAGTCAAGGTTGTTATTATCGACAGCCCAATGTAATGGAGTACGACCGGTGATATCTTTTTGGTTGGGGTCAGAGCCTGCTTTAAGGAGTAAGCGTGCTTTTTCACAGTCATTGACAATGGCTGTTTCAATAAGTGGGGTATAGCCGTATTCATCTAAGTAGTTGACCTCGATGACTTGTTTAAGCTTTTGCTCTACAGCGTTTACAGTGCCGTGAATAATAGCCTCAGATAGATTCATCATTAGGCCTTAGGACTGGGGGCAGAAGAAGGTGATGATTGGATATTTAGTTGTTGCTCTAACTGATGGCTGAGTTGTTTTTGTAATGCAGGATCATGAGCAGCTTCTTCAATAAATCGTTCAATGGCTATGGTGTTATTGGTGACTTCAGCACTCATTTTAGGAGGAACCCCCTCTTTAGCACGACTGACTAGGGGGTGTATTTTGACGGCTTGAGAGAGTTTGTGTTGACCGTTTTGTCTTTCTAAGGCTTCAAATAACTCGCCTGAATAAGCAGTCACTAATTTGCGTTGACCTTCACGCTCCAAGCCGCGTCGTCCCGCTATGCCAAGTTCGGTAGAAGGGTTAACTTCGTGCTCATCAACTCGATAATCTTGAGTAGTTAGAATATCTAGGACAAAAAGTAGCTCATCTTCTTGAACAGAGTGTCTCTTTTTAACCGCTATCGATCGGATCCAGCCATCGTGAGGGGCTGCAATAGGTATAAGTTCCTGATTTGCAGTACGTAGATGAGTTAATATTTGCTTTTGATGCACACGGTCGCCTTTTTGGACTGCTATTGTGTCAACAATAAAAGAAGAAGTGGCCTCTAATGCCTTAGGAGCTCGGATTTCATAGTGTATGTACATATTAACTTTAATAATGATAAGTTGTAGATTATTGTAGCTTCTAAGTGGGCATTATAAAATAATTGCTACTTAGAGTCTTTAGTCTGATTTTAAAATACATTGGGCGCACAGAGGGTTGAAAATAAATAAAATTTTTATTTCATTGATTAAATCAGTATAATTCGTTTCTTGTATTTTAGACAAACTTAAATAGAAAAGTGATTATTAATGGTAATGATTACCTTACCTGATGGCAGTCAAAAGCAGTTTGATAAGCCAGTTACCGTATTTGCAGTTGCTCAATCCATTAGTCCCAGCCTAGCAAGGGCTGCATTGGCAGGCAAGGTGGATGACCACTTAGTGGATATTTCTTATTTGATAAGTGAAGCGGCTCGATTACAAATTATTACTGGCCAAGATCCAGAAGGCTTAGAAGTGATTCGTCACTCTACAGCGCACCTGTTAGCACAAGCGGTTAAAGATTTATTTCCTGCTGCTCAAATTGCCATAGGTCCTGTTATTGAAGAGGGTTTTTATTACGATATAGCACTTGAGCATTCATTCACACCAAAGGATCTAGAGACGATTGAGGCTAGGATGCGGCAGTTGGCAAAAGCAAATACGCCGATAGAGCGGATGGTATTATCACGCAATGAAGCCGTTAAATTGTTTGAAGCTCGAGGTGAACATTATAAGGTCGAAATTATTAAGGATATTCCAGAAAATGAAGCATTAACGCTCTATAAGCAACAGGATTTTATTGATTTATGTCGCGGTCCTCATGTCCCTCGTACTGGTATATTAAAGGCTTTCAAGCTGACTAAGTTGGCAGGAGCCTATTGGCGCGGTAATAGCAACAATGACATGCTACAACGTATTTATGGCACCGCCTTTTTCGATAAACAGGCTCTAAAAACTTATTTGCATCGTTTAGAAGAAGCTGAGAAACGTGATCATCGTCAGCTTGCTAAAAAGATGGATCTTTTTCATTTTCAGCCAGAAGCGCCTGGTATGGTGTTTTGGCATCCAAAAGGTTGGGTCATTAATCAGGTGATACGTGATTATTTGCGTGGTATCACAAATGCTTCTGGTTATTGTGAAATTAATACACCACAAATGGTAGATCAAAGTTTATGGCAGCAATCAGGACATTTAGCGCAATTCAACGAAGAGATGTTCAGTTTGCATTTAGAGCACCGTGATTACGCTATTAAGCCTATGAGCTGTCCATGTCATGTTCAAGTTTTTAAACAAGGCCTAAAGAGCTATCGAGATTTACCATTGCGTTTTACGGAGTTTGGTTGTTGTCATCGTAATGAGCCCTCAGGAACACTCCATGGTTTGATGCGTGTGCGTGCTATGACGCAAGATGATGGTCATATTTTTTGTACTGAGGAACATATTCATTCAGAGGTTTTAGCTTTTATTAAACAGCTCCATCAAGTGTATCGTGATTTTGGTTTTACAAATATAATTCATAAACTATCGACACGGCCTGAAAAACGTGTCGGCAGTGATACTCTATGGGATCAAGCAGAGGCTGCCTTATCAAAGGCCCTAGATGCCAGTGGTGTTGAGTGGGATATTATGCCAGGTGAAGGTGCTTTCTACGGGCCTAAGATTGAGTTTTCTTTAAAAGACTGTCTGGGTCGTGTATGGCAATGTGGCACTATACAGGTCGATTTTTCAATGCCAGAACGTTTGGAGGCAAAATATATTGCACAGGATGGAACAAAGCAGTCGCCTGTTATGCTGCATCGTGCTATTTTGGGATCCATTGAACGGTTTATGGGGGTTCTGTTAGAGCATTATGCGGGTCGCTTACCCTTGTGGCTTGCTCCAATACAAGGAGTTGTGATGAGTATTAGCGATCGCCAATCAGACTATGCTGCTAAAATTGCAAAAAATTTGCAAAATCTAGGAATTAGGGTCATCTCAGACTTGAGAAATGAGAAGATCGGTTTTAAAATCCGCGAACACACTTTGTCACGTATTCCTTACCAGATAGTGATTGGGGATCGTGAAGTGTCCGATGCGTGTTTAACGGTACGGCAAGAAGCTGCGAGTTTGGCTACAATGAGCTTTGATGATTTGGCTACGCAGTTACAGGATGAAATTCATCAGAAACGAATTCGGGGAGATAAGCATTAGATCTGAAAAAACACGAGTCAATAGGCAAATCCGCGTTGCTAAGATTCGATTAATTGACCAAAATGGGGAACAGGTTGGTGTGGTGAGTACAGTGGAGGCCATTAGGCAAGCTGAGATGGCAAACCTTGATTTAGTGGAAATTTCTCCTAACGTCGATCCGCCTGTTTGCCGCATTATGGATTATGGGAAGTATCTCTTTGAGCGAAATCAACGTAAAAGAGCTACTAAGAAAAAGCAAAGACTTATTCACGTTAAGGAAGTCAAGTTTAGACCCGCTACTGATGTAGGAGATTTTCAGGTGAAAGTCCGTAAAATTTGTAGCTTCCTGGATCGAGGTGACAAAGTAAAAGTGAGTTTACGTTTTCGTGGCCGCGAGATGCAACACAAAGAGTTGGGCTTAGCATTGTTAGACCGTGTCAAAGCAGAACTTCCAGGAGGGTATTTAGTGGAGCAAGAGCCTAAAATGGAAGGTCGACAAATGACAATGGTTGTTATGATGGGAAAAGTACATAAGCGAAGTGAAAAGGGGGAGTAGACAGTAATGCCGAAGATGAAAACGAATCGAGGTGCAGCAAAACGCTTTAAGCGTACAGGTACAGGCAAGTTAAAACGTCGTTGTGCAAATCGAAATCATATTTTAACGAAAAAAACAAATAAACGTAAACGCCAATTGCGTGCTATGCCAAGTGTCCATAGTAGTGATCATAATGCAATTGATAGAATGTTAAGAAATAAATAGTTTAAATTTAGAGCGTAGAATTAATCTGCTCTCTGAATAGAGGTGAGAATTAATGCGAGGAGTAAAACATGCCTAGAGTAAAACGAGGTGTCACTGCCAAAGCACGTCATAAAAAAATATTAGAAAAGGCAAAAGGCTATTATGGTGCTCGTAGCCGTGTATATCGAGTTGCTAAACAGGCAGTGATTAAAGCAGCGCAATATGCTTATCGTGATCGTCGTCAACGTAAACGTCAATTTCGTGCACTGTGGATTCAGCGTATTAATGCAGCAGCGCGTATCAACGGTTTATCTTACAGTCGTTTTATTGATGGTTTGAATAAAGCGAAAGTTGAGATTGATCGCAAAGTATTAGCTGATTTAGCAGTCAATGATACGAAAGCTTTTGCAGTATTAACTGATAAAGCAAAAGAAATGCTGGCCTAAAGATCTTATGATGTTCTATTATAAAAGGCCGCCTATGCGGCCTTTTTTCTAAAGTGAGAGCGTTATTTTATGAAAAAGGATGAAATTGATAGCCTTATGTCAGTGGCTTGTCATTCGATTAAATCGACAAATGAATTAACTGCTCTAGAGCAGTTGCGTGTTGAGTGGCTTGGTAAAAAAGGGCAATTAACCGAGTTGTTGAAAAATTTAGGGCGATTGTCTTTAGAGGAACGTCCTGCTTATGGAAAGGCGATTAATAAAGCGAAACAACAACTGCAGACTTTGTTTCATAAACGAGAGGCTGAGTTACAGTCAGCGATGCTGGCAGTGCAATTAGAATCTGAGAAAATTGATATCACGTTACCAGGACGTGCTGAGACATTAGGCGCATTGCATCCAGTAAGTCGGGTTCGTGAGAGAGCTACTGAGTTGTTATCGACTATGGGTTTTGTAGTGGCAGAAGGGCCAGAAATTGAAGATGAGTACCATAATTTTGAAGCACTTAACATTCCATTGCATCATCCAACACGCAGTGATGTAGATACCTTTTATTTTAATAATGGTTTGCTATTACGAACACATACCTCGTCTGTACAAATTCGTGTTATGGAAAACCAAAAACCCCCTATAAAGATTATTACGCCAGGTCGTGTCTATCGTCGTGATTCAGATCACACACATACACCGATGTTTCATCAATTAGAAGGTTTAGTGATCGATCAGCAATGTAGTTTTGCAAATTTAAAAAGTTTGTTGCAGACTTTTTTTAATCGTTTTTTTGAAACAGAGCTTGCCCTACGTTTTCGTCCTTCCTTTTTTCCATTTACTGAGCCCTCTGCTGAAGTAGATATTGAGCATCAACTGTGTTCTGGTAGTGGCTGTCGCGTCTGTAGTGATCGTGGTTGGCTAGAAGTATTGGGTTGCGGTATGGTGCATCCTAATGTACTTAGTAACGTCAATATTGATCCGAACCAATATACTGGATTTGCTTTTGGCCTGGGCCTCGATCGTTTAGCAATGTTACGTTACGATGTAGAGGATTTACGTTGTTTTTTTGAAAATGATTTGCGTATGTTGGAACAGTTTTCATGAAATTCAGTGAACAATGGTTGCGAGAGTGGATTAATCCATCAACCGATATTCGAGTTATCGCTGAACAATTAACAATGGCTGGATTAGAAGTCGAGAGCATTGTGCCAGTGGCAGGTGATTTTTCAGGCGTTGTCATAGGTCGTATTATTTCAGTAGAACCACATCCCAATGCACAACGCTTGCATTTTTGTCGGGTTGATATTGGTAATACTATTTTAGACATTATTTGTGGTGGCGTGAATGTTAAAGAAAAACTCTGTGTACCTGTTGCCAAAATTGGGGCTCTATTGCCAGGTCATTTTAAAATTAAAAAAGCTAAATTACGTGGTATGCCTTCGCATGGCATGATTTGTTCTAGGAGTGAGTTGGGTTTAGGTGAAGATTTGGAAGGCCATATTATGGAGTTGCGACAGGATGCACCGATTGGAGTCGATCTGCGTGATTATCTAGACTTAGAGGATCATATTGTTGAGATTGGATTGACTCCCAATCGAGGTGATTGTTGTAGTATTCGTGGCATTGCACGTGATCTTGCTGTAATCAATCAAACCACTATGGCACCTCATTCAATTACACCGCAACCGATTGCTTTTCATGAATCGTTTCCAGTGACAGTAGAAGCAATGGCTGCATGTCCTCGCTATGTAGGTCGTGTGATTCGTGATATTAATCTTGGGGCAGCAGTAACACCGCTATGGATGGAAGAGCGTTTGCGACGCAGTGGGCTCAATAGTCTCCATCCTGTTGTTGATGTTTTAAATTACGTTATGTTAGAGATTGGTCAACCGCTGCATGCTTTTGACCTGGATCAAATTAATGGATCTATTACTGTTCGTTATTCTAAAAAAGGTGAAAAACTCATTTTACTCAATGGACAGAAAGTCACTTTACCATCAGGAAATTTAATTATTTCTGATCAAAGTCAGGCACTTGCGATAGCAGGTGTCATGGGAGGATTACAATCTGGTGTGACTGAGTCCTCATGCCATCTTTTCCTGGAAAGTGCCTTTTTTGAACCTATTCAGATTCGGCAATCCGCAAAATATCATGGACTGCAAACAGATGCTGCTTATCGTTTTGAACGCGGGGTTGATTTTAATCTACAAGTAGATGCTATTGAGCGTGCTACTGAGCTGTTGTTGAGTCTTGTAGGAGGCCAGGCAGGGCCTATTATTGAAAAAGTGTCTAAAGATTATCTACCAAAAGAAAAAATTATTACCTTTTGTTCCCAAGAAATAAATCGTTTGTTAGGCATTTCCATACAAAATAATGAAGTAGAACGAATCTTGATCGCGCTGGGGATGGATCTGCGTCCCGTAATGGGAGGGTGGGTAGTTGCTGTGCCGAGTTATCGATTTGACTTAGAATGTGAGGCTGATTTAGTGGAAGAAGTAGCTCGCGTGTATGGTTATGACCAAATTCCTGCAAAGCCTATGATTATAGAAGGCAATATGCCTAAAAATCCAGAAAGGTATATTAGTGATTCACGCATTGCTAATTTTTTAGTAAGTCAAGGCTATTTTGAAGCCATTACTTATAGTTTTACTTCTCAAGAGAAGGCCTCTTTGTTTAATTCTAAATGTGAAAAAACTACGCTTTCTAATCCGATGAGTAAAGATATGGCTATTATGCGACCTAGCGTATTAACAGGCTTACTCCAAGCAGTGCAATATAACCAGCATCGTCAAGCATCACGAGTCCGTTTATTCGAAATGGGTCTGAGCTTTACTCAAAGTAAAAAGCAACTTCAACAAACACCAAAGCTTGCTATAGTTGCTGCAGGTACGGCCTATCCTGAGCAATGGGCCTTTGAAAAACGTACTGTTGATTTTTATGATCTTAAAGGATTGGTAGAAAAGCTGCTTGCCCAAACTGGGAATGTTTCTGCATTTCATTGGGTTTCTGGAGAGCATCCAGCTCTACATCCAGGGCAAAGGGCTCTACTTTATTACAAAAATGAGGCTGTAGGCTATTTAGGTCTCTTGCACCCTGAGCTGGTGCAGCGTTTAGAATTGCAGTCAACTGTCTGTTGTTTTGAGATTGAACTCTCTGTCATTCAACAAAGATCCATTCCTTCTTATAAAAAAAGGTCAAAATTCCCTGCTTTAAGAAGAGATATTGCTATTATTGTCAATCAAGCCACTCCGGTGGAAACGATAAGGACTCATATCCTCGATCAGAAACCCCAATTTTTGACCAAGATTGAGATTTTTGATATTTATCAAGGTAGAAATATCGAAAAAGGTAAAAAAAGTGTCGCATTGGGCTTGACCTTTCAAAACCCTTCGCGCACTCTAGTAGATACTGAAATAAATGATGTTATTCAGGACGTTGTAGGTATTCTAGAACGTGGTTTTAATGCAAAATTGAGGGCATCGTAATGGCACTCACTAAAATGGATCTTGCCGAATATTTATTTGATACCTTAGGTTTAAATAAACGTGAAGCAAAAGAGCTGGTAGAGTTGTTTTTTGAAGAAATTAGGCGATCCTTAGAGCAAGGTGAGTTTGTTAAGCTCTCTGGTTTTGGTAATTTTAATTTACGTGATAAAAAGGAACGTCCTGGTCGTAATCCAAAAACAGGAGAAGAAATTCCAATTACTGCGCGTCGTGTAGTAACCTTCCGAGCAGGTCATAAACTGAAATTCAGGGTGGAAAGCCATGTCAAACCAGAAGAACAAGACCATTATCAAGAATAGCGATTTACCATCGATTCCTGAGAAGCTTTATTTTACAATTGGCGAAGTGGGTAGACTGTGTCACTTGCGTCCTCATGTATTGCGCTATTGGGAGCAGGAATTTTCTCAGCTATCACCTTCAAAAAGACGTGGGAATCGTCGCTATTATCAACGTAAAGATGTGTTGATTATTCGAGAAATTAGAGCTTTGCTTTATGAGCAAGGCTATACGATTGAGGGAGCACGTCATCAGCTCTCTAATGAATCCAAACCTCCAGTGGTGCAATCATCACAATCGATAATAGAAAATACAGTCGTTGGGTTAGAAGCTGTATTATCTGATCTTGAAAAAAATTAAATAATGGTAGCCTCTGGTTAGGAATTTTTTATAGACTGGATGGAGGCAAGAAGATAATATACTGAGCCAGTCTGTCATGAATAAGTGTTGATAGATTTTATTTGTGTCAATCTAGAGGGCGGGGCGTAGCGCAGCCTGGTAGCGCACTTGCATGGGGTGCAAGGGGTCGTAGGTTCAAATCCTGCCGTCCCGATCAAAATATATTGAGTAAATGTGGCTATATGAATAGTAAATTGTTAGAGATTTTAGCTTGTCCAATCTGTAAGGGTCGATTAACTTATGACAAAGCAGGCCAAGAGCTTTTGTGTTCTTTTGATAAATTAGCCTATCCCATTCGTGATGAGATTCCTGTGATGTTACCTGAAGAGGCACGTTCTTTAACTGGTGATAATCTGTAAATTTTTATGGGATTTCGTATTCTTATTCCTGCGCGTTATCATTCTGAACGTTTGCCAGGAAAAGCACTAATGAACATTGCTGGAAAGCCAATGATTCAGCATGTTTATGAATGTGCAATTAAAAGTGGTGCAGATAGTGTGGCCATTGCCACTGGTGATCGTCAAATTGCACAAGTAGCGCATCAGTTTGGGGCCTTTTGTGTGATCACTGATGGGGCGCATAAAACAGGGACAGATCGTATTGCTCAGGCTTGTCGTATTTTGAGATATCACGAGCAAGAGCTTGTTGTATGCTTGCAATGCGATGAGCCACTCATTACTCCTTTGGTTATTCAACAGTTGGTTGCTGATTTAGATAAATATCGTCATTTCAAAGTAGCGAGTCTCTGTGTGCCAATCACATCCTCAGAAGAGTTATTTGACTCAAATGTTGTCAAAGTAGTATTAAATCATCAGCAAAATGCCATTTATTTTTCACGTGCCCCGATTCCTTGGCAACGCGGTGTTTTTGACAATAAAAATAAAACCATTAAGTTAGATCATTGTTTTCGACATGTAGGTTTGTATGCGTATCGTGTTGGATTTTTAATGGATTATGTCCGTTGGACCGATGTTCCAATTGAAAATATGGAGTGCTTAGAGCAGCTACGTATCTTATGGCACGGTGATCAGATTCATATGGTGCTTTATAAACATTCTATTCCTTGTGGTGTGGATACTGAAGAAGATTTGAGAAGAGTTCGTCAGTTACTCTCTTGAGTTTTTAACAGTTTTTTATAATGTAAAAACAGAATGATTCCAATGATATTTAATACTATGGTAGGTATTGCTAGTGGTAGAGTCGATGAGATTGTTTTTATAGACACTATCAGACCTAGAATTGCTGAAAATGCAAAGCGAATAAAATTACTTACGGCTGCCGCTGTGCCAGCTACTTTTTTAAAGGGCTCCATAGCACCCCCATTACCTGCACCCATTGCCATGGTGCCTCCGCTGCCAATAAGGAGCATGGGCCAGATGAAAGAGTTGATAGTAAAGCCTATAGTATAGTACCAAATGCTCATGAGTATCCCACCGCTGAGGGAAATAAAAAAACCGATAAAAACAGTGTAATAAGTACCTATACGTTTTACAAAAAAGGCGGCTAATAGACTGCCTAAGAAAAAAGAGATGCCCATAAAAAAAAAGTAGTAGCCATACTGTAATTCTGGTATATGAAATAAACGTATGATGACATAAGGTGAAATAAGACAAAAAATAAAAATATAAGCTAAGCCTGCAGCGATAGCATAGTTATAAATAATGAATATTTGATGGCTAGCAATTTGCTTATATTCTTTAAAAATAGTGCTACTGATTGGTTTACGTCGAAATTTTGGCAGGCTTTCTGGGAGCAAAATACTAGTAAAGAGTAATGAAAAAATAGCAATGATTAATAGTGCAAAAAACGTTGCAGGCCAACCTAAATTAATATCTAGATAACTTCCTAGAAAAGGAGCCAGCATTGGAGAGAAGGCAATAATTCCGTTAAGAAGGCTATAGACTAATGCACTTTGTTGCCCATGGAATAAGTCGCGCACTATTGCAAAGGCAATAGCCAGCATACTACAAGCACCTATAGCCTGTAATATACGAAATGTAATTAGTTGATTGACAGTCTGAGAGAATCCACACAATATAGTTCCGAGTGCAAAAACAAAGATCATTAAATAACTTAAGCGTTTTCTACCGTACTGATCGGATAATGGGCCCACAAAAAGAGGTATGATACTTGAGGTTAGCATAAAGAGCGTGAGTGTTAATTGCATTTTTTCAGCGGAGATATCAAAGAGATCCGCTATAGCAGGAACGGCAGGAATATAGATATCCATAGCTAATGGTAGGCCAAGTACCATAGGGGCAAGAGCCAATATGACGCGAGTGGGAGAGAGATTCACAAGTTTACTTCCTTATTGGACTAATATAATTAACGTGAGTTCGACCTAACTCATGCTAAGATTGAAAAATTGTTATTCAAATATAAAGAAGGCTTCTTAGTTTGTAAAGAATAAGCGACTAATCCAGCCAGGATGTTAACCCTACAATTGACAGGACTACGATGACGAGAGTGTTCT
The DNA here is from genome assembly GCA_965214015.1 of Coxiellaceae bacterium. Taxonomy (GTDB): domain Bacteria; phylum Pseudomonadota; class Gammaproteobacteria; order Coxiellales; family Coxiellaceae; genus CBDCAS01. The sequence continues at coordinate 110,633 of CBDCAS010000016.1, forward strand.
ATCTGACTAATATTTTTTAATTGATCAATGACGGTTTCAACAATCACACGTTTTCGTAATAATAATTTGTCGATCATTGGCATCAGTTTATTTTTCATATTTTTTCGTAGGCGTGTAATGAATTTTAAACCACGCAGGTATAATTGATTAAATAATTCAGAAGAAATATATCCTTTATCACCTATCAATTTACCCTCTAATCCTTGTGTTAACTCATCAACAGGTTTACGGTCATCCGTATTAGCTTTCGTTATTTTGAAAGCCAGTATTTCCCCTTTATCATTAATGACTAAATGCAGTTTAAAGCCGAAAAACCAACCCATAGTTGATTTCTATTTTTTAGCAAGCCCTTTAAAAACACGATTTGATGATGAACGTTTAGGATGGCACACAGATAATGTGGTAGAGTCAATAAAGTAAATTCCTGTTAATGTTTTGCTTTGGAAATGCATTAATAAACACAAGAGTACCAATATGGATGGCATCAGTTCAACGAAGCGATTATAACTGACCAAATCAGGGAAGGCTTTATACAAATGCTGTTTTACATAATTAATATAATAGGTTTTAAAATCACGATAATGACTTTGATGAAAGTGGATGACAATCGTCATGATTTCTGAGGGAGTCAGTCGGCATGACCTAGTTCTTTTTTTACTCAAATTAGGCAAAGAAGCTTTCTCTAATTCAGGCAATACTAATTGACAAAAATCATCGACAACACAATATAAATCGACTAACTTATCCATACGGCTCTTCCTTTTAAGGTTTGATTTACTGAAATTAGCTGCTTTTGCACGAAACTTAACCATGAAAGAGCCTTTTATTCAATCACTTACTTTACACCTTTTCATCGAACTCAGGTTAATTAGGCAATATTTTACATGTAACTGCCTATTTTTCATCTGTTTCTGGCTTATTATTGTTTTTTGTGTCAAATACCCTTTATTTTAGGTATTGAATCAAAAAAGTACGGTTGCTCTCAGTTTGGAATCGTCAGTGGAAGCAGTCAGCTTACCAAGCAAAGAAGCTGCCTAATGTCGATCAAATCAGCAGCCACTCATTATACAAAGAGGTTCTACGACAGAGAGGCCCACCTGCCATTTGATACTCCTAAAATGCTATGGGTATAATCGTGTTGTAGTAGACATAACTGTGAGTTAAATATATTTAGTATATATTAAAAAAATAGATGTACCTGTGACAATTGCAAGATTATTCCAGAATGGAAAAAGCCAAACAGTTCGACTTCCGAAAAAAT
>CBDCAS010000017.1:0-111874 GCA_965214015.1 Coxiellaceae bacterium
TGTTAGCGTACCCCGAGTGATTAATGTTGACAAAAATGCAGCTTTTCCACCCGCCATGAATGATTTAAACATTGAAAATGACTTGCTAGAAAATACAACACTTAGGCAAATAAAGTACTTAAATAATAGTATTGAAAACGATCATAAATCAACAAAACGTAAAGCACGTTATCGGCAATGGTATCAGTCTTTTGATACCGCCTCTAAAACCATTGATGGAATGGAAGCCATGAGGTCTTTACAAAAAGGCCAGGTGAAATACAGGCTCAAAGGTGACCTACTTGATCAACATAGTTTCCTAGCTCAATTGTTCAATTTAGCAGCGTAATTACTATTAATAAATAGACATTTCTTAATCTTCAAAAAAGTTCCTACAATGAACTCTTTTATATCTATCTTTGCAACAGTCCCCTCAATAGTGCTGCCATCTTGACCTCGCTCAAATCCTGTCACACTATATAACTTGCCACCAAAAGCATTAAGTAAAGTATTAATAATCAATGAATACATCCAAAATTTATGCTCAATCCATAGTATATTAACTGAAGATTAACATAACCAACCTGCCATAAAACGTAAATCAGGTGTGATCATCACATCCACCTTTCCATTGAAATATCGTTTTTTATGTCAATGCTCCTAACCCTTTATCAGCTACGACATTGAGTAACTTCAATGAGGTGCCCCTAGGATGACGATCTCCCTGCTCCCACTGACGCACTGTGGAAAGCGATGTGTTTAAAAATTTGGCAAATACTGCTTGACTCACTTTCTCATGGAGTCGAATGTGCTTAATCTCTCGTGGACTGAATTCTTTCACTTCAGGTAAACATAAAGCATCATATTCCCGTAATGTTACTGCATCAATCACACCAGCGTCGTATAATCCTTGTGCCATCTCACGCGCTGTTTCCAATAGTCGTTGGTTTACTTTTTTTTGAGCCGTCATCCTCTCACCTCAGTTAAGATACCTTGTCGAATTAATTGCTGAATATCATTATTTGTAGCTTGTAAATAATCTTTAGCTAATCTTTTATAAATAACAAGTTGCGTCTTACTAAGATTAGCACGCTCTTTTTTTGCAAACCCAAAAACAAACACTGAACGATCTTCTCGCTGAAATGCGACTAACGTTCGATAAGCACCTCGTTTCCCTTGTCCTCGACGCGCTACTCGTTTTTTATATAATCCGCCACCTAAATTCGCATCAAAAAGACCTTGTACTAATTCTTCAACAGCTGCTTTCAGTGTAGCATCGGTAATACCTTCCGCTTTTGCCCATTGACTAAAGCGTTGATGTTTGAAAATTTGCATCGGTCATCCTTAAATAGGAATTATATCACAAAGTAGTACTTTATCAACTATTCAATTATCGTCATTAAATAGAATATAATCCGCTTTTTTCTCAGGCCATACCTTCTCTTTAAAATATAAACTCAACCTGACAGATTGAGGAGTGACAATAAGACTACTCTTACTTTTTTTAGAAGGCGCAATGGATTCTATTCGATCCTTTGATAAAGTATCTTGCCATTCTTCTAGTGCAATCTTATAAGCTTCTTCTTCAACAAGTAAATATAATTTTCATTCCTCTTGATCAAACTCTTTCTGCATTTTTTAATTAGCACCCAAATTAGACGCCCCAAAACACATCACGTAAACCATCTACTTTTTCATTCTCTTGTTAGCCCATAAAAGCGCAGGATGTTTTTTGATCAAATTAAAATCTACTAAGCTCTCGTTATCGATAAATAACTCAGGTTTTACACCTATTCCATTTATAACAGCCCGAATAAATTCAGTTTCTGATGGAGTGTAAGGTAGCAAGATTTCAAATCCCTTCTGGACATTATTAATAATAACGGTTGTCCATTCTTTTGTAGAAGAAAATCCATCGCAAAAATTATTTTTCATCACAGGGATCAATTTATTTTTCAAATCTCTGTGGTCAACTGTAATGCCATCGCTAGTTAGGCTTAACATGTCTTTTTTAGAACACATTGCCGAGTATAAAATGAAAATGATACGAAGCTTGTTTTTGTCTATTTTAGTGTAATTAAACAGTTCATTTGCATCAAAAAAATCTCTGCCTGTTTGACGCTCTAGCAATGCTGTCAGTTTCCCAGCAGCTAGCTCATGAATATCTAGAATTGGTAAATTTGTGACTTGTTTGCCCGCCATTGTAATACTATCCCTTTGTTCAACTGGCAGTAATGGAGCTCGATACATAAAATTAATATCAACTTCGATGTTTCCCTGATTTCCTAGGGAGCTCGGATAACACCAAACCATTTTCCCACCTGCATGTTCCCTTGGGTTTCTTAGCATTGTTAATCCCATACGCTCAAATAAACGTTTGATCCTATTTTCAACTTCAGGTCTTTCTTTCAACATTGTGCTGCGATCAATAGCACCTATGTAGTTTAAATCAGCATCCACAGATAGCCTTGGTAAATCAAAATGGAAAAGATTGAGTGCCGTACCACCTTTTAGCACTAATCGTGTTGACAAATAGCTATCATCTGCAATTACGTTTAAGGTTTCCATGAGCCAAATGACTTTTTCAATAATTTCTTGTCGATATCCAGAAGTTTGCTTCTCTTTTAATAACCGCTCCTTAGAGAGTATCATTATTTGGTTCCTCCCAGATTTTATTAATCACAGCAAGAGGAACAACTAAGTTCCACCGTTGCAAACTTTTTACCGGACCTTTATGGGCTTTTTCCATATAGTGCCGTGATTTGGGTTTATGATGAGCAAGCTGGTTAAGCTGTTCTTCTTTGACAGAAAATTGTTCTTGGTGTTGTTCTAAAAAAAATCCCACTTTAGCTATTGTCGTGGCATTTCCAAGCCGTACGGCATAATTTATTACCCTCCCAATGTCTAAAAAATTAATGGATTCAAAAGAATGCCATATCTCTTCCCAGCCACCAGATAACTCTGGGCGATGAAGACAGTCAACCAACGTGCGTTCAATCGTTGTGACTCGTATATCCATCCCCATACGATCATGCAACTTAGTTTCTAAGTATACGTTATCTGGCTTTAATTGGGTCGGATGGCTTAGTTGTTGATACTGTCCATATTCAGATAATAATAAGCCAATTCGTTCATCTGAATTAAAGTAAACGGTTGAAGCAACCGAATAAGCAAGCGCATGAAATTCCATTGCCGTATGATAGCTAATTACAGCATCATCCGTCATACGACCTGCAATGAGCAAATAATCACTTTCTATATAGGTGCCAGGTAAATAGTCGTTTGTAACCAGATAATATCCACGTCGTATACGGGCCAGATGATTTTTAGCAAGGTGATATTGCAGGGCAGCTTTTAGTGTATTTTGATTGAAGTCCCCTGAAGATGATAAATATTCCACTAGCTCGTCATAGTGAAACAAAAGGTATTTTTTAAAAAATGCTTCAAAGCGCATGATGTGTTGATTCTCTAGCAACCTAATAATATTAGTATCTATTAACGCTAAACCCAACAAGCGCATCAAAGATGTTGATAGTTATACTTGTTAGGACTAATTAATTTAGCACTTTTATACATTTATATCAACATAATTGTAGCCGAATAAACTAATCCCACTAACTTAGCCAAGATGGGTAAATATCCTGTAACTCTATATCTGTTATAGAGTTCCGAGATAATTATGCAGGGACTGTTGCAAAGATAGATATAAAAGAGTTCATTGTAGGAACTTTTTTATATCTATCTTTGCAACAGTCCCAATCGATGTTCGGCGAGTGACCTATACTGTACCTTCAAGGCTTCAAGGTGAAACGCTTCATGTAAAATTGTATGATAAAAAGCTGGAATGTTACTTAGGAAGCCAACACGTTATCAGGTTAGACCGAGTTTATCCTAAAGGAAAATATACACGTAGCAGACAAGTTGACTATCGCCATGTTATTGGAAGTTTAGTAAAAAAGCCACAAGCCTTTAGATACTCACGTCTCAGGGATGACTTATTGCCAACCCCAGAATATAAGTGGATATGGAAGCATGTGGATGAAACGATGAGTGCCAAAGCTGCCTGTCAGTTTATGGTTGGCTTATTATACTTGGCTCACTGTGAAGAGTGCGAATCTCAGTTAGCTCAAAGGGTTTTATCTTTGATTGATAAGAAGGTAACGCTGTCATTGTCTTCACTGCAAATAAAATTTAAGGCACCTCTGATAAGGCCTCCTCAAATAGAAGTCACACAGCATGACTTAGGTGACTACAATGCATTGATTAACGTGAGTTCGACCTAACTCATGCTAAGATTGAAAAATTGTTATTCAAATATAAAGAAGGCTTCTTAGTTTGTAAAGAATAAGCGACTAATCCAGCCAGGATGTTAACCCTACAATTGACAGGACTACGATGACGAGAGTGTTCTATCTGACTAATATTTTTTAATTGATCAATGACGGTTTCAACAATCACACGTTTTCGTAATAATAATTTGTCGATCATTGGCATCAGTTTATTTTTCATATTTTTTCGTAGGCGTGTAATGAATTTTAAACCACGCAGGTATAATTGATTAAATAATTCAGAAGAAATATATCCTTTATCACCTATCAATTTACCCTCTAATCCTTGTGTTAACTCATCAACAGGTTTACGGTCATCCGTATTAGCTTTCGTTATTTTGAAAGCCAGTATTTCCCCTTTATCATTAATGACTAAATGCAGTTTAAAGCCGAAAAACCAACCCATAGTTGATTTCTATTTTTTAGCAAGCCCTTTAAAAACACGATTTGATGATGAACGTTTAGGATGGCACACAGATAATGTGGTAGAGTCAATAAAGTAAATTCCTGTTAATGTTTTGCTTTGGAAATGCATTAATAAACACAAGAGTACCAATATGGATGGCATCAGTTCAACGAAGCGATTATAACTGACCAAATCAGGGAAGGCTTTATACAAATGCTGTTTTACATAATTAATATAATAGGTTTTAAAATCACGATAATGACTTTGATGAAAGTGGATGACAATCGTCATGATTTCTGAGGGAGTCAGTCGGCATGACCTAGTTCTTTTTTTACTCAAATTAGGCAAAGAAGCTTTCTCTAATTCAGGCAATACTAATTGACAAAAATCATCGACAACACAATATAAATCGACTAACTTATCCATACGGCTCTTCCTTTTAAGGTTTGATTTACTGAAATTAGCTGCTTTTGCACGAAACTTAACCATGAAAGAGCCTTTTATTCAATCACTTACTTTACACCTTTTCATCGAACTCAGGTTGATTAGTCAAAGTGAACCACAGGAGGCTGTTTATGTCTAATACAGCCACGTTACCACTGTTGCTCAAACAGCTTGGATTATCTTCTATGTTAAAACATTGGGAAAACGAGGCAACAAGGGCCAAAGATAGGCACCTGAGCTATGCTGAATATTTATCAAAGCTCAGCAATCTAGAGGTCAGCCATCGACGTCAAAGACGCATTGCTCGTTATATTAAAGAATCTAAGCTTCCTCCTGGGAAAACATTAGATAACTTTGACTTCAAAATTGCCTCTTCTATAAATTCGGCACAGGTAACCGCCTTAGCTGAAAATATCAGCTGGGTAAATCAGGGGCAAAACCTCATTGTCTTTGGACCAAGCGGCGTGGGTAAAACTCATTTAGTCTCAGCTATTGCTTATCGACTGATTGAACAAGGCATTAGAGCTTTGTTTATGCCAACAACCACTCTGGTCCAAAAGCTACAAATAGCTAGGAAGGAGTACAAGCTCGCTGACGCAATAGCAAAATTATCACGTATTCCTTTGTTGATACTAGATGATATTGGCTATGTAAAGAAAAATGAGGCAGAAACCTGCGTGCTATTTGAATTGATTGCCGATCGTTATGAAAATAAGAGTTTAATTATCACTTCCAACCAACCCTTTAGTGAATGGGATCAGATATTCCCAGATAATATTATGGCTGTCGCTGCCATTGATAGACTGGTGCATCACTCAACTATTATCAATGTGACTGGTAAAAGTTATCGAATTAAGCAATCTGAACAGCGAGTTAAAAGCAAAAAGTGAGTAATAAATTTGGAGTGAATATTTATGATTAACGACTCAAGCTAAAATCTGCAACGATAATTGTCGATGACAGGCAAAAGTAATTGACGTTCCATAAGCAATAATTAGTTTATCAAAGTTTAATGTTTTTATCTCTGATATTTCGTGTTCTAAAAAAGTTTGATTGCTTTCAATTAACCATGAAGAGATGTTTTCAGGTTCACCACATTTATGATAAAGGCAGCCATCGATGTCATAAAGCTTCAGTAAAATCTTTGCACTCATAGTATTTCTTTTCTTTCTAGATAAAATTTATTTTTTCATCAGATTAATTTTTGAGAAAATCAGCTGCATATATTAACCACTTTATATTAAGAAACTCTTAAATCTTAATTAAAATTAAATCAAATGCAAAAGCTCATTTCCCAATATTTTATTCAGAGTATAAAATTATCGGTATTAAGGAACCTGTTGATGCACTGCATATCGCATAAAATAACGTTTTAATAATTTAGAATGATCTGTAAAATTCAAAGCCCAGTTACGCATAGGGATAGCAATAGGCAAATGATTAGAAAAGAGTGATTTAAATGCTCTCATACCCAATAACATGATGTCATTTTCACTCTTACGCCAGCGTTCATAACGTCTCAACACCCTACTACAGTTATAAGACTTTTGATGTTTCTTCGCTTCGGATAAGACCTGTGTTAAACAAGCAACATCCATAAAACCTAAGTTAGCCCCTTGCCCTGCTAAAGGATGAATCGTATGAGCAGCATCACCCACTAATACTTTATTCTCTTGAACATAAGCACTTACTCGTCGTTCAATTAATGAAATACATCGACGTTCTGATAAACAATGTATTGCTCCAAGTGTTCCATCTAATATCCTACTTAACTCTTGATCAAAGACATTCAGCGGTGTATTAAGTTGTCTCTCCGTTGTTTGAGGGTCTGCAGACCACACGATCGCCATGTGATGTGGGTTGGATAAAGGCAATACTCCTAATGGACCTGTTGTTAAAAAGGGCTGATATGCTGTATTTTGGTGTGATTTTTCAGTTTCAATGACAGCAATCAAAGCATTATGGTGATAAGGCTTTTCGATGCATTCCACTGCCATTTGCTGACGTAACCAAGAATAAGCCCCATCGGCACCTACTATTAAATTTGCACGGATGAAGGTTGTCTTATGACCGTGATCGAGTCTGATTTGACCATCGGAAAGAGCCACAGGCCGCACAGGCGAGAACAAAGTAATGTGCTCATGTGCCTTGCAATACTCCCATAGCACACGAATAATCTCACGATTCTCCACAATATAACCTAAGTTATCTTCGGCTATATCCATCGCATCAAAGGTAATGCGTCCTGCTCCTTGCTGATCCCATACGATTAAACGCTCTAAGGATGAATAACAAAAAGCGCGTATAGACGACCATATCCCTAAACTTTTTAAAAATGCATGGCTCCCTAAATGGAGAGCACTGACACGACTGTCATAATCAGTAGTGTTCCAATGCAATACCGGTTGATGTAATTCAACAATAGCCACTGAAAAATCAGCTTGTGCTAATGCCGTTGCTAAAGTTAATCCTAATAAACCGCCACCGATAATAACGACCTCATAGGCATCAGACATGTAAGAAACTCCGAGCCCATAATTTTTTTACAAAAGGCAGAGTATCTAAGCCTAACAACCCTATACCTCGTAGAGGATCAAAAATAGGTACACGCCAACGGAAAACATCAGAGACACAACGTGTCCATTGAATGACCCTACGTTGATTTTGATGGCGGTAGTCCGTATACCGTTTTAATGTTGCAAGAGCCCCAATCGACTCACCGCGCTGTTTTGCTTGCTTTAAAACACAGGCTAAGGTAGCCACATCTTGTAAACTCAAATTAAATCCCTGGGCAGTAACAGGATATAACGTGTAGGCAGCATTACCCAGCAAAACTACTGAAGCTTGTACTCTAGTTTTTGCTACAAAGGTCTGTAAAGGAACCACTGCATTAGATTGCACTCTTGTGATATTACCCAGACGCCCTTTATACACTTCATTGATTCGATCTAATAAAAGTGAATCAGGCTCCATCGTTATTTGATCATACCTTTGTTGTGACAAAGTCCATACTAAACGATACTGATGGCTATTAAATAAGGGTAACAAAGCCAAACTACCCTCACGAGTAAAACGCTGATATGCAATACCATGATGCGATCGATCACAGTGCAATGTAATCATCCATGCGAGATCTCTTTTTTGACTTTTTTTAATCTTGATATCTAACAATTGACGACAGGTTGAATCAGCACCATCAGCAGCGATTAATAAACGTGCCAAAAGAGTCTGTTGACGACCTGCTGTCACATAATGAACGGTAATACCTGATTCATGACGCACTAATGAAGATAGCGTATCAATTGAAACAAAGGTGACCTCAGTCTGTACTGCAGCCGCTGTATATAAAGCCCGCTGCAACGATGAAAAAGGCAGCACATAAGCTAAAGCAGGTAGCTTCATCTCATCAGCAGAGAAACAAACACGACCTAATCGTCCTTGTTCTGAAACATGTAAAGTATGGATCGGCACCGCATCAGGGGCCACAGAGGGCCAAATATGCCAGCAATCCAAACAACGTTGCCCACCATAAGCTAAGGAAAGAGGACGCACTGGTTCTTTTTGATCGAGTTTGGCCTCTTCTATAGAAGACAGTGGTTGTCTTTCCAAAACCACAATACGGAAACCTGCTTCTTTCAAGCTAGCAATCACACTCATACCGACAAGGCCAGCGCCGACGATAACAATATCAACATCCAATGGTTTTTCTACGGTCATAGGATGTTATATTAACATGATGTATCAAGAGCGACTAAAACGACTACGTCATCTAATGACAAAGGCTAGAATCGATTATTACTATGTCCCTTCTGCCGATGCACATCGTAATGAATACGTTCCAGACTGTTGGCAGCGTCGTGCTTGGATTACTGGTTTTACAGGATCTGCAGGTGATGCTTTGATTGGAAAAAAGCAGGCCTATCTTTGGACAGATAGCCGCTATTTTTTGCAAGCAGAACAAGAGCTACACAGTGATTTTCAACTGATGAAACAACAACCCGGAACCCCTTCCATTGATCAATGGCTGGCAACACAAGGCACCTCCTTACGCATTGGTATCGATCCTCAATTAATAACTATTCAACAACAACAAACCTGGCATGCTACTTTAGAGAACACACAGAGTGAGCTGGTATGGATTGAAGACAATTGGATTGACACATTATGGGATGAGCAGCCAGCCCTACCTAGCTCACCCATGATTTCATTAGCAATGCAATATACTGGATGTGCAACAAAAGATAAGTTAGCGGAGTTAAGGAATGCACTAAAAAATCATCATGCTGATGCTATGGTGATTACTCGCCTTGATGCCATTGCCTGGCTTTTTAATATCCGCGGCAATGACATTCGATATAATCCACTTGTCATTAGCTACGCTCTCCTAACTCAAGATAAAGCCACTTTATTTATTAATCCCAACTGTCTCTTAGACCATGAGTTAGACTATTATCAGGCACAACAGATTTCACTCGCTCATTATCATGATTTTAAAAAAGCACTCAATAACCTTAACTGTAGTGTTTTACTTGATCCTAATAGCACCAGCCAATGGACCTTCAGCCAATTAAAAAAAGCTCACATTATCTGTACTCATTCTCCCATTACACTCAAAAAAGCAATAAAAAACACAACTGAACAAAAAGGCATGCGTGAAGCACACCGTATCGATGCTATCGCTATGATCAAGTTTTTGCACTGGATCAGTACTCATTGGCAACAAGGTATCACTGAAATAAGTGCTGCACAACAACTAGAAACGTTTCGCCGCGAAGATGCCCGCTGTCAAGATCTCAGCTTTACTACGATCAGTGGTTTTGCCAGCAACGGTGCTATCATTCATTACGTCCCACAAGAGAGCACTAACAAAACCATCGATGATTCGGCATTATATTTAGTAGACTCAGGGGGACAATATTTTGAAGGTACTACCGACGTAACACGCACTATTCACTTAGGGACACCCTCTGCAGATGAACGCGCTCATTATACGCGAGTACTTAAAGGCCATCTGGCACTTCGCCATAGCCAATTTCCACCAGGCACCTGTGGCGAACAACTCGATGGACTAGCTCGCCAACCTTTATGGGACGCTGAACTTGATTATGCACATGGCACAGGACATGGTGTCGGTTGTTATTTATGCGTCCATGAAGGCCCCCAAATGATTTCCCCACGTCCAACCCATATCGCGTTACAGCCTGGAATGGTTGTCAGTAATGAGCCTGGGGTTTATATAAAAAATCACTATGGAATACGAATTGAAAATGTTTGTCTTATCTACAGACAGCATAACCGGCCTTCTTCTTTTTTAACCTTCGAAGATTTAACCCTGATTCCTTATGCACAAAATTTAATTGATATAACACTACTTAGCTCAAAAGAAATTAAATGGATTGATCACTATCATGAGCAAATCTACCAGCGTATCTCTCCTGATTTGTCTCCTAATGTATCAAGGTGGCTACAAAAAGCCACAAAGCCCCTGAGAAGTACTCGATAACTATAGAATTTTACAAAAATTTATTTTATCCTTAGCAATGTTCCGCTTGTTAAAACAAGGATGATGAAAATGAACACAGCCGAACTGAGTGATTTTGAACTCCAAATAGACTCCCTGCTCACTTATCTAGACCGTCTTAAAAAAGAGAATCAATTGCTAAGACATCAACTTGCTGTTAGCGCTCGTGAACGCTCGGAGTTACAAGAAAAAAATCAACGAGCTACCAAGAAAATACAGCACATTATCAATCAACTGAGGGGAGCACACTACCATGAATAACAATCATCATATTATTGATATCAAAATTTTAGATCGTACCTATAAGATTAAATGCACACCGCAAGAAAAAAATGAGCTTTTACTATCTGCACAATATTTAGATAAAAAGATGAAAAGCACAAGTCAATTGACTCCGAGTACCCAAACAGATCGTATTGCGATTGTAACTGCCTTAAATATCTGTCATGAATTATTACAATTAAAGCAACAGCAATCACCTCAAACTACCAATCAACGATTTTATGATCTCTATAAGCGCATTAAAAATTCACTAGCTACTGAAGAAGAGATTGCCGTATAATCGTAGTGACTTCTGCGATAATCGCCAATGGAATAAATTTTTGAACCGACAATTAAAATATAGGGATTCGATCTGTCACCATTGTTGAGCACTCTTTTCGAGTTTCGATAAGAATGCCTGATATGATGCGAAAGACTCCCACTTGAATCTCAGGGTTCAAGTAAGATTCCGTTACGTTTATTGCGGAGGTCGTTAAAGTGCTTTATAAATCTGAAATACGTAAAAAACTTCGTGATAAGCGAGGTCAGCTTGACAAAAACTCAATAAAGCAAGCTTCAGAATGTGTCACTCTGCAAGTAGTTCACTTTAGCCCTTTTATTAAGAGCCAAACTATTGCACTTTATCTGCCTCAAGAAAACGAATTGGACACTTCCCCTATCATTGATCAGGCTACCACCTTAAAAAAAGCACTATATTTGCCTGTTGTCTCACCTAACAGTAACCAAATACTATCATTCTATTCATATCATCCCCATGATCCATTGATTTTAAATTGCTTTAATATTCTTGAACCAGATATAAATCATCAAACAGCAATAGATCCTGTTGCATTAGATATTATTTTCGTTCCTCTTGTTGGATTTGATCACCACTGCCATCGTTTAGGGCGTGGTGGTGGTTATTATGATCGGACACTGAATTTTAGCGACAATACTGCTGAAAAAAAACCGATTAAAATTGGCTTAGCTTACGAATTTCAAAAGATAATTAAAATTAAACCTTCAAAATGGGACATACCTCTTGATTATGTGATTACAGAAAAAAATATTTATCAACGCACAGTGCCTATGTGATTCAATAAATATTTCTTTACTTGATCCTCTTCACATACAATACAGCTGGTTTTTAATTATTTTTATTAAATATACGATCATATTTACTCTATGACTTTATTTTTTAGTATCTTTCTCATATCATGCCTACTCATTATACAACTAGGAGTACATTATGGCTAAATCCAAAGCGCTCATTAGATCTCAAGTAAAATTAAAAAAACTGCAAAAAGAGATCAAAGCAACTGAAAAGCGTATTAAAAAATTAACATTAAAAGATAAAAAAACATCACTAACTCAGAAAAAGGTAAAAACCAAAAAACCACTTAAGAAAAAAGCAGCGGTTAAGAAAAAACGAGTTGTGAAACGTAAATCAAAACAATCATCAGCTCTACCTGTAGAGAAAACTTAATACAACTATAAATTATATTATAGGAGTAGGACGCACCTTCTTTGCAATCGATAATCATAGAAGGAGGTGCTCTCTACAATGAGCGATAATGAGCGATCTTGTTATAAAGCCAAAGACCGATCGAATGTATGGTAGAGTACCAATCTCCATTTCGTCTAATCTTTAAGACAAGAACTATTAAGTTATTTTAGGGAAAATGAACCACAATAACTTTACAGCACAGGGAAAAACTCTCCTAGAGTTGCTACCGGCTTACTTTCATCTTGTCTTTCACTATTTCCAAAGAATCTAAAACCCATTTCAGAATATAAATCCGGCAAAATATCCTTATCAAAATTAGGGTTTTTAGCAAAAAATTGAGCCGAAAAAGAATTCTTTTCCTGTAGATTAGAACTTTGCTCATCTAGAAGTTTCTGATGTACTTGCTCTAAAAAAGCTTTTACTTGCACAAGACCACTATACTCATTGCGAAGTACCTGATTGACTCGTTCTAAGTGAGTTTTTTTCTGCTTAAGAGTCTTAATTTTATCAGTTATTCGATTCCTATATCTTTGAGATGTTTCTCTATTTTTTTTACGCCTCCTGTTTATTTTTTCTTGTTCTGCTTGTGGCAATTGAGCAATATTCTTCTTTCTAGTTGATGACATTGAACAGTTTTCCTAAGTAATTTTACAACACAGTTATCTAGAAACAATACTATAGTAATTGCAAAAACTCTTGCTATTTCCACAATAGATTGTTGTTTCGTACCTCAATATTAAGCCCACCAAAAGATCAAACAATCTGCAAAAGACAACTATGCTTCTTCTTTTTTTCGAACGAAAGCGATAAATAGCAGCAGAATCAATAAAGGCAGTAAAAAGGGAAATAAAAAAGGAAATAATACAAAAGTACCTAGGAACCAAATACAACTTAAAATACAAATAATAATAATGCCAATACCAGATAAAATGTAAAATAAGAGTATACTAATAGATAATAAGACTACTGTAGCTACCAAAGTACCCCACACTAATGCACTCATCACAATAGCTATATTGAACATAGGCAATACCAAATGCCAAATCACTAATAGCCCCAGCATGACACTAAGTGCTATTAATAATGCCTTTTTAAGCCTTGGTTTCTTGTTGTTGTTCATCCATTACCTCTATCGGTTCTATATAAATAACACCTAATAACGTGCACTACAAACACATTACACATCGACTTCAGCAACATTCCCTTTTTTTTCTAGCCATACTTTTCGATCAGGCGCACGTTTTTTTGCCAACAACATATCCATCATTTTTTGTGCAGTTATTCCTGAATCACTAATAGTTAGCTGCACTAAACGACGAGTTTTTAAGCTCATTGTCGTATCCCGCAATTGCATTGGATTCATCTCACCAAGACCTTTAAAACGTTGGATATTGATCGTTCCTTTTAACTTTTCTACTTTTTTAATGCGATTTAATATAGCCTGCTTTTCTTTATCATCAAGCGCATAAAAAACTAATTTTCCAACATCAATTCGATACAATGGCGGCATTGCTACATAAACATGACCTTTAGCAACGAGCTTTTTAAAATGTTTTAAAAATAAAGCACATAGTAGGGTTGCAATATGCGCCCCATCTGAGTCTGCATCGGCTAAAATACAAATTTTACCATAACGCAAATCCTCTAAATTGTTTGAACCTGGATCAACACCAATAGCCACTGCAATATCGTGTACTTCTGCTGAAGCTAATACTTGCTCAGGGTTTATTTCCCAAGTATTTAATATTTTTCCACGCAACGGCATGACTGCTTGAAACATTCGATCACGTGCTTGTTTTGCTGAACCACCGGCTGAATCGCCTTCCACTAAAAATAATTCGCCTTGAGCCGGATCTTGAATCGTACAATCGGATAACTTCCCAGGTAATGCAGGCCCTGCTGTAATCTTTTTACGCGCTACTTTTTTACTCATTTGCAAACGACGTTGCGCATTAGCGACCATAAACTCAGCTAAGGTCGTTCCAGTCTGTATATTTTGATTTAGCCACAAGCTCCAGCTATCTTGCACGATACCAGAAACAAACCGGGTAGCTTCTCGCGATGACAAACGCTCCTTGGTTTGTCCCACAAATTGTGGGTCTTGCATTTTCACAGAAAGCACATAATTACACTGCAACCACAAATCATCACCTGTTAACTTCACTCCACGTGGTAATAATTTATGAATGTCACAAAACTCTCGCATAGCAGCGATTAGCCCCGAACGTAAACCATTAACATGAGTCCCTCCTTGTGGTGTAGGAATTAAATTAACGTAACTTTCAGTAACTTTATCACCCTCATCTGGCAACCATGTAAGTGCCCAATCCACTATCTCAGTGTCTGATTTCAGTGCTCCAGTAAAGGGATCCTCAGGCAAACAAGAGGCATTGCCTAATTGATCTAATAAGTATCCCTTTAAACCTTCTTCATAAAACCATTGCCAAGTCCCACCGGTCTTTTCATCTTTTAAATTAATTTTTAATCCAGGACATAAAACAGCTTTAGCGCGTAGATTATTTTTTAATACAGCTAGAGAAAATGTCACGTTATCAAAATATTGAGCATCAGGCCAAAAACGAATGGTTGTTCCCATCTTATTAGGTTGATCTATGGTGCCCACTGACTTTAATTTTGTTCTAGGTTTGCCTTTAGCAAACTGCATTTCATATAACTTGCCATTTTTTTTAACTTGCACAATTAATTTTTTAGATAAAGCATTGACCACCGAAATACCAACACCATGCAAGCCACCAGAAAACTGATAACTTTTATTAGAAAATTTGGCCCCTGAATGTAAACGCGTTAGAATTAACTCCACACCTGATAAATTATAATCAGGATGCACATCAATCGGCATACCACGACCATTATCTGTGACTTGCAATGACCCATCTTTAAAGAGACACACACTGATTTGACTGGCATAACCAGCAATCGCTTCATCAACACTATTATCAATAACTTCATAGGCTAAATGATTAGGACGCGAGGTGTCTGTATACATTCCTGGACGACGACGCACTGGATCAAGTCCACTCAGCACTTCAATAGATTCTGCAGAATAGGCAGTTTTTTTCAATTTATAACCATTTTATTCTGTTTCTCTCAAAAACCAAGACTACCATGATGTCTTAGTGAGTCCAATATTCAGTTGCACAATCAAGCACCTTGCCGTAGTCTACTCACACCTTACACAGAAGGAAAAAATAAGAAAATATCATGGAACATAGCTTATCTATTAAATTAAAAGCACTTTCTAACAGGCTAATCCCCAAAACTGGAGTGATTGCTTGGATCATTTTTTCTACGGGGATACTCTACTATTGCTTTGCCTACTTACTGCGCGTCTACCCTAGCATTATGGAACCCCAATTATTACGTCATTTTCACATTACCGCAGCATCATTTGGTGTTTTGACTTCATTTTATTATTTCGCTTATGCTCCCATGCAATTACCTGTTGGAGTATCGATTGACAAAATGGGCCCTCGATACTCACTTATGCTCGCTTGTGCCACTTGTCTCATAGGGGCCGCTTTGTTTGCCAAATCAAATATCTTCATGATGGCTTTAATAGGCCGACTCTTAATGGGATTTGGAGCTGCATTCGCTTATGTAACCGCTCTTAAGCTAGCAGCTATTTGGTTACCTCAAAGATTCTTTGCAACAGCAGTAGGAGTTGTTACAGGTTCTGGAATGATCGCTGCTATGTTCACTGATATTTATTTTACACATATTGTACAAGCAACAGGTTACTGCTCTGCTCTTTATTTTCCTGTTATTGTTGGCATGGGGCTACTTGTGCTCATCACTGTGTTCGTTAAGGATCAATCAAAACAAGCTTCTCAATTAGAAGCATCCCCAGAAGAAACCCATGCACTCTCTTATCGTCAGTTGGGTAACTACTTGCTAATGATTGCTAAAAACCCTCAAATGTGGATTATTGGTGCTGTTGGTGCCTTTTTATACTTGCCTTCATCCGTTTTTTTAGATGTTTGGGCCATCCCATATATGGAACACGTGTATCATTTAACACCGCAAAATGCGGCATTTGGATTCTCAACGATGCTCGCCGGATGGATCTGCTCTAGCTTTATCACAGGCCCTATATCTGATATTTTACGAAACCGTAAAGCACCACTTATAATAGCGACATTTGGAGCTGCAATAATAGCTACCTGTATCATTTACCTGCCCCATATTCCAGAGATGATATTATTCATTCTATTGTTTATTTTTGGCACGTTCTGTGGACCTCATCCTCTATGTTTTACATTAAGCAAAGAAAATTATCCTCAAAAAATCTCTGGCACTGCCATTGCTTTTACCAACTTTACGATTATGATGGGAGGCGTTATTTTTCAACCACTCGTTGGAAAAATGCTAGATTCTGCATGGACAGGAGGTTTTGAAAAAGGCCTTCGCATTTATACAGCCAGTAACTACAAATTCGCATTTATGATCATACCACTTGGACTATTAATTGCCGGAATACTGTCTCTTTATATTAAGGAAGCCGATCATAAAACAATAAATCACCAATCTTAGAAGATGAGTCATAAGGAATATGAACTTATTTGCAAAATTAAGTCGTCGCGTTTACACATTGTTACATTACCTGTGCTTACCTGCCATTATGGTTCGTCTATTATGGCGTTCACGTTATACCATTGCCTACCGCCAACGTTGGGGCGAACGCTTTGGCTATATCAAGCGAGTCACTAAAACCGATGTAAGCATTTGGGTTCATGCCGTTTCTTTAGGTGAAGCCAATGCAGCGATCCCCTTAATTAAAAAACTTATGGTTCTTTATCCACAGCATACTATTGTTGTGACTACCACAACACCCACTGGATCAGCAAAAATTCTACAGCATCTTAAAGGCGATGTTATCCATGTCTACACGCCTTATGATGTACCTTGGATGGTGAATCGTTTTTTGCGTCGTAGCCGTACTAAGCTATGCATTATTATGGAAACAGAAATTTGGCCTAATATCCTACACTGCTGCCGTTATCACAACATTCCAATCTTTCTTGCAAATGCGCGCTTATCTGAACGTTCCAAACTACGCTACCAATTTATTGCTACTCTAACCAAAGCAATGCTTCGCTCTTACAGCATGGTCTCTGCACAAGGATTATTAGACGGAGAGCGTTTATTATCACTAGGCCTAGATCCTAAACGATTAATGATTAGCGGAAATATTAAGTTTGATATCGAAATGCCAGCAGATATTCATAGCTGTGGCCTAGCTCTACGAAAAGAATGGCACACTTTAGAGCGTCCCACTTTTATAGCAGCCAGCACTCATGAAACTGAAGAAAAAACTATTCTAGATGCATTCTATCGCATCCGCGAGCAATTACCTGATATTTTACTGATTCTTGTCCCTCGTCATCCCGACCGTTTTTTAAAGGTTGAAAAACTTTGTAAAAACTATGGTTTATCTTTAGTACTACGCAGCTTAGGACAACTTCCTAATAGCCATACTGATATGGTATTAGGCGATACTATGGGTGAATTACTACTTTTGTATGCTGCTAGTGATATCGCTTTTGTGGGAGGCAGTTTAGTACCCATCGGGGGTCATAATCTAATCGAACCTGCAGCCATTGGCCTGCCTGTGCTCACTGGTCCCCAATTGCATAATTTCACAGAAATCAGTCGGTTATTACAAAATGCAGGAACAGCGCACATTGTACATGATGCTAAATCCATTGCATCTACCGTGAATACACTATTTTCAGCAAAAGAATTGCGCCAAAAAATGAGCGTTCGTTCCCGCGAAGTCATTGCTGCCAATCGTGGTGCACTTAAAAAACACTTGGAGTGGATTGAAAATAACTTTCCACCATAACCTCATCCCTATAGCGTGGAGATTGAGATCCAATGAACCAACTGTTGAGACACAACAACATCACTCTGAAAAAAACAAGTCGTTAATTTGAGCTAACACATTTTATAGTCAGGAGAGTACATGTAAATAGGCCCTAATTAGGTGTTGGCAATAAATGATTCTTTGTTACAGAACTACTCTCATAAAGTGGGATTACTTGTTCCTCTAAAGGAACTGTTTTATGCGATGATTTTGTGAGGCTCGGCTTAGGAATATTCTTTATTTTTTTCAGTTTTAACCTATCACCTTTTACCATGCGGTCATGCAAAACTGTTTTTTTAACAGCAGGCTTAGGCAATGCTACTTCTTTATAGGAAGGGGATTTCTTATTTAACGGTGGTTTAATTGGCTTCAAGCGCGATTGTAATGATTGCAACGCTTTTTCTGGCAATTTTAATTTAACAATTTTTTTGAGCCAAGAATTAATTGTCTTTATATCATCAACACTTAATGTCCCTGCATTAAACTTTAACTCAATCGTGTCAATGATATAAAGATACTGATCATCTGCATATTGTTGTTGTGCTTGATATAGAGAAGTTACATCACTCAATACATCTGCCATAGTGCGCGTACCCACTCTATAGCCTGACTTAGTCGCACTTAACGCATTTTGTGCTGAAATGACTGATTGCCAGTCCGCTTTAATTTTACTAATGCCAGTAATCACACCCAGAAATGATTGGCGTGTATTACTCACTACAGAGCGGTAAGTGAATTCCCGTTGGCTACTCGCTGATAAATAATTATATTGTGCCTGGTGCGTACTGGCGATTACGAGTCCTCCTTGTACAATAGGAAAGTTCAAACTCAGACCATAACGTACACGATCTGTGCGAAGTGCCGGCAGCTTAAAACCCACTTGATTAATGTTAGTTTGGTTGTCATTAGTCCAGCTTCCCATCAGATTTAATTGAGGGGCCCATCCTGTCGACTGCTGTTTTAGTGTCTCTCTTGCAGCCATTACAGCAAAATTTTGGGCGCTCAATGAGTAATTTTGACGCTCAGCCAAGTCTGTCCAGACATTAATATCATTGGGATCTGGCCTCACCAATGGAACATGCTGACCAATACCATGTAGATGCAAATAGTGCACCCCTGTAATTTCTGCTAACTGTTCTATGGAGTCGTTTAATGTATTTTGATCAGAAATCGACTGCGCTACCGCTTGATCATAAACAGAACGAGCATCATAGACTCCTGTACTTGCGATTAAACCGACTTTAAATTGTTGCTCAGCGACTTTCAATTGCTCAAGAACCGCCTGCTTCCTTGCTAATTGAAACCGTAATTGGTCATAAGCTTTTAATGCTGCTATATAAGCTTTCACCACACGCACCATCAACTCCTGGCTCGCGGATGCGTAAGTTGCTGTAGCAGATTTCACACTAGCTTGTGCACTGCGAATGGCATCCCAGGCCGGTAAATTGAATAGAGGCTGAGTGACACTCAATACAAATCCATAGTCATAGTTGTATCCATTAATATTAGGTACATTAAGTGCTGGTGCTGTCTTATTGTACTGACGCTGCGCGTCTCCAGTAATGGCAACTTGCGTCAAATAAGCAGCACGGGCAATGGGTAAATTTTCTTTAGCAGACTCCCAATCAGCATTCGCTTTTTTAAAGCTAGGGTCACTTCGCAATGCTTGATAGTAAGCCTCTAACAAATCTGCCTGTCTAAAATCAGCTGCATAGAGTGGAAATGCAATAGTCGCTGTAATCAAGCTAACTATGATGACCCAACGTTTCAATACTTTCATATAATCTTCTCGTATGTTTTCCAACAAAGATTATTTTGTGGAGCCTGGAGACCCACAGTAATAAATCTTCTTTATTTAAACAAATATTATCCAGTTAAGAAGGAGATTTGACAATAAGAGAAAGGCATTATTTTACATTTTATTCACAAACATAACGATATAATACTTTCGGCCAAACACATATAGGGCATTTTTGTACTGCTATAGGTAAAAGTACTCAATAGAAAAAACCCAACAAATATCCATCTAAGCATAGATTGTGTCCATACTACCTTCTACTTTATTTCATCAAAAACAATGCTAGATATGTGGTGCTATTCTAGTCTAGCAAATACTCTTTCAGTAGCATTTAAGGTATGTTCAATCTCACGCAGCCCATGCGCTAAAGAAATAAAGCCTGCTTCAAATGCAGAAGGTGCTAAATAAACACCAGCCTGTAACATACCATGAAAGAATCGACTAAAACGACGGCTATCGCAGGCTATGGCCTGCTTATATCGAGAAATTTCTGTTTCTTTTGTGAAAAAGAATCCAAACATCCCACAACAATAGTGAACCACCAATTTAATACCTGCTTCTTTTGCTCGCTCTAAAAAGCCATCCACCAACTGCTGTGTCATCGCTAATAAATGATCGTAGCAGCCCGGCTGCTCTAGCTCAATCAAGGTCGCTAAACCCGCTGCCATCGCCAATGGGTTGCCCGACAAGGTCCCTGCTTGATAAACAGAACCTTGTGGTGATAGCTCCGCCATTAAATCAGCACGCCCACCAAAAGCTCCCACAGGCAAACCTCCCCCTATAATTTTACCCAATGTCGTTAAATCAGGTTTTATATCTGATATTCCCTGAAAACCACCGGGGGATACACGAAACCCTGTCATCACCTCATCAAAAATTAACAAGCTATTGTATTGGTTGCAAATATCACGCAAACCTTCAATAAAACCAGGCTCTGGCATTAGCAGATTCATATTACCAGCAATGGGTTCCAAGATAATGGCAGCAACATCATGGCCCTGTGCTTCAAATAAGCTGACCACTGAATCTAAGTCATTATAAGTAGCAATTAATGTATCAGCAATACAAGCCTCAGGAATCCCTGATGAACTAGGCACACCAAAAGTCAGCGCCCCTGAACCGGCTTTAACCAATAGGGCATCAGTATGACCATGATAACAACCTTCAAATTTTAGGATTTTATTACGGCCTGTCACCGCACGCGCCAAACGAATAACAGCCATAGTCGCCTCAGTACCTGAATTAACCATACGTACTTTTTGAATCGTAGGCATTAGGCGACAAATCTTTTCTGCTAACATTACCTCTAATTCACAAGGTGCACCAAAGCTCAACCCTGTTTGCGCCGCTTGTTGAACAGCGTGAACCACAGTAGGGTGGGCATGTCCTAAAATCATGGGCCCCCATGAACCTACATAATCAATATAATGGCGAGAATCTTCATCAATGACATAAGCACCTTGTGCCGATCGAATGAATCGAGGAGTACCGCCTACTGCATGATAGGCGCGTACAGGAGAATTAACACCCCCTGGAATACAGGCCTGAGCGCGAGTCAACAATTGTTTTGATCGAGTCAAAGTCTCTTGCTCAGTGAACACACTCATGATAACTTCTTCGCACTATCGTTTATTGCAGCTGGGGCTGATTATGCCATATAAAAAATACCTCTGCTTGTTGTGTGGCTATGTCTACGATGAAGAGCAAGGTCATCCAGAAGAAGGGCTTGAGCCAGGAACTCGTTGGGACGACATAGCCGAAGACTGGGTATGCCCAGAATGTGGTGCTATGAAATGTGACTTTGAAATGATTGAGATACCTGTCTAAGGCTTCACAATGGCCAAAATTATAATGACAATCAGTAATACAGTAGGAATTTCATTAAAAAACCGATAAAACCGGTGTGAGTGACTGTTGCGATTGTACCTGAAGTCAGCTAGATATTTACCACATAAAAAGTGATAGGCCCACAGTAAAGCTGCTAAAGCTAGCTTAATGTACATCCATCCAACATGGATATAAGTGTTCCAATAAGACAGCAAATACCATAGGCCAAAAAAAGTAGCCAGAATCGCCGAGGGCATCATAATCCCACGATATAATTTTCGCTCCATTACTTTAAAACGATCAATACTAATAACATCGTTGGTTTGCGCATGATAGACAAAAAGTCGAGGTAAATAAAACAAACCAGCAAACCAACATACGACAAAAATAATATGACCTGCTAGAACCCAACGCATTCCTTTTCTCCTTTATTCAAGCATTCAACAAGCTACTATTGGTCAAATTTTAAGAACCATTTCACTAAATCTACTTAAGCTCTTATATCTTTAAAATTAAGATATACATATAGATCAAGTAAATAAATCATATCACAGTCACCAATTGACAACACCGGAAGAAGCTTTCATAATTTGGTCTTGCGTTGAACAGAAGAAAAGTATGGTAACATCACTTAATTTTACAGAGGCTGCGGCCCGTAAGGTCAAAACATTAATCGATGAAGAAGAGTCTCCTAAACTCAATCTAAGGGTTTTTATTACTGGCGGAGGATGCTCCGGCTTCCAATATGGATTTACCTTTGATGAGACAATTAATGACGATGATATCGTTGTTGCAAAAAATGTACATAATGAACAAAGTACGGGACCATTAGAGAGTACTGTGAAACTACTTATCGACCCACTAAGCTTTCAATATCTAAAAAGTGCCGAAATCGACTACCGCGAAGACATCAATGGCTCACAGTTTATTATCCGAAATCCTAACGCAAAAACGACCTGTGGTTGCGGCTCTTCTTTTTCTGCTTCGTAAAAAGCAAAAGTACCTTTGACTACAACAAAGCATGACATACAAACATTGAAAAAATGAGTTAAACAGAGGATGTACGGTAAACTATGCACTGAGTTTTATGATGCAGATAAAAAGTTTGCCAAAGAACACGAGTTAAATCTTTACAAAGAGCTATTTTCAAAAGACGATACGATTATTGAGCCTATGTGTGGTTCAGGAAGGTTATTAATTCCTCTTCTACAAGCCGGATTTCATATCGATGGCTTTGACAGCTCAAAATCTATGTTGGCAAGCTGCAAGCAACGTGCAAAAAAATTAAAACTTCAACCTCATTTATACGAAAACAGTATCGATGATTTCTCACCTCAAAAACAATACCTTGGCATTGTCATCCCTTTGGGATCATTTCAGTTATTGTATCCTAGAAAAAAAGCCTATGAAGCCTTGAAAATTTTTCATGGATGGTTAATCCCTGGCGGAAAATTAGTTATAGACTTATTTGTTCCCTGGAAAGTACTCTACAAGCATGGCGACGACAATACTAGCACACGAGAAATTAGCTTACCCAACGGAGAAGTGATTAAAATTAACAATCATACCGCCGCCAATAAATTTGAACAACACATGATCTCTAAAACACACTACACTAAGTTTGCTGACAAGACTCTTATCAAAGAAGAACAAGAACAAATGGATATACTATGGTATTACCCCTATGAAATGGAGCTTATGCTTGAAAAGTTTGGATTTACACATATCAAGCCAATTAAACGATTTTTAAATGGTGGTGATCATATGACTTTTATCGCTACAAAAGAGCTTAGGTCATGAATAGTTCATGTGAAAATGAAATGAGCAAAATATATTTTAAAAAAGTCACAAATTTACATAAAAAAACAATTCTTAACTGGTTTAGTAAAGCCCATGTTAAAAAGTATTATTACGGTCAAGGATTACAAAATACCTTACACAACATTGAGTTATATTGCCAAGGAATAAACAACAATGGACATTACACTTTTGATCATTGGATTGCCTTTTATGATAAAATACCATTTGGCTTCCTTATGACTTCTCCTATCACTGGCCCTTATAATCAAACTAATGATTACAACAAATGGTATGTCGAAGGGAAACAAACATTTACCTTAGATCTTCTCATTGGACCTTTAGAATTTCTTGGAAAAGGTCTCAGCCATAAAATGATACAAGCACTTATACTCAACCAATTTTCAGATGCCGATTATTTTATCATTGATCCTGCTAAAGATAACCTAAAAGCAATCCACGTCTATGAGAAAGCAGGATTTAAAAAGATTGATGAATTCTTCCCTTCATTTGATCCAATAAAATGTCATATTATGATGCGAATGGCTGTGAAGGATTTAAACAGATAGGCTAAAAATATTACAGGTTTATATGATGACTTCCTACATGTTTTATCATATAATTATGCATTGTAAATATGAAGTATATATTCACATCAACTTAATGGATAAATTAAAATCGTGATCATAAAAACAAGGAGTTAATTTATGAACAGGTTATTATCTGTCATTGGCGTAGTTGCTTTAACCTCTGCACCTGTATTTGCTTATAATGCTAATTTTACAAATAAAACATCTGTTGAAATCTATCTTAAAGCTGCTGGTCAAACAATCACAACAGTTAGCCCTAATAATACTGTTTCTGTTGAACTTGACCCTTATACTGCTTACGCCTTTTCGTATAAAGGTGAATGGGCAGACCAAGGATTAGGAACAATACAAAAATATACTGATCTTGTTTATCAAATTACTCCAGTGAATAGAGTCAACGGAATTAGTAATATTCGAGCTAACTTACAGGCTGATGGTAGTGATGGCTATGTTGAGAATGTAAATAATAGGGAAGGAAAAAACGTTTATGGTGGGATATGTAAGCAAGATACAGGTGGGGTCACCTGTTTGCTTTCTTCAGGTGATACTTTGAAACAATTGAATATAATGTTCCAAAATATCCAGAACAAACATTAAATAACATTGACTGAAAAAAGATAAAAATTACTTAAATAACAAACTACTGAGTTGTTTTATCTTTCCAAAAGACGGATAAATTCTAGAGCGTGTCTATAACTTTCTTCTATCGATTGAATTTGAGGGCAGGAAAGAGACGTTTTAGAGTCCGTCTTTTTTATACAAGAGCTTGACGACTTACATTAAGAAACAGATACTAACCAGATCCCTTGCACTATGTTACTTAAGGAATATTCATGAAAAATCGCTTCCAGTCTATTATTTTGGGCCTAGCTGTTGTTATCACAGCTATGCTTACTGCCTGTCATAACAAGCTACCTCCTGTACCTACAACACCCCACCCCTTAACTTCTTATCAACTCAGTTTGGTGTCGCAAATTCGCAAATTAGGTGCACAAGTCATTAAGCAAGGTGAAGTTTTGCAAATCATATTACCCACTGATACATTTTTTCAGGCCAATACAGTCCATTTAAAAAGTCAAAAACAATATGCTATAGGCCAAGTGGCCGCTCTAGTGAAAAGCTATACTACACCTTATGCGCAGCCACAGATAACAATTACAGGTTATACTGATCAAGTTTTTGCACGCAAAACACGTCGGCAACTCTCTATGCAGTACGCTCAAGAAGTCACTGCCTATTTATGGCATCATGGTGTATCATCACGCCGATTACGGGTTCGTGGCGTTGGTGCTGCATTACCAATTGCAAATAACCAAACTGTCAGAGGTTCTGCTTACAATCGTCGAGTGGTTATTAAAATTAATTAAAGAAAACTACTAATTCAGCTTTAGTTATTTATCCAAAGATAGTAGATAGAAGAATAATTTAAGTGTCTAATATACCAAATGAAGCTGAATATAAGTTTACATCTAACGATTGCCATTTATCAGGCACATTGATTAATTCTAATACATCAAATTATATTACACTACTTATTCCTGGTTCTGGCCCAGTCGATAGAAATTCCAATTCGCCTAAACTTAAATCTGATATCATGGGACAATTAGCAGCTTTTCTTACTAATCTTGAGATCGCTAGTTTTCGATATGATAAACGAGGAATTGGCCTAAGTGAGGGTGATTATTTAGCAACAAGTTTTGAAGATTTCCTCACTGATGCCGCCAATGCTATTAATGCTTTGAAGCGTAAATTTCCTGATAAAAAACTGCTCATAATTGGTCATAGTGAAGGAGCATTAATTACTACACGCTTGGCAGCAACAAGAGAAGATATAAATGGCATTATTCTATTATCAGGCAATGCCAGAAATGGAAAAGCTATATTACAATGGCAACTACAACAAATTTTATTAACTACTTCTGGCTTCCAAAAATTATTACTGAAAATATTACCTATTAATCTCAAACAAAAGCAAAAGAAATTTTTTAAAATGATAGAAGAATCAGATAAGAAAATTATAAAGGTATCAAAATCTAGAAAAATTAATGCCGCTTGGTTTCGACAATTTATTGCTTATAACCCATGTGATGATTTCCCTTCTATAAAATGCCCTGTGCTAGCGATAACTGGAATCAAAGATATTCAGGTTCCAGTAGATGATTTAACGATTATGGAAAAATTCATAAACAGCCCTTTTGATTCTTATGCAATACCTGATTTAACACATGTTTTAAGAAAAGATAAAGAAAAATCCTCGCTTAAGCATTATCCAAATTTGGTTAAATTACCACTCGATCAAGAAATTATAGATAGAATTCGAATTTGGATTGAAAGTAATCAATTTATCTAGGGTAATTTAATAGCTCAATGGCTAAAGTTAAGACTAATTTCTTCTGCCAGCTTGCAATACATTGCCAGAATGGTCGGTATATCGAGAGATCACTTTAGGCTCCTTGTAATAGTAGATATTGCTAAAGTCGGTTGCAAAAGCACGAAGACTTTGTACAGGGAGTACTTTAGCACTGGAAAATTGTTTTGTTTGGATAAAAATGTGATTTGCTCGTAGATACTGTGCATCCAAAACTGCATGATGGCGCAGTTTTACACGAAGTTGGTCAACACTACCAGCTAGTTGAATAGATCCCGCAAGCCCTTGAACCCTCGCAGATCGGCCTCTTACCCAACGTAATTTGATGTGTCCTAGACCCTTATTAATGACATGCTTGAGCACAAGATTGCCCTGCAACGTAATGTTTCGTGTAGTATTAGATCGTAGATAAAGTCCATCACTTTTAATATTACGCCCAATAACAGAGGCACGTCCATAAACCTCTAACTGTTTTAGTCGATGCAAATGCAAAGTAACCGTTGGTGCTATTCGACTTGGTAGCGCAGCATGGAGCACGCGTAAATACAATGTATGATGGCTTACCTTAGCATTGACCCACTGAGGATTATAACTTTCAATAACGGTATCACTAGTGCCTTGAGCCTTTTTTCCCTGGATCATCACATTAATAAAACCTCTAATATGCACCGAACTGAATGTAGGCAGTTTTAAACGAGTGGTTGTTGGGTTTGGTTTAGGGAGTGTTTTATCGGCGGCAAAACTTACATTAATAGTAAAGATAAACCACAGAACTAAGAATAATTTTTTCACTCAAGTTCTCTTAAAAAATAGGATAAGGTAACATTATAGCCCTTTTATATTTAATATTCATTAAGAGACCTTAAGGCCCATTTCGGCCATTAATAAAGTGCGAAATTGATTCATGGCCAGGCCGCGATGACTGATTTGGTTTTTCAAATCACGATCTAATTCAGCTGCACTACAACCCTGCTCTGGCACATAAAAAATCGGATCATAACCAAAACCATGATCACCTTGTGGTTTGTGCAGCAGCGTACCAGACCAAATGCCTTCACACACAATCGGTAAAGGATCTTCAACACTTCTTACTAATACAATAGCACAATGGTAATGGGCAGTACGCTGTTGTTCAGGGACATGACTCAACTGCATTAATACTTTATTAATCCGCTCTTGATCACTTGCATTCTCACCTGCATAACGTGCTGAATAGATACCTGGAGCACCCTTTAATGCATCAATAGCCAATCCAGAGTCATCAGCAATAGCAGGAAGTCTTGCTATACCAGCCGCATGGCGTGCCTTTATTAAAGCATTTTCAACAAATGTTGTCCCTGTCTCAGGAACCTCAGCAATATTCAGCTCAGACTGAGAAATTAATGTGATGGGTAAGCCTGCTAATAAGGCTTTTATTTCTTTTATTTTTCCCAAGTTGTGAGAGGCTAATACAATCTGCATTTAAAAGACTCGTTTTAATTAGTTTAGCGTCTCTTGTTAGAACCTGCTAAGTAAGCCAGTTATTATATAACGATCCTATCGAGTTATGCGAATAACAGCTCTTTAATCCAAGTTGCATCATCATTAAGGCAAGGAACGCGAATAAGCTCTACCCCACCCTGCTGTCTCCATTGTAATTGAGCGCGAATATCAATTTCTTCTAAAGTCTCTAAACAATCCACAACAAATGAAGGACACACAATGGCAATATTTTTTAAACCTTGTTGCGCAAGCTCATTCAATACTAATTCCGTATAAGGAGTAATCCAAGGCACTTTCCCAAGTCGAGACTGAAAAGTCACAATATACTGACTCGGTTCTAGACCTAACTGTTTTGCAAGCTGATGTGAGGTTGCATAGCACTGAGCACGATAACACTTTGAATTACGCTCACCCACAGTGCGAGGGCAGCTTTTTTTGAAGCCATTACATTCTTTTTGAGAACATACTCTATGAATAGAACGTTGAGGCAAGCCATGATAACTAAACAGCAATTTATCTATTTTTTTATCAGCTAAAGTATTTTTAATAAGCTGCGCTTTAGCCATAATATAATGAGGATGATCATAAAAATCATTAATGAACTGAATAGGTATCGTTCTTTTATACTTTTGAATGATAGCCTTCGTTTTTTGAATTGAGGATTCAGTAGTTGCTTCTGAGTATTGAGGATATAATGGTATTATTTTTATTGCTTCTATCCCTTGCGACAGTAGTCTTTTAACTGCTGACTCAATGCTTGGCCTACCATAACGCATACCCAAAGCAACACAGTAATGTGCTTCGTTTAATAACGACTGAAGTCGTTTAGTCAGATTATTACTATGGATGAGTAAAGGAGAACCCTGCTCTGTCCAAATCTGTTGGTAGGCTTGAGTCGATTGTCGAGTGCGAAAGGGCAGAATAATAACATTAAGTAGCATCCAGCGTAACAGTGCTGGCAGGTCAACAACATAAGGATCCGATAGAAACTCACGAAGATAACGGCGTACAGCAGGTAGGGTAGCTGCATCAGGAGTACCTAAGTTAACTAATAACAAACCCGTTTTTTTACATTTTAATTTCATGACTCCGATAAATCATTGTCTTGAGAATTATTTTCTAAATCCAATTGACTTAAAATATCTTTCACTGTATCTAGCAAAATGGGTTTACTCAGAACATTATTCATACCTGCTTCATAGCATTGCTGTTTCTTCAAATCATCTACATGAGCTGTTAATGCTATAATAGGGGTTTTCGATTTTTTTGGATCATTTAATCCACGAATCTTTTTAGTTAGCTCAATCCCATCCATCTTAGCTAAACCAATATCAACGAAAATAAGATCATAAACTGTGACTTTTTGTATTTGAATTAACGCTTCTTCACTTGTTCTAACAACATCGACAACACAATCTGACATCTCTAAAACTAATCGTGCTGCTATAGCAGCAGTTTTATGGTCTTCAACAACTAAGACACGAATAGCATTTGATTTTGACACAAAATTTATCCTTTTTGAGCAGTAACAAAACGTGGGACATCCGCTAGGTCTTTATAGCCTTTGATACCCATATATTTCTTTTTATTTAACATCATTAAAACAATTTCTTGTTGATCATAACCATGCTCTAAAATAAGGAGCCCTGAAGACTGTAAATAACTTCTCGCTTGATCAATAATCATTTTAATCCCATTCAATCCACCTCTACCTCCATCCAGTGCGCTAATAGGCTCAAAATGCAGCCGATCTAAACACTCATCCTGAGAATCAATATAAGGAGGATTACTTACAATAATATCATAATACTGACAAGGCAATGCTTGACACCATTTCCCTTGAAAAAAACTTATATTAGGTAGATTATTTTCATTCGCATTCTCTTTAGCAACATTAAGTGCATGATCAGAAGAATCAACAGCATGAATGGTCCATTTGGGTCTTTCTTTGGCTAAGGCAAGTGCAATAGCACCGCTACCAACCCCAAGATCTGCTACAGTTAAGGATAGATCTTTTGAGTAGCGTTCTAAAATCCATTCTACTAAACACTCTGTTTCCGGCCTTGGAATTAATACTCCTGTTGTTACCTTTAGCAGGATTCCCCAAAACTCCTTAATGCCCGTAATATAAGCTATAGGCTCACCTGCCAATCGTCGCGTTGCATATTGATGCAATTGTTGTTCTTGCTGTTGCGTCAGCTTTCTTTCAGGATAAGTCCATAGCATAGCATGTGGTAAGCCAGTTACGAGTGTTAATAAAATCTCCGCATCCAGACGCGCTGTGTCTGAAATAGCTTTAAATGCCCTAGAGTAAGAAATGATCGCTTCTTGAATGGTCAACATAAAAAGGACACTGTGTCATAAAAAAATAATGGAAAACCTATTAATGTTTTTGCCACAAAACATATAGAAAACCAAAGTGATTATCGCATTAAATAAACATCAAAACGAATCGTTTTACCAGAAAACACTAAATCTGGTTTTAAAGAGTCTATAGTGTGTAGATGCCGATGACGCTTGATAACCACGCGTTTTTTAGCAATCTTGCAAGCTAGATGAAATAATGCCAAATTATCATGATTTTTATCAACCAGTTGTCTTAATAAATAGAGGTCTTTTTTTACTGCAGCTGTTTTTTTTAAAGGTGGAAACATAGGGTCAATATAAATAACATCAGGATACTCTAATTGAGATAATGTCTGTAAATAATAAAGTGAATCTACCTCAAGTAAACGGAGTTTTAATTGAGCAAAATCAATGTCCTGTATCGCTCGCTTTAAACCATCGCGCAATAAGACTGCCATAATAGGTGATGATTCTAACATCAACACATCACAACCCATATAAGCCAATACACAAGCATCACGTCCCCAACCTGCAGTGACATCAAATACCCGCAATGTCTTTTTCGATGAAACACCGATAGCACGACCAATTAATTGACGAATACCTCCAAAACGCACACGATGGCCAAGGGCTCCTCCCACAAAATTAACATAATTGGGTCCGGGAGCATTAGAACCACTTGCTTGTAATTGCCAACGATAGGGAGTTAATACCAAATAAAGCGTAAAAGAAGTATCAAGAGTAGGAACAAACGACAAACCTAGATTTTGTGCCACTTTCCTTGCAATTTCATTCAGTGACGAAGCGGTCGTTGTCACAGCAACGGTCATAAGCTACACAGTAATAGCATCAAAGAAATCAGAAGCAATATTTATATCATACAAAGCATCTAACTCACGAATACCAGTTGGACTGGTGACATTAATTTCCGTTAGATAATCGCCTATAATATCTAAACCTACTAATACCAAACCTCTATCAACTAAGGTGGGCCCAACCTGTTCACAAATCCATAAATCCCGATCAGTTAACTCACAACCTTCTGTTCGAGCACCACAAGCAATATTACCACGAAAATCGTGCTCCGAAGGAATGCGTGCCAAAGCATATTGCACTGGCTTACCATTGAGTAACAATATACGCTTGTCGCCACCCTCGTGAATCTCTGGAATATAACGCTGCGCCATCACAAACTGTGTTTGGTGTTGCGTCATCGTTTCCAAAATCACATTCAAATTCAGATCATCTGCATGAACTATAAAAATAGACTCGCCACCCATAGCACCCAAAGGTTTAACCACCACTTTCTCTTCGGTAATAATAAAATCGCGTAGCCAATTGATCCAACAAGAGACTAAGGTTTTAGGACAACACTGCGGAAACCATGCCGTATATAGTTTTTCATTGGCATCTCGTAAACTAGATGGCTTGTTTACCACTCGTAATCCACTGGCTTCCGCTTGTTCTAATAAGTAGGTCAAGTAAACATACTGCATATCAAACGGTGGATCCTTGCGCATTAAAAAAAGGTCCAAATCCACTAACGGCTGAATGATAGCATCACCCAATTGATACCAAGTGCTTGTATGATCTTCAACAGTTAAAGGGCACATGCGCCCCCAACAAATACCATCTTGTAACCAAATATCTTGTGACTCCATATAAAAAATGTCATACCCTCGACTTTGTGCCTCTAGCAACAAAGCGAAACTGGTATCTTTCTGTATAGAAATTTGCTGAATCGGATCCATTAATATCCCGAGTTTCATTATAATTCCTTTTTAAAGGCAGCTAGCTCCCGCGCTGCAGCCAACATCGCTAGGCGAGCAATAACACCATAAGTATAAAATAGGCGATCTCCAGAAGCTGCATTTTTTAAATTAAAACAAGACTGTGAAAAAGATAGGGGTTCAAAATTCATTCCAGGTGCATTTAAATTTTCATCTGG
This sequence comes from Coxiellaceae bacterium, assembly GCA_965214015.1. GTDB lineage: Bacteria > Pseudomonadota > Gammaproteobacteria > Coxiellales > Coxiellaceae > CBDCAS01. The sequence continues at coordinate 32,487 of CBDCAS010000017.1, forward strand.
GCCACGGTTTTTGTGCACACGGTAGAACCCACCTAACACATAACGCCCCATCATATAGACGACAGGCTCTGCTACTGACTGATGATCACCGGCTGTTTCAAAAGAAAAAACTCCTTCTTGAATAATAGCACGCGTCACTGCAGCACCTCCTTTTATTGTTGACATCCGAGTCCGTTGTTTTCGATTCAATGACATTAATTCTTGTGGATCACGAATCATCATCACAGCCATGCCATAGGTTCCCTGATCGGCTTTAACCACCAAAAATGCTTCTTTTTTAATATTATATTGATCGTATTTTTTCTTAATTTTTTTTAAGAGGGCCTGACAACGTCGCACCAGACAATCCCGGCCCTCTTGCTTCATAAAATTGACCTCAGGACATTGATCAAAATAGGGCATGATTAACCAAGGATCAAGACCCAGTTTACTCGCAAAAGAGTCTGCTACTTTTGCATAAAAACGAAAATGCTCTGACTTCAAACGAGTAGACCAACCCAATTCAACAGGAGGCATCATTTTTTGTGAGATGTTCTGTAACTGATCTGGGATACCTGCAGAAAAATCATTATTTAATAAAATACAACATGGGAAAAAACCTTTAACACCCACCTTATCATTAATACGAATCAAAGGCTCCAAAATGATTTGACGCCCTGATGGTAAAACTGATGACTGTGGCTTAGTCATGGCATCATCAATAAAGCCTATGCGCACCTCCAATCCGATGCTTCTAAAAATCTCCTGCAATGTTGCTAAACTCTCAAAGTAATGAATGTTACGAGTATGACTCTCTGGAATGATCAAAATTCGTGAAATATCTGGGCAGATTTCGGTAATAGTAGATTGAGCCACCTGAGCGTAAAAAGACATCATGTCACGATTCAAATTATTAAAACCTGCAGGAAATAGATTGGTATCCACTGGAGCCAGTTTAAAACCAGCGTTGCGCAGGTCTACTGAGCCAAAAATCAAGGCTGGCGTTTTTGCCCACTCATCACGAAACCAACGTTCAATCACCACTTCATGATCAGTCAATTGTTTTTCTAAAAGCATTTAAGACTAGGCTCACGATAGGAAAGTCATTATCATAGCATCAATCTTATGTTGTGGAATGGAAAAATCATCGGCGTATTTCTCGGGGCGATCCTAGGAGGTCCTCTCGGAGCCGGTATCGGCCTGACCATAGGTCACTTATTTGATATCGGCCTCTTCGATACACTATTAAAGCGTTTTGGTATCTCAAGATCTGCTAGCCGTACCGCTAACGTACAACAAATCTTCTTCAGCAGTACATTCACTGTCATGGGCTATCTGGCTAAATCGGATGGACGAATTTCTGAAAATGAAATTCGCGCAGCACAACAGATTATGCTCAATCTTAATCTTAACCCCGCAAGTCAACGAGAAGCCATCGAATTATTTAATCAAGGTAAGAAAGCTAATTTTAATATTAACAGGTCGATACACCAACTAAAACGATCATGCTGGCACCATCCCAGTTTACTGCGTACGTTTCTAGAAATTCAATTACAAATAGCTTACGCTGATGGTCAGCATATCAGCCCGAAAAAACAGGCTGCACTACACACCATTTGTGCACAGCTGGGTATTCGTGGCTTTAGTTTCAATCACTTTGAAAATCGCTATCGCGCTGAGCAAAATTATCAAAAACAACAGCAACATACTCCATACCGCCCTGAACAACAGCTACAAAATGCTTATAAAATTCTAGAAGTGAGCTCAATGACAAGCGATGCGGAGATTAAAAAAGCGTATCGACGGCAAATGAGTAAAAACCACCCTGATAAACTCGTCTCAAAAGGATTACCACCAGAAATGATGAAACTAGCCACACAAAAAACACAACAAATTAAAGATGCTTATGAAACGATTAAACAATCACGAGGAATATAATGCCCAATCATATTATTGCTGCCTCCATTCTCTCTGCTGATTTTGCAAAGCTGGGTCAAGAGACTCAAGAAGTACTCGCTGCCGGTGCCAATTCAATTCATTTTGATGTTATGGATCATCACTTTGTCCCCAACTTAAGTTTTGGCACCTTACCCTGTCAAGCTCTACGAGACTACGGTATTACTGCAGAAATTGATGTCCACTTAATGGTAGAAAACCCCGAAAACTACATCAAACCATTTGCTCAAGCAGGCGCAACCCGCCTTACCTTTCACCCTGAAACTGTTGATCATGTTGAAGCCACACTACAAAAGATTCGGGATATGGGTATGCAGGCAGGCCTTGCTTTTAATCCTGACAAACCGATTGATATTTCTGACGACTTATTAACATCACTGGATCTTATCTTGATCATGTCCGTTTTTCCTGGCTTCGGCGGCCAAGTTTTTATTAAAAATATACCCGGTAAAATACAAGAGGTTCGTCAACGACTCAATCAATACCAAGCAAAAACCTATCTCGCCGTCGATGGTGGCATTAATATTGAAACTATTAACAATGCGGCCTGTGCAGGGGCCCAGTATTTTGTCATTGGTTCAGGACTCTTTTCGGCGAACAATTATTCAAACCGCATAGCAGCATTGCGTCAAGCCATTACAAACAACAGCAAAAACACATAATTTATCCTTATGCTACTAATGATAGATAATTATGACTCATTCACCTACAACCTGGTTCAATACCTACGTATGCTGAACCAAACAATAGTTGTCTATCGTAATGACGATATCAGCATCAAAGCCATTAAAGCTCTGCAACCTGAAAAAATTATCCTCTCCCCAGGCCCTGGCCGCCCTGAAGAGGCAGGCATTATGATACCACTTATTCAACAGATGGCCGATTCCACCCCTATTTTAGGGATCTGCCTAGGACACCAAGCCATTGCACAGGCATTTGGCGCCCGCACCATTAAGGCAAAACACGTAATGCACGGAAAAACATCAGATATTCACCATAATCAAAAGAGTATTTTTTATCAGATCCCTAAAAAGATCACAGTCACACGATACCATTCTTTAATTGTTGATCCGGCTTCATTAACTCAAGATTTTGAGATTACTGCATGGACTGAAGATCAAGAGATTATGGCTATTCAACACCGTCAGCGAGCACTCACAGGATTACAATTTCATCCTGAATCAATACTCACCAAACATGGCTACCAACTATTGGCTAATTTCTTAAACCAAACCAAAACACCCGCCTCTAAAAAGAGCAACACAGAACCTAATAGAGACCCTATTCAACCCCAATGTTTACAGGAGCGCCCCCTATGACTCAATTAACCACTCAAGGTCTACGCCATCTTGCACTCACTGTCAAAAATCTAGAAGAAACTACCCGCTTTTATACCAACATTTTAAATATGACGATCGAATGGCAACCTGATGCAGACAACATCTACTTAAGCTCAGGTCAAGATAATCTGGCCCTACATCGTGCTCCCCAAAACTTTAATCCTGATAGAGACCAACGACTCGATCATTTAGGATTTATTATAAAAACACCCCAAGAAGTTGATGCCTGGTATGATCATTTTGTCGAACACCATATTACTATTAAGGCCAAACCTCGTACCCATCGTGATGGTGCTCGTAGTTTTTATGCGACCGACCCAGAGGGCAACTTAATCCAGATGATCTACCATCCTCCTTTAAGCAAATCGCTCGATTAAAAGTAATAAGCCAGCATCGTCATTACTTTCGATTGCCACGCCATGAAGGTCTTGATCCAATTGTGTAATTCAGAACTACCTGCTTTTAATGCCTCTGCTCCATGAAGCTCTTCATCTTCACGCATTTGTGCCACTATATTCCGACTACGAATATCTCGCTCTGGCAAATGCTCAATATGGTGAGTGAGGTGGCGGCTCACCTGCTTTTCAGTTTCTTCGACAAAACCTAAACTCCATCGATCACCACACAAGCCTGCCAACATCCCAATCAAGAAGGAATGCACATACCAATAGATATTAAAATAACTACGATGCGTTTGCAGTTCATCTAAACGCTGATGGGTCCAGGCCAAATGATCTTTTTCCTCCTCACAAGCCTTAGCCAATAACGTGTATGTATCAGAGCTACGAGCTACACTCATTTGACCACGATATAAAGCTTGAGCACAGACCTCACCTGTATGGTCAACTCGCATAAAACCACCGCTATGAGTTTTTTCTTGAGAGGAAAGCAAGGGATCAGGGGCAGAATCTGCCGGATTAGGTCTTTTAGCACTCACACGACCAAATACTGTCGCTAAGCCTTGATCGATTTCCATCACAAAGCAGTCTAAAACAGAATAATGACGTTGCATGGATTCAGACATATAATTACTATAATAAAAATAATAATAAATTTAGCATAAAATCATTTATATTCAAAAGATATTAAGGTGGCTATAAGAAAGTCAAACATTGGCATAAAATACACTTTCAGTATCATCTACATGAATATATTCAACAAACTATAGGATTACATTATGATACGCTCTACTTTGGCAGAAAAGAGGCAGAGAGAACAGAAAGAACAGAGATTTCCTGCATATTTAATAGAATTATCTAAAGCAATTGGTACCTCACAAAATGCAGAACAGTTTTCAGCTTGGTACCAAAACGCTGCAAGTAAAGACTTTTTTACAAAAGTCTTTTATCATAAAAAAGTAACTTGGTTCGAAAAAGACTTGAGTGAAAATTCTGTTGAACCTGTTGTATTTAGTAATTATGAAGCAAATTCAATACCTGAAAACTTTAGCGATCATAGTCATCTCATAGAGCTCATATCCGGTATTGAGTTTCCCGAGTACAGTCAAGAAAAACTGCTCTCTCCTGACTTTATTGTTCAACTAAAAAATCTCTATTTTATGAGCTTTTACAACAGGCTAAAATCTTTCTTACTGAATCCAAACAATCCATTTAGATTGCTTAAATCTTGTTCTTTAGCATTAGCAGGATTTAGTTTAACACAAGAAAATGGAATCGAAGATGGCGTAACTTGCTGTTATTGTGGCTTAGGTTTAGAGTCTTGGGAAGCAGAGGATATCCCTCTTCAAAAACATAGGGAACATAGTAAAAACTGTCTGTTTTTATCAATGCTACATTGCTATGATAAAGCGTATTCTTTGCCTCCATTAAATAGAGATACACATCAAAAAAGTTGCCAAAGCATAGGGGAAATATTTGCTAAGCTGTTTATCAACACTGGTAGTATAAATGCTTATGAAACAGTTCAATCTAGTACAGCAATCAACTCAGACACATCATTAATACAAAATTTTCTAGATCGAATCTCGATTACATCTTACATATCAAATAAAAATAGCAAATTATTTAAAAAGATTTTAAAGAGCAATTTTTCTAAAAATTTATCCACTCCTAGTCCAGAATATATAATTGCTTTAAACGACCCTGACCCAAAATATCTAATTACCTTAAATAGTCAAGAAAAGATAGCAACTATACAATATAATGATAATAGTCCCTATACTTTAAACTATTTGTTAGTGTATTTACGCACTAACAATTATTGTATATTAAAAAGGTTGAACTATAGTGATAATACCTTAACAATCAAATATTACATTAAATACATACTACCAACCACTTTATATGATTATGAGCATGAAAATTCATTAAACAAAACTCTCTGGAAATACATATTTCTCTTTTTGCTCAATTGTTTGAATTACACAGTCAACGAATCAAAGAAAAGCACTGTATTGAAAGCATTGAATCAATTTAAAGAAATTACAACCAATAATTTTATTAATGCTTTAAAGACACTGGCTGCCTCTAAAATATCAGAAGAATCAGAAGAAGAATTAAGAGACAAAGAAAAAGCAGAAAGAAGAAAGCTCAGCAATACTAAAACAGTACAAGTCACCCCTCACGTCTGACTTAGCTGTTGGTGTCTTACCATGTAGCCACTTAATATCCAAAAACCAGTTCTCAATTTTTTCTAATTGTGAAAGTGTAGATGAAATGAATGTCGCCATGAAAGGGAGATGCCCCGTCAAGGGTTGTGGCTGTAATATTAAAGCCTATCTTACCGTTTTTACATCATAAATGTTCATGCAGCCGAAATATATTATTACAACTCAAATTCTGATATTCTGCTGAAGTAGCCATTTGCTCAATAGAATAGCTATTTATTCTCTTACTCTAAAAAACCCATTATCTTTAATGTCATTAGGTAGAGGAGTTGTATTCTAATGAAAACCGATATAGTAAGTATCCAAGTCAATCATAACATAAAGGTAGAAGCTGAACATATTTTAAATCATCTAGGTTTATCCCTCTCTGAAGCTATTCATTACATGCTAGCTCAAGTGATTGTAGAAAAAGCATTACCTTTTGAAATCAACTTAGTACCTAATATTAAAACAAAAAAATCACCTAAGAATACTAATTTACAAGAATTAGAAAATCAACTTATCGAAGCAAAAAAGAAAATAGAGGAAATCAATCACACAAAGACAGAATTTATGATGAATATAGCCCATGATATAAAAACTCCATTCACAGGTATTTGGGGAATAGCACATTATCTCTGGGATACAGAACAAGACCCGACCCGAAAAAAATCTTTGGAAGATATTACACAATGTGCTCAAGAGCTGTTAGGGTACTGTGATCGTATTCTCGAGTTCTCTAGAATTCGATCTGATACATGGACTATAATGACTCAAGAATTTAACTTGATCACTTTAATAGAGAGTATTATCAAGATGGAATCTCCTGCGGCCGCTTACAAGCAATTAGAATTGAGAAAACGCATGGATCATCAACTTCCCTCAAGGGTCGTAGGAGATGACTATCGATTACAAAGAATACTTGTCAATTTAATCAGCAATGCGATTAAATTTACTGAAACAGGCAGAGTTGTATTAGAGGTCTCGTTACTTGAAAAAACAGGTAAGGAGATACTCATACAGTGTATTGTAGAAGATACAGGGATAGGTATTGCAAAGGAGCAGCAGGCTTATATTTTTGAAAAATACACTTGTTTGTCACTCTCTAATACAGAGCAAGGGCTTGGACTAGGCTTACAGGTAGTCAAGCGATTTATAGATGAATTAGGTGGAAAGATTGATTTACTGAGTACCCTTGGCAAAGGCAGTCAGTTCATTTGTACGATCCCTTTGAAGCTTCCCTCTGGAGCACATAGTAAAGGCTAACCGTAGAGTATCAGTGGATTGATATGAATAAGAATAATGTTAATTACAAGGCATTTCAATATGCCTCTGATAAACAGTCGCTTATTGAAATGCTTTGCTCAGATCTATTTTCTAATACAAAAATCAAGTCATTTGGTTACCTTAGATTTCTAAAAAATGGACGCTATTTGTACTTAGGGACTCGTTTAGACTTTATTGCTTTTTATATGCAAAATGTGCACAACACTCAAATTGAATTAGGAAATAGAATAAACTACACACTTCTAAATCAGAATCATTATTCTCTTTGGCCAACCGTACAGAGCGATTACTTTATGGAAGCACTTTATAATCATAACATGTGGAATGGATTTTGTATTTTTAAAAGACGTGAACAGTATATTGAAGCTTGGGCTTTTGCATCAGATAGAAATTTTGATTCGCTATCTGATTATTATTGTAAACATCTTGAATTAATGAAATCGTTTATTGACGATTTTTCTATTTTTTTAGAGCAAATATTTTTAAAAGAATCAAAAGATAATTTAGCAATTATGAAAGATTATGAAGTAGGTAAGGATTATCACATTGGTGAAGAAGAGATCACTATTAATTATAAAATAAACAAAGAAAGAATAGATCAGTTTATGAAGCTCACTGAGCCCAAAAGAAAAATAGCCATTGTTACTGATCGTGGTGAAGAATACCTAACAAAATCGGAACTATTTTGTATGAACAAACTCATGAAAGGGTTGAATACAAAAGAAATTGCTAAACTTATCCCTCGTTCCTATAGAACCATAGAGAAGCATATTGAGAATATTAAAAAGAAATTGGAGTGCCGTAGTATTTACAATTTAAAAAACACGTATAGATTAGGAAAAATATTACCTTTTAACGATGGATAAAATAGCTAAAATTCATAAGCAGATATTTGAAGAGACTCAACCAATATTGGATTTAATAGAGATTAAAGGTTTCTTTCAAATAAAGATATATCAAAATCACTATTTTTTCGTGAGTAATAAATACACATTAACTAAAAAATTAATCACCAACCCTATGTTGATAGGTCTTTTTGTAAACAAAGTTATGAATTATTCTTTTAATCGAATCAATATCATGTCTTGGTCTATTATAGATAATAAAATCATTAAAGATATTTATTCTGGTAAATCATTGAATGGTTTAAGTTTTATCTTTAATTGTGATAATGTAACTGAAATCTTTTCTTTTAATTCTACAAAGAGTGATCACTCATTAATCAGTAAAATTGATTTACTCAGAAGGTTTATTGTCTATTTTAAAGATAAATATTTTAATCTATTAAAATTCAAAGAATTAACTTATTCTCTCGATTTTAATTTTAATAGAGAACGAAAAAAATCTACCTCTCCTGATCAATTTATATTAAATATCAAAGAGAGTGATACAAAAAAAGATAGTTCTCAGATTCTTTTAATGATTAAGAAAGGTGAAACTATTGAAGCAATCTCTAAAAAGACAGGTTTAACTCGAAAGCAGGTAGAATATAGAATTAATAAATTAAAGAAAGAAATTAAAGTATTTACTAAGTATAGTATGCAAAATTTTCTTATAAAGAAGATACATTTAAATAATGAAGATTCAAACGAATATGAAATTAATAAAGACCCATGAATTAGACAAGAAACTAGAATTCACACTGTTAGAGACTGGAAGAAGTTTAATATTGAAAAAAACCTTACTTTTGATTCCTTTAGTAAAGAAAATAGTGTTTTATTTTTATTCAACAACTCGGCCGCAAGCGACCGAGAAAGAGATAACGCTCCTTCAAAAACCCCATCGTCTTTGACTCGAGAGTTTGATCTTGAAATTCTTTTTGTTAAAAAATAAACAGAGTTTAAAATAAGCATCCAATAGAAAAAGCTAAAGAGGAGAATCATTGGTCAAAAGATAGCCTAACAGGTCTTTTCTATGGCCTTGGTTACACTTGTTTAATGCCTCTAAAGTGCATGCGATCAATTTAGAATCAATTTTAGTTAAAAAATAAAACACTTTAAGAAAATACGTATTTTTTCCTAATGAAAATAATCGCCTTTTTTCAATATCCTATCCTAGCTCTAAAATGTATTAAACAAAAAATAATCTCTATCATTTTTGTAGTGAGTTTTTTGAATGGATGTAAAAAAATCTCTCAAAGATATTTTAGTGGTAGAAGATCACGCGATTATACAAAGACTTTACCAGCTAACACTGAGCTCTACGACATATAGTTTCAATCTGGTGACTACAGGTAAATCAGCATTGGAAGCTCTGACTAAAACAGAGTATCGTTTAATACTCTTGGATTTAGGTCTACCAGATATGAGTGGACTTAAAATCTGTGAGCGTATCAGGCGTGATCAATCATTAGGGCATTGTAATACCCCTGTGTTGATGCTATCTGTTATGGAAAACTCTACTAAAAAAAAATGTCTAAATGCTGGAGCTAATGATTTTCTTGTAAAAACCGTGGTCGGAACAAAAGAGTTTCAAGAAATCATCATTGATTATCTACAAAAAATATAAACAGTGATTGTTTATAAAAAAATCAGAATGATTGTATAAAAAGCCTAATATTTACAGCTGTAGGAGTAAATTATATTTTTCTTTCTAAGAGCTTGGGAGTGTACTATTAGCAGTATTTTTTATTAGAGTAATAAGTGGTGTTGAAATGCACAATCTTAACAAGAAAGTCCAATAAGGTTAATTATATGAATAAATTTGATATCAACTATAGAGCATGTCAATATGCGTCTAGTAAAAGTTCTCTTATTGAAGATCTCTGTTCTGATCTATTTTCTAATACAAAAATAAAAGAATTTGGGTATCTTAGAATTTTAGCAGATGGACGTTATTTGTTTCTCTGTAGTCATTTAGATTTTACTGTTTTTTATTTGGAAAATATTCACAGTAATCGGGATAATTTTGTAGGAAAAGATATGAGATCTCACCATACTAATGGTTATTATTGTACCCTACTACCTAAAAAAAGAGACAATTATCTAATAGATGTACTTTATAACTTCAATCTATGGAATGGGTTATGTTTTTTTAAAAGACAAAAACAATATATTGAGGCATGGTCTTTTGTATCAGATAAAAGTGTTGATTCACTATCTGATTATTATTTTAATTACCTTGAACCTCTACAATCATTCGCAGAGGATTTTTCTACCCTATCAATAGATCTTTTTAAAGATGCAAAAGAAAATTTAGCTATATATAAAGAGTATCAAATTGGTGAAATTGGTGAAATTGGTGCAAAAGCGGTCGCTATTAATTATAAAACAAATAAAGAAAGAATAGATCAGTTTATGAAGCTCACTGAGCCCAAAAGAAAAATAGCCATTGTTACTGATCGTGGTGAAGAATACCTAACAAAATCGGAACTATTTTGTATGGAAAAACTCATGATAGGGTTGGGCGCAAAAGAGATTGCTAGGCTTGCTACTCGCTCCCACAGGACTGTAGAGAAGCATATTGAGAATATTAAAAAGAAACTGGAGTGTCGTAGTATTCACGATTTAAAAAATATTTATAGATTAGGAAAAATATTACCGCTTGATCATAGATAGAAAGATAATATCTGAAGCAATAAAATTTGGATATCAGATGAGTATGAAGCTAATAAAGACTCATGAATTAGACAAGAAACAAGGAATATTTGATGCTATTAGAGGTTGGAAGAAGTTTCATTTTGCAAAAGATCTTGCCCTATCTATAGCTTGTGAAGCAGCTTGATAGATTTTACCCTTCTTTCTTAAAAGAAATCGATTCACAAATACGATCATTTAAATGAGTGATGCCATCAACCCTAGTAGCGCGCCTGCTAGGCACCGAGAACAAGTAGACCCGATTCCAGAGATGCGTTAACATCATTGAAATCTGTGTCTAGATAAGGATATTCATACCATGGCAGAACAGGTTCCCGAAGAAATTGCCTTACATATCGCCAAACGCATGACCGCTATTCGACTGCAAAAAACTTGGACGCGCGATGAACTCGCCCATCGATCACAAGTTAACGTTCATACATTAAAACGCTTTGAGCGCACCGGCTATATTTCACTGCCACGCTTAATCGCATTGTGCAAAGCGCTCAATATGATCGATGATTTGACCCGTACTTTTAAGCCACGCCAACGTATTAATGTTGACAATTGGCAAATTCACAAAGATCATAGTCGCCAGCGTGGCCGCCACCGTAAAATAGCCTCATAATTTCAATTTTATAGAGTTAAATTATGCCCTCTTCTCATAACCTGGCTAAGATCGAACAATGCCCTCTTGAAGTCTTTACAGAAAAAGCTTATCTCGATTATTCCATGTATGTCATTCTAGACCGTGCTCTACCTCATATTGGTGATGGACTCAAGCCCGTACAACGCCGCATTATTTACGCGATGTCAGAACTCGGATTAAAAGCAACCGCTAAATTTAAAAAATCAGCTCGAACTGTTGGTGATGTACTGGGAAAATATCATCCTCATGGCGATACTGCCTGTTATGAAGCGATGGTGTTAATGGCACAAAACTTTTCTTATCGCTACCCGCTAATTGATGGCCAAGGTAACTGGGGAACAGCTGATGATCCTAAATCGTTTGCGGCTATGCGTTATACAGAATCCCGTCTTACTACTTATGCACAGATACTGCTCTCCGAATTACAACAAGGCACGACTGATTGGAACGCTAATTTTGATGGAAGCTTAAAAGAACCTTCATTAATGCCAGCACGACTGCCTAATGTTTTATTAAATGGAGCATCAGGTATTGCCGTTGGCATGGCCACTGACATTCTGCCACACAATCTAAAAGAAGTAACCAACGCTTGTATTCACTTATTGGATCATCCTAAAGCAACACTTACCGATATCGCTGAGTTCATTAAAGGACCTGATTTTCCAACAAAAGCAGAAATCATTACTCCTGCTCATGATATTTTAGCTCTATATGAGAAAGGAGTGGGCAGCATTCGTCAAAGAGCGACCTACACAATAGAAAAAAATAATATCATTATTACAGCGCTTCCTTATCAAGTCTCTGGTGGCAAGGTGTTAGAACAAATTGCTCAACAAATGCTTGCTAAAAAATTACCCTCTATCAGTGATCTAGGTGATGAGTCAGATCATGACAACCCGACTCGTCTTATTATTACACCACGCTCTAACCGTATTGATATTGAATCGTTGATGAGCCATCTATTTGCCACTACAGATCTAGAGCGTAGTTATCGCATGAACATCAATGTAATCGGTATTGATGGGCGGCCTGAGGTAAAAACCCTACTCACTCTGCTAAAAGAATGGTTACTATTTCGCAAGGACACCGTGCGTCGTCGACTCAGTTTTCGTCTAGAAAAAATACTAGAGCGTTTGCATATTCTAGAGGCTTTATTGGTGGTGTACTTAAATATCGATGAAGTCATTAAAATCATCCGTGAACAAGACCAACCTAAAACTATCTTAATCAAACAATTTAAGCTCAGTGATCTTCAGGCAGATGCTGTCCTAGAAATTAAATTACGCCAACTTGCCAAACTTGAAGAGATTAAAATCCGTGATGAACAAGGTAAGCTTAGTAACGAACGTGATGAATTAGAAAAAACCCTCAAATCCAATACACGCCTAACCACTTTGATTCGAAAAGAGTTAAAGCAAGACCAAAAAGATTTTGGTGATACGCGTCAATCGCCTCTAGTAAAACGCCAAGAAGCACAATCGTTCAAACAAGAAACCCTGGTTTCTGCAGAACCGATTACAGTATTACTATCAGAAAAAGGCTGGATCCGTGCTGCTAAAGGACATAATCTTGAGGGACATCGATTAAATTACCGTGCTGACGATCACTTGCTTATGCAAAGTGAAGGAAAAAGCAACCAACAGGTTATTTTCCTAGACTCACAAGGAAAAGCCTACTCATTAGCAGCCCACACACTACCTTCTGCACGTGGACAAGGAGAACCGTTAACATCCCGTTTAAAACCAGAAGCAGACAATCATTTTGTGACTGCACTAATAGGCGAGGAGGATGACTTATATTTAGTGGCCTCTGATGCCGGTTATGGTTTTATCACTCCGCTAAAAAATCTATACTGTAAAAATAAAAGAGGGAAAAAATTTTTAAGCCTAGCAAAGGGAGCCAAAGTATTGACGCCACAAAAAATTGAGGATAAGGAACATCAGCATGTGGCTATTGTTACTAACGAAGGGCATCTATTACTATTCCCAGTAGCTCAATTACCTGACTTACCACGCGGAAAAGGGAATAAAATGATTCACCTTGCCAGCGCTAAAGTAGCAAGCCACGAAGCATTCTGTGTTAGTGTTGCAGTATTAAAGGATCATGCTACTTTAACGCTCTATTCAGGCAAACGAAAACTTACTTTAAAACCTCGAGATCTTAAAAATTTCCATGGCGAACGTGGACGCCGAGGCAATAAATTACCTCGAGGTTTTAGAAAAGTAAGCAGCATCGTCGCTGACCATGATTAATGCTATACTTCATACTTAGAGAATATTAGGAATCACTTCCATGCGCTATATTCAAAGCAACTTGCTTCATGATGAAAAAATCATTTATGAAACACGCCCTCATGGGATTATCTTTTTATTGCCTGCCCTATTAGTCGTGTTTTCTTTCATTATGTACTTCTATCTTAAGGCATATCTTTCTGCCTTTTCTCAATTCTCACTGTTCGGTATGCCACTCTACCAAGCAACTGCTGTGGTTATTCTGCTTATTGCACTATTTCTTGGGATTAAAGCATACATTATGTATCAATATTCAGAATATGGTATTACAAATAAACGAATTATTATGAAAACAGGCTGGATCCAACGACGCTCTGTTGAAATCTTTTTAGAAAAAGTAGAGGCTATTTATGTGAACCAAAGCGTTTCTGGACGTCTGTTTTGCTTTGGGACTCTCATGATTGTGGGCACTGGTGGCAGTAAAGATCCCTTTCTTTATGTCCCACAACCGTTAAAATTTCGTAACCGCGCGCAGCAGCAAATTGACAATCGGCTTGAGCACCGCAAAGCATAGACAATAAAAGAGCCTAGCCCTATCCTTTACTTTAACTCAGCACTAAAAAACAAGCTGTTTAGATTTTTTCTCTGGAACTTCACACACTAATTTTGGCACAAGATAACCTGGTAGCCGACTTTCCATCACTTTAACCCAACAAATCGCTTTTTCTTTGGAGACATTAAAATGGGCAACACCTGCGACAGGATCTAAACAATGTAAATAATAAGGCAGCACACCGATTTGAAACAAATCTTCACTTAATTGAATCAGCGTTTCTGCAGAATCATTGACCCCTTTTAATAGAACTGCTTGATTAAGTAAGGTAATATTTTTACATTTTAATATGGACTGAGCAACCGAATGATCCAACTCCTTAGCATGATTACAATGCAATACCATAATAATTCTAAACCGCGAGTTCTGCAACAGACTGACTAAAGAGTCGGTGATTCGATCTGGAATCATAAGTGGCAGACGAGTATGAATACGCAATCGTTTTACATGTGTAATGGATTCCAATTGTCTTATCAAACGACTCAACAGTTCATCTTTTAATACTAAAGGATCGCCTCCACTTAAAATGACTTCTTTAATTGAAGGATGCTTCTCAATATAATCTAAAGCTGGCTGCCACTGTGATATCCCGGGTACTTGCTCAGAATAAGGATAATGGCGCCGAAAGCAATAACGGCAATGCACAGCACAAGCACCAGTGGCCATAAGCAATACACGACCATGATACTTATGAAGCAATCCGTAGGCTGGACTGACTGAAGACTCTTGTAGTGGGTCCTCCACATAGCCTGGAACAGATTGCATTTCAACAGCTTGTGGCAAAATTTGTTGCAATAGAGGGTCTTTTGGATTCCCTTTTTCAATACGAGAAATAAAAGACTGAGGCACCCGCAAAGGAAATTGATGGATCGCTGCTTTTATCTCTGTAATGTATTTTTGGTCAATTTCTAACACATCACATAAAATATCAGGATCAGTAATCGCTTCTTTTAATTGTTGTTGCCAAGCCAGCATATTTTTACCTACACTCAGTTATTCTAGAAATAGCGGAAATTCAGTATACTGTATTTAATTATTTTCAATAAGCTAGAATAAATATTTTAATGAGCCTACAAGGCAAACATCAATCGATGGACAAGGATCTTAAGCGCTCAGTTAAGTGGCTTGAAACCATTCCTGTTGTTAAAAAAGTAGTGCTTGGATTCTCTGAGGCCTGTCGTCACAAATATTCACCAGGCTGTATTCGATTTAAAATGAATGTTAATGGCGGTATTAAAGCCAATGGCTATTCTGGAAAAGGCGTGACGGATTTATTTATAAAAATAGATCCGATAGAAAAAAGAGAGATTTTTAAGGCACTTTTATTAAAAAAATTCCATTGTCTATAAATTTCCACCCTATTTGTATATTTAACCTCAATTAAAATAGACCAGACACTAGAAAATCTAGTATAATTGTGCACACTATGAACGGTCAAAGTAATGGATTACTAAATTTACAATCAATGATTGCCCACATGCCTGGCATTATTTATTGGAAAAATCAGGAAGGCATTTATCTTGGCTGCAACCATAATGCAGCCAAACTCATTCATCTATCATCATCTAACGATCTGATTGGAAAGACACTCTACGATATCGTTCCTAAAACTATCGCTGATGCAGTTACCCGCACTGACAACTTGATTATGAGTAGCAGGCAAACTTCTTGTATTGAAGAAGAAGGTTTGAACTTAAATGGCCAAAAAGCAATCTATCTGACACGAAAAATGCCATTAGAAAACGAGAAAGGAGAGATTATCGGTCTTTCCAGTATATCTATTGATATTACAAAAAGAGATCAATACAAGAAGATGCTTAAAATCGCAAGAGAGCAGGCTAAGTCTGCCCATCAAGCAAAGTACAAATTCATTCTGAACATGCACCATGATCTTCGCACTCCTTTTTCAGGCATTTTGAGCCTATCGCAATTTCTTGAAAAAAAAGAATCGGACCCTAAGAAAAAAATGATTTTATCTGCTATTGTTGAATCAACTCAAAATTTATTAGCTATTCTTAACAAAATTCTTCATTTAATTTCTCTTAAAAATCACTCTTATTTAAAAACTACTCATTTTAATCTAAAAACTTTAGCGAATAATTTTTATAAGACCATGCTCCCTAGCACACAAAGTAAAGGCTTAGAACTGATATTAAATATAGATCCTGCTCTACCAGAGCGTGTTGTAGGTAATGAACAGGCTATTGAATACACTTTATTAAATCTAGTGAGCAATGCCATTAAATTTACCAATAATGGATCGATAAGTATAACACTGTCCAATAAAGTAACATTGAATAAAGAATGTTTAATAGAAATAAAAATCCATGACACAGGATGTGGTATTCCAAAAAATAAACAAGAGATTATTTTTGAAAAATTCACTAAGCTCACTCCTTCCTATAAAGAGCAAGACGGCGGCATGGGACTAGGATTGTGGTTAGTAAAACAGCTTCTATCCAAAATGAAGGGGACTATTCAATTAGAAAGTATAGTGGGCCAAGGAAGTACTTTTATTTGTACTTTTCCGATACTATTAGAAGATTAAAATTTTTAGAAGAAGAACCCTGCGCATACACCCTGGCTTTATCCACTATTACACAAGTCTAAGTACTTATCTCACTAACTAGCACATTCATTAAGGCTGTTTTATAGGATTGACTTTCAGGATTTAACAGGGCAAAATCTGCTAACAAATATAGACTATATATTATACAAATGCAATTTTAAATCAACATTAACACCAAGCTATTTATCACGATATAATATAGTCAAAGGTTTTTTTGACACTTATTTGAATACTGTCAGCGCTTATGGACTCGGCTGTCTGGCTTTATATTATTCACTAGATGTAACGAGACAGCGGCATGAGTAAAAACCAATTACCAAAAACATTATTCAGTTTTATATGGTATTTTGTGAAAAAACAAAAATTCTATTTCATTGTGATCCAAATTCTAGCCCTTGCTTGGTCTGTAGACAATACTATCTGGCCCTTTATTTTGCGACTGCTCATCGACAAAATTACCGCTTTCACACCTGAACAGGGTAACATTTGGTACCACCTAATGCCCTTACTGACTTTTTGGGTTGTGACTTGGCTTGCCATTGAGGTTGCTTACCGCATTTACGGCTTTATGATGGCACGTATTTTCCCCCGATTTGAATCTCATATTCGCATGAGTATGTTTGAATACGTGCAGGATCATTCATATGATTATTTCGCAAATCATTTCGCAGGCAACATCTCTAATAGAATTAGCGATATGACACAAAGTGCAACCAGAATTATGCAACTTATTATGACACTCTTTATCCCTGCACTTCTAGCTCTCATTATTGCTTCCATAGTCTTTTATACGATCAGCCCTTGGTTTACAGTACTGCTTTTGGGTTGGACTGTATTACATATTGGTATTTGTTTAGCTGGCGCACGCAAGTGTGCAAATTTATCTAAGATACATTCAAATGCTAGAAGTTTTTTAACAGGTAAAGTAGTCGATTCATTAACTAACATAATAAACGTAAAATTATTTGCTAGAAAGCACTATGAATGTGAGTATACTTATAAGTATCAAAAAGAGGAACGCCAAAAATATATTGATTCACTCACCATCGCAGAAAAAATAAAAGTGGCCCTTAGTATTTCCGCATTTATTTTTCCAGGAGTATTGCTTACCTGGTATATCATTCATAGTTGGCAAAACAACCTTATCAGCATTGGCAGCCTTGTTTTAATTTTTAATACGACGTGGAATATACAACACCTGGCTTGGTTTGCAGGGCTTGAATTACCCAATTTATATAAAGAAATTGGCATCTGCCAACAAGCGATGTCGCTAATACGCACTGAGCATGAGATCAAAGATAAACCCAATGCAAAAGAGCTAAAAATTCAGTGCGGCCAAATCAGCTTTGATACAGTCAATTTTCATTACCTACAAGGCAGTAAAGTTTTTAAAAATCTCACAACAACTCTCCAAGCAGGTCAAAAAATAGGATTAGTTGGTTTTTCTGGCAGTGGAAAAAGCACGTTTGTTAATTTGATTATGCGGTTTTTTGATGTTGAGTCCGGGGCAATTAAAATCGATGGTACCAATATAAGCGAGGCTACAACACACTCTTTAAGATCGCAAATATCGATGATTCCGCAAGATCCTTCATTATTTCACCGTACACTTCGAGATAATATTCGTTATGGCAGAATTAAGGCAAATGATAAAGAAGTGATTGCTGCGGCTTGTCATGCGCATTGTCACGAATTCATCAGTGCATTGCCTGAAGCTTATGACTCACTTGTGGGTGAACGTGGTATTAAATTATCAGGAGGACAAAGACAACGTATCGCCATTGCTAGAGCCATTCTTAAAAATGCGCCCATACTTATCCTAGATGAGGCAACAAGTGCTCTAGATTCGGTAACAGAAAAGCGTATTCAAGAGGCACTACACTATTTAATGGAAGGTCGGACAACAATTGTTATCGCTCATCGATTATCGACACTCTCTAAAATGGATAGGATATTAGTATTTGATGATGGACAAATTATTGAAGATGATACTCCTGAAGCACTTTTAAGTGCCAACGGCCACTTTGCAAAGATGTGGAAAATGCAGGCCGGTGGATTTTTACCTGATATGCCTGCTAAAGTAGCGTAATGACTCATAAAGTTAAAATCGATTTATCAATTGCTCAACAACTCATTCGCGATCAATTTCCGCAATGGGCCGATCAGCCTATCAAACCAGTTGAATAAAGCGGTTGGGATAGAGCACGTGGCTGGGTGCTTTGAAAAAGCTTATGTGCACCGATAATAGGAACAAAATGTGATAAGATTTTAAACAACATTGTGCATGACTTTAGAGCTACAGGATAAAATGAAGAATGAAATTAAAGGTTGATGACATCCTGGAACTATCTTACCTTAAAAAAGAGACTATCCCAGAAGTAGTTGCATAATTTGATACGTCAAAACTAAATAAATCCATTGCCATATTTGATAAATATTTTGAAGAGCAAATACAACAAAAACGCCTAGTATTATTAGCGCAATTAAACAGTAGATATGTTGGTTACATCACACTGGTTTGGAATTCAAATTACAAACCATTCTCAGAGAAAAATATACCTGAAATTAAAGATCTTAACGTTATAAACACATGTCAAAAGAGAGATATTGGAAAAGCACTGTTGTTAGCTGCAGAGAAAGAAGCTTTTAAGTGCAGCCCAACAGTTGGACTAGGTGTTGGATTATATAAGGATTACGGAAACGCTCAACGCCTCTATTTCAAATTAGGCTATTGCCCTGATGGAAACGGCATTAGTTACAATTATGAAACAGTGCCGCAGGGAAACTCTGTGCCTGTGGATGATGATTTGTGTTTATGGCTAATAAAAAATATCATAGGAGAAGCATAGAATGGATAATGAATTATGGCATCCAGATATCGATCACCGATGATTTTGCTAAAATTATTATTGAAATATAATTCCCTGAGCTTTCACCTGTGAGAGTTAAATGTATCGGTGCAGGATGGGATAACAAAATACCAGGAATCTTTCATATCTTAAAAAAAAATAATGTTAGTGCCATTCCTGAGGCACATTGCTACTTAATATACAAAGAATCAACTTTTGACATCATATTTCCAGACCAAATTACAGACCCTAATAATTTTGATATTTTAAAAGAAATATCAATTAACCCAAAACAAATCGGAAAACATAAAATAAATTTTCATCAAAAATTCATTCGTCGCTGGGTTGTCGCTGAAAAATTATCTGTTTCTCATGAAACTTTATGGCTTTTCAGAGAGGAATATATACAAACTTTAAGCCAAGCTTCATAAGAGTAAAGATCATGATTGAAATCAATATTCGAGAGGCGAAGAGTAGTGACTTAACTTCGATTATACTACTACTTGCTAAGGACCCACTTGGCGCTCACCGAGAAGACAGCACTATGCCACCCAATGCGCTTTATCTTAAAGCATGGAACAAAATTTTCAAAGACAACAATGCTGAGATTTTTGTTGTAGAAGATCAAGGCAAAGTAATTGGCGTTGCTCAAATCGATTACTTACAATACCTTACCTACCAAGGTGGACGTCGGGCTCAAATTGAAGGTGTTAGAGTGCATCAAGAATACCGAAACAAGGGTATTGGCAAAAAACTATTTCAATTTCTCATAGAGAAAGCCCGCCAGAATGACTGCCATTTAGTGCAGCTCACAACAGACACCACTAGACCCAATGCCCTAAGATTTTATGAAAGCTTTGGCTTTGTACAAAGCCACATCGGTATGAAGCTTCATTTTAAAAAAACACATAGAGGCTGACAATGAGTCAACGCTATAAACACAATTATTTCATATTAACCGGCGCTATGGGTGCAGGAAAATCGACGACTCTCAAGGAATTAAAGAAACTAGGTTTACTGTGCATTGATGAGCCTGCCAGAGATATTTTAGCAGAACAAAGAGCTATCGATAGCAATGGTGTACCGGATCGTGATCCCAAATTATTCACAGAACTTTTGCTATCAAGATCAATCCATCAATTTAAACACATGGAAAATTACCAGGGACCCATTGTCTATGATCGTGGCATCCTTGATAACCTAAGTTATGCAAAACTATTTGAATTGAATTTAAAACCTTACATTAATGCTGCTCATCTATTTAAATATAACAAACAAGTCTTTTTCCTCCCAGCTTGGGAAGCAATTTATGAAAATGACGATGAGCGTAAAATGACTTTTGAGCAAGCCAAACAATTTGGCGAAGTGCTAAGAAAGAGTTATGAAGACCTAGGCTACCACATTATTGAGATTCCAATGACTGATCCACCAGCAAGAGCAGCATTCATTATTCAACGTGAGTTCGACCTAACTCATGCTAAGATTGAAAAATTGTTATTCAAATATAAAGAAGGCTTCTTAGGTTGTAAAGAATAAGCGACTAATCCAGCCAGGATGTTAACCCTACAATTGACAGGACTACGATGACGAGAGTGTTCTATCTGACTAATATTTTTTAATTGATCAATGACGGTTTCAACAATCACACGTTTTCGTAATAATAATTTGTCGATCATTGGCATCAGTTTATTTTTCATATTTTTTCGTAGGCGTGTAATGAATTTTAAACCACGCAGGTATAATTGATTAAATAATTCAGAAGAAATATATCCTTTATCACCTATCAATTTACCCTCTAATCCTTGTGTTAACTCATCAACAGGTTTACGGTCATCCGTATTAGCTTTCGTTATTTTGAAAGCCAGTATTTCCCCTTTATCATTAATGACTAAATGCAGTTTAAAGCCGAAAAACCAACCCATAGTTGATTTCTATTTTTTAGCAAGCCCTTTAAAAACACGATTTGATGATGAACGTTTAGGATGGCACACAGATAATGTGGTAGAGTCAATAAAGTAAATTCCTGTTAATGTTTTGCTTTGGAAATGCATTAATAAACACAAGAGTACCAATATGGATGGCATCAGTTCAACGAAGCGATTATAACTGACCAAATCAGGGAAGGCTTTATACAAATGCTGTTTTACATAATTAATATAATAGGTTTTAAAATCACGATAATGACTTTGATGAAAGTGGATGACAATCGTCATGATTTCTGAGGGAGTCAGTCGGCATGACCTAGTTCTTTTTTTACTCAAATTAGGCAAAGAAGCTTTCTCTAATTCAGGCAATACTAATTGACAAAAATCATCGACAACACAATATAAATCGACTAACTTATCCATACGGCTCTTCCTTTTAAGGTTTGATTTACTGAAATTAGCTGCTTTTGCACGAAACTTAACCATGAAAGAGCCTTTTATTCAATCACTTACTTTACACCTTTTCATCGAACTCAGGTTATTCAAACAATAATGAAAAATAAGGCAACTCCAACATCAAGAACAACACAGCCTGATTGCCAATCTATTATGCAAGTACTCAAACAACATGAACTCATCTTTCACAGACGCAAATACGGTACCTCACGTGCAGCATTAGAAAACATGACTGCCTCATCATTTTGGGAAGTAGGAGCTTCGGGCAAAATATATGATCGAGAAGAGGTTATTAATACACTGCTTAAAAGATACCAACAACAACCCATTGATGAATGGAAAATAGAAAAATGGGAAACAAAAGATTTTTGTTGCCAGAAAATGACTACCAATCACTATCTGCTCACCTATATACTTATACAAGGAACAAGAATCACAAGACGCGCGACGATATGGCGGCTTGAAAATGAAACTTGGAAAATTGTTTACCATCAGGGTACTATTGTGGAAAATATACCATGATCGAACTAGGCCTAACAGCCCTATTTAAGAAAAGAATTGTCAATACTTTTGGTTATACTGGTAAAACATGGCTTGCCAACTTACCAGCACTGATAACCAAATGTGAAAAGCGCTTCAATATAAAAATTAGCCAGGCATTTGAGCATCAGTCCCTCAGTTTTACCGCTAGAGCCACCCAAGCGGATGGCACAAAGATTGTCATCAAGCTTTGTGTTCCAACAAGTGAAGTTGATAATGAAATTAATGCTCTGGAATTTATGAATGGCGATGGTATCGTTAACCTACTAAACTCCGATGGTGAGAATGGCATAGTACTTTTAGAAAGATTAACCCCTGGCGCAATGCTCACCACAGTAGGCGATGACCTTGAAGCAACAAGGATTGCCGCTAATGTTATGCAAAAAATAGGGAAAACCATAGAAAGACCATATACATTCCAAACTACAGCACTATGGTTTGATCGACTTGATCAGCCTATTAAACTACCAACAGACTTTCCTGCTGCACTCATTGATCAAGCAAAAAAGATGGCTATGGCGCTACATCAAAGCATGGGTGAGGCTGTATTACTGCATGGTGACTTACATCATTTTAATATTCTCTCTGCTAATCGCCAGCCTTGGCTTGCCATTGACCCCAAAGGCATTGTTGGAGAACGTGAATACGAGATAGGGGCATTCTTGCGTAATCCTATACCTGAGATCGCAACAACAATGGATACCAAAAAGGTGCTGGCACGCCGGCTTGATCTACTGGCTAATATATTAGAATTTGATCGACAGAAATTATGTGCTTGGGGTTTTGCTCAAGCTGTACTTGCAGCAGTTTGGTGCATTGACAGCAACGATGAATCTTACCCAAACTTTTTAAAGTGTGCAAAAGTACTCAATAATTTGCTATAAATTGATTATGTTAAATGTAGGCGAATCAACGTTGACTTATAAGTTTATAACATATTAAAATTTACAAAGAGTGTTAATTATCTAATAGAATTATTGGAAAAAATTATTTTTCAGTTAATAAAGTGGCTATTTTTTCTAAACAAGCAACACGAGTACTGCTTTTTCGCCAGACTAAAGCAATTTTGCGCTGGGGCGTTTTACCCTTAAAAGGAATATAAACGATATTTTTGTCTTTATTTAAGGCACTCTTGGGAATAAGCGTCATACCCACATTGGCAATGACCATCTGCCTTAATGTTTCCAAACTGGTCGCTCTAAAATCAGCAGACTCATGAGAATTTGAACGTCCACAAAACTGTAATGCTTGCTCACGTAAACAATGTCCATCTTCTAATAACAGCAAAGTTTGATGGTGTAACTGCGTTGTGGTCACTGTCTTATATTTTGCCCAAGGGTGTTGGGCCGAAACAGCTAAATAAAAAGGATCTGTAAATAACTCAACTACTTGTAATTCTGGAGAATGGATCGGCAGTGCTAGAAAGGCAGCATCTAGTGAGGCATCAAGCAGGCTTGCTTGTAACTCATCACTGATACTCTCTTGTAAAAAAAGTTTTAATTCAGGGAAAGCTTTAGTCAACGTTAATACCACTTTAGGAAAATAATAGCTTGCTAACGTGGGAAAAGCACCGAGATAAAAATCACCCACAAAGGGATCTTGTGCCATTTGCGCCAGTTGTTTCACCTCATCAACGGCAATAAGCGCTTTTCGCATGCTCGTTAAAATCCGTTGCCCCATGGGAGTAACGTTAATTTTACGATGAGAGCGCTCAAACAGCACTACACCCAGCTCTTCTTCTAGTTTCTGTATTTGTATGCTCAATGCTGGCTGACTGACATGGCACATTTTAGCTGCCTTTCCAAAGTGTCTATATTGGGCGAGTGCTAAGGCATAGCTCAGGTCTCTAATATTCATATCAATAAGTATAATTTATTAAAATAATAAAAACAATATATTTTAAATATTAAAGTATCCGCATTATAGTGGCTTAATACTATTAACTATTGAGGAAATGCCATGACAATCAAGGTTGGTCAAAAACTCCCTGAATTTAACCTAACTGCCACCACTGATCTACGCTTTGACGACATTAATATCGACAACGTATTTATTAACATTAATCAAAATACTTACCGTAACAAATGGTTAGTACTCTTTTTCTACCCTAAAGATTTTACTTTCATCTGCCCCACTGAGCTTGCTGCTTTTGGTGAATTAAACCAAGAATTTATAGACAGAGAAGCACAGCTACTTGCCGGTAGTACTGATAGTGAGTTTGTACATTGGGCATGGCGTAAACATCAACCCGAATTACGTGATTTACCTTATCCATTACTGGCTGATATCAAACGCGAGCTCACCGAATCTTTAGGTATTTTAGATACCGAAGAAGGGGTTGCTCAACGAGCCACTTTTATTATTGATCCAAAAGGAATTATTCGTTTTAGTATGGTGACTGATTTAAATGTAGGTCGCAATCCTAAAGAAGTGCTGCGTGTCCTTGATGCCTTACAAACCGATGAACTTTGCCCTTGTAATTGGAATAAAGGCGAAGAAACCATCGATCTAAAACAAGTGACTCAAAATTAATAAAAATTACATTTATGACAACGAGTAGTTTCAATTACTCGTTGTCATAAAACACTTATCAGAGGATATGAACATGAGTTTAGAAACATTCAGACAGCAAATGCCCGAATTTGCAAAAGATATTAAATTAAATCTAGGGGCTGTATTAGAACCAGAAGGTGCCCCCGATCTGTCACAAGAAGACATTGACACATTGGCCTTATCGTGTGCTTACAGTACTCAAAACAAACCCTTAATAAAACTTATTTTTAATCATGTAAAATCACGATTAACGACAGAACAACAAACTGCAGCACAAATTGCAAGTACTATTATGGCGATGAACAATGTTTACTATCGGTTTACACACCTAGTAAGTAACCCTGAATATCGACAATTACCTGCAAAATTACGTATGAATGCCATGGCAAAACCACCGGTCTCTATTCCACAATTTGAGCTCTATTGTTTAGCAATCTCTGCGATCAATAATTGTGGATTTTGCATGGATACCCATGTAAAAAAATTGGAAAAAGAAGGGCTGTCCAAAACTGCAATTCAGTCTGCCATTCGCATTGCAGCGGTTATCAATGCTGCAGCACAAACTCAAACTATTATTGAATGTAGTGAATAATTTGATAGAACAATTAAGGTCATGCCAATAAAAGTATGGCCTTAATTTTTTGCAAATTTTTATTCAATGGTAAAGTATAGTCTATTTCATGATATTTAATCATTTTCAGTGTCTGCAAGAAGCTCTGCTTGTAGCTCGCGTGTCAATGGACCTATGACCGGCTCTAGATCACCTTCCATAATATCGTCTAATTTATACAGGGTTAAATTAATGCGGTGATCAGTGATACGCCCCTGTGGAAAATTATAAGTACGAATACGCTCGGAGCGATCGCCACTGCCAATGAGACATTTTCGTGTGTGGGCCATTTCTTTGGTTTGCCTCTCTTGTTTTTGATTTAGAATTTTTGCATTAAGTAATGCGAGAGCGCGTGCTTTATTTTTATGCTGCGAGCGTTCATCTTGGCATTCCACTACCATGCCAGTAGGCAGATGTGTAATACGAATAGCAGAGTCGGTTTTATTAACATGTTGCCCACCCGCTCCAGAGGCACGAAACGTATCAATACGTAAATCAGACGGATTAATTGTAATGGCATCGATCTCATCGACTTCCGGTAATACCGCAACAGTACAGGCTGAAGTATGAATACGACCTTGCGATTCTGTCATTGGAACACGCTGCACACGATGAGTTCCTGATTCAAATTTTAATTGTGAATAGACATGATCACCTGAAATACGAACGATTATTTCTTTATACCCTCCCTGTTCTCCTTCACTTTCAGAGATAATTTCTCCACTCCATCGTTTGCGTTCAGCAAAGCGACTGTACATGCGAAATAAGTCACCTGAAAATAAAGCCGCCTCATGCCCTCCTGTTCCTGCACGAATTTCTAAAAAAATATTTTTGTTGTCATTGGGATCTTTAGGAAGTAACAGGATTTTTAATCGATCTTCTAATTGTTCTTTTTTTAAAGTTAATGCCTTAATTTCTTCTTGGGCTAATTCCTTTAATTCTAAATTACTCTCTTTAAGCAAGTCTGTGGCTGATTCTATTTCTGACTCTAGAGCATCATAAGTATTAAAACAGGAAACTACTGCTTCAAGACCTGCATATTCTTTGCTAAGTTCGCGAAAGCGATTCTGGTCATTAATAATCGTAGGATCGCTGAGCATACCACCGAGTTCTTGATAACGGTAGGATATTTTTTTGAGTTTTTGTAATAAAGATTTCTTCATCAAAGACCAAATAATGTTTTAGCAAGCAGTAACAAATCTGTTTGATTTTCATAGGCTGCCTGACGTAGGGCTGTTGTAGGTTGATGCATCACCTTATTTGACAAACTGTATGCCATTTTCTGTAACACACACTCTGCCATCGTTCCCCGTCTTAGTTCCTCTAATGCTTTTTGTAGCGCCTGATCACGCAGTGCTTCTACTTGTTGTCTATAACAGGCAATCACATCCTGAGCATTTAGAATACGTAATTGCTTGAAATAATGTTCAGCTTGTAGCAAAAGCATCGCTTCTGCTTGTTTAGCAGCAGATTCACGATGTTTCTTATTTTGCCAAATAACTTTCTGTAGATCATCCATATTATATAAATAAATATCTTCTAGCTCCGCCACTTCAGGCTCGATATCACGTGGTAGTGCTAGATCAACCATCAATAAGGGACGTCGCTTCTTTCGTTTTAAAGTTCTTTCCATCATGCCCTTACCTATAATAGGGAGCTGACTGGCTGTTGCAGACACTACAATATCGACGGATTGCATATATTGTGGGATATCCCCCATACAAATGGCATGGCCTTGATATGAAGCCGCAAATGCTTGTGTCCTTTCAAGATTACGTCCGGCAATGATTAAAGGTAATGTTTTCTGCTTGCTAAAATAAGTGGCCACAAGATCAATCATTTCACCAGAGCCGATAAGCAACAGGCGACACGTTTCCAATGATGTGTAAATACGCTGTGCTATTTGAAAAATAACATAGGCCAGCGATATAGCATTCTTGCCAATATCTGTATTATGTCGAATGTTCTTGCTGGCAGAAAAAATGGAAGGAAATAAGCGTTGGAAGTGTGCTCCTACTGTGCCCGCTTGGCAGGCCAGTTGATAGGCTTGTTTCATCTGTCCCAAGATTTGAGGCTCACCCAATATCATAGAATCCAACCCACTCGCAACACGCATGGCATGCTCAATGGCATCTAGCCCATGATAGCTATAAGCATGTGGTTTGATTTTACGATAGTCATGATGTCTGCACTCCTTTAACCACGAGGTTAATGCAGAATCATGAGTCTCAGTAGTGTAAATTTCTGTTCGATTACAAGTCGACAAAATAACAGCTTCATTCATGGCGCCATGATGTTTCATCTGGCACAATGTCTCAAGCACCTGTGTCTTGTTAAAGCCCCATTGCTCTCGTATCGCTATCGGTGCTGTTTTATGATTGATTCCGTAAGTGAATAATGGCATAACAGCGTGATCATAGCACAGTTGACTCATGATAGATCAAATAAGAATTTTTCTTCTCTATTAGTTAGGCAAGTTCCTTCTTCTATAGAGAATGATATACTTTATCTTTTTGAAAGTAAGAGGGGTTGTAGGGATGAAGCTCTGGACACTCACTGGGCTGATCACCACAGCACTTCTGCTCACTGCTTGCGTTAGCTTAAGCCCCCCTAAACCTCTTTATATTAAATTTAGCCATGTGTCGTGGCAGCAGCACCAGAGGCGTATTCATAAAATCCAGCATTTTATAGCTAGCGGCGCTTTCAGTATCGTAAAAGCCGATCAAAAACCGATACTAGCGCATTACTCTTGGCATCAAAAGAATGCCCACTACTATCAAATTCGTGTAGATTCTCCTCTTAATCTATTTAACCTCATGATCTTGGGGCGTCCCCATTCTGTGCTATTACAGGGAGGCTCAAAGCCACCGATAGCTGCAGCAACACCTGAACAATTAGTTCAATATGAAATGGGCTGGAGCCTGCCTATTCGAAATTTATATTATTGGATTCGTGGTGCTATTGCTCCAGGTACACATCAACCCGTATTTAATTTCTATGGTCACCTAGTCTCACTAATACAAAATGGATGGTCTATACAATTCAGTGATTATACAACAGTAGAGCAAGCTGATTTACCACAAAAACTTATACTCACCCGTCCTGGCTTACAAATGACTCTAGTGATCAGACACTGGAATCTTACATAGAACAGAGACTAGAGATGAAAGCACTTTCGCTACCTTCACCCGCTAAGCTTAATTTGTTTTTACATATTTTAGATCGCCGCGATGATGGCTATCACAATATTCAAACCGTATTTCAATTTATTAATTGGTGTGACACATTAGATTTTCGGTTGCGCTCTGATAGTGTTATTCGATTAAGCGCTAATAAGACAAGTATAGCTAACTCCGATAACCTGGTACTAAAAGCAGCGTATAGTTTACAAAAAGCAACAACTTGTCTCTTAGGTGCTGATATTAAACTAAAGAAAATATTGCCAATAGGCGCTGGTGTGGGTGGTGGCAGCTCCAATGCTGCTACGACATTATTGGCATTAAATCAATTATGGCAAACCTCTTTAAACACTGACAATTTATTGACACTCGGATCTACCTTAGGTGCTGATGTACCCATCTTTATTTACGGTCATGCAGCATGGGCTGAAGGAATAGGCGATCAATTAACACCGATGGTTTTGCCAGAGCCTTGGTATCTGTTATTGGTGCCTCAGATCTCTATTAAAACAAGCTCTTTATTTAGTGACCCTCGATTGACACCTGGGCACAAGGCACTCAAAATAGATCACTCTCATATCGATCAAGGACAGAATGACTTTGAAAAGCTAGCATGCCTTGACTATCCTGATATTGCAGAAGCACTTAACTGGATGGGACAATTTTCAAAAGCTCGTATGACAGGGACAGGGAGTGTGATATTTGCTAAGTTTGACAGCAGAGAGGAAGCCGATAGAATAGCCACTCAAGCCCCACCTGCCTATCAAGCGAAAGTGGTAAGAGGGCTTAATCGATCGCCATTATATGAGGCATTAAAGTAAGAGGATGGGGTGTCGCCAAGCGGTAAGGCACGGGGTTTTGATCTCCGCATTCCCAGGTTCGAATCCTGGCACCCCAGCCAAATTATAAGGAATCGTTTTGGAAGACTTTAAAATCTTTTGCGGTAATGCGACACCAGATTTAGCACAACAAGTGGCTGTTCAATTAGGCGTAACACTTGGAAAAATCAATGTGGGTTCTTTTAGTGATGGTGAAACTCGTATTGAGATTATGGAAAATGTTCGCGGCCGAGAAGTTTTTATTATTCAATCCACTTGTTACCCAACTAACTCGCATCTCATGGAATTAGTCATTATGGCCGATGCCTTTAGGCGCGCTTCTACTCAATCGATTACCGCGGTGATCCCTTACTATGGCTATGCACGACAAGATCGCCGAGTTCGCTCTTCTCGAGTCCCAATTACTGCTAAAATTGTAGCTGACATGATGGCTTCTGTCGGCATTAGTCGTTTAATTACAGTGGATCTGCATGCAGACCAAATTCAAGGTTTTTTCTGTATGCCCGTTGACAACGTGTATGCGAGCAGCGTGCTGTTACCTGAGGAAAAATTGAAAAATGAATACCCCAATCCTATGGTGGTTTCGCCTGATGTAGGCGGTGTGGTTCGTGCACGTGCTATTGCTAAAAGCTTACGAGACTCTGATTTAGCCATTATTGATAAACGCCGACCTGGACCTAATCAAGCCGAAGTGATGAATGTTATTGGTGATGTGAGAGAACGCAACTGCATTATTGTAGATGATATTGTAGATACGGCTGGGACTTTATGCCAAGCAGCCAGTGCCCTAAAAGAACATGGTGCTGCTACAGTGGCTGCTTATTGTACACATCCAGTGCTTTCAGGAGAGGCTGTCAATAATATCAAACAATCCGTACTGGATGAATTGATCGTTGGTGACAGTATTCCACTAAGAAAAGAGGCTCAAGACTGTCCTAAGATCCACCAAGTGACTTTAAGCCAACTTCTTGCAGAAACTATATCCAGGGTCAATCAAAAAGAATCTGTGAGCTCTATGTTCGCTTAAGCACCTTATCAAACGCTATAAATCATCTCTAGCTGGAAATTTTTTCCAGACTCGGTACAATGCTCGGTTCTTGGACTCCCTTATAATGGAGAGAAACGATGAGTGTTACCTTTGAATTTGAAGCGCGCATGCGAACTCAGTGCGGTAAGGCAGAAGCTCGCCGTATGCGTCGTGAGCAGGATCTTATTCCTGCTATAGTTTATGGAGCCGATAAAGCCCCCCAATCAATTAGTATGCTGCATAAAGATATCTTTCATGCGCTCGAGAATGAAGCAGTTTTTTCGCATATTTTAAAATTAAAGCTTGGTGACAACATAGAGCGTGTGGTCATCAAAGACGTTCAGCGGCATGCTTATAAGCCTAAAATTCTACATGTCGACTTTCTTCGTGTGAAAATGAAAGAAAAAATTACCATGAATATTCCTTTTCACTTTGAAGGTGAAAAAGAAGCACCCGGTATCAAAGAGGGGGGACAGTTAACGAAAAGCATGGCTGATATTGAAATTCGTTGTTTACCCGCTGACCTACCAGAATTTATCACCATTGACGTTTCAAAAATGGTATTAGATCAGACGCAACACCTTTCTGATCTTCAACTACCTTCTGGTGTTGAATTAGTACAGGTCACATTAGACGAAGAGCATGACCACCCGATCGTGAGTTGTCATCTACCCAAAGTCATGCAAGAAGACATTGAGGCTGAGCAGCAAGAAACTGAACGTGCAGAAGAATCAGCAACCCAAGCTGCCAACAATAATCAGCCTCAAGAGCAAGTAGAAAGTAAGGAAGATAAAAAATAATTATGACCCACTGCCCCCTTTATAGTTCTATTTGAACTAATCATTGAGACAAAGAGGATCCGGTGTTCGCTAAAATCCAGCTTATTGTGGGTCTAGGTAACCCAGGCCCTGATTATGTGAGAACGCGTCACAACGTCGGCATGTGGTTTGTCGATGCTTTGTCCAAACAATATCAAGCAACCTGGCGTTCTGAAAAAAAGTTCTATGGCAATATTGCCAAAATAGAAACAGCTGATTTTTCCTGCTGGCTATTAAAACCTACCACTTATATGAATGATAGCGGACAATCCGTTTTGTCCTTTGCCCACTTTTACAAAATTAGGCCTGAATCAATTTTAATAATCCACGATGAGCTCGATTTTGAGCCGGGTATCATTCGTATTAAAGCAGGAGGAGGACATGGAGGTCATAATGGATTACGTGATATTATTCAGCATTTAAAAAGTCATGATTTTTATCGTCTACGCCTTGGTATTGGTCATCCAGGCTCTAAAGACCGAGTAACTCCTTATGTATTAGCGACTCCTTCACCAGCAGAGCATGACAAAATAAGCCAATCTATTGCGGCTGGTTTAAGTATTCTCCCCAATTTGGTGCTGGGTGATATTGACAAAGCTTGCCGTGCTTTACATAAGGACTAATTTCTATTCAATGTCATTGATCGAATAAAAGGAATACACTATGTTACGTTGTGGAATCGTGGGCTTACCTAACGTTGGAAAATCCACTTTATTTAATGCATTGACTCAAGCGAGTATTGCTGCATCGAACTATCCATTTTGTACTATCGAACCTAATGTCGGCATAGTCTCTGTTCCTGATGAAAGGTTGAAAAATATTGCAGCTATTGCCCAATCCCAAGCAATTATCTCTGCCACTACCCAATTTGTTGATATTGCAGGCTTAGTAGCAGGCGCCTCAAAAGGTGAGGGACTAGGTAATCAATTTTTAGCGAACATCCGTAATACACAAGCAATCATTCATGTAGTCCGTTGTTTTGAGGACACTGATGTAGTGCACGTAGCGGGCCGAGTGGATCCTATAGCAGACATTGAAGTAATCCATACTGAATTTGCACTCGCTGACTTAGAATCGATTGAAAAAGCACTCGTCAAAACGGCTAAAGATACCCGTAGCGGCAATAAAGCAGCACTCAAAAAATACCGTATATTAGAACATGCCAAAGCCCATTTAGATCAAGGGCACTCCATTCGCAACTTGCCACTGGAAGAGCGCGAATTTCTAAAGCCCTATCAACTACTTACAGAGAAGCCAATTTTGTATGTCGCTAATGTCGCAGAAGAAGGCTTTCAGAATAATTCCTATCTAGATTCTGTCTGTAAATTAGCAAAAGAAGAAGGAACCCGTGTAGTCCCGATCTGTGCTGCTATAGAGTCTGAACTACTGGTTTTAGATAATACAGAGCAGGCAGCCTTTTTAGAGAGCATGGGTTTAGAGCAACCTGGGCTAAATCGCTTAATTTATGCAAGTTACCAATTGTTGGGTTTAGAAACGTTTTTCACAGCAGGCCCTAAAGAAACCCATGCTTGGACCATTGCTCAAGGAGCCACAGCACCGCAGGCTGCTGGCGTAATTCATAGTGATTTCGAGCAAGGATTTATTCGTGCCGAAGTTGTCAGCTATGACGATTATATTCAACACCATGGCGAACAAGGCGCAAAAGAAGCCGGTCGATGGCGCTCTGAAGGCAAAGAGTATAGAGTCCAAGATGGCGATATTGTTTTATTTCGCTTTAATACATAATCATGCAGTCTTATCTTGACAAGTTTATACAAAGCTTTCAGAATCTTTGAACTAAAATAACACCCTATGGCTATGTAGCTCAGTCGGTTAGAGCGCAGCATTCATAATGCTGAAGTCGGTGGTTCGAGCCCACCCATAGCCACCAAGCAATTATAAACACTGTGCGATAATAGCACTCCCCCTAATTTAGCCGCTAGAATCGCCAGCAATGATAGTGAGACTAGATAGAGGGCGGGGCAGTTATATTGGAACTGTCAACAGTTGCTTGCTCATAACTAGGAGGAGGAAGGAAGATATCAGGTTGGAAAACTACCTGCTGATAACTAGGAGGAGATGAACTTTGACATCTATTAGTATTGCTTTTAGTATTAGCACTCTTTGTGCAGTTAAGAAATTCTCTCATGGCTTTTTTAACCCCTTTCTCCTGTCCTGATTGTTCTAAAAAATCACTGATCTTTGCTGCATACAGCATTAAAGGAACGACAGCAAAAGCAAATATAGGAGAAATGAAGCCACAACTAAGAAACATCAAAGTAAAACCAGCGACTATACCTACTACTCCAATAACATCACTAGCTACCATTTTAAATGTATTTTCTTGTCCGTAAGAAATAGATTCTATTAGGTCATTGTAGTGATCTAATTCTTTTTGACCAAGGGTATTACCGCTATCCAACAAATTCTTTGTTTGATTTAATACTTCTATAAGCTGCGTATTATCATAATTTACCTTGTGCTGTTGCCAAACTGTTTGCATGACTTGACCAGCTAAGAATACTAAATTTTTTTTACTATTATTCTGCGCTTTAATAGACTGTAATGCTTTTGATAAGCTCTCATATTCTTTTAAGAAAGAATCATTTTGAGCATCTAGTTCGAGTTTTCGCATTTTTTCTAAAGAAGCAGTCATACTTAGTCTTCCTTTTTACATGTTAGATATTACACAAGTTAAATAATACATAATTTCACCTAACAAAATATTAAATTTGAATATCAAGTTGTAACAATATGTATCTCTCTTTTAATAATATTGGAGTTTTTCTCGTTAAGAAAACAGAAGAGTCCTTGCAATACAAAACCGTAGCGATCCTAAATAACGACTTAGCCAATTAATCAGCCTATTTTCTACTCTAATAGTTTTCTGGCTACGGGTTCTTTAGCAGTTGATAAGCATCAAGCGCATGCTGCCTCGATAACATTAAATCAACAATAGGTTCAGGATAGGTCGCTCCCAGTTGAATCCCTGCTTTCTTTAAAATATCCTCAGGCGCTTCCCAAGGAGAAAATAAGTATTTATCAGGCAATTTAGAGAGCTCTGGCACATATTCTCTCGTGTAATCACCGCCTGGATCAAATTTTTTACCTTGGGTAATGGGATTAAAGATCCGAAAAAAGGGAGCTGCATCGGCTCCACAACCTGCTACCCATTGCCAACTGGCACTATTACTAGCCAAGTCGGCATCCACTAAGCAATCCCAAAACCATGCTGCTCCTTCACGCCAGTGAATCGATAAATTTTTCACTAAAAATGACGCCACAATCATGCGCACTCGATTATGCATAATACCGGTTTGCCATAGTTCACGCATCCCAGCATCTACTATGGGATACCCTGTCATACCACGTTGCCAGGCAGTGAGCTTTTTTTTACTTTTTCGCCATGGAAAAGTATCAAATTTGTTCTGCAAATTTTTATGCGGTAAGCTTGGGTAGTAATATAAAAGATAGTATGAAAACTCCCGCCAACCTAACTCACTTAGAAAACTTTTTGTATTCTTATTTTGGGTCAATTTCTTTATCTGATCCCAGATTTGATGCGGTGAAATCTCTCCCCAATGCAAATGAGGGGATAGACAGGATACTTTTTGACTGGCTGGAAAATCTCGACCAACACGGTAGTCTGCTAAGCCTTTCTTTATAAACGCTCTAAAGCGCTTCATTGCAGCCAACTCACCCACCTTCCAATAAGACATCATGGTTTTTGCCCACCTAGCATTTGGCAACAACTGCAGTGACGCTACGGATGTCGATCGTTCCTTATGAGTCAGGTAGGTTATTTTTTTGGGTTTTGCGAGTGGTTTGCGCGGCGGTATAATTTGTAAGCAGCCTTTTTGGTAGAAGGGCGTAAATACTTTATAGTGGCTACCGTCTTTTTTCTTAATCTCCCAAGGCTCCCATAGTAACGCACTATTGTACGTTACTACGATTACATCAAGCTTGCGTAACGCTGATTTCAGTGCTTTATCACGTTTTATTTGCCATGGCTCATAGCAGCGATTCCAGTGTATTTCATCAATATTATATTTTTTAATCAAACTCATAATAATTGACAGAGGATCTCCTGATTTAATAAGCAGTTTATTATGCAATCTTGCCTTTAAATCAATCAAGGCGTGATGTAACCAACAACCACTAGCTGCCCCTAAAAGAGTACGACCACAATTTACACGATCAAGAATAAACAGTGGCAATAGAGAGCCTTGTTTTGCAGCGGCGAATAAACTGGGATTATCACTTAGGCGTAAATCCTGTCGAAACCAGTGAATGACTTTTTTTGAACTCAATCTCGCTTCCTGCAAAAAGAGGGAAATATTGTAGCTAAGATGCCAGGCGATGCTTTATATACACACAAAGCCCTTGAGCATATCCATTACAATCTGCATTATGATATCATTTATTGCAGTATGACACATAGAATGTGTATCACACTAAAAGGATTTTACTATGGGGTCAATTGTATTTGTCGGTGCTAATTCGGATATTGCTAAAGCGACAATAGCACTTTTAGAATCTCATCAAACCTTAGTATTACTCACACGTGATACAACGAAACTGCCTGCTGATATTCAAAATCAGTATGAATGCTACAGTTGTAACCCCTGCCAACACGAAGAAGTGAATACATGCTTTGAATCTATCATCACAAAACATGATATTGATGCTGTAATTAATTTCTGTGGCAACATTATGCTCAAATCAGCTGCGATATTAACAGATTCTGACTGGCAACACACTATTGAGATTAATCTAACTACAGCATTTAACATCGCACATGCAACAACAAGATTGGTTAAAAAAGACTGTAGTTTGATCTTTTTTTCTACTGCTGCAGCCCATTTAGGACTTCCAAACCACGAAGCCATTGCGGCGGCAAAAGCAGGTGTTGAAGGTTTATCGAAATCAATAGCTGCTAGTTATGCAAAACAAAATATCCGCAGCAATGTGATTGCTCCTGGATTAATTCAATCAAATCTATCAACTCCTATTACTAAAAGTGAGCAAGGTAGAACACTCTCTCTTTCGTTACATGGACTTAACCGTCTTGGTAAGCCTGATGATATCGCCAGAATGCTTGTATGGTTGTTAAATCCAGAAAATAATTGGATGACTGGAGAAGTCTTTCGTATTGATGGTGGATTATCAACAACAAAATGTTACCCAAACCACTAAAGGAGTAGCTCGCATGGATCATCTTTCTAGTGAAAAACAATTAGACTTA
This sequence comes from Coxiellaceae bacterium, assembly GCA_965214015.1. Taxonomy (GTDB): domain Bacteria; phylum Pseudomonadota; class Gammaproteobacteria; order Coxiellales; family Coxiellaceae; genus CBDCAS01. Next base: position 69,332 of record CBDCAS010000017.1, read on the forward strand.
TTGAAACGTAGCTTAGATTCTCTACCACAAGGGATTCTTATTACAAACTGCCAACAAGAAGATGATCCTATCATCTATGCCAATAAGTTTTTCCTAAAAATGAGCGGATATGATTATGATGAAATTATTGGAAAAAATTGTCGTTTTATGCAAGGCAAAGACACAGATCCAGAAGCTTTAAAAAAACTGGCTATCGCTATAAGAAAGCGCGAAGCGATCACAATCAAAATGATCAATTATCGTAAGAATGGTGAAAAATTCTTAAATGAATTTGCCATCTATCCCGTAAAAGATGAGCATGGTGAAATCACCCATTGCATTGGTCTTGAAAAAGAACTATGAACCTACTCATTGCAGGAGGAAGTGGCTTCATCGGTCATTACCTTGCCAGTTTTTTAGCCCAAAAGGGCCATAATATTACAATATTAAGTCGCTCTTTTAAAAAATCGGACAAACCAATCCATACTCATTATTGGGATGGAACAGTGCTCTCAACTGATTTTAAAGTCGACATTATCGTTAACCTTTGCGGGCAGAATATTGCTAATCGAAGATGGTCTAAAAAAGTAAAACAAGAATTACTACAAAGTCGTCTTAACCCTACCAATGCAATAGTCAGATTTATTAAAAATTATCCTTCTGAAATAAAACCTAGGCTGTTAAATGCAAGTGCTATTGGCTTTTATCCAAACAGCCAAGAGATTCAAACTGAAGATCATTATATGAGCTCATCAAAAACACGCTTCTCAAAAGATTTAATCACACAATGGGAGGCTTGTGCACAAAAAGCAACCGCATACAATGCTTCAGTTACCTGTTTACGCTTCGGTGTTGTGCTTGGTAAAATGGGTGGAATGCTGAACAAAATAGTGCCTGTATTTAAGTTGGGCCTTGGTACAATAATGGGTGACAAAAAAGCAAGCTTAAGTTGGATCCACATTCATGATCTTTGTCAAGCTATACTATTTATTATGTCGCTAGATAAGCCTAAGCTCGTTTATAATATAACTTCCCCTCAACCCTGCACTCAATGGATATTTGCTAAAACACTGGCTAAATTCTGTAATAGACCGTGCTTTCTTTATATTCCTCAATTTTTTATTAAATTTTTTTTGGGTCAAATGGGTAAAGAACTACTATTGGCAAATCAAAAAATATATCCGGGAAACCTTAAAAAAGCTCATTTTAATTTCAAATATCAAAATATTGAAAAAGCATTGAATAATATTTTAAATCAATAAAATAGTTTAACAAAGCTCTGATCTCTTTATTACTAAAAAATACTGTATCAACTTTATGCAGCCTTCATAAAGAGGCTGTCTAAAATAATAAGTGAGTTAAGCAGCTTCAGAAATTTTACCAGGATATAGGGTTTGTTTTTTAAAGTAACATAGTGGGGAGTCAAAAAAATCCCCATGCTCACGATAGCAACGCTCTAAATAATTCTTATAGAGCTTACATTGCTCTTTTGAACCATAGCATGCCACAATGCGACTGTTTTCATTAATTTTTTCTAAAATCTCAGGGGTCAATTGATTTGCAGTAAGACCCATTAACTGTATAGAGTCCAGTAATGCACGAGAAGCTTTTTGTGTACAGTGTATGACACGATTTGATTCTATAGTATAGTTAGAAAGAAATTCCTTTAAATAACGACCAAAGCTGTTGATACCAGAATAAGCATAATAACTCGTCGAGGCATGATCTAGGTTAGTTTCAATATCCTGTATGATACGCTGAGCAGTACGGTAGAGCATGATTTCATTTTTATAGTTCGGTTGCTTTAAACCTAGCTCTATTAACTTCATCATGCGATCAGCATGCGGCAGATAGCGTTTTAATAGCTGACGATAGTCACTAATGGCTTTTGAGATAGTTTCTATAAATATTGACGACATATCAACTTCAACCTTCCTGGCTCGACTCTACTTAAAATGATTTTTAGTCCTTTTGTCTTACAATTAGAGTAGTATATTGAGATAACCTTAAGGAAACATTAAGTTATGGTAGTAAATAGTCAAAAGAGTCTCAATCACCCTTTACACACTAAATGGGTATTTTTTGTAGAACGAAAAGGAGCTAAGCTATGATGAAAACAATACTATTACTGAGCCTTGGCATATTGGGATCTCTCACTATAGCAGAGTCTGCTAACTCACGATCATCGAGTCAGTACTACGGAGCACATTTGTGCCAACGCCCTGGATTTCAATGTATTAAAATACATCCAGGAGATACATGGGAAACACTATTTCCTAATCAGCATCAGCGAGATATTGTTAAACGTTTGAATCGCACTAATGTTACTCTAGGTCGTCGCAACTGGATTGTTGTTCCAAGCAATTTACACTACATTAACCCTATGGAATTATCACCGTTCCCCAAACACAGGGCAACTCACGGTAAACGCATTCTGGTTGTAAAATTGAGCCAGCATGCCTTTGGTGCTTACAACGAAGCAGGGAATCTAGTCCACTGGGGGCCTATTTCAGGTGGTAAAAACTGGTGTAAAGATGTTAACCGTTCTTGTTCAACAGCCACTGGTCATCATAAAATTTATCGTAAACAAGGCGCAGAATGTGTCTCTTCTAAGTACCCTATCAAGACCAAAGGAGGCGCTCCCATGCCTTACTGCATGCATTATTACAAAGGCTATGCATTACATGGTTCCACCTTACCTGGTTTTCATGCCAGCCATGGGTGTATCCGTCTTTTTCATGAGGATGCTAAGTGGTTAAATAAAAATTTTCTTAAAATAGGTACAAAAGTTATTGTGACCCAATAAAAACTTGCGGGGATCTAGCAAAGTTTTTAAACACTATAAGCGAGTATTGAGCTTGCAAGCAAAGAGACATCCTCGTATGCTTTTGTCATGATAAAGAATGCATCTATGACGCCGGTTACCTGGATCAACGCAGAAGCCGCGCGCTCTCAAATGTCCGTTTTTGCATGGAACCTGATCAGTTCTACAGGCTCCTTAACGAATCGTCTACGTAATATGAGTGATGGCAAAATGATCTTCCGGTTGCTATTTGCTAACTGGGGTAGTGCAAACTCAGATGAGCGCCAGATCCTTAATTTAGAAGCACAAGAGCCCACTTGGGTACGTCGTATCGAACACTGCTATAAGAATAGATTATGGGTTTCTGCACGTGTTATTTTCCCAAAATCGACGATTAAAGCTACCAAAAATACTCTCTCAGGGCTTGGCATTCAACCCTTAGGCGATCTTATTTTTAAAGATTCTAGCTTAAAACGTCAATCATTTACCTATTGTTTGCTCAATAAAGAGCAAAATTACTGCCCTACTTTAACACCCATAATAACTGCAGCACACACAAATGCTTGGGCACGCCGATCTGTTTTATACTTTCAAAACCAACCCCTCTTAATTACTGAAATTTTTATGCCAGATGCCTATACGAAACCTAAGCCTTAATTATCCACGTAATTTTTTTATTCTCATGAGGTTTGACAAACCAATTGGGATTTTTCTTCTATTATGGCCAACTTTATGGGCATTATGGATCGCGGCAAAAGGGGTACCCAATCTTACGATATTAGGCATTTTTTTAATGGGCGTTGTGATTATGCGTGCAGCAGGCTGTGTTATTAATGACATTACTGATCGTAATTTTGATTGCTATGTGACGCGTACAAAAACACGCCCATTAACGGCGAAAAAACTCAGCTTACATTCAGCTATTATTCTATTTACCATTCTATATATCTTTGCATTCATATTAGTTTATTTTTTAAATATATTAACCATTAAATTAGCTATCGTTGCTGCACTACTCACTATTTTCTATCCCTTTACTAAACGATTAACGCATTGGCCACAGTTTATTTTAGGTGTTGCTTTCTCTTGGAGTATTCCTATGGCATTTGCAGCAGTAATGGATCATATTCCCCGTATTGCTTGGTGGTTGTTTGCAACTAATGTACTGTGGACTATGACCTACGATACGGAATATGCGATGACAGATCGTACCGATGATGAAAAAATTAAATTAAAATCAACCGCTATTTTATTTGGATCCTATGACCGAATGATCATCGGCTTACTACAAATCACCATTCTTTTCTCTTTAGCCGCTATAGGTTATGCATTAAAAATACACGGGGTTTATTTCATCAGTCTTATTATAGCATCTCTTATATTTCTAAATAATCAACGATTAACTGCACTACGTCAGCCACAAGCCTATTTTCAAGCTTTTTTAAACAATCATTGGTTCGGGCTAATTGTTTTCTTGGGTATTGCGTTAAGCTACCTTTAGAATAAAGGCTCATTATTAGAATGCATACCATAAGTAGTTTCTGAGAAAGAACGATTTGAGTGACTTGATGAAGCCCATATTATAGGTCGATATTGTTTGCGAAAAATTTCAAAAATTGAATTGCTCTGATTTGGTGATGCTAACAGACCACTATGAGGATCAATACGGACTGTAATCATATCCGGTGGCTCTGACATGGTGCTCTCTGGCATCCCTTTCAACGCTTGGCGCATATATTGAACCCAAATGGGCAAGGCTGCTTGTGCTCCATATTCATATATTGACTTCGAATCATCAAATCCAACCCAAACTGTGGTCACCATATTACCATTAAATCCAGAAAACCAGGCATCCACCTTATCGTTAGTGGTGCCTGTTTTACCGGCAAGATCAGAACGCTTTAATATTTTCACTGCACGCCCTGTTCCGTGTTGAATGACCCCCTGCATTGCTTTTGTAAGCAAATAAGCATTCTGTGGTGTAATCACACGCTGCGCTATTGGCTGAGGAAATACTTGAGTTTTTTGTTGAGTTTTTGAGTAACACATCTGACATGCCATAGGTGGACTTGCAGTAAATAATATCTTATCACTACTGATATCAAATACTTTCTGGATAAAATAAGGGGGCACCCTATAACCACCATTAGCAAATACAGCATAACCTGCAGCAATCTGTAGCGGCGATACCAAGCCAGAACCCAGAGCTAACGATAAGGTTTTTGGCAAATTCATACTATCAAACCCAAAACGTTGTATATACCGATCTGCATAAGGAATCCCTATCGCTTGTAATAAACGAATAGACACTAAGTTACGCGAATGCACTAATCCTTCACGCAAACGAGTGGGCCCGTAAAAATGAAGAGTATCGTTCTTAGGTCGCCACAGTTGATTTTCACCTGAATCTTGCATCACAACTGGTGCATCATTAATAATACTGGCTAATGTGAATCCTTTTGCCAAGGCAGCTGAATAAAGAAATGGTTTAAAGTTTGAACCAGATTGCCGCATCGCTTGTGTTGCACGATTAAAAGAACTTAACTCGTAATCAAATCCTCCAGACAATGCAAGAATAGCCCCATTTTTGGGATCTATTGAAACAATAGCACCTTGAATACTGGGAATTTGTGACAAACGCCATCCTTTTCTTGTTTTTAAAACCCAAATGACATCCCCTGGTTTGACAATATCACTTGCCTGTTTTGGTAGCGGTCCAACAAGGCTTTCACGATAGGCAGGACGAGCCCATGACATACCTGTCCAAGGCAACTTAACCACATCGCCGTTTATCATTAAAATATCCGCAGTCTGATCGTTTATTTCCAAAACAGCAGCAGGTTGTAATAAATGAGTATAACTGAGTTTGCTTAATACAGGGCGCCATTCTACACGACTGTTATCAGTAGGCGAGCCTAAATTTTTTGATGGCGCATGATAACCATGCCGCTCTGAGTAAGCAATTAAACCATTCTGTAAAGCCTGAATAGCCTGCTTTTGCCAACGCGATGATAAGGTTGTTACCACAACAAGACCTCGATCATAAGCGCTCTGTCCATATTCGGACACCATGACTTCTCGGACCATTTCTGCAATATAAGGAGCACTCACCTGAATACCTTGTCCATGATAGTGTGCTGTTAATGGTGCTCGAGTCGCTATCTGATATTGTTGTGGGCTAATAAAACCTACCTCCAACATGCGTGCTAAAACATGGTTTCGGCGTTTTAACGCGCTTTTAGGGTTGTTTAGAGGATTATTGCGTGAAGGAGCCTGTGGCAATCCTGCTAACATCGCTATTTGCGACAAGCTTAACTCATCTAGTTTCCTATCATAGTATATCTGTGCCGCAGCAGCCACACCATAGGCACGATGACCAAAATAGACTTTATTTAAATAGAGAGTCAGTATTTTATCTTTTGAAAATGTTTTATCAATTTTTAATGCTAATAAAATTTCCTTTATTTTACGCGCGTAGGTTTTCTTTTTTGTTAAAAAGAAATTACGGGCTACCTGCATAGTAATCGTACTAGCACCTTGTACTTTACGCCCTGAAGCTACTACTGCCCTAGCAGCACGTACTAAGCCAATGAAATCCACTCCAGGGTGCTGATAAAAACGGGCATCCTCAACCGCTAATACTGCTTGAATTAAAGGTTTAGGTACTTGGGATAAAGTAATAGGGGTACGCTTTTTACTCCCAAACTCCGCAATTAACTGACCTTCTCTAGAATAAACACGCAACGGTACCTGCATATGCACATCACGCAAAAGATCAACACTTGGAAGTTGCCACTGAGCATAAATATAAAACACCGCCATGAGAAGGGCCATGGTAATTAGCAAACTCAAGCATACAAATAAAAAACGGGAAATAAATCGATGAAAAAATTCCTTTTTCAATCTGATAATACCTCAGGTTAGATACCCTTATCTAAGCATTTTCAATTCAATCGATTTTTCCAAAAAATCTTCTTAAAGAAACATAAAGCAATCAAGTCATATTTTAACATAAGAGATGCTAAACTAACTAGTATCATGCTTAAAAAAAATATCTATCTTATCGGCCCTATGGGCTCTGGTAAATCCAGTGTCGGTAAACAGTTAGAAAAACTAACTGGGACACCATTTATTGACTCTGATGCTGAAATAGAGAAACGTACGGGTGTAAGTATCTCCTGGATTTTTGAAAAAGAAACGGAGTCAGGTTTTCGCCAAAGAGAAAGTGATATCATCGCTAAACTGACACAGTTACACAATGTTATTATAGGGACAGGCGGTGGCAGCATCTTAATGGAAAAAAATCGTCATCATTTATCATCAAATGGAACGATTATTTATTTAAAAGTATCTCTTAATATCCAGGTTAAGCGCGTTCAGCAAAAAAAAGGCCTACGCCCTTTACTCAATCAAGCAGATATTAAAAAAAAACTCGATACTCTTAACAAAAGTCGCCGAGTTATTTATGAGTCACTTGCTAATTTCACGATCAACACAGACAACAAGACACCACTTGAAGTCGCCAAAATAATTATTCAGCAAATGAAAGGGTGATAGGCAAAGCCTAGTGTAACCAGGGGCAGCTCCCTATACAGGAACCCTCTCCTTTGGAACATAGCGCATCCATACGCAACACTAGGGCTTTGCTATCGGGCACTATTGTAACCAGTTCCTTCTAAAGTTCAAGACATAAGCCTTTGAAATTGTTCTAATTTATTTATTTTAGAATCAGAACCCACTTAAATGTATAATCTTAAACACTATGAACATAGCTATCGAAAAAAGACTGATCGTTAAACATTCAAATGGTAAATATCCATTAATCATTGGACAAGGGCTTATAAAACAATCGGAGTGGTTGGCAGAGTTTATAGACACTCAGCAAGTGATGGTGGTGAGCAATACGACTGTGGCTAAATTATATTTGAGCCCTATTGAACAGGCCTTAGAAGGCTTTCAATACCAGCACTTCCTATTACCCGATGGAGAACATTATAAAACGCTTCAACAAGTCGAAAAATTATGGAATGCATTAGCTGAAAACCATTACCATCGTGACGCTACATTAATCGCGCTAGGAGGTGGCGTAGTTGGCGACATGGTAGGCTTTGCAGCCGCCTGCTATCAACGAGGCATCCAGTTTATTCAAGTTCCGACTACATTGTTAGCACAAACTGATGCCTCCATTGGTGGAAAAACAGCGATTAATCATCCTTTAGGAAAAAATCTTATTGGTGCTTTCCATCAACCGATTGCTGTAATCATAGACGTCGATACACTATTGACCCTGCCTGACCGTGAATATCGCGCCGGCCTCTCTGAAATTATCAAACACGCATTAATTAAAGACGCTGCGTTTTTTGAGTGGCTTGAACAACACATCGATGCATTACTTAAAAAAGATACTGGTACTATTATCCAAACACTTAAACGCTCATGCCAGATTAAATGCGACATAGTAACCCTTGATGAAAAAGAAAAAACAGGAGCGCGCGCACTTTTAAATCTAGGCCATACCTTCGGGCATGCTATTGAGCAGAATCTAAACTATTCAGAATGGCTACATGGTGAAGCTGTGGCACTAGGAATTTTAATGGCATCAACACTCTCGGCAAGAAAAAACTGGCTTAATAAAGAAGAATTACAACGCATTGAGGAGATTTTTCTAAAAATTCAAATGCCCAGTCGACTACCTGACAAAACAAAATGTAAAACATTACTGTCAAGCTTATGGAGCGACAAAAAAGTGATACAAAATCAACTCTACTTTGTCATGCTAAAAGGAATAGGTCATGCTGTACTAACAACCGATATTAACAAAACAGAACTTGATACACTATTTGCAAGCTACCAATAACAGAGGAAGCAGCATCCTAATTCTATCATTTCACTACAAGGTATAACCTACCACAATAGATTAGCTACAAAAGAGGATAAGAGCAGGACAATGTCTTTTGACTTTTTCGATAAATAGCATAACCCCACATGCTTTTAACATAATGATAATTTTTCCAAATGCGTTTAAAACAAAGATTCTGACTAAAGAAATTAATGTAATCAAAATGATGATCCTGTATATAGGGTTTATCTAAATTAACATCTACATAAACCCACTTTGGCTGATATTGAATAAAATCTTCGGTCACTGCCTTTAATTGAAATTGTTTAGCTGCAATAAGTTTTTTCTTCTGCACAGGTAAGAGTATTTGATTTGATAATGCTACGATACCGGGAATCATCCACAAAGCACCGAATCTTGATGCATAGTTAATCGGAACATAATAAATTAACCTTGCTGGCCACATCAAAGTAGTAAATACATATAGGGATGTATGACTAGCATAGAGTCTAGTGTCATTAGTTAATGTAGACAGAGGGTTGGGATTATTACTAGTACTAGTGTCTATCCAGTTTGCTTTCACCAAGCTCATTATAGAATAAAAAAGTAATGTGATCGTTGATAAAAATACAGTCCAAGCAGGGATCATATTCCATTTAGACTTCCAATCAATATCACACAATAATTGTCCCAACAATAATAAAATCATTGCCCACGTACCTAATTGATGGTAGTACCATAATTTTCGCGTTACAATAAATTGAATAAAAAAAATAAATCCTGATATCAAAAATACAGGAATAGTTCTATTCAGTTTTACTATATGTTGATAATATAAAATTACTAATATTGTAAAAAATAGAGACAGTGTAGGAAATGCAACCAGCATATTAGTCCAACTTTGATTATAGGCAGATAAAAAAAGAAAACTAACCAAAGGGAGGACAAAATGAATATAATCGCGAGTAAAAGTAAAAAGGGTACTTATGTATATTACAAATAATAATAAAATCGTCATATTATCAAGCCGAAACCACTGGTATTGCAAACGATTCCGAATCACCAAGTAGCTTTCTAAAGCGATGATTAGAAAAAAATATTCTATATTGATCGTAATACCTATTCCTGCCAACAGACCTATCAAAAGATCACCAATAGAGTGTTTCTTTTTCCTTGGCTCATAATTAATAATATTAATTAGATAAGGGAAAATAAAAATGAGTACCAAATGATCTCTTTGACCAAATTCATCAGCTGGCATAATTAACAAAATAAAAGCCAGTGTAATAATAAGCACATGACGATTTACACTTTTAATAAGGCCTTGTTTAATAACTTGAAAATAAGACACTATCAAACTCATCAATGCCAAGCTAAATAGATAGATATGAAGCAGAACAACTTCACCTAACCCTGTGAGATGCTTTAACCAAATAACAGGAAATAATATATATAAAATAGCAGGAGGATTAATATCAACAAAGTTATTCTGATAAGTACCACCTTTTAAAAGGCGTTCAGCTGCTAGTAAATGCCAACTAACATCATGACTGATATACATATGGGATTGTAAAAAAATCCCTAAAAAAAGCATCAAAAATAAAGTAGTCCATAAATATCCAGGTTTTTTAAAAAATAAGATTAGCTCTTTAATTTTTATCATCTTTTTTTGCGATACCATTGATTGCATGATTGATACCAAGAAGAGGTAAAAAATTAAAAGGTGAAAAAGATTTTTTTTCTAAATTTAAATAAAAATTAATAAATCTAAGTACACGTTTTGCATCATTAATATGTTCAATTTCCATTACTTTAATGGCATCAATCTGATACTTATTTTTTAAAGCAGGTTTAGTAATGAAATAACGACCTAATGCCCAACCGATCCCGCCTTCAGTAGGAATACTAAATAATAATCGTCCTTCTGGTTTCAGAATACGAACGATTTCTTCCATGGCTTCTGCAATATAATAGAGATGCTCTAGAGTATGAATACTCACTGTATAATTCACCGAGCCATCTGCAAACGGTGTATTGATCATATCTGCCTGAATACAAGTGACTTGAGGATATTGTTTTTTCAATAAACGTAAAAAATGGAGATTATGATCGACACCAAAAACAGGCTGATGAGAATAAACCTTATATAACTGACCACCTCCACAACCCAATTCTACAATGATATCATCAGTTTGGTTTAAAGAACTGAGATATTTTGTTATTTTTCGATGACCACTCATCGAAAAGTAACGGTAAAGCGAATTTTTATAAATCACCCAATCATCAATCATCTCCTCCCAAATAGTCTGCCACTTTTTATAGAAAGGAGTATTATAAAATGCCAAAGTACTGTTAGATTCTTGCCTGGGCATCGCTTGCAATATACCGTCTTTATCTAGACAGTAAGTTCTTCCACAATTCTGACATAAAAATTGGCTTCTATCATAGGATAGACTCATTTGTCGACAATCAACACAACGTTTTATCAACGATATTAGACGATGATCCATAGAAATATTTCCATATATAAAAAGTTAAGTAATGATATAGAATAAACGAATCTATGTTGACACTCAATTTCCGATCCAAAAGAACATTCACAACCCAAGGATTAAGGATCATTGCAGAATCTTTCAAACCTCTTTTTCAATTCGGCGCTGCCTGGTGGAATTACTATCAGGCTCATAAAGCTACCTTACAACCACTGTAGCAACACAAAACCTCATCATACTTATCATAGAGGTTATAAGGGTGTGTATTGAGATCATTGGCTTATCATTCGTTTTAAACACTAATCTGCATTTATTCATTGACACAAGAAGAGGATCGATAGTGCGTTAGAATATCATAAGGAAGCATTACTCGATAATTCAATAGCTGAATAGACAAATCAATTTAAGCGTGAAAGTAAAAGCCGGTATCGCAAAAAATTAGATAATGACTTATTTCCTATTATAAAAAACCTCGTTAATAACCAATCGCTTTTGGAAGTATCATCGCCAATGCTATATTAAACCAGATTTAATTTTGATCTATCAAAAAACAAATAAAAATCATTATTCAACTTATAGATCAGAAGTTACATAAATACCGTTATCTTCTGTACCAACATATAGTCTCCCATCACTAAATAACATGGCACTTACATCACCAGGAATATTTGTACCAACATTGCTCCAATTGCTAGTTCCATCGCTTTTGAATACTCCATTACCACCTTTACCACCAGAAAATATAAAGTCAGAATTATTCGAAAATGCCCTTATTTCACTAGAGTTAATACCTGTATTAAATAGTTCCCAATTGAGTCCATTACCATCACTTCTATAGATACCATTTTCAGTTCCAGCGTAGATACGTCCATCGTATGCATACACAGTAAAAACATTTATTCCATCAAGACCAATTTTCTGAAAGTTTCCATTATTTAAATCTACTTCAAATACACCTTCTTGAGTGCCTGCATACAGCTTACCACCAAATTCTATTATACTCTGGATAAAGGTATCTGCTACCTTACTAAGCTGCTGCCAACTATCACCTCCATCACTACTTTTATAGATATAGCCTTGCTGAGCACCTGCATATAGAGCGTTGTTATAAGTTAGCAAACTCAAGATAAACACATTAGTCAGGCCTTGATTTTTTTCAGTCCAAGACTGCCCTTGGTTAATACTTTTGTAAATACCTTGTCCATTGGTACCAACAAAAATATCTGTGCCGTCAATTGTCATAGATTCTATATCAAGAGTTCCAATGCCACTATTAATAGCCTGCCATGAATTTCCGCCATTAAGACTTTTAAATACCCCTTGATCAGGAGTACCAAGATAGATATTGTTACCAATTAATCTCATTACTGTAATTTTTCCACTACCAGGCTTAGGTAGAACATACCAGAATTTTGTTGCAAGTGTTAATGGACTTGGAGCATTTTCTGCGTTATCACCGTTTGCAACAATGTCTGAGGACAAGTCTATTGGTGCACTTCCCACACTATATTTCAACACACAATAATCCCCTACAGAAAGTGTATTGATACTACTACACGTATTGTCCGTAAATGTAAGATCCGTAATAGTTGGTAGGGTTACTGTAACATTAGTGATCGCTGTATTACCGGTATTATAAACCCGAATCTCTCCAGTGTTACCGGCATACAAACTCAAAGGCGAAGAAATTACATTGACCATATCGCTTCTGTATGAAAAATATCCTAACGCATGTGTAGCAACGCTTAAATTTTGGGGACTATTATCTGCATCATCACCCGTTGCTGTGACATTTCCAGAAGATTCTGTTGGTGAGCCCCCTACACTGTATTTCAATAAACAATAATCCCCTGAAGATAGTGTGGTGATACTATTACATGTATTGTCTGTAAACGTAAGATCGGTAATAGTTGGCAAGGCTACGGCAACATTGGTGATTGCTGTATTACCGGTATTGTAAACTCGAATCTCTCCAGTTTCATTAGCACTTAAGTCTAACGGTGGATCTATTGTATTACCCATATTATCCTGATATTGAAAGTGCCCCAAGGTATATGTAGCGATGTTTAAACTGTGAGGGCTATTATCTGCATTATTGCCTGTTGCTGTGATATCTCCCGAATTACTTGCTGGCGTAGCACTTACCTCATAATTTAATAAGCAATAATCATTCGAAGGCAATATACGCATACTGCTGCAGGTATTGATCGTAAATGTAAGGCCAGAAATACTTGGTAAATTGACTGCAAGATCAGTAATTGCTGTACCACCGGTGTTATAAACTCGAATCTCTCCAACTTCATTGGCACGCAAGTTTAACGGTGAGTCTATCATGTTACCCATGCTATCCTGGTATTGAAAGTGCCCGAGATTACGTATAGCAATGTTTAAACTTTGAGGACTATTATCTACATTACTGCCTGCTGCTATGATATCTCCCGAATTACTTGCTGGCGTAGCACTTACCTCATATTCCAATGAACAATAGTCGCTCGAAGGTAATGTACTAACGCTGGTACAGGTATTTGTCGTAAACGTAAGGCCAGAAATACTTGGTAAATTGACTGTGAAATTGGTAATTGCTGTACCACCCGTGTTATAAATTCGAATCTCTCCAACTTCATTGGCACTTAGACTTAATGGTGAATTAATTACACTACCTTCGCCATCTTGGTATTGAAAGTGCCCAACGTTACGTATAGCAATGTTTAAGTTATCAGGGTTATTGTCCACATTGTTACCAGTTGATACAACATCTCCCGAATCATTTGCTGGTGTAGCGCCCACCTGATAATCTAATGAACAATAATCACTTGAGGGCAATGTAGTTATACTGCTACAGTTATTGGTCGTAAATGTAAGCCCGGTAATACTTGGCAAACCTACTACGAAGTTAGTAATTGCTGTATCACCAACGTTATAAACTCGAATCTCTCCAGTTTCATTGGCACGTAAATTTAACTGTGAATTAATTACACTACCTTCGCTATCTTGGTATTGAAAACGCCCTGGACCAGGATTAGGATTTGTTTTTATTGTTTGTTTTAGAGTAGTGCTATTCCCAACATAAAAAACTTTCACTATAGCATCAGCATACCCACAATCTAGACTATTTATCGTCACTTCTCCTGTCCAAGCACACTGCGCTTGCGGTGCTAGTGTTGTATTGCAAGTATTACCTGTAATTATATAGGTACCGTTCTTTACATAAGGAACTATCTTAATATTAGAAATATTAAAAGTTGTATTATTTTTCAATGTATAGCTAGTTGTTTGTGGACTATTTATATTCATTATTCTAGGTAGTTGCTGTGTTAGGGTAAATGTAACAGGCCCAACTGCAAATGCGTTAATATAAGCTAAAAGGAGAAATAACAGCATAAAAACTGCAACGGAAATCTTTTTAAAATTAAACACAGTAATCATGGCGCCTCCCAACTAGAAATAACCTACAAATTGCACACCTATAACGTTTTCAGAAAGATCGTAGCTTGGCCCTTTGACATCTGGGCGAATTGGTGATGAACCAAAATTAAAGCTTCCTTTATTGATATAGCTATACCCTATAGCTATATCAGAATAATTATTGATTTTTGTTCGCAATCCAAAACCTAACAGATAAGCAAACTCATACTGGCCACGATTCGCAAACGCGAGATTATCTCGTTGGGAATCGCTGTCTTCACTATATGAAAAGACTTTATTATAAGCTCCTCCAAGGGCTGCACTAGTGTAGAAGCTCATTCTATTATTGAGATGTACGAGATCAAAAGAAACATTTCCGAAAACAGTAGTACTGGATGTATTAAATTGATAACTATAGGTATCTATACATGTCACTCCATAAGGATTAATAATACCCTTATTTCTTAATTTGTTATATTGAAGAGAAAGGCTTACAGAAATCCTAGAGAAAAATTTTCTTTCAAAAAAATATGCCTTTCCTATATCAAAAGTAAAGTAAGCTGAGTTATCAATTGAATTAAGATTATATCGATCATCAGGATAAGAGGGCTCTGTAGCAATGAAGTTAGTTTTTCCACTACTGACACTTGGGAAATCATAACCCCACCCGAATCCAACATACCACGGTGAACTATTTGCAGGGACGTGCTTTTGAGCTAATGCATTAGAATCGATACAAAGTAATAATGCTATGAACACTGAGTAAAAACATAAAGCTTTCTTATCAAACATGTATCAACTCCTTGTACTACTTAAGTTACATCCGTATAGAATTACTAATACCTTTTTCTGTACTAAATGGACATTTGGTGTCTTTTTTTAACCATAAAATTAGCAGCTATTTTGCACAAGATATGCAAATATTAGTAACAGTTTAATTATAAAGAAAAAAAATTAAAAAACCAGAAGATTCACACTTTGAGACTGATTGATTTGGACTAGACTTGCTGCAAAAGGGATCAAGCAAGCCCGCTACTAGAGTTTGCGTAGCACTGGTAAAGATTCCTCATTTATGAAGGAATCCAACCTCGTGTTCTTAATGTACACATACTAATCCTAGCTATCGGAACTGTAAAAATTGAAGTAACACAATAATTCTCTCTATGCTTAAGCTGTTCATATTCTGAAAAATTAGAGCATACTTTACTATACGGTTGTGGATATTTTAATGGCCCAGTTTCTGATACGCTATAGACTATAAGAGGCTGTGGCGCAAAAGGTAGAGTCTGGAAATTACAAACAATACTTTCTCTTGACTCAAAATCAGTCAGATTAGTAGAATTTAAAAAGTAAATACTAGCGGAATAGTGCTTTAATATTTTTTTTAATTTATCCACAGAGTCAGTATTCGATAAATCAATTGGCAAGTAATGTGTTCTTTCACACATTAACTTAGCAGCATCGTGCACTAACTCATATCTCTTTGTAAAATGATTTGTTCCCATACGTTCTGCATCTGTAGATTCAGCCTTTTCATAAGGAACGCATATATAGGATAAATTAGGCGCATGTGATGTATATACATGCTTTATTTTTTCTTGGTGTGCTTCTAACCTAGCATGTTGAGCACATGATGTTATCATTGTTTTAATCCATTTTAAGCAATTAAGGTTATAGTCTGCAACAATCAATAAATCAAATTTAGTCATCTCTGGTAAAATTGATGGTAGATAACTTGGGCCCACAACAAATGCAATGCTAATTTCTTGTTCATTTTTTACATGAGAGGAGATTTGAAATTTAGATAATTCCGGTAAAACATTCTGATTAAAGTCGCAATCATTAGCAAAAAAGAAAGTGTTGATATCTTTAGGGTTCTTATATCTTTTTCCAGAAAAATCTCTGGTTAATGCTTTCTTAAGCCCTTCAACGTTTCTCATCTATCAATTCTCCAAAAAATAATTATATGCATAGTCTCTTTAAAGTAAGAGATAAAATTTTATATGTTAAAATAAATTAGCATTTTTTTATTAAATTAATATTAACTACCAAGCTAAATGGGCTAAATTTTAATCCAGATAAGATGATATATACCTAAAAAGCCTCGTAAAGGCACTAAAAAAACAATTATTCGATATTAAATAGTTACTTGACACATGATAGATCGCTTTTTAGCCCACTCCAGTATAAAATAAGTACATTGATCCTATAGAAAAAGGACCTTTATGTCGCAAGAAGTCACTCGACGTTGGAAGGCTCGCCTTATCGTATCCTTAATTATGCTGCTACTAGCCTTTATCGGCCTTATTATAATGGACCTACATTCCCGCAGCTACTGGATTTTTAGTCAAGTCATGTCCGGATCATACGCCATTTTAAGCCTCTGGCTATTTTGGTATTTACATCGTGGCCAACATGAAGTCCAAGGCAGTACTATCTGGCATCAACTATTGCATTGGCTTGGCCTATTATTAGCTGTATACATTACTTCCATTTTTGTGAACACAGGCGTTATGGCAAGCTTACAAGCTGGACTTATGACACTGACCCTGTTGGCATTAACTATTTTTCTTGCAGGGGTTTATACTGATGTTTCTTTTATGTTAATCGGCATAATGCTCGCCATATTTGCTGTAGGTGCTGCTCTTGTACAAGCTTATCTATCGGCATTAATGATTCCTATTATCTTACTCACTGCCTTAATTATTTATATTATTCTACATCGCGAAAAAAAACGAACATCGGAAAAATAACACACTGATGAAAAAAATATTCTACATTGTGATTCCAACCATTATGTTCTTATCTAATACAACAACAGCCTCAAAATCTTTATCGAAATCACAGCATCTACCTATTGGTCACAATATCCAAAAAATTATGGCTTACTGGCTGGGCAATAAACTATCAAGAGCCCATATGGGTATTGTTATTCAGTCAATGGATACTGGAAAAATTCTCTATACTCGTAACTCAAACCAATTATTTACACCTGCTAGTGTCTTGAAACTATTAACAGCTACAGCTGCATTAGATTATTTAAACCCAACGTTTTCTTTCAAAACACAATTATTTAGTAATGGTAAAATAATAGGGCATACATTAAAAGGCAACTTATACCTTAAATTTGGCGGTGATCCTGAACTTAGCAGTATAGATCTTAAACATTTAGTAGATCAACTCCACAAACAGGGTATTCAAAAAATTACTGGACATGTTTATATTGATGCCACTGATTATAAGAACGTACCCTATCCTCCAGGTTGGATTTGGGATGACTTAAGTTACGCGTATGCTGCCCCATTAATGACAACCATCATTGATCGTAATTATTTCACACTATCATTAAAAATATCTGAACCTCATCAAAAACATCCCTGGATTAGTACCGACTTACCATCCGGTGTAGTCAATTTTTCAAATGGATTAGTCGTTGTTAAAAAGCTCCATAAGAACTGTCCTATTCGCATCTACAGCAACGATAAGAATCGTTACACATTGCGTGGTTGTTACGACCAACGTTGGAAACAACAAATACGTAAAGTCGCAATTCGTGATATGCATCAATATACTCGTATATTATTTCAGAATGCTTTAAAAAATAATAACATCACCTATCATGGCACTATTAAATTTAAAACAAAAGCAAAAAAGACCTACCTTATTACCGAACATCGCTCACCACCATTAAAAACAATTATCAAACAAATGCTCAAAGAATCTGATAATTTAACGGCTAATGCGGTATTTAAGAAACTAGGTGAACAATATTTTCATACAACAGGCACCTGGCAAAACAGTATACGTGCCTTAAAATTAATACTCACTCACACAACTGGCATCCATTTTAAAGATAATCTGATCAATGATGGTGCAGGGCTCTCCCGTTACAATTTAATATCACCTAAACAATTATCAAAACTGCTCTATTTCGCATATCATAAACAAAAGATTAGAAGTGCTCTAGTTCCTGCTCTACCCGTTGCTGGACAAGATGGTACTATGAAATACCGACTCTATGATCAAAGAAAAGGGGGGCGTATTCATATGAAAACAGGCAGTATGGCAGGGGTTATGGCACTTGCTGGCTTTATTCGAACAAAACATCAAGGTAACCTTTCCTTTGTTATTATGATTAATGGTTTTGTCAAACCTCGACAACCCTATATCGGTATAGAAGATGACATTTGCCGATACTTAGTGAATGCGCGCTAAAATGGACCATTACGTCGTTATTGGCCACCCTATCGCACACAGTAAATCACCACAAATTCATCAAGCATTCGCGAAACAAACTCAACAAAAACTAATCTACACCACTATTGACACACCTGTTAACAGATTTAATGACACTATAAAAAAACTCGAAGCGGCAGGTATAAAAGGCTGTAATATTACGCTACCTTTTAAAGAGGCAGCCTACAAAATCGCGACACAACAGAGTGAATCCGCCAAGCAAGCAGGTGCTGCCAATACCTTCGTATTTAAAAATCATGAAATTTACGCTGATAGTACTGATGGCCCTGGACTTATAAAAGATATTATCAATAACCACCATTATTCTCTCACTCAAAAAAAAATTTTAGTTATTGGTGGAGGAGGGGTTGTAAAATGCATCGTTGGCCCACTGTTGGCACAGGCACCAGAACAACTTATTATTGCTAACCGTACTGTTAAAAAGGCAATAACCATCGCACAACGCTTTAAAACCTATGGTGCGATCGATGGCATAGGACTACAAGAGATTCCTCAAAAAGCCTTTGATCTTATCATTAACGCAACCAGTGCTAGTATGACAGGAGAAAGACCTCTTATTTCTAACCAACTCATTGGAACACATACACTGTGTTATGATTTATTTTATAGTGACCAACTGACTCCTTTTCTAAAATGGGCCAAACTGCAAGGTG
The DNA here is from genome assembly GCA_965214015.1 of Coxiellaceae bacterium. Taxonomy (GTDB): domain Bacteria; phylum Pseudomonadota; class Gammaproteobacteria; order Coxiellales; family Coxiellaceae; genus CBDCAS01. Next base: position 88,760 of record CBDCAS010000017.1, read on the forward strand.
CTAGAGCGTGTATAGATGGTTTAGGAATGTTAGTAGAACAAGCAGCTATGGCATTCTACTTATGGCGTGGTGTATATCCTAAAACCCAACCTGTTATTAGTAGGTTAAGATCTTCATTAGAAAAATAAATAAAATCTGATGGTAACAACACAGGGGATAAGAATTGTAATACTGCAAACAAAGCTACATAGTAAAGTATTATTTACTCAAAAACTTCAAAATAGAAAAATTATAATTTCTCAAATACGAATCTATCGACCACTTTCTACCACCAGTTAAAATAAACGTTAAGCAGATAAATGCCAAAAAAAGTGGATATTCCCAACCCCCGTAGATTGTTTGTATACGTCCATTAAGCATTATTCCACTAGCGTGATTTGACCATGTGAAGCCAACTAGTTCATGACGACCAGAAAATAGCGCAATGATTAAATAAAGTGCAGTGCCAACTGCTGCAAAACGGGTAAATAAGCCAAAAGTAAAACCAACAAAGATAGCAAATTCACATAGTCCAGCAATGAAGACTATTGTTAATGAAAAGCCCATATTTGCAAAATAATGAACCACATTATTGTACGCATAGGCACCCAGTAAACCAAACTTCTCAGAAAAATGATGCACAAAATTAAGTCCAATGTAGATACGTATTAGTACTAGCTGTAAATCAACAAAATTATTGTAGGGTTTAGCTTTATTTACAATTTTTTCCATGTTTTTTAATTGTACAACTAAATCAGTAATTAACGAAAAAAATCTCGGCCGCAAGCAGTTAAGATGTTAAACTAAAAAGTTGATTAATTGAGCGACATTTATCTTTACTCACAACTACATCGACTACCTAGTTGTTTAACCGCTTTATCATTATAAAATAATTTATTGTTAAGTAAAGCCTTCTCTTTTATCTGCCAATATAAATTGACAAAGCACTCGCAGCCGATACCAAAAAATGTGACTTATATTCACAAAAACCAAGATTTTCTCAAGACTTTATTGGAGATAAAGTTTTTTTATTCAAATTTCAATTTGATACTGAAGCCCTTCTTAATTTCCCAAGAGCTGAAAATTGTGCACTGGGATCGACAAGAATCCTTTCTACTGTAGCATCTTGAGTATAGTACGGAGACTTTAAGAACCAAGCACCATAGGCAATTTCTCCTAAATCCTTTGCTTTTTCAACATTCAAAAGCTCAGATAAAGACAATATTCTTCCTGTTAGTTCAAAAGCATTAACATTTTTTATCTGCAAAGGATAAGGTAAGTCTTGCTTTGCCAATATATCTGCTTCACCCAAACCAGCTTGATACGGTTCTTGATGAATCATTTTGACAACTACAAATACTTGGTAAAAAACATTATCATTGGATGAGGTCAGTAGAAAACGACCATATGGTAAGTTTAATTTAGTTCGTCTTCCCCAAACATCATAAATTAAATGCTGATAATACGGGATCAGTGCGGCAGATCCAATAGAATCTGGGGTTTTTGTAATATATGTTTGGTCATAGAAAGGTTGGTTTGTTTTAGTAGATAAGATAAAATTTTCCCTTCTATAATTTGTTACAGCTTTATCGCCTATATTACAATCATAAGACGCATTTTCATCGCTACCTACTAAAATTCCTATACCTGTAAAATAATTATTTAAAAACTCTTTGCATGTGGTACTTTGTGGTACCCTACCTTCCATAATTGATCGAGCTAAGCCATAGGGCATTAACAGTACATGCTTCTGCCATGAATAGGCAGTAGACTGCGGGTCTACCTGGTGAAAAATATCACCCACAATGGCTTGGTTTATTAATTTATAACTAGAGCTCTTATCAATTTTTTCATACAACAATTCTTTGTCCCAATGTTTCATATAAACCTGAAAGTAAACGGCAAGTTTATCAGTTCCTATAGTTACCTCCTCTTCACCAACCCTAATTTTAGGAAAAAAGAATTTGACTTTTGTAGAAAATACCGGATCTATGTAGTTAAGCTGAGGATTTACTAAAGGTTGGGTCTTCGCATTCATGTAAAGTATATCACTTTGTAGATTTTCAGTTAACGACAAATAGTTTGTATGCCCAGAAAACATAGGGCCCTGTCTTTGACTTCTTTTGGTAACATATTGGCCCGGCGTTATTGAATCAAGCTGAGATGGTACGCTCCTAATTTTCATTGTTATTGGGTGAGCCAAATTATTATTCAGCGATTTAAGTTGAATATTCACAATATTAATTGGGGCTGTTAGAAAGTACTCTTGTCCATCCATTTTAACGGACACCTTTACACGTGCAATGGTAGGCCCATCATCTGCTAAGAAATCAAATGATACCGCATTGCCCGCCTCTAAAGCACCTAAATCAATTGGATTGAATTCATCCAGCTCGTGTATACTAACGAGCTCATTACTATCGGGCTTTCTTTGATCAGGGTATGCAGGAATCTCATCATAAGAGCCACGAAACAGAGCTTCATTTTCAGGATCTACACCGGAGGTTGCATGTGCACAATCAGGAACATCTTCTTGAAAAATTTTAATCCCTTCTGAGGCAATTATACTGACATCACTAATATTAATATTATGAGATTTTACTTTGCAGCCAGCTACTGTCTTTCCTGCTATAGTATTTGGACAAACTAAGCTTACAGATTTGTTTGTACCAATGATGCTTGACAGATCCAAAGATAATTCACCACTTTTGTTGTTATAGGAAAGACGCCTATCATAAGAAATATAATTTTTATCTCGCTTATCAAATTCTAATCGTACTATTTTTAAGTAACCATTATCTCTATAAGCAGCAGAACCAAACTCACTAGCTGAATCTTGTATAGGATCTGAACATACTCTACCCTTTGATAGCGCATAAACATCAGCACCATCGATAGATAAACAAGCAACTCCCGAAGGATCATTTAAATCATATGGAAATCTAACTCGTTGTTTGTCATAACGCTTGCCAGATATCGTATAACTCCAATCTCTATAGTTGATTCCAGGCTCATACTTTTTTATCTTTCGACCTGGTGCAATCTGCAGTTTTATAGAAGAATCATAAATATTTTCTACAGAAACTGGGATAGGAAGATTATTAACAAATGTATAAGTTTGTGCAAAGCTATACTCTGTTTTTATCAAAACAAGTAGTAACAATATCCATTGAACCTGTCGCAAGCTTCTGAAATTCATCACATAAGCTACTCGACCCATAACAAAGCTCCAATCGGTTGTGCATGCAATTGATAAGGTAAAGGTTTAGGATAACTATCATCCTTTGCAACGGCATCAGCTGCTATATCATATTTAATATACCGTTGTCCTTTTATAATCAGTATAGCGTATCCATCATGTGTAGCATAAGCAGCTGTTATTTGTTGAGCATCCTCTGAAGAGATTCCAGGCCAGTTACTACCTACGATTTCATTGGGTCCAATCAGTTCACCAGTTGTAGCATCCTCTTTAAGATAAGTTCCATCATTTAAAAAGTAATAAATAAATCCATTAGGATACATAAGAGCTGCTGTTATTTTATTGATATACTTTCTGAAAGGACCAAAAAATTTTCCATCCTTAGGAGCACCAAAATAATCTATCGCTTTCACCACATATGCATGTTCAGGATGAGTAAGATATGCAGAATAATAGCCATTTTTAAAAAGAAAATAATTCATTTGATTACTCCAATGTATAACAGACGTTATTTGACGAGTATCAGTCTCTGTTGGAGCACCTGCTATATAAAACCAGTTATCATGAGTGTTGTAAGCACGCTCTGTAACTTTTCCATCCACTATCTCGGAGTAAGTTCCATCAGCAAAAAATAAATATAGCCTGTAGGCATCTTTTACCTTGTTACAAAAGGTCTTATAAAGAAAAGGAGAGGTATTTTTAACACCAAAATGTAAAAGCACATTGTCTGGAGTCAAATTTATACAAGGCTTACCATAAGTACCTATCCCAGATGTTTTCATATTAACAGAAGATATAATTTTTTTAGTACTTTTGTCGATGATTTTAAAATTTATTATTGGCGAAAGCGTATAGCCTGTAGTATTTGCTCTTTGAAGTGCTCTAGACCAAGATTGTTTGAAGTATTTATATTCACCTACAAAGGCTACTTTATTAAAGTCAGGGATACTAAAGAAAACTGGTTTCAATAATATTTTGTTAAAAGTATTTCCACCCATCTGTTGGCGCTTACTCTCATATGAAATCTTAGGAGGACATTTTGCATATTTTTTCGCTCTACATTCATCAGCACCACAGCTAAAATATAAACCTGTTTCAATTGAATTTGCACTCGAACCTGATTCATCACAAAAAGCGATAGAGGTGGCTGTATTAGCAGTACCTGTGCTGTGTTCAACCCAGGAGCATAGGTGAGAAACATAATTCCCATCAATATAAAGATTAATCCACCAAGCACGATCACCACAATAAACATGAGTATCTTCTGCTGTTACTTCACTGGGAATCACAAAATCACTTGATCTGTATTGAGGAGCCACTGGCGCCATATAAATTTTATCACCACCCCCAGTGAGCCACTCCCAACTCGTATAATTAGGAGGGTATTCTTTGGTTCTACCAGGCCATGAAACTTGTATGTCATTGCTACTGCCATTCCATATACGCAGGGATGCAGCGCCCATAACAGAACAACAACTTAGCAGCATCAACAAAGGTAACATTAAACGAATAATAGATTTCTTCTTTTTATATTGACTTGTGTAAGACAAACTTAGACTTCCCTCTCTATTGTTGGCATTAAAGAAAAAATGTACATTTTTACAAATCTTAATTTTTTAGTCAATAAAATATAGTAATTAATTCAGAATTGAATTTATATTTCTTGATCATTCTATAAAGTCAGTCATATCTTTGAGGTATAGTATTTCTTTGCCTCAAATAGAACGATCAGATACAATCAGATCAATTCAACATGGAAAGTTGTCTCATGTATTCTTTTTTTAACAAAATTTTTATTCCTTTATTTTTAATTATCGTTTGTCCTCCCATCGTCTTGCTAGTATGGCATATCAATTCCACAATGGGAGGATCACTACAAGCACTGATACATCAGATATCACAACATGGATTCTTTACAACATTGTATCGTGTGTGGCAGCCTGTTTTTTTGGGTACGAGAACAGCATGGAACATCATTTGTACTTTCATGTTAGTTCAGCTCCTTTTAATGCGTATCATTCCTGGCAAAAAAGTCACAGGTCCGCTAACACCAAAAGGTCATAGACCTGTGTATAAAAAAAATGGATTTTCTTGTTTTTTAATAACAATAGGATTGTTTTACTTCTTTAGTATAAAACTCCAATTATTTTCACCTACAATTATTTATGATAATTTTTCAGGCATTCTGGGAGCAATGAATCTATTTAGTCTATGCTTCTGTCTCATTCTTTATTTTAAAGGGCGATTAGCACCTTCTTCACCAGAGAATGGTACAAGTGGATATTTTATTTTCGATTATTACTGGGGAACTGATTTATATCCTCGAATTTTAGGCTGGGATATAAAACAATTCACTAATTGCCGTATTGGTATGATGAGCTGGCCCATTATCATTTTTTCGTTTGCAGCAAAACAAGCCCAATTATTTGGTTTAAGCAACTCAATGGTAGCTTCTGTAATTATTATGACAGTTTATATCGCTAAGTTCTTTTGGTGGGAAACTGGGTATTTCCGAACTACTGATATTATGACTGATCGTGCTGGATTTTATTTATGTTGGGGATGTATGGTATGGGTGCCCTCTATTTATACATTACCCGTTATGTATTTAGTACATCATCCCTATAATCTGTCTGCTATTGTCGCAACATCTATCGTTTTGTTCGGTGTTCTTTTGGTATTTCTCAATTATTTTGCCGATGCACAACGTCAAAAAGTACGTGCTACCTATGGGAAATGTAAAGTATGGAGACAAACACCGACACTAATTCATGCCCAATATAATAATGAAAATGGTGAGAAAAAAAATAGTTTATTATTAGCTTCTGGCTGGTGGGGTATATCACGCCATTTTCATTATGTTTTAGAAATTTCTTTGGCTTTTTTTTGGACATTACCTACTTTATTCAATCACTTTATGCCCTGGTTCTACGTCACCTATTTGACCATATTATTGTTACATCGTGTGTATCGCGAAGAGAATCGTTGCGCAAAAAAATATGGAATTTATTGGGATGAGTATTGCTCACTAGTCCCCAATAAAATTTTTCCATCTATTGTAAGAAAAGAAAAAACTGTCACTCTACAAGATTCAACAGAATAAAAGGCCAGAAAATATTAACTAGAATTTATATGTCGCTTGGCCAGTTCTACATAATGCTCTGCAGAATAAAGGATGCTATCTTTTTCTTTTTTCGTTAATTCACGCACGATACGTGCTGGAGAACCTTTATACAAATAGCCTTTTCTTAGCACCATTTTTGGCGTTACTAAACTGCCAGCAGCTACCAACACATCAGATTCAACAATAGCACGATCCATAATAACAGCTGACATGCCAATTAAACAACGATCTCCAATCTGGCAACCATGAAGCAAAGCACGATGCCCAACAGTCACATCATCACCCATTGAAGTGGCATCACCCTTAGGATTAAAAGGTCCCATGTGATTGACATGAATGACTGTTCCGTCCTGAATACTACACCGTTTACCGATAGTTATCTTATTAACATCCGCTCTTATGACAGCCATCGGCCAGACAGAGCTACCCCAGCCAATATGGACATCACCTAGCACAACTGCCCGCTCATCAATAAAGACTTTTTCAGCAATTTTTGGTACTTGATTTTCAAATTTTCGAATCATATTTAGTTTATACTAGCGATAATTTTTTAAAATGGGAATGATAGAATGAAAGATAGTTTACCGCAATTTAGTCAAATAAACCCAGACCTTGTTGAAGTACAACTTAGTCAGTTATTAAACGACAATCTTACTGCCATTGAGCAGCGTTTAACCCAAGGTGGCCCATTTAATTGGGACAATTTCATGCGTCTTATCGAAGATCTTGAGGATCGATTACATCAATTTTGGGCTCCTGTTGCTCATCTTAATGCAGTCAATAATACCCCTAAATTACGTAATGCCTATAACGCGTGCCTGCCCAAACTTTCTGATTATGCTACAAAATTAGCACACAATCATGATTATTATGAAGCCATTAATACAATAGTAAATAGTCAACATTACAATAGCTTAGATTTTGCACAAAAAAAAGTAATTGATCACATACTACGAGATTTTAAATTATCAGGTATTACCTTAGCAGAAGAAAAGAAAAAAAAATTTGCAGAACTGTCAAAAAAACTATCGCAATTAACGACAAAATTTGAGGAAAATATTTTAGATGCTACACAAGCCTGGGTTCAGCATGTCTCTGATGAAAAAGAACTCGATGGCTTACCAAAGTTTGCAATCCTAGCTGCAAGGAATAGAGCCAAAAAAAATAATCAAGACGGATGGTTATTTACCTTAGAAGCTCCTTCCTACTTGGCTATTATGACTTATGCCCAATCACGCAAACTACGTAAGGAAGCCTACTTTGCCTTTACAACACGTGCATCCGATCAAGGCCCTCATGCAGGTCAGTGGGATAATTCAAACGTCATGTTTGAAATACTCAAAATACGTCTTAATCTTGCCAAACTTCTTGGTTTTAATCATTACGCTGAGTACTCCCTTGCTACCAAAATGCTTAAAGAGAGCGATCAGGTGCTTACTTTCTTAAATCAATTACTTGATGCTTCACTTAAAAAAGCAAGAGAAGAATTTGAAGAGCTGAAAAAATTTGCTTCTGAAAAACTAGCTATTAATGAGTTACAAGCTTGGGATATCGCTTACGCCAGCGAAAAATTGCGCCAAGAACAGTATTGCATTTCACAAGAAGACCTACGCCCTTATTTTCCTGAGCATCAGGTACTCAATGGGCTGTTTAACATTGCTGAAAAGCTCTTTGACATTACTATAAAACAAGTGACTCAAGTAGATGTTTGGCATCCAGAGGTAAAATGCTATGTCATTTCTCGTCATGACCAACCCATTAGCTATTTTTACTTGGATCCTTATTCTCGCGAAAATAAGCGTGGTGGAGCCTGGATGGACGATTGTCGTAATCGACGCAAGCTGAGCCATGATTCATACCAACACCCCATTGCCTTTATTGTCTGCAATTTTAGTCCACCCATTGAAAACAATCCTGCGTTGCTAACTCATGAGGATGTATTAACACTATTTCACGAATTTGGTCATGCACTACAACAGATGCTCACCCAAATTGATTATGCAGAGGTTTCCGGTATTAATGGCATACCTTGGGATGCGGTTGAGATTGCAAGTCAATTTATGGAAAACTATGCTTGGGAAAAAGAGCCTATAATAAGCTTATCTGAACACTATGAAACAAAAAAGCGCTTACCTGATGAGCTATTCAAAAAAATGAATCGAGCCAAAAATTTTCAATCTGCATTACAAATGGTTCGACAATTACAATTAGCTTTGTTTGATTTTCACCTACATAAGGAATTTGATCCTCATAAAGAGGATTCTATACAAAAAATTCTAAATACAGTGCATCAAAAAATCCAAATCATTCCTATACCTAAATTCAATCGTTTTCAACACAGCTTTTCTCATATCTTTGCTGGAGGTTATGCTGCGGGTTACTACAGTTATAAATGGGCTGAAGTCATGGCACAAGATGCTTTTTCATTATTTAAAGAAAAAGGAATCTTTGATAAAAAAACAGGGCAACAATTTTTACATACCTTTTTGGAAATGGGAGGAGCTAAAGAGCCACTTGATTTGTTCATTAAGTTTCGCGGTCGACCACCAAAAGTCGATGCCTTATTAAAAGATAGTAATATTAAATAGTGAACTACTATAGGCATTTTCATCAATTGAATAAGGAAAGCTGTATGACATCAACAAATGAACTAAAACAAGCAGCTGCAAAAGCAGCGATTCAATATGTCATTGAAGATAGCATAATAGGAGTCGGCACAGGCTCAACAGTCAACTATTTTATTGATGAGCTTGCGAAAATAAAACATAAAATTTCAGGTGCTATTGCCAGCTCTAAAATAACTGAAAAACGTCTTAAATCACATAGCATTCCTGTTTATGATTTAAACAGTATTAGTAACCTACCTGTCTACATCGATGGTGCAGATGAATTCAACACAGACCGTTATTTGATAAAAGGAGGTGGGGGTGCACTAACACGCGAAAAAATTATTGCAGCTCACGCTGAAAATTTTATTTGTATTGCTGATGAATCAAAAAAAGTGGATGTTTTAGGAAATTTTCCTCTGCCTATCGAAGTAATTTCAATAGCACGCAATTATGTTGCACGCGAAATGAAAAAACTAGGAGGTAACCCTGTCTATCGAGAAGGTTTCATTACAGATAATAACCATGCCATTATCGATATACACAACTTAAGTATATTGAACCCCATCGAAATAGAAGAATTTATCAATCACATAACAGGCGTAATCTCTAACGGACTTTTCGCTAAACGACCTGCAGATAAAATATTGATGGCAACTCCTAGAGGAATTACTCTCTTTTAAACTTTTACAACTAAAGTAAAAGTTTTTTAACTCATTACAAGAAGCGACTAAACTACTTTTTCTACCTTGTAATCAGTTGATATGAGAGTATTATAAGATTTTAGACAACATTCAATCAGGGTTTCAATCTTATCTACTTCCATACTATGATTTGTATATTGGTCTATTGTTTTTTTCAAAATATCTTTAAATATAGCTATATCTACTGTCACTAGATTATCTGAGATAGTTTTAGAAGTACTTTTGGCATCCACTCGCTGATTAGAAACATTCAAATATGCAATAGAAGCGGAATTTTTACCAGCAATGTATGTTCCTGATTCCTTACCTGACAATAACCAACCTGGATCAATTTGCAAACACTCGCAATAGTGCAGAACAATTTTAGGATTTAAAGAGCGCTTGCCTGTCTCATGCTGTGAATACGTTGATTCAGGAATTTTTAGTTTAATTGCAAAAGCACGTGCCGACCTAAAGCCTTGAAGTTTGCGAGCTTCTCTTAAACGTTTACCAATTTCTTGATCTAAATCAGACATACTATCCTTAACTTTTGTTCAATTTTTAAGATGGTGTAAAAATTACCACTTGGCAATAAACTTTGCAATACACAAAGCATTAAAAATAAACAATATTACTAAAGTAAAAGCTTTTCCTACCTTGCTATTATCTTCCTTGCGAGTATAATTGCTCGTTTTGAGCTTCAGCTCCAAGTTAATGTGCTTTCTTAGCCTGACAGCTTGAAAGATAAAAAAGATTAGGGAGGAATTTTTTCATGTTAGTTCTAACACGTTCTGAAGGACAGCGTCTAATAATTAACGATGGGGAAATTCTCATTGATGTTCTTGAGATTAGAGGCAATCAAGTGCGACTTGGTGTAAAAGCACCCAAAAACATCACTATACATCGAGAAGAAGTCTACAATCGAATTCAAGCAGAAGTAGAGTCTAAAATCGCTTAATTTATATATAATCTAGTGAAAGTTATAAGAGCAACTAGCTCGGCATATTATAATTCTCAAATTAAACATCTGCTGTCATGTTGCTTTCACTTCAATGAAGTAGTAAGTAATTATATATCAGTTATGATTATATACATTATGCTATAATTTGATTAAAATAATGGCGGAGATCAGCTTATGCAGCAACCTATTCAGATTACATTTAAAGGTCGAGATCAAACCGAAGAATTGGTCAACTTAATACACAAAAAAGCTCACAAACTGCAACAGTTTTTTGATAAAATCATTTCATGTCATATTATCGTCGAACAAATAAAAAGTCACCAACAACAGAATAATATTCATATTAATTTAAATATACCAGGAAAAGAGTTTGTCGTTACCAAAAAAAAAGATAAAAATATTCATATCGCGCTACGCAATGCGTTTGATAGTTTGCAGCAACAATTAGAAAGTTATACAAAAAAAACACTCCTTGAAATTAAATCACATGCTGACATTATTTATGGAAAAATTGTTCGACTTTTTAAAGACTTTGGTTTTATTGAAGGAACCAATGGCTCTGAATACTATTTCAATGCATCCAGTCTTACACACACTCAGTTTAGCTATCTAGCGGTCGGAAACACCGTTCATTTTACTGAAGCTGTAGGTGATAACGGTTTACAAGCACATCATATTATTGTTTCTAGTAATGATTAATGATTAAATGATGATTTATCCCTTGTGTGATGCAATCAAATGACTCAGGCTGCTAAAAATGCTGCTGCTTATATCAAAAAACAGTGCCCTGCTATAAAGCCAAAAGTTGGCATTATTCTCGGATCTGGCCTTAGCGCAATCACTAAAGCACTTAGCAACGTTCGCATTATTCCTTATACCAATATCCCGAGTTTCCCATCTTGTACAGTTAAAGGACATAAAGGAAAACTACACATGGGTTACTTTCACAACACACCTATTGCCTGCTGTGAAGGTCGTATCCATTTTTATGAAGGAGTTTCCAGCGAAGTTATTAAAACTTTTATACGAACACTAAAATTAATTGGCTGTCAAATACTACTCATCACTAATGCAGCAGGCTCATTAAATCGCGATGTACCCATTGGAAACTTAGTGCTCATTAAAGACCATATTAATTTTCAAAACAACAATCCGCTCACTGGTCCTAATGATAGTGAATTTGGCCCTCGTTTTATCGATATGGGCGATGCTTACGATATAGAACTACGTCAAGAGCTTCTAAAAATAGCCCAAGGTAACCATATTCCTTTAACAGAAGGCATTTTCGCAGGTGTATTGGGTCCTTCGTTTGAAACCTGTGCAGAAATTAATATGCTTAAAAATATGGGGGTGGATGTGGTTGCAATGTCACTCATACCTGAAGTCATTGTGGCACGACATTGCGATATACGTGTCGTTGCGATATCCGCTATTAGTAATCTAGCAACTGGGTTACATACTGAAAAATTATCACATCAAATTACCTTACACGGCGCCCAAATTGCATCACAACACTTAACCCAATTAATCTCCAAATTTTTCAAAACAAGCTCAGTAATGAAAAAAGATCTTTAATTGACCAACCTAATTTAATATAAAAAATTTTCATTATTTAATATTTCCTTAATATAAGTTTAATATGATGGATACTATATTTAGCATTCAAGGAATGAGAGTGGTTTCGAAATTTTTTTTAGTTAATTCTGGTAAATCAATAGTCAAATTTTTCATTAATCTTAAACTATGTTTTATCAATCTGCCTAAATCTAATTTAGACAAATATATTATTTCTTGGATTATATGTAGTAAAGACTCAAAAAATATGCAAAAGGAATTTATATTAAATCTATTGAGCAATAAAAAAGGGAGATGGCAAGCCATCTCCCCCCTGTTTTGGTTTTCCCTGCCAAAAGTTCTATCCCTAGACTTCTCACCTTCCATGTGAAATCTTTTGCCACCCTTACTCTAGCTTAGAATGGCTCGAGATAATCTATCATGCAGTGTTTGAATCACAAGGTAAGAAAAAAGTATTTCTTTAGTTTTTAGTGTGCAAGTGATAGTTTTTTATATAAAAACATTAGGTTATGACTATAACACTCAAGATTTAATACAGCTTAATGATCAATACTTGTAATATTACCCACACCTTATTAAGAAATTTCTTACGATGAGCCCTGATTCTAAAGATTAAGTTAATCTAAAAAGATCACTCTTAAAAAATATTATTTTAAAAATCGCCACCTTTGCTTTGTAAAAGTGACATAGCAACAACCGGTGCTGTCTCTGTCCGTAAAATCCGTGGACCTAAAGACAATGACTGAAAGCCTGCTTTTATTGCTCTTAAAACTTCATGATCCGAAAAACCTCCTTCTGGGCCAATTAACAATGACACATAACCATGTAGATCAGAGTATTTATTCACTTGCTTCCTAGATCTTGGATCACAAATAAAACCAATACCTTCATGGTGTGCTAAATAATCTGTTAACGTTCTTGCAAGCTTGATGTTTGGCACAAAACACCGACCTGATTGTTCGCAAGAAGAAATAACAATTGATTGCCAATGTCTAAATTTTTGTCTTAAGCGATCACTTGATAACTTAACAGAAGTATTCTCAGTAAATAGGGGGGTAATTGATACAACTCCTAATTCAGTTGCTTTTTGAATCACATAATCCATACGATTACTACGAGATATACTCTGTAACAAATGAATAGCAAGTGGTGACTCTCGATCAACTTTTTCATATTGAACTAATTTAACCACTGCTTGATTTTTACTTATTTCTACAAGACTGCCATAATATTCACCACCCAAGCCATTGAAAAGAGTCACAGGATCATTAACACGTGCTCGAAGAGCACCTAGTAAATGACGACTCGCTTCTTTAGGCAATATAATCGGTTGGTCTACTGCTAAATTTTCAGGAATATAGAGTCGTGGCATAGGCTTCTATTTTTGACGTTATATCTTACTTTACAGTTTCTTTATTATCGTCACTAGGGCTTTTTTTATTTGCTGGATGCTCCCATTTATCAATAATAATCTGCTTAGCACGCGCTAGCGTTAACTTTCCTGAAGGCGCATCCTCTGAAATACTAGAACCTGCTGCAATCGTCGCACCGCGGCCAATATGAATCGGAGCTATTAATGAAGTATTTGATCCAATAAATACAGCATCAGCAATCGTTGTTGACCACTTATTAACACCATCATAATTGCAAATAATAGTACCAGCACCAATATTGACCTGCTTACCAATTATTGCATCTCCCAAATAGGTGAGATGACTTGCCTTACTACCTTCACCTAAAGTAATATTTTTAGCCTCAACAAAGTTACCAATACGCCCTTGTTTTTCAATAAGTGTTTTTGGCCGAATACGAGCAAAGGGGCCAATCACTGCTTTTTCCTTGATCAGAGCACCATCAACAACACTGTTGGCAAAAATAGTGACACTATCTTCAATAACAGTATCTTTAATAATAACGTTGGGACCAATAATACAGTTTGATCCTATTTTCACTCTACCTTCTATTACAACATTAACATCAATATAAATATCAATGCCTGTTTCTAGGTGACCACGAATATCAAGACGATGAGGATCTGCAACTGTAACACCTGAATACGCAAGTTCTTTCGCACGAGTATATTGATAGTAACGTTCTAATTTGGCTAGCTGCCAACGATCATTAACACCACAAACCTCTTGGCGACAATGTACCATAACGCCACCTACGGGATGACCACTATGCACAGCCAAAGCGACAATATCAGTTAGATAATATTCTTTTTGTGTATTATTATTTTTTAAATTAGGAAGCCAAGATTTTAATAAACCTGCTGTTGCAGTAATAATCCCCGTATTAATTTCTTTAATATCTCGTTGCACATCAGTGGCATCTTTATCTTCAACAATTGCAATAATATTGCCCATTTCATTCCGTATAATCCGACCAAAGCCACTTGGGTCATCATGTTCAGTAACAATTAACCCAAGCCCATTTTTGGGGGTATCTTTTAGTAACTGTTTCAAAGTACCCGTTGTAATTAAAGGGACATCACCATAGAGCACCAGTACTTTATCATCGTCCTTATATTTAGGAATTACTTGCAACACAGCATGCCCTGTTCCAAGTTGTTTATCTTGTTTAACCCAAGTTACAGGTAAATAATTCAACTTATCACAAACATGTGAGCCACCATTACCGTAAACAACAAAAATAGTATCCGGTTTTAATGTTCTTGCTTTATTAACAACATGCTCTAATAGAGGTATGCCACCTAAACAATGAAGAATTTTGGGAGTTGCAGACTTCATACGCCTGCCTTTACCAGCAGCTAAGATAACGACTTTAAGTCCCATCTTAATACCTCCATGATTTAACGCTTGAGGTGCTTATGCAGCATTTCAATGGCTCTTAATTGCGCAGTTGCTTCTGCTAATTCGGTAAGGGCACGAGAATATTCAATACCTGACTTTTGTTTTTCTAACATTTTCTCAACCCGCTGCTTTGCAGCAACAGCAGCAGCTTGATCTAAATCACCGGCGCGAACTGCTGTATCAGCGAGTATAGTGACAACACTGGGTTGAATTTCTAATATACCCCCTGAAATATAAAATACTTCTTCCTGACCTACGTCTAATTGAGCACGAACCTGACCTGGTTTTAATAAAGTCAACAGAGCTGTATGGCCTGGATAGATACCTAACTCTCCAGATTGACCGCTCACAGCAAGAAAATACACTGTACCATTAAAAATCGATGCTTCTGCACTTACAATACTAAAATCCATGGTTTTCATTACAATGATTTCGCTTTTTCTACCGCCTCATCAATACCACCTACCATATAGAATGCTTGTTCTGGTAAATCGTCATAATCACCATTAACAATGCCCTTAAAGTCACGAATCGTATCAGCCAGCGTAACATACTTACCAGGAGTGCCAGTGAAAACTTCAGCAACAAAAAAGGGTTGTGATAAGAAACGTTGAATTTTACGAGCACGTCGCACTGTCTTCTTATCGTCTTCTGATAACTCATCAATCCCTAAAATAGCAATAATATCTTTCAATTCTTTATAGCGCTGCAAAGTTTGCTGTACACTACGCGCCACACGATAGTGTTCATCACCAATAATCAAAGGGTCGAGTTGGCGAGATGTCGAATCAAGTGGATCAATTGCAGGATAAATACCCAGCTCAGCAATTTGTCGGGACAATACAATCATTGCATCCAAATGAGCAAAGGTTGTAGCAGGCGATGGATCTGTTAAATCATCTGCCGGGACATAAACTGCCTGAATTGAAGTGATCGATCCAGCCTTAGTAGAAGTAATACGTTCTTGTAGATTACCCATCTCTTCCGCTAGCGTCGGCTGATAACCCACTGCTGAAGGCATACGACCCAGTAGAGCAGACACTTCAACACCTGCTAGTGTGTAACGATAAATATTGTCAATAAACAGCAGGACATCACGCCCTTGGTCACGAAAACTTTCTGCAATCGTTAAGCCGGTTAGGGCAACTCGTAGACGATTCCCTGGGGGTTCGTTCATCTGTCCATAGACTAGTGATACTTTATCTAGCACTTTGGATTCTTTCATTTCATGGTAGAAATCATTGCCTTCGCGTGTCCTTTCACCCACTCCAGCAAATACAGAGCAACCACTATGCTCAATCGCAATATTGCGAATCAACTCCAACATATTAACCGTCTTACCAACACCTGCTCCTCCTAGCAAACCTGCTTTACTCCCTTTAGAAAGAGGGCACAATAGGTCAATGACTTTAATACCTGTTTGTAATATCTCAGTACTACCCGCCTGCTCAGTAAACAATGGTGCTGAACAATGAATAGGAGCTTTCTCGTTGGTTTCAATAGGCCCTTTCTCATCAATTGGCTGACCCAATACATCTATAATACGACCCAGTGTTTTTTCGCCTACTGGAACAGTAATCGGCTCATTTGTATTAAAGACAGCTACCCCCCGCTTCAAACCTTCTGTCACACCCATAGCAATGGTGCGCACAACACCGTCACCTAGTTGCTGCTGTACTTCAAGCGTCAAATTCCCTTCTTCAGTTTTTAATGCATCATAAATTTTAGGAACGGCATCACGTGGAAATTCAACGTCAACGACGGCACCGATAATTTCTATGATATGACCTGTTATTCTAGACATGAGTTACTCCTCTACTATTCAATCGCCACTGTACCACTCACAATCTCTACAATCTCTTGTGTAATGCTTGCCTGTCGTGCTTTGTTATAAATAAGTTGCAAGTCCTTAATCAAATCACTGGCATTCTCTGTGGCATTTTTCATGGCCACCATGCGTGCTGCTTGCTCACAAGCAATATTTTCAATCACAGCCTGATAGACTTGCGACTCAATATAACGTACTAACAATCTACTCAATAAATCACAAGATGAGTCTGGTTCGTAAATATAATCCCAATGTCCTCGGACTGTATTTTCTTCTTGTTGCAAAGGTAGTAAAGGTCGAATTTCTGCTTTTTGCTTCATTGTAGTCACAAAATCATTACTCGCTATGTAAATCGCATCAAGCTTACCCTCGTCATAACGATCCAACAGAGTTTTTACTAAACCAATCAAGTGCTCTACCTCTGGAGTATCTCCTAGATGATCAGTCGCTGCTAATACATGAGCACCAATGCGGCCAAAAAATGCTTCTGCTTTGCTACCAATTAAACATAGATCCACTTCAACGTTTTGTGATTCCCATTGTTTCAGCTCTAAAATAACATGGCGAAATAAATTCACATTTAAACCACCACATAAACCCCTATCAGTAGAGATGACAATAAAACCAACGCGCTGTATCTTCTCACGCACTTCCAAATAAGGATGATGGTACTCACTGTGGCTAGCAGCAACATGACTAATCACAGTCCGAATCTTCTGCGCATAAGGACGAGAGGCTGCCATACGATTCTGTGCACGCCGCATTTTACTCGCTGCCACTAACTGCATGGCCGATGTAATTTTTTGTGTATTTTTAATGCTGCCAATTTTAGAGCGTATTTCTCTAGCTTGTGACATAATTAGTAAGCCTGATTTTTTTTGAAGGCTTTAACAGCCGCTATAATTTTTTCACCTACCTCTTCTGTTAGAATAGGTTCTTTATTAATAGAATCTATAAAATCTTTGTGCTCATCCTTCAAATAGCTAAGGAACGCTGACTCAAAATCACACACTTTTTTAAGTTCAACATCATCTAATAAACCACGATCTACAATAAACCATGAAATTGCCATTTCAGCGACACTAAGTGGCGCATACTGAGGTTGTTTCAATATTTCCATCATACGCTGACCGCGCTCGAGCTGTTTGCGTGTTGCTTCATCTAGATCAGAAGCAAACTGGGAAAAGGCTTCCAGTTCACGATATTGAGCTAAAGCAATGCGCACACTACCCACAAGTTTCTTAATAATCTTTGTCTGTGCCGCACCTCCTACTCGTGACACAGATAAGCCTGCATTAACAGCAGGACGAATACCTGAATTAAATAAGTTAATATCTAAATATATTTGACCATCAGTAATAGAAATCACATTAGTGGGAACAAATGCAGAAACATCGCCTGCTTGTGTTTCAATAATAGGTAATGCAGTCAATGATCCTGTCTTACCTTTCACTTTTCCCTGAGTAAATTTCTCAACATACTGAGTACTCACTCGCGATGCTCTTTCTAATAAACGAGAATGTAAATAAAAAATATCACCCGGATAAGCCTCACGACCTGGTGGACGACGTAATAATAGTGACATCTGACGATAGGCCCATGCCTGCTTTGTCAAATCATCATAAATCACTAAAGCATCTTGACCTCGATCACGAAAATATTCACCCATAGTGCAACCAGAGTAGGGAGAAAGATATTGCAAAGAAGCAGCCTCTGATGCGTTAGCGGCAACAACAATAGTATGATTCAAGGCATCATGTTCTTCTAATTTACGAACAACAGCAGCAACAGAAGATGCTTTTTGTCCAATGGCCACATAAATACACTTAATGCCGGTATTTTTCTGATTGATAATGGTATCGATAGCAATAGCTGTCTTACCAGTTTGACGGTCACCAATAATTAGTTCACGCTGGCCGCGACCCACTGGAGTCATAGCATCAATGGATTTTAATCCCGTCTGTAACGGCTGGTCGACTGATTGACGTTCAATGACACCAGGGGCAACTACTTCAACTGGACTAGATAAGCTAGTCTCTATTGGACCTTTACCATCAATAGGATTTCCTAAAGCATCCACCACTCGACCCAATAAAGAATCACCAACGGGTACTTCTAAAATACGTCCTGTACAACGTACAGACATGCCTTCCTGCAGATGCTCATAAGCCCCCAAAACTACTGCACCCACAGAATCACGTTCTAAATTAAATGCAAGGCCGTAAGTATTGCTAGGAAATTCAATCATCTCCCCAAACATCACATCACTTAAACCAAAAATGCGAACAATACCATCTTTTAGATTAACGATCGTACCTTCTGTACGAATCTGTGGCTTAATATCAAAATCACTAATCCGCTTCTGAAGAATATCACTGATTTCTGACGCTTTTAGTTGTGTTGTCATTAACTTTTACCTTAGTTTAACTCATTAGAACATCGCCTAAACACGCTATCTTACCGCGAATAGAACCATCTAACACCCAATTGCCACTACGCACCAGAGCACCCCCAATTAATGATTGATCCTGACGGAATCTAATAGACACTTTGCAGGCAAATCGCTTCTGGAGTGATTTACAAAACCTTTGCTGCTGTTCTTCACTTAGAGGCATGGCTACTAATACTTCAACTTCCATAATTTTTTTGTAATCCGATAGCAGATTGCAATAAAGCAAATAAATATCAGCAACAGTTAATAGACGCTTTTTTTCTAATAACAGAGATAAAAAGCATTCTAATTGCTTCCCTAATACCATCACTATCTCTTGAACACTTTCTTGTAGAGTCTGATATATCAGTGTTTTAATCACTTCATCAGTAATTTTTGGATTACTAATCAAAGACACTAGCTTAAAATCTGAGGTGATCTGTGCTAATACCTGTAATGCAACAGACCATGGTTCTAGTCGCTCATCATTAACTGCCTGATTAAAAACTGCTTTTGCATAGGGCCTAGCAATCGTGTAATGATTCATTACACTTCGCCTTCTAATTCTTTTATAATCTGATAATTCATATTCTTATCAATTTCATGTTTTAAAATGCGCTCGGCAATCGTCACTGCTGTTTTAGAGACCTCTTTCATCAGCTCCGCTTTAGCAGCATTATATTCTTGTTTAATGTCAGCTTGAGCTACTTCCAACAAACGCGCACTTTCCTCGCGCGCCTTACGCTTTGCCTGCTCTATAATTTGACTGGCCCTTTGATTGGCTTCTTCTAAAACAGTCACCACTTCTGTTCTTGCTTCTAGTAACTGTTTCTTAACTTTTATACGAGCCATTTTCAGCTCTCTCTCACCTTGCTCACCTGCTGCTAAGCCATCAGCAATCTTTTTACGACGTGCTTCCATAATGTTCATCAATGGTGGCCAAACATATTTCATAGTAAACCCTATGAAAACTGCAAACGTAATCATCTGGCCAAGTAAAGTTAAATTCAAATCCATTACAGAAGCCCTCTAACAAGAAAATTCATTAATGAGAGATTTTTGCAATATGGGACATTACTGCAGCAAGAAAAGGATTTTTAGCAAAAAACAAATAAAGCCCCATAACAATTCCAATCGCAGCAAAAGCATCCACCAAACCTGCCATCAAAAACATATTACCCATGAGCATGCCTTTTAGCTCAGGCTGGCGAGCAACCCCTTCTAAAAATTTACCTCCTAAAATACCAAAACCTACAGCAGTTCCTAGTGCTGAAAGCCCAATCAATAGAGCCGCCGCAATGGCTGAAAAACCTTGAATATCCGCTATTAATTTTGCAACATCCACCTTCTTTTCCCCCTTAGTATTGATAAAAATTAATGTGTTTCATGTGCCATACTTAAATAGACAATCGTTAACATCATGAAAATAAATGCTTGGATTGTAATAATGAGGATATGAAAAATAGCCCAGGCACCTCCTGGTAAACCCTGTATCCACCATGGCATAATAGCAACTAATATAAAAATTAATTCCCCTGCAAACATATTACCAAATAATCGAAGCGCTAATGATAATGGCTTTACTAGCTCTTCCAAAAAACGGAATATGACATTGATAGGCAGCAAATACCAGCCAAAAGGCTTTGAAAGAATTTCTTTCACTAAATTGATTGGCCCCTTGACCTTAAAATTATAAAAAATAATTAAAATAAAAACAGTAATAGACAAGGCAAAAGTCATCATAGGATCGGCCGTAGGCACCGATTTAAAATGAGATACTCCAACTAGGGCTAGCAGACGTGGTAGCAGATCGACTGGAATCAAATCCATAAAGTTCATCAAAAAAACCCAAACAAAAATAGTTAATGCCAGTGGGCCAATCAAACGGCTCCTACCATGAAAGGTTTCTTTAACAATGCCATCGACTGCTTCAATTGCATACTCTAAAAAATTTTGCAACCTAGAAGGGGCCTCTAATACGACACGACGCGCAATAAAATAAAAAAAGCTACAAAACAAAATGCCTAAGACAGTGGAAATAAGTAGTGTATCTAAATTTAAAACCAAAAAGGCACTGTTTTTACCAATTTTTAAAGAAGTTAAGTCAATTTGCCAATGGGTTAAGTGGTGCTGAATATATTCAGCTGGTGTTATTTTTCCAGAAGTCATTCTACTACCACACTAGCACGGGAAGTAAGAATTAATGGTACCAACCAAAGAGCCAATGAAGCCCCCACAAGACCTGTTAAAAAAGGTAAAATTAATACAGAGAGCTGAGTCAATATCAAAACGACCAACACTACCATAATCACTAGCTTAGCAATCTCACCTTTATAAAAGGTACGAACAATTTCTTGCGGGCTCATTGTACAGTCCTTTCTAAAGAAAAGCCAAGCAAAGCAGACATTTGGAACAATAGAAACAAAACCACCCAGCAGTGCAAACATCATTGAGTTAAAACTGCACCATCCCCATAATAATGAAATACAAATCACCAAAACTAGCTGAGCTCCCATTAAACAATGAGGACTCAATACGCTATATTGTGTCGGTTTTTTTTTGTCATTTTTAAGAAACAAACAACATACTCCGCCAACCTACGGATAATTTCGGGCGAGTATAAATAATTTCAAGACCTTGTGCAATGTATTCCCACCAATAATCCCAATCTATTCAAATATTTGATAAAAAAACTAACTAAAGAGCATACCGAAAATATTCATGAAACTACATAATTTGACCATCTTCTAAGGACTGTACTCCGTAGCATAATTTACTTTCTCTATCAATCTCAGCTTTAAATTACATTGATCACTATTCCTATTGGATTTAAGAGTAGGAATGCTTAATCTTATAGCGCCATCCTATTGAGTCGATCGGTAACCAGCATGTTGAAACCATCCAAGCAATTTGTTTTCAGTAATTTTTTCTAATGCATACTTAAGTGCCTTTTGAAACGACGCCAAAGTTCTAGCTTCTATTTCTTGTAAAATATTCTTAACAAAAGACCAAGCCATTTCAATGGGATTAAAATCAGGTGAGTACGGGGGCAAGAAATCGATACTCGCACCTGTAGCATGTATTGCATCCTGTACACGCTGAGTCTTATGAAAGCCGACATTATCAAGTAAAACAATATGATGCGGCTGTAATATTGGGCATAAATCGTGAGCAATGAAATGATAAAAGATATCGCCATCAGTTGCCCATGGTCCATACAATGAAGCTTCAACGCGTGCTGTTGATATTGCACCAATGACCGAAAGTTTCATACCACGATTAAATGGCTTCGGCATATGCACGCGTTGTCCGATTGGCGCACGTGCATAATTGAGCACCATATTCAGGTAAGCCCCCATTTCATCAATAAAAATCAGGCGTTCTGGGTCAACGTCCTTATATTTTTTTATGTGCGCCTGTCTTTTTTTTCGACGTCCGGACGTAACTGCTCCTGTGCAAAAAGACTTTTCTTTTTTCGCGTTATCGCTAATGTTTTTAAAGCGCGAGACATCATCGATTGACTCACCGTTTTTTTGTAATAGTGCTTATATTTTTTACACAGATGCTTAACTCGAATATCAGGTTTATCCGTTACCCAACTCTCAATTTTTTGCAGGTGATTTCCTGATATGACAGGCTTTCTACCACGTTGATAAGGTTTGGGGGCTAAATCATTTTGTTCATCACGACGCAAATAAATACGTAACGTCGCTATGCCAATTTTGAATAGTTCAGCTGTTTCAAGTTGCGTACTCCCACCTTTTCGATAATGGGAAACGGCTCGTTGCCGTAGTTCTAGTGGATTAAGCTGCTGGCATTTTCGGGAATCAGATCATGTGGCACGGCCAGAACGCGGCTGACGAGCGCCGCCCTCGGCCATGACATCGGCCGTGAAGCCGGGTTTCGGGACGGCCAG
>CBDCAS010000018.1:0-170395 GCA_965214015.1 Coxiellaceae bacterium
GTTGAAACCGTCATTGATCAATTAAAAAATATTAGTCAGATAGAACACTCTCGTCATCGTAGTCCTGTCAATTGTAGGGTTAACATCCTGGCTGGATTAGTCGCTTATTCTTTACAAACTAAGAAGCCTTCTTTATATTTGAATAACAATTTTTCAATCTTAGCATGAGTTAGGTCGAACTCACGTTAGTTAGCCACAATTAGAAATAGGCTACGGAAAATTATCCTTCTTAAGGTTTAAAGACAAGTTTTAGATATTAGTGGGCCGTGCTATAGCGCAAGAAAATCATCGAGAATTAACCCATTGCATACAACAAAAAAACTATAGTCGTGAAAAATTAGAAAAAAGGATCTTAGCTGCCAACAGTTCTTAAATACTTCTACAATATCAAAAATTCTATTAGCAGATAATCTTTTACAAGATAGAAAAGAGTCCAAATCAACAGCCCAACTCAAATATTAATAGAGCGACGCCTACAAGATAGCAGCATTACTTACGTAATTTTCATAATCTGTAAGTTAAGTTGCATCAATCCTCATAGTTTATTTTATAAAAAATTAGCGTACTTATCATTAAAAGATGCTTTTTTTAACAGTATAAATACATCCATATCAATTTTTCTAATAAAAATTACATTAATTTCTGATATAAAGATAATGTTTCTTTATTAATAAGAGAATCAGAAAAACAAGCAGCCACAAGATTTCGACCACATTGTCCCATACGCTGACATCGTTTAGAATCCTTTACCAATTGTGCAATACTATAGGCTAATGCATCAGGATTTTTGACCTCGACCAATAAACCATTCTCACCATGAACCACAATATCACGACAACCTGGCACATCAGTAGCAATAATGGGTCGACCACACGCGGCTGCTTCAATTAAAACGCGCGGCACTCCTTCACGATAAGAGGGTAAACACACTAGATGACAATGCGAAAATGCCAACTGGATATCTGGTTGAAATCCCCAATATTCGACTAAACCACTTTCTACCCAAAGAGTTAATTGCTGCTCTGAAATAGCAGATGGATTGCCAAAATCAAGCTCACCTGCTAATACCATACGGATACTTAATTGACGATGCAATCTACTAGCAGCTTGCACAAATTCACCAATACCTTTCTCCCACAATAAACGGCTGGGTAGTAACACTACCGGCTTTGAAGCACTTAACTGAGGTAATAAACGATATTGATTTAAAGAAACACCTGAACCTCGAATCACAACACTCATTTTGGGCTTTAATAAGTGACTTTGAATAAATTCACGCTGATCTTCATGATTTTGAAAAATAACACGCATATTGGGATGATGAAAAGCACTATAAAAACCAATTCTAGAGATCCCTCTTAATAGTTTTATTCCTATCGTTTGAGCAATAAACAAATGACCTAAACCTGTCACTGCATGAACTACTGCTGGGACTTGTGCCAGTCGCGCAGCAATACCTCCATATATAATCGGTTTAATTGTGAGATGATGCACTAGCACTGGTTTTAAAGTACGATATAATCGAAGCAGAGAATAAAAAGATTTGAGTTCATACCATGGATTTAAAGTACCCCGATTGAAAGGAATCGGATGAAAATAAAAACCCAACTTAGCCAGATACTCAAAATAATCTGACTGTGGTGGTGCTGCTACATGAATCTCATAACCTGCTTGTTGGGCTGCTTTTGCTAAAGAGAGACGATGCGACAAGAAAAAAGAGAGGCGATTTACTACAAAAACTAAGCTTCTTTTTTTCATTAGTTAATGACCTTAGTGCTAAAAAGTATTCTCTAACCAGCATTGAAACATCAACAGATTCCACAGGCAATACTGCTCATTGGACTGTCCTGATTGGTGAGCAAGCCATTTTTTTTCAATTAATTGGGGATTAAAATACCCTTGTTTTTTTAAAAATACAGGATCTAATAAATCATTAGCCCATGATTGCAAGGGGCCTTTTAACCAATCACCAATAGGGACACCAAACCCTTGTTTAGGACGATCGATTAAAGTAGCAGGAAGATACTTTTTGAGTATATTTTTTAAAATTTTCTTACCCGACTGCCCTGCTACTTTATAAGCGAGAGGCAGGTGCCAAGCAAACTCAACGATACGATAATCTAATAAAGGCGCTCTTACCTCTAAACCCATTGCCATTGAAGCACGATCGACTTTCACTAAAATATCATCGGGTAAATAGTGATGAGCATCCAGAAACATCATACGATGTGTTAAATCTAAATGAGATTGTTTGAAAAAGTCTCTGATCTCGCTTAATCTTTCTTCATTGCCCTGGAGTAGGCCACTTGTTGGATCATACCATGATGAAATTAAATCAGTATACATATCTGCTGGATTCTGATGTCTTAATAAAGAAGCAACTCGCATCATTCGATCCTTTTGATAAGAACCCACCCATCGATTAGATACAGTCGATAATAAATAAGTAATCATTTTTGAGCACATTGGTCTTAAAATAGAAGGTAAACATCTAAAATAACGCCATAATACAGGCAGCCAAATATGTCGATGATAACCAGCAAACCATTCATCACCCCCATCACCTGAAAGTGCTACAATCACGTGTTGACGCGTTAATTGTGATAATAAATAAGTTGGAATTTGTGATACATCAGAAAAAGGTTCATCATAAACAGAGGGTAATTTAGGAATAATATCACATGCTTGCTGAGCTAAGATATAATGCTCTGTATGCTCTGTGCCTAAATGCATAGCGACTGCCCGAGCGGCATGTGCCTCATTATACGCTGCTTCCTTAAAACCAATAGTAAAGGTTTTAATAGGCTGAGTTGATTGCGCTTGCATCAATGACACCACTAACGAAGAGTCAATACCCCCTGATAAAAAAGCACCCAGTGGCACATCCGATACTCTCCTTAAGCGAACCGCCTCTTTTAACAAAGTCTCTAATTGCTCTTCTGCTTCTTTAGATGAACCTGAAAAAAGAGTATGCTGCGCTGATTCAGCAATTAATTGATGGTTCCAATAACACATAGGTTCTGAAAGATCACCATGATCCAAGGATACTACTAAGAAATGAGCAGGTAATAATTTGAATGTCTCTTGATATATGGATAATGGGGCAGGCACATAGTTTAAACGGATGTAAGAAGCTAGTGCATCATGATTAATATTGGCTTGAAAAAATGGATGTCGGCGCAAAGCTTTTAGCTCAGAGGCAAAAAAGAAATAATGGCCTTGCCGAGCATAGTAGAGAGGTTTTTGACCTAAACGATCACGAATTAAATACAATAAATTTAATTGTCGATCGAATAATGCAATAGCGAACATCCCATTAATTTTTTTTATAGTTTTATCAATACCCCAATAAGAAAAACAAGCAATTAGTACCTCAGTATCTGAATGACCGCGAAAACATGCTCCTTTCTGAATCAGCTCCTGACGCAAACTCTGAAAATTATAAATTTCACCATTAAAGCTCATCACATAACGCTGATCTGGAGAGCACATCGGCTGATGACCTTGATGACTGCCATCAATAATGGACAGGCGCTGATGGACTAAAGCAATACCCTGTGCCCGATCAGCCCAAAGACCTTGATGATCAGGACCACGATGATCAATTGCATTGCCCATGATCCTTACCATATTCTGCAAATCCAGATCAGCTAAGGATCGTGATAGATCAATAAATCCAGCAATACCACACATTATGTAAGTTCAGCATATAATTGACGATAAGCATTAAGACAGCTATCTAATGAAAACTTAGCCTCAACGCGTCTTAATGCGGCTCTACCCATGTACTCACGCAATGTTTTATTCTCTATTAACTGCAAAATAGCCTGCCCTAGTGCTTTAGGATCTTTAGAGGGTACCACTAAACCGGTTTCATTATGTATAACAGCCTCATTATTGCCTCCTACATCAGTGACTACCATGGGTAAACCAGCAGCCATCCCCTCAATAATACTATTTGAAAAACCTTCCTCATGGGAGCACAGAATACCGATATTAGAAATGGATAAAAGAGCAGGCACATCATCACGTTGATTCAGCCATTGTATATGCAAAGCTATATCATGTTGAATGGCATAATTACATAAGCTTTGCAAACAACCTTCATCACGACCTACACAGAGTAATATCCAGTCCTTTGGCAATCTCTTTTTAATAAGAACTAGTGCTTTTAATAAATCCATATGCCCTTTATAAAAAAATAAGTTCGCAACAATAGTCATTACAAGGGCATTCTCTGAAATACCTAATGAGGATCGAGTTGTTACTAATGGATCACAAGGTCTATAAGATTGAACATCCAAACCATTATAAATAAGACGTAATTGATCTCTTTTAACCATTTCTTCATTGAGAAGCTGATTTAAAATCCGTTTAGAATTTGCCACAATAAAGCTTGTCTTTCTCTGTAAATACTGCTCCCATTTCGCTAAATAAGGATGTTTTTTTTGATAAAAATTCATACTACGACGACTCATAATTAAATAGGGTCGTCTCGTTATATACGCACACAGTCCTCCTAAAATATAAGGACCTGGTAGATAACAATGCACAATATGAGGACGATAATATAAATTCAATAATAATAAACGCCCTACTGACACTGCATAAGCACACAAGCGTCCTAAACCACCTAATCGGTGCAAGCATTGAGCCACATAGGATCCATAGACTTTCACTCCTTTTGCTTTCAAAAACTGAGTCATGATACCCCGCTGGTGCGTGGTATAAATAGCAATTTGGTATGAACTCCCTTGCAGCTTAGGAAAAATACGCCGAATATGATTCTCAGTACCACCCACATTTAAACTACTCACAACTACTAGAATTTTTTTAAGCCTCAAAAACTACCTCCCACTGTGGTAGCACTGATGCTATAGAGAATGGTGCCAGAGATTTTTTTGCATTAGCTACTATCGATTGGCTTAAGTTAGGCTCATTTGCCAATCTAAGCAATGACTCTGCCAATGCTTTAGCATCGTTAACGGGGACAACCAAGGTATTATCCTCATGCTTCATAAAATCAAGAGGGCCAGTTAAGGCATCGCTAATCACAGTGGGTATCCCAACTGCCATTGCCTCTAACAAAGCATTCGGCATACCTTCATAACACGAAGGCATTGCATAAATATGCGCTGCAGTCAAATAAGGAAAAGGATCTACATACCCTTTTAGATGCACTGCATGAGCTAATCCCAATTGATCAATCTGAGATTCTAATTCAGTACGTAGAGCTCCCTCACCCAAAATTACAAGCTGCCATTGTGGATTGTTTTGATAAAATAAAGCAAAGGCATCAATCAATACATCATAGGCTTTTTGCCTATGCAAGCGACCCACTGCTACTATTGTTAACTTCTCCAAGTGAATAGGCCTGATATTCTCAGGCAATACCACTGGATTAGGCACATAATGACAACGTGATGGTTCAACAAAGGAGATCATATTCATTATAGCCGAACGACTATTTGCGGTGATAATATTAGCACAAGGATAACATTTTCTTCTTAGATACTCCCAAACACGATTGAGCTTTTGTCTTGAAGGGTCGTTACGTTCTGAAATAATCAAGCGACACGGTAGCCTGCGTGTAGCAAGCACCGTCAGAATATTAGTTGTGGTTAAAAAAGATAAGACAGAGGCTGGTTTGAGCTGCTTGATCACCTGACGAATACGATAAATACGACCTATATTAGCGATCACTCCTCTGCCAATATGACAAGAAGACACCCTACCTCCTAAAACGAGGCGATCTACCAAAGCAGGTAACTCTACCTGATCAAACGCTACATCATCAAAAGTTAACACCACAATTCGCCTACCATGATGCACCCATTGTTTCAAAAGACGTTCTAATACCTTTTGACTGCCACCACCTCGTAAATCACTAATCACAATCGCTAAATCATAAGGCTTTAATAATACCCTCTCTCGTTTTATTCGTTGATCCCAGGTGTCAATTTTTTGGGCTAGCTGACGTATTTGCCTTTGATAGTGAAGAATTAAACCTGGCTGATCAATTAAACTCTGCAACTGTTTTGTTAAATTACTTAATAATGCCTCTTGACCCAAAGAAATAATAGCATTTTCAGGAATAAATTGATGAGTCTCTACATCAATACCTGTTTTCCGATCTGCTTTAGGGACTATCAGACATAAACCACAACGAACGGCCTCTAAGACAGTATTGGTTAAGTTACCATGAGTATTTAACGAAATTAGAATATCATTCTGTAATAGCAGTGATAAAATTTTAGAATGAGGGAGCACACCGTGTAATTTAAATCGCCGATCATTGTTTATCTTCTTTTCAATTGTCTCAAATAACTCGCCTTGCCCCACGACATCAACGTGTATTTTATCGAGATAGGTATCAGGAAGGTTTAATATTGCATCTACTACCTGATCTATTCTTTTTAGATAATTAAGTCGACCCATCAAAACAATCCGAACCGGTGGTGAGATATATCGAGAATGTTGTGCTACTAAATCGACACCATTGACCCAACATCGTCGAGGTGTTCGAGGATTTAAGGTATGCTGCATCCAAGATTGACCTGGACTCCCATCACGTGAACACAAGACCATTTGAAATGGTGAACGATAAGCCCAACGATAGAGATAATGTGGCAATGCGGGCCGACTGCGCATAATCTGCAAAGAGGGAGGTACTCCTAATAATCGTAAATACACTCGAACAGGACTAAAACGCGCTATAGTTGCAGCTAATAATATATTAGCACGATCAATATAGACTAAATCAGGTTGATTCTTTTTAACATACCAATAAACATGCCAACATTGGCATAGCTCAGAGATATAAATACGTAGACGTCCTAGAAGGCTCGGTAAAGTATCAGGACCTGAGAGGATTTTAATTTTAGCGAATAAACCCTTAATAGATAAATAGCGATTTAAATATTTAGGATCAATCGCCTCTCGATGCTTTAAAGTAAATATTATATTTAATTGCTGCTCTTTATCTAAAATATCAATCATACGATAAATTGCCGGAGTTCCTTCTGGCTCCCATCTTCCTTTTTTAATGCTCGATACAAAGCCTGACATCAAGCGAGTTATCATTACTATTTTCATCGATACTATTATTCCAAAAAAACAAGTAAATACATATACAACTACTATTATTAAAGATTAAAAATACGATGCCATAGTTCAAGATGGGCTAGTGTGATAATAGATTTAGCATAGTGATTATTTCCTTTTTTAAAATCAATCAATGCTTTATTCATAAATTGATAGTTATAGATACCACGCTGTCTTGTTTTATGATCATTTAATAAATTGACAAAATAACCTAAAGTATTTTTATCACGATACCAACTAAATAATGGCAATCGCAGGCCATTTTTGCGACGATAAACAAGAGTATGTGGCAAATAACTAAGAGCACATTGCTTTAATATTGATTTTCGTTCACCACCATACATTTTAAAATGAGCAGGAATTGAATTCACATAGGAATACAGTTTTTGGTGACAATAAGGCACACGTGCCTCAATCGAATATGACATTGATAACTTATCCTGTCGATCTAAAACTGAACTAATATAGGTTAACTGATCATAAATTAATATACTATTGATATAATTAGTATTGATCAAATGAGCATAAGCTAGTCTTTGTGAGTTATGAACTAGATCACTGTTGAAAAATAAGTTAAAATAATGATCTTCCTGCTGGCGATGCGTATTTAATATTAAATGTTCATTAAGTAATTTTTTCAATGTTTTAAATTTATATAAATCAGGCAGCCAATTTAGATTAATTTTATATTTTTGTAATTGAAAAATAATATTCTGTAAAAAATTTGGTTTATGGCGCCAATAACCACCAAATAACTCATCAGCCCCTTCACCTGTTAACACTACTTTAGATACTTCACGAATATGGCGACATAATTCCATTAAAAATACACAACCAGAATGAACAATAGGTGCTTCCATATGATAAGTTGCTCGCTCTAGTTGCATAGCATAATCAGCCGCTTGCATATAAATACCGTGATGCTGTGTACCACAGCGTTGCACAACCTCTTTTTGAAAAAAGGATTCATCAAAATGTGCTCCTTGCAACTCAATAGAAAAAGTATTTAAACATTGATTTGATTGAGACAGAACACTTGTTAAATAGCTTGAATCTACACCACCACTTAGCTGAAGAGAATAACCTACATCAGATCGAGTATGCAAAACAAAACTATCATTTAACATTTTTTTAGTTTCTAAAATAATATTATTAATATCATTTTTCAATGGATCTTCTAAAAATGTTTTTTTTAAATCAAAATAAGTATATTTATTAATCGTGTTTTTTGGCTCTAAATTTATTGTCCAATAACTTCCTGGCAATACTTTGATAACATTTTTAAAATGTGTTCTATCGCCTGCAAGATATCGGAATTTAAAAGACTCATAATAACAATCAGAATTAGCTACTAGAGGAATCACTTTAGAAAATGCTTTAATTTCACTAGCAAAATAATAAAAATTACTATCTTCTGTAAAATACAGTGGTTTTATTCCTGGGAAATCTCTAGCAATATATATTTTTTTCTGCTCTAAGTCGGCAATAATAAAAGCGAACATACCAATAAATCGATGAACACAGTCAGCACCCCAATGGATATAAGACTGAAGTAATACCTCTGTATCTGAACGACCTAAAAAAGTCACACCTTGTCTTATTAATTCTTCTCTTAATTCAATATAATTAAAAATCTCACCATTAAAGACACAAACAAAACGTTTTTTTAGATCAAACATAGGTTGATTTCCATACGTCGTTAAATCAATAATAGACAGACGTCGAAAACCTAGTCCTAACCACTGATTATAAAAATAACCTTCTGCATCAGGACCACGATGCACAATTTTATCATTCATTTTTCTTAAAACATCAGGATCAATACCACTTTTTCTCTTTCTAATTAAAGCGACAAACCCACACATACGCTAATACTTATTCAATAATATTTTTTTCATATAAACCCCACTCATCCAAACAAAAATGTACTAACAAAGAAACAAAACCTCGCACATCTTTATAATATTTTAAATAAAACTTTCTACCCAATAAAGCATATTGATTATAGTCAGTTCCGTAATAATACATACGCTTATAGTAACTATTCTTCTTATCACAACCAAATAGTAACTCATAAAATTTTGCAAATAGTGGGATCCATTTAAATCTCATTACCCAAGGTTCTGCAACCGGTCTTAGTACTGTAAACAATTTTGGATAGTAGGTTTGTAAATAATCAATATATAAGCTTTGATTCATCTTCCATACAAAAGGTACCTTAGACCAAAAATCCATAAGCTCTGGATCCCACAAAGGTAAATGCCAATCATAATGAAAAAAATCATACAGCCTTTGCCCACTAACTACAGCTTTACACTGGCGCTCTTGCCACTCCCAACTTTCATATAAAGCCAACAAATAGGATTTAGAAATTATTGTTTCAGATTTGGAAAAACAATTAGAGATTTCTTGATAGATATAAGCCCTATTTTCTTTATTGAGTAATGGGTGCCACAAAGAGGCATGTTTCTTTATAATAGCAGCGACTAAATCATTAAAATTAGGCTCTAATGTCTCTAAAATCAATTTGGGCAAGTGGCCTCCTGTAATAAAGTCACCAGTTTGTCCATTAACAATGATACTATCAGAAGGAATCATGCGTTGGCATGTCAGATGGTATAGTGTTTCATACTCTAAATATGAAGGGACTGTATGTAAAGCAGAAGCCCATCGGGCATAATCAAAGCGTTCCTTAGTTTGATACAACTGTCTTGCTAGATGCGGCTTAGCTGGAAAAAACTGCCAAGCTACTCTAAGCTCTTGAGCAACATGCCGAGCCATTTTTGCTTCAAAATTACCTCTTAATCCATAGCTTATAGCCAAAATACGATCATATTTTTTTTCAACTAGCTTGGTTAACAAAATTCTTGAATCCAGTCCCCCACTTAATGGTAAACAAATCAATCGGCCATTTGCTTTATCAATGACTCGATCAATCACTCGATCCATGATACTGGCATGTTCTTCAATTAAATGGGCACGAGATAAGCTGGTCTCTTCTTTAGGAAAATAAAAATAATAACGATGTACAACCCATTGAAAATTATATCGTCGCCACACTAAAAATTCGCCTGCTTGTAATTGATACAATGATTGATACAAGGTTTTTCTACCTAGTGTATAACTAGTCATGGAAAATTCTAAAAGTGCTTTATCATCAATTGATTTAAGATTTGCTCTTTCTTTTATCGTATAAGGACAATTAGACACATAAAGCTTGTTCTGAGAGTCTATTCCATAAAAGAGTGGATAACTTTTAATACGATCAACACTTGCAAACACACCATTAGTATCTAAAATGACGTAGCTAAAAACATCGGTTTCATTTCGTAAAAAATTTTTAAGCTGACCCAAATCCAATTTTAATTCACTCAAAGTAACCACAATATCTTTAAAATATTTACCATTGCCAGCGACATGACAGACTGTACTACCTATATTTATTGATCTCCAACCATAAAAAGGCATGATCTTTACTTCAAATGATGTAATACAGGTATTCATGGAGATAAATCTTTTATGGTAATTAGTGTAAACGATACTATCATGAGTGTCTGTTATCCTTCAATCAACCCTAATAAAGCAAATTACACTATGTTCTCAGATAAATTATAGATATGCCTAAATGACTCAGAGTATTTTGACAGATGTGCAAAACTACCTGAAGCAATAACACGACCCCGTTTAAGCTGTATAATATCTTGACATATAGCTACTGAAGACAGTCGATGAGCAATAATAATGACTGTTTTTTTATTCATCAAAGCTTGTAATGCCTTATTAAATTCCTTTTCTGTTACTGGATCAAGAGCATTGGTTGCTTCATCCAGAATTAAAATATCAGGATCACGATACAGTGCACGTGCAATACCGATACGTTGTCGCTGCCCTCCTGATATTTTGACCCCTTTTTCACCAATCTGAGTCAACAAACCATTAGGCTGATTTTCAATAAATGATTCTAATTGCGCAACAGAGATGGCCTTTTCCAAAGCTGTTTCATTAATATCTTCGAACTGAATGCCAAAGGCAATATTTTCTTTAATAGAAGCATCTAATAAAGATACCTGTTGTGGTACATATCCAACCCAATGTGATAACAGGTAATAATCACTTTGTGAAATCTTTTGACCATCAAAAATAATATGGCCTGAATCAATGGGCAATAAGCCTAATAATGCATCTACTAAAGTACTTTTACCTGCACCTGATTCACCTACAATACCAAAAATAGAATTTTTCCGAACTACTAGTGAAATATTATCTAAAGCATTATTCTCACCCGCATTAGGATAACGATAGACCACATTTTTCAATTCTAAAGCATATTCAGAAGAGACTATATCCGCCGAAGGTCGCATTTGTTTTACAGGATTACTAAAATGAGGGGCAGAAAAAAAATCTATAGCATCACGCACTATAAACACTAATGGCTTATAACGACGAATATTAGCGATAGAGGTTGATATCCGCGCAGCCGAAGGCAATAATCGCTGTACACTTACAGCAATTAAACTGATAGTAGGTAAAACAGCGATTAAACTACCACGCGTCATGATTAAATAAAGCAACACTATTAGTAAAATACCAAAACCCATAACGTTTAATATATTATTAGGAAGATTTGACAGTACACTAAAACGAGACATTTGATGAGCAACTTTATCTTGCCATTTTAAATAACGACTAATAAAATAGTGCTCTACATTATAAATTTTTGCATCTTTTAAACTTGAAAGTGCTTCATTTGCTGTTTTATAAGCAAAACGATTACAACGCTCATTAGCTATTGACAGCCTTTGAATCGCTTGCTTTAAAAAACGATTCATCAATAATAATAATATTCCTAAAGAAATAACAACAGTTCCTACCAATAAAGGATCTACTGAAACCATCAAAGCAATCAGCGCCAACACTACCATTACATCTGTCACCAAAGTCAGTACTGCTTGCATTAATGTGGATACACTTGAAATATCTAACAGAAGATGTTTCGACAATACAGAAGAATGGTGCTCAATCAGCTGAACATAAGGCATATTCATATAACTAGTTAAACAATATTTCGATAATCGATTATTAATACGATAAGTCAGTTTTGCTTGAAAATAATTATTTAGTATCGCCATTATTGATTTTAATACTAACATTGAAAAAATCAAAATACCGATTGCTATTAAAAAATGACTCTCCACCTTAAAATGAAAAAACTGATAGATATTATTGAGCAGATGATTCCGGTGGATCAATGTGTTATCACTCAATATCTTAATATAAGGAAATAAGGACCCAATACCTCCTAACTCAATAAGCGCAGTTAACAGCATCAATAGCAGTAAAAATAGTGCAAATTTTTTATCTGACCTTGTAAAAAAGCTAAATAATATTTTAAGAAATGGCATTGGAATCCATAATGTTCATAATATAACAACAAAAATCAAATAATTGATAATCATAGTATTTCTTAGCAATACACTGTACACCAATAGGGAGTCTAGATTGGCCTTGCATTAAAGGTAGCGATATAGTTGGGCTATGGCAGAGAGTCACTAAATGATTATAATCTAGTGGAATTGATTCATCAGTCTCTATAGGAGCTTCAGTCGCTGCAGAGGGGCACATTAAGATATCTAATTGATTAAATAATTTTTGAAATTCAGATCTTATCTCTATCTGTGCAGCACAGCATTTATGATAGTCTCTAATCGGGATACCATTGCCTTCGTTGATAATGTCAGATAAACCTTTGCTAAATAACTCAGGATGCGCAGCCCACTCACGTTTAAAATAATAAGCTAATGAACGGTAATAGAGAGTTCTATGCACTTTGTCACTATTTTTGAATTGTTTCGATAAATCTAACCATGTGATCTCACAACCAATATCAGACAATACATCTGCTATTTTGCTAAGTTGGATATTAATGGTTGGATCTTGATAATCAGAATAAGAGCCTTGTACCATTCCAACTCTCCATCGATGACCTGCTTTTGGGCGAGGCACTAATTGTTGATTTACGATAGGATAGTTTTGACCTCTAACTCGGAGCACATTAAATAACAATAAAATATCTAATAAATATGCTCCCATAATACTAACCGTATCCAACGTATCTGTTGTCTTTAACATAGCTGTTCTTGGTAGAACACCAAATGAAGGCTTATAACCAATAATACCGCAATAGCTTGATGGACGAATCGTTGATCCTGCTGTTTGGCTAGATAGTGCTAAAGGCACCATGCCACTGGCAATAGCTGCTGCTGAACCACTTGAAGAAGTGCCTGGAGTACGCATTAAATCTAATGGATTACGTGTCATTCCTGGTGTATGCACACATAGTTCAGCAGTCACTGTTTTTCCCATAATTATACCATTTGAACGACGAATACTCGTAACGACTCGTGCATCATTTCCAGGTGTATATCCTAAAAACAAAGCACTGCCATACTCTGTTTTCATATCAGCTGTATTAAAGATATCTTTAATACCTATGGGCACACCATATAATTTATTTTTAAATGACTGATCTATAGCATTTAAATTTTCATCAATTGATTGATCAAGCTCTATAGCTTGCTTCCATAAATTGTCTCGATCAAAACAAGTCCATGCTTGTACCTTGTTCTCAAAAGTATCATAATTATTCAGACAATAACTAATATATTCAGTGACAGTCATCTCTTTCTTTATTAGCTTATCTAAGTAACTGGTTACTGAGGGTAATCGATATACAGTACCAAGGGCAGTTTTTTCTTTAGAAAGTAACACACTCATAATAGATCCTTTGCTTTTCCTCTGCGCTGTGACTTTAATATCTCTCTAAATTCTTTTTCTGAAAATTCTGTAATTTCTAAATACTTATCTAATGCTTTAGGGCGTTTAGAATCCATTTCATTAATTATCTTAAACCCTTCCTCACGCGTCATTAGTCCAGCTCGAATATCTTGACTCACAAAATCAGTCGTTCGACCATAACCTCGCTTTAAATATTTACAATAATCATGGACACCTGGCATTTTACATTCAACACTTTTATAGCGCTTATAAGATCCTTCTACATGATCTTCTTGCCAACCATATTCCTCCACTAAAAATTCTGTTTGTCTTTCATGATCCCAAAAAATATAATCACCTAAATAAATAGAACTAATATTGTTCTCACTCAATTCCTGCTTTGAAGGTGGGTAAAATAAAACCATTTCAGCTTTAGTAATTCCATGACCTACTACCGCATCAGGACCTGTACGCACAGAACCCTGCATAGAAATATCACAAACATGAGCAGCCGATGACATTTTAAATTCCTGATCAAAAAAAGTGTCACGCCCTGAAAATTCAGCAGGTGATTCTCCATAAACTAGTAATTTAATATTAAACTTAACGGCAATATGTAATGGAAATGATAAAACTCCTGCATGACAATGCCAACAAGAGTCTCCAATAAGGCCTAATGACTTGCGAGCCAATCGATTTACCAAACTACGTTTAGGGGTGTACATAATATGATCTACATCTAATCTTTCTAAAACATTCCAAAGATTTTCCCATCCTTTTTTGCTATACCAATTATGGCTAAAGGTAACGGCCAGTGGCTTTAAACCATATACTCTAGTTAACACATGCAGCTGGAATGCACTGTCTTTACCACCACTAATAGGTACCATACAATCATAATTATCAGCAGATTGATCTTGAAATTTTTTTAGCAACTCTCCTAGCTGATCACCCCTCATTTTCCAATCAATACGCATTTTTTCTTCAGAAGCACGACATGCTTTACAAATCCCCATCTCA
The DNA here is from genome assembly GCA_965214015.1 of Coxiellaceae bacterium. Taxonomy (GTDB): domain Bacteria; phylum Pseudomonadota; class Gammaproteobacteria; order Coxiellales; family Coxiellaceae; genus CBDCAS01. The sequence goes on from CBDCAS010000018.1 coordinate 14,899, forward strand.
TCAAAAGCAATACCTTCTGTTGTCTCTGGCATACAACAACGTGTACAATATTGCAATGCCTTAAAAGGGACTGAATCTTCAAAAATCTCTATAGACATGACTTTTGTCTCCTAAAAAAGTAGTCTGCAGTATATAAATTATTTTGATTATAATGATCTAAACCACTTAATAATGCAGGAATAACTACTTTAACTTTCCCACCAAAAGCATTTAATTTATAATAATTAAAAATCAATGTAGTGCAACCCACTGCAACAGGTTGCTCAGAGCCGTGAAAATCACGATCATTAAATAATACTAAATTACCCTTTTTTCCTTCTACTCTGACCATTTTTGATATAATTTTTTTTGAATTTCATTTGAATAATTGTTTAAATTATGACCGAAACATTCATCAAAATTATAAGTGCCTAAGAATAATAACAAGCTCCTTTATTAAATAATAGTAGTCACTATTTTTAAGCATCATTAAGACTCAATTCATTGACTATAATCTTATGCGATAGACTTTTCCTCAAGCCCATCACAACATTATCTAAAATCTGATTATTAAATTCATTACGACGAACAGTAGTAAATTTTTTTAAATTAAATGAGGCATTTATCGCAGCCTGTCGTAGCCGAGCTCCATCAATTTTAGCTTTTTCTATATCGTAATGGCCATGAAGTGCAGCTTGAATAGCAGGTGCTAGTTGTTCATCTTGGTGAACCAAAAAAACATGGTCTAAAAAATCGTAATAATTATGACGACCAAATAAAATAACTGGCTTCCCTATAATAGCAGCTTCCAAACCTCCAGTACCAGAAATTGTGGCAATTACTGCTGCCTTTGAAACGATATTAACACCTTCCTCTTTAACATCCAATAATACAGTATTTTTAAGACGCCTTATATGCTCATAGAACTCTCTAGATCGTTTCCCTAGCGCATAAATCGCCTCTTTAACAACCAATATGGTATCAGCGGGTAAATCTCTTGCAATTTTATGAATGATTGCAAGCTGTGAAGTACACTCTGGCGACATCCAGTGTAAAGACAATTCTGGCTCAGTAGCTAGAGGAAAATAAATAAACTTCTTTCCTTCAAGATCTGATAGGCGCAACATATTTGGATATGTTAATTTTTTAATATCTCTATACTCTTTATATAAAAATCTAAGATAAGAACCAAAATAGTATCCTTTAGCATATCGCCTTTTTAGAATTCGATAGCTATTTTCATACACCAAACTAAATACTTTGGAAATGAATCGCTTTAACCTACTAGAATTTAATATTTTCTTCTTGTGAGTTAGATCTAAAAAAAATTGTTTTTGTAATTCAATGGGATCAAAATTTTTATTAATTAGTTGCATATAGTGATTTTTAACTTCAGGAAATTCACAAAATAAGTTTCGTGTCCAATAAAAATAATTATCAATACGCGTACAAAACAAATATCGAAATGGAATATTAAAAGCATGAGCTACAATTTCTTCTTCTTTTAAGCCATTAATCACTAAACTAATTTTTCCTCCACTCAACTGCTCTTTCCAAAAATCAAAAATATAATTATAAGCATGAACAATTTGTAAATAAGAGGGTTCTTCAGACATTACTGACTTTGGATGATAATAAGCACCTAGATAAAAGCCTAAACCCAGATCTCTACGCGTCATACGTACCTTATTATAAGTTATATTAAACAGCTGCTCATTTTCTACTGCCTTATTGAAAATAGCAGTAGCATCTTTTGGATCAATAATCTCTTGTGCCTTACTTTTCCACGCAGGAATCATTTTAACATCATCTATATAACCCTTATTAACATATGATATTAATTCGCAATAAGCATCTTTACTCTGCACATAAACACAGATATAACTATTAAAATGTGACTTAAGATATTGACAGATAGCTAACAAAAGATAACGATATTCGTAACCATCAATTAAAGCGATTCGAGATACTATCTTCTTAAAATCATTTAATGAAGAGTGATTCAATTTCTACTCTCCTTTGCTTAAATTTACCACAGCATGTGCTAATTCTAAATCATCATAGGTATCAATATCTATTGCTGATTTCCAGTTAAGGGGACAAAATTTATAGTTTTTTCCATAAAACGTTCCTGAATCAATTAATGCATTTCTCTGTGCAATCCATATGGCACCTGTTGGACAATAGAGTGGCGATAAATCTTGAGAACGAGACTTTAATGCCTCTGGAAAGAGGCTTTCAGGACTGCCATTACTGGATAACTTGACTGCCCACCATGGGTTCATCCAAGTATACTGACAACAACTGATTTGAAAAGAAGAAGAATTTCTTTGAAATCTATCATAGGCTTGCACAATATCACTCGATAAACGCAAAGGACAATTAGGCATTAACTGAACAACAGTATCAAAACAGTAGTCAAAATAGGTCTCAGACTGTTTCAAAGCTGTAATCGTTGCTCCACTGACCGGAGTGATATCATCAAAATGAGTCGTTCTTAAAAAAGGAACTGCTGCACTAAAAGATCGAGCAACTTGAGCAATTTTTTCACACTCTGTAGAAACAATAATTTGATCAAAAATCTCAGACTCTAATGCTGCCTCAATAGTCCATGCAATCATTGGCTTCCCACAAAATGAAATAATATTTTTATTTGGAATACGCTTTGAACCTCCACGAGCTGGAATAATCGCTATCACTTTACAATCTTTCATTGATGACTCCAAGAAGGATTAAAAAAAGCAAAATAAACAATATCTGTTGGTTTATTATTTACTAAAACTTGATGTTTTCTGATACCATCAAATTTCATGTTAGATTTTATCATAATTCTCTTCATCGCCTCATTAGTACTATAACAACCACCTGTTACTTTTCGGTATTCTTTAGTTTTCAATAAAAAATGACATACCGCATTCCATGACTCAAAACCATACCCTCTCCCCCAATGTTGCCGATCGCCAATCAAAATAGCCACATCAGCCACTCTATTGATAGTATCTACAGTAATTGTCATATTACCAATATGAGTCTTTGAGTCCTGCTTTAACTTTACTGCTAAAAATAAATTATTTGAGCCACTAAATGATAAAAAATATTCTCTACAGTCTTCTAATGTATGCCTTCTATGTCGCTGCCTACTACTTTGCACCACTATTGGATCATTTAACCAATTCACATACTGCTCTGTCAGCAGAGCTTCATCAAAAGATTCAATAATTAATCGCTCAGTAGTAATCATATTAAAAACTGTCATAACTGATTTTTTACATAATTTTTAAAGCTGGTAATCGCTTGATATGGAAGACCATGATGAATACCATCAGGAAGACAAGAAAATACTGGCCGCTTGGCTAATAAAGCAATGACCATAGCCATACTAAAGGAACCTATTACCCAATCAGAACATATACAATCTATCAACAAGTCTTTCTCATGACTTATACACAATACCATATCATTATCATTGAACTCTTGTAGCCAAGTCTGATATTTTTTAGGATCATCACTAGGATGTATACGAACAATGAGCTTGTGAATCTTCTTTTTTTTAGTCAAAGCATTAATACAATACTTTAATAAATCAAATATATCACGATCTGTAAAGACCTTTCCTTGATTATAAAAATTAGATGATAAATCAATAGGTTGCGTTAAAAATAATAATGTTAACCCATTTGAACTTTTTTTGTAAGGATATTTTTTTACCCTTTCTGATATTTCTTTAAAGTATATATTCTGCTGATATCGAATTTTTTTCTGAGGAAACACATTTTTTGCTATTTTTTCTGCATAAAGATCACCCACCCAAATTTCATCTGGAAGTATGGAACAACCTCTCATATTAAAACGTTCTTTATAATGAATCCAATGATCTAAATAACTAACCACATTCACTTTATTTTCTTTGGCGCATTGAATTGCCCTTTTCTCCACATCAGAAGACCAACTAGTTGATGTTAAAACAAAATTAACTTTTAAAATTAAGCTTATTAATTCTTTTTCTGAGTGATTCACCATAACATCTACTCTAGAAGAAAAAATCGATATTGCAGGGCCAGATAATAAATAAAAATAGTGATATTCACTGTGTTGAGCAACCCAAGCAGAGAGAACTTCTGCTCCACCTGCATCATGAGATACAATGAGTACTTTTTGTTTCATTTTGACTAAATTTATACTTTTTTAATTCAGGCAATGCCTCCCATACTTTGTGAAAAACCTTAATAATTAGATCAAGATCTTTTTCGTTAAAGAAATTTAAACAAAGTAAAATATTAATAAAGGTCTTTTCATGTAATGATTCTGCTAGAGGACAAATTCCTTTTTGATAAGAAACTGACCCTTTGTAAAAATCAGCTGTCCAAGGAAAACCATAACGTCCATAAGCAATCTTTTTTTGATACATAGGATAACAATGAATATTCACATAACCACCTGCAATATCAAAAAATCCTTCTGCTTTTAACGCATCAATAATCAATTTTCTTGAAATACCAGAAACACTGGAGTCATAGATAAGCGGAAAAGTATAGTAAACATGAGTACAGTCAAATTTTACTATAGGCAAGCGGATACCTGGTAAATCTTTTAAACCAGAGCTCAAGCGATTTGCACAATTGACACGATATTCAATGGTTCGTTTTAATTTTTTCAATTGTTCAGTACCAATGGCTGCTTGTAATTCAGTTAAACGGAAATTAAATCCAATCATATTGGCTAGATTTTCAACTTTCTTATCTCCAACAACCGCTTCAGCATGATTTCGAATTAACTGCATTCTCTCTGCTAAATTACAATTATTAGTCACACAAACACCTCCTTCACCTGTATGAATGTGCTTATGATAATTTAAACTATACACACCAATATCAGCTACTGTACCGGCTAGCCTTCCTTTATAATAAGCCCCTGGTACTTGGGCACAATCTTCAATAATAAATAAAGAGTGTTTTTTAGCAATTTTTTTAATTGAATCCAATGCAGCAGCATGACCAAAAATATGAGGAACTAAGATTGCCTTTGTTGAAGGTGTAATTAAGGCTTCAATTTTAGTAGGATCCATATTAAATGTATCTGATTCAATATCGCAAAATACAGGAATAGCGTTCCAAACTAATATCGCAGTCGCTGATGCACACATTGACCAAGTACTCACAATAACCTCATCACCTGGCTCAATGCCTAAAGCACCCAACGCTACTATTAACCCTGAAGTATTCGAATTTACTGCAACTGCATGTTTTACACCAAAGTAATCGGCCCAATTTTTTTCAAAATTTCTTACATACTGGCCACCATAAAAATTTTCTGTCCATGAACCTACATAACCTGAAAGAACACCTGTTTTCATAACTTCGTTGACAGCTTGTATTTCTTCTTCGCCTATAAAATTATAGGGTGAAAAAGTATAATTAATTTCTTTTTTACCACCTAACAAAGCTAACTTACTCATCTAACACTAACCTTCTTTAATTTAGTATCATCGACGCTACTCTTAAAACTTCGACAGCTTCTTTCACATTAGATAAATGACACCTACCTAATAATGATTGATATAGAGCTTCAACAACATACCACTGAAATCGATAATAGTCATTATTAAATTTAACATCAGCATCCATCAATGTGCTTACATTATCAATCTCATAGCAAGTAGAGGATAGCTGACACTGAATCTTATGCCCTGCATCTAAATAACGTAACACTCCTCTTTCAGCGATTATCTCTAACTCATAAAGCAAATAATCACATCCTGATATAGCAATAAAATAAAGATCAATATTAGAAATTTTACACTGAAAATCTATATTATGATTAGGATTATAATTTTTTCCCTTTACCATAGGCGTTATGGAATCAATTCTACCAAAAAAATAATGTGCTAAATCTAGAAAATGAGTAGCACAGTTCAGAAATCCATTAGAATATTTAGCAATCACTTTATAAACTTTTCCGAGCTTATTTTCTTTTAAAAATTTTTTTATAGCATGAACACCTGGTTCAAATCTTCTCATATAGTTAATAAATAATAATATATTGTTCTGTTCTGCTAATAAACGCATAGTCTCTGCTTTTTCTAAAGAATAAGACATAGGCTTTTCACATAAAATAGCTTTCGGTTTATAATGTAATAATTGGCAAAATAAATCATAGTGATATTCTGTTGGAGCTGCAATACTATAGACATCTACCTCAGTCTTTAAACACATTTCTTCAATAGTGGTATAAGCAGGTACCTCATATTTTTTGCTAAACAATGTTCGTTTATTGATATCAGGGTCAACCGCAGCAACCAATTGATAACCTGGATGATAGAAATAAGCTGCACTGTGGGTCATTACACGTTGATCGTCTGAACTGGAATAATCATATCCCATACCTATATTACCTAAACCAATAACCGCTGCTGTATATTTTTTATTGCTCATTTTTAATTAAAACATAGCCTGATATTCTTGATGTGCACGCTCAAGATCTTCCATCTTACCAATATCAATCCAATACTCATGAATAGGATAAGAATTGACTGCTTTAGAATGGCCTAAAAGACAACTCAGTAGTTGATTCATATCAAAATAGACATTACTAGGAAGATACTCTAGAACCGACGGTGACAAGACATAAATCCCTGTACTGACAAAACAGTTATAAACTGGCTTTTCCTGAATATGAACTAAGCGATGATCACTTAACTCAACAACACCATAAGGCACTATATGCTCATGCTCTCGAATACAAACAGTAGCATCGGAGTGTAAATGATGATGAAATTCTAACATCTTACTAAAATTGACTTTAGTTAAGATATCTGAATTAATAACAAAAAAAGATTCTGTCAGCTGATCAAGCATCAAACTAAGCGGTCCTGCTGTTCCTAGTTTTTGATTCTCAAAAACATAGTCGATATTTACTCCCCAATTCTGACCATTACCAATTTTTTCCTGAATCATATTAGCTTTGTAATTAACAGAAATTAAAAAATTGATAAATCCCTCCTCAATCAGACGAGCTAATAGTATCTCTAAAACAGGTTTTCCTGCGATATTAAGGAGCGGCTTAGGGCAGTTTAATGTGAGTGGCGACAAACGGGAGCCCAACCCACCTGCCATAATAACTACTATGTTATCTTTTTTAGCCTCTATCATATAATCTTTTCGTAACTCTAGACCAACTACCCTACCTACATCATCTAATAAAGGAATCTGATCTAAAGAAAACATCTTTACATTATTGTCAAAAAGATACTTTATCTCTTCTCTGGAAGCACCTTGCTTGGCATACACAGGTGAGTAATTACAAATTTTGCCACAAGGTAAGTCAAAGGAAACTCGCTTGAGTATAGCGCGTCTTAAATCACCATCTGTAATAGTACCCAATAGAATATTAGATTCATCAACAATAATCACAATGCCATAGCCTGTGCTATCAAGTATCTTAATAATGTCACCAATAGATCGCTGCGGTCCTGTAGAAATTTTAGATAATTGGCTTTTATTAATCATTTTTTAATCAACTCTCTTGCTGGATTACCAACAACCACCTGATCGATAGCAATATCGCTTACAACAACAGACCCTAAGCCTATAACAGCATTACTCGCAATGGTCGTTTTTTCTCTAATCACTGAGCTGGCACCTACTAATACCTGTTCACCAATTATCACTCCCCCTGTGATACAAGCAGCAGTAGCAACGTGTGAATGATCACCTATTAACACATCATGCTCTATTACAGAATTAGAGTTAACAATAACATTACAACCCAGTTTAACCCCTCGATTGATAATAGCACCCGGCATAATGACAGAACCTGGACCTATCAGAACGTCATTCATAATTAAGGCACTAGAATGAATCACTGAAAGGGGCTTCATTCCTAAAGCTATAGCTTCTTGATAGACAGATTTTCTTAAAATACAAGATTTGGCCGCACCAATGCCCACTACAAAATAACACATAGGATGTGCTCTAATAAGCTCTGTTATAAGTTGCGTAAAACCGATGACAGCTATACCATAAGCCACCTTACCTTGCAGAACAGGGTCCTTATCTACAAGAGCTACCAGCCCATATTGTGGATATTGCTTTAAAAGCTCTACAATCATGCCCGCATGACCACCTGCACCAAAACAAACAACCGGTTGCTTAGCCTCCACCATGATCAACCTATTAAGTCATCCCATTCAAGCTCATGATCATAATCTACTTGTTTTTTTAAAGTACGACCCAGAATATAATCTAATTCATTTGGCGAAATTCCGTTGCCAGGCCTCTTAAAATCAATATCATCTACTGTAATTGTTGCGCCTTTTTCTAAAGGACGGCGGATGACTACTCGACGACGAAACTGGGCTTGTTTGATGCTTTCATCTGGGCTGATCAGACGACGATATGAGCCAAGCGCGTTAAAAACTAGCTGCCCTTCTGTCACAATAGTTTTCAACTCATCAAAATTAGCAGAAATAGCATGATCCCACCCGTCTAGATTCTTATCCAGGGTAAAATGCTTTTCAATAACAACAGCCCCTAATGCAATAGCCGCTAAAGGAATAGCAGTCCCTATGGTGTGGTCACTAAAACCAACCAACTTGCCAAAGGTCATTTTCAACATCTCTATATTTCTTAAATTTAGCGTGTCAGGACTGGGAGGATAGATAGAAACACAATGTAGAATAATAATAGGCCCTGCATTATTCTGCTCCAGAATATTTAATGCTTTTTCAATCTCCGATAAACTAGACATACCTGTGGACAGAATAACGGGCTTATGAGTCTTTGCAATAACCTTTAACAGACAATAATTATTAATATCCATTGAAGCTATTTTATGGGCACTAACATCCAAAGATTCTAGCAAGCTCACTTCTTCAGGTGAAAAAGCTGAGGATAAAAAAGTTATTTTTTTTTGTTGGCAGTAATTAAAAATATCATAATGCTGATCCTTTGTAAGGGCATATCGTTCCACCATGCTTTTTAAAGAACCAAAGTGTTTTTTAGTATCAGAATAGGTAGTATTTCTAGCATACTCTGCCTTAGAAATTAAAGATTGACTGCTCCAAGATTGGAATTTCACAGCATCTGCGCCAGCTTCTACTGCTGCATCAATAATATTTTTACAAAGCGACATATCTCCGTTATGATTTGAACCGATCTCAGCAATAACATACGGATGATGATGACTACTAATCATCTGATTATTTAACTTTACTGGTTCCACAATGCCTCCAAGCAAACATTAGCAACACAAGACCACCATAGATTGTCTTGAGAAAGTACATTAAACGCCTCAACATATTTTTTCAAGAGATGGGGGGGATCAGAAAATAAGTGACTAAAATGCAATACTTCATTTTTCCGAGCTTCAATCATTTTTCTTTGAGCAGTTTGCAAAACCTTACTTTCTTGCAATAAAAAATCAAAATGCTTGAGCACACAAACAGAGGCCTGCTTAATATCATCAGAATTAAAGGGGCGTTGCACTTTTGTAAAATTTTTGGGATGCTGACGATACTGCATCCTTTTGACTGGATCAAAAAAAGCACGAGCACCTAAAAACAAGGCATTAGTAATTAAAAACCAATCAAGCAATTCACACTCGTTTGATACTTCCAAACATTCTTTTAAGAGATCAGATCGATAAGCGGTATTTGATAACCCAAACTGATTGTATTGGATGATATCTTCTCGCTGAAAAGCAGCCTCCTTTCGACCAAACGACACTCCTAAATCATGGCCTTGCTCATCAATTAAACTCATAGCACAACCGATAACATCATAATCATTCAATTGATGAGATGCACTGCAAACACGAGATTCTTCTAATACATCATCACTATCTACCAAAACAATAACATCATATAGGCGAACCATCTCTGCTAATACTGTCTTTCTCACATAAGCTTTTAAGTTAGGATATTTGCTGATAAAAAATTGCTTTACCTCCAGACCTGAAAGTAGTTTTTTTGCTCGATCCAAAGAAAATCCATCTACACCCACCCATATCTCAAAATTCTGATTAGATTGCTTTAAAACAGACTGTTTCCATGCTTCTAAAAAACATTCCACACCAGGATAGATGGTAGTGTAAAGGGCAATATTCATAGAGGATTACTTGCTAATACCATGTCTTTAGAAATATTGATTGAATTTAAAAGGTCAGGACTACTAGGCAGTAAAAGCACCGAATCCCATAAAGATTCAGCAATAGACACTGGCATGCATGGGCATTTTTTATACATAGAAAGTCGGTGCATCAACTGCCAGATCGGGCGTGATTTAATCCCTGCTGCTAATAAAAAAGATAACAAAGAATCACGTACTGCTACACTATTTCTTGCCTTGATTCTAAGCACATTAAGCCAATAATTACTTCTTGTGTGGCTGGCTTCTTTTAAAACAACCACATCATGAGGCATATCTGAAAACAGAGTTTGATAGCGCACTGCTAAGGCGCGCTTTGATCTCAAATATTCGTCAATACGCTCTAGCTGCCCACAACCTAAAGCGGCATTAATATTAGGCATACGATAATTATATCCCACCTGATCATGAATAAAATGCCCTCTGTCTTGGCATCTTGCTGTAGTTGTTAAATGCCGTGCTTTTTTCGCTAACTCAGCATGTTGAGTTAAAATAGCACCCCCACCCCCTGTTGTAATTAATTTATTTCCGTTAAAGCTAAGGGCCGCTATATGCGAGGTACTGCCTACATGATAATTTTTATAAAAAGAACCAAGTGCTTCTGCTGCATCTTCAATCAAAAGTAGTCTAAAACGCTTGCATACCTCTAACAAATTATCTAGATCGACAGGTTGCCCAAAAACATGAGTTACTATCAAGGCACTTATTCTTCTTCCAGTATATTTATTAAAACAAGTACGATCTCTTATCATAGTGATATGTGATAAATAATCATTTAAAGCCTTAGCATCTACACCAAAAGTATTTTTTTCTGAGTCAACAAAGTGAGGCGTTGCTTGACAATACGCAACAGCATTAGCAGTTGCCACAAAGGTTAAAGTGGGCAGCAATACCTCATCTCCTGGCCGAATATCACTCACTAAACAACAGGTGTGCAGTGCTGCAGTCCCATTCACAGTAGCAACAACATTATCAATACGAGTCCATTCCGATAAGCGTGATTCAAATTGAGTTACATAAGTTCCTGCAGAAGAAACCCAGCCAGAATGAATACAATCAGTGACATAATGGAGCTCATTACCTAAAAAGTTAGGCTCATGCAAATCATAAACAGCCTCTTTATCTGGCAATATAAGACGCAATCTTTTTAGTATATGATCCTCTAGACTCATAGATTATACATGGCCGTTTTATAATGACTGATATTATTAGTACAAGTAAACCACTGAATCGTCTCCCTCAAACCATACTTCAAACCTTCAATACCTGCATATTGAGGCGACCAGTGTAGTAAACGCTGTGCCTTTTCATGACTTGCCAATAGACGCTCTACTTCACTATTTTCAGGACGTATCCGTTTTTCATCGGTTCGAATAGTCACATCCACTTGCATAAGATCAGCAATTAGCCGAGCCAGTTGTTCCATAGAAATTTCATATTGGCTACCCAAATTGATCACTTGACCTATGCCTAACTTAGATCTAAGTGCAGCAATAAATCCTGCACTTGTATCACTTACATAGCTAAAATCACGCCTAGGAGATAAAGCCCCCAAAGAAAGCTCACGTTTTCCTTGAGCAATTTGAGTAATTATCGTTGGTATAATAGCTCGATTTGATTGACGAGGACCATAAGTATTAAAAGGTCGTAATGTGACTACTGGCGTATTAAAAGAACAATAAAACGACAGAGCAATCTGATCAGCTGCAATTTTTGAAGCTGAATAAGGGGACTGACCTCGCAGAGGATGTTCCTCAGTAATAGGCACATATTGTGCTGTGCCATAGACCTCACTTGTTGAAGTATGGACTACTCTCTCTATATTTAATTCAGTCGCTGCTTGAAGTACATTAACAGTGCCTTTTACATTAGTCTCCACATAACTCATAGGCGAATGATACGAATAAGGAATAGCAATCAATGCCGCTAAATGCATAACCGCATCGCAATTTTTCATAACATTCTTTGTGCGATAGGGATCACGAATATCCCCTAAAACAACCTCTAATTCATTCCTAATCTCATCAGGTAAGCGATCTAACCACCCCCAAGCATTAAAAGAATTATACAGTACATAAGCACGGACCTGATAACCTTCACGCACTAACTCTTCTACAAGATGAGAGCCGATAAACCCATCGGCTCCTGTTACTAATATTTTATTCATACTATTAACTTCTATCTATATCCCATAATATTCATGTTCAAACAAAGAGTTCTGTTTCAATGTGGCTTCTTCTATTCCTTTTTGTAATTGATCCCAATCCAACATCGGCCTACTATTATCAAAGTAAGCTTTGACAATAGAACAACGATGTGCCAAAAGCCATTCAGCCTCAGTTTTGATCTTATTTAAATTAAAATAGATCCACACTAGAGGCTTACCAGAAATGACTGCATCTCTAAACGTAGTTGAAACGAGGGTATCAAATATAAAAAGATCAGCTTTATACAATACTTTCTCAAATAAGCCTTGCTGAATGATCGAGCCAAAGAGCTTTTCTATTTGTTGATTAGTTTTAATAAGACTTTCAGGATGGGGCTTAAAAGTGACATGATAACCCATTTTTTTTAATTGGCATAACAAACGTATTTGCCAATCTAACAAAGTTAGATCACTCATAAAATCACCATTAGTACCTACTCGCTCACCAGGATAGATAGTTGACACATACATAATGGTTTTAGGATGACCTATGATATTCATTTTTCTATTAAGATAGATACGACATGCTTTTTTACTATAGACACACTCAGGCACACGATACAATAAAGCTTGGTTAGGCTGAGAGTGTGCTTTAATTTCCTCTGCTTGTCTTTTAGAAAAAGTAACAAAACGATCACAAACTAGCAGTTCTTTTAGATGATAATCATTCAAATTTTCATAGTAACTAGATCCTCCTGCATGATCAAATCCTGTCACATGTCCACCCTGCTCCCTTACTAAAATAGAAAGCAAACGCATCCAAACACTGCCTCCTGTATTTCCCCATAAATAACGAGGTATTTTTTTCGCCTTACGTACTTGTTGAAGATGATGCTTTGAATACAAAAAACCATCACGAACAAAGGACTCAAAATAGCAACGAAAAACATGAGGTAAATATACTTGGAAAGAAGAAAACAGATCCTCTACTATTGATGTTAAACGATGTGCTAATTGCATATCAGCAGAATTTAGTGTTACTGACAGTTTTTTAATCGGTTCAAACCAAAAATTTGTCCTTAAAAAAGTCACTTTTTGGCAACAACCGCTTTTCCAAGCTCTCACTAGCTCATGAGTACCCAGTGTCACGATATCTTCTTGCCAATTAGGACCCAAAAACCTTCTTCTTACCACACCTTCTGAAAAACTTTTTATGATATCTCTGACAAAACGTAGTGGTAACTTCATTTTTTTTAAGGGGCTTGGACCATATTTTAGTAAATCAAGTAATGGTTGAGGCACCATCATTTGGTTCTGTTGTAGCATCTTCAAAAAACTATAATGTGGTGTTGGATTTAATTGATAACCTGCCTCCTGAGAGCGAGCATAGAGTAACGTTGTTTGAAACATTGTTAACACCAAATTGAATATCCCTAAGATCATGACTTCAAAAAGCGCAGCAGAGTGGATATTAAAATTTCTAGCTTCTTGAATTAATAGTGATAATGCACTATGCATTTGCTCTCTAAATTGTTGCACTTCACTAAGATGAATAGGCCAATAGTAATCTGTAATTCCTTCAGTAGTGAGTTGACGCTGCGCTAAATCAAGTTCTAATATCATATCATTCTTTAGTCAATTATTACTTTTAAAAACAGCTTTTTTATAAACAAAAATTAAGAGCTTTTACATTGATATGCCAGAGCATCTAAATTTTTTTGCATTGAAATTTAACTTTTCTTACTAATAGATACAGCTCTATTTACCTCATTGGCAATACACTGTAACATTTTTTTTGATAAGTTTGGGTAAAATGGCAAACTTAAAACGCGATTTGATGCATTTTCAGTCACTGGACAGAATACATATTGATCCATATGAATAGCAGGCTGTTGATGCAAACCCTTTGGATAGTGTACTGCAGTTGGAATACCTGATTCTTTTAATAAAGCACGTACAGTATCACGATGGTCTACTTCTATCGTATATTGTGCATAAGCACTCATATTATAAGGCTCAATATAGGGCAGTATAATATCATTTGATAAATAACGTGAGTACTCTTTGGCTACTTTTTGCCTTAACACAATCTCTTCCTGGAAATATTTTAATTTTTGTAACAGTATTGCTGCCTGAATAGTATCTAAACGCCCGTTAATGCCGATCATAATATGGTCGTATCGCTTTCCTTGGCCATGGTCAATTAACCGTCGCATTTTTTGTGCAAGTTCCTGGTCATTAGTAAAACAGGCACCTCCATCACCATAACAACCCAGTGGTTTTGATGGAAAAAAGCTCGTACAAGCAATCACTGACAAGCTACCTGAATGACGCCCTTTGTAAGTTGCACCTAAACTTTGAGCAGCATCTTCAACTACTGGTATGTGATATTGCATTGCAATCTCATTAATTGCATCAAAGTCTGCCGGCTGACCATATAAGCTAACTGGCATAATAACCTTGGTTCTTGGAGTAATTGCTGCTTCAATCGCCGTAGGACTTATATTATAAGTTCTAGGGTCAATATCAACATAAACTGGCTTAGCACCTAACAACAAAATCACTTCTGCTGTTGCAAAAAAACTAAAGGGTGTTGTAATAATTTCATCACCTGGTTGAATATCGAGTGCCATTAATGCAATTTGAAGTGCTACAGTCCCACTTGCATTGCCAATACAATACTTAACCCCAACATAGTTTGCCAGTTGCGCTTCAAACTCTTGGATTTCAGGGCCATGAATATACTGCCCATGATCAAGTACTCGCTGTATTGCAGCATTGATGTCCTTTTTGTACTTTTTATACTGCGTTTGAAGATCAATAAATTTCACAACGCCCCTCTTCTAAAAAATAAAGAGGAATCATACTAAAAGCAATAATCTAAGTATACCCGAATGGATCGATATGGTATTTATAATTTGACATATTACGAATGCCCCAAACGCCTCATTAACAATAAATAATGTTAGGCAAGAGCCTGATAAAAGAGGCCTCCGATGAAAAATATAAGCTGCTCTTTATCAGCAATAAAATATTAATCTAGCTTTTCTTTTAATGGAAGATATATCATCGATAATAGCAGCAAAATTTTGTAAGACCACCCACATATTTATTTTTTCTTATCACAAAACCCACAGAGTTGTAAATTAATTACTATCTTCAAGCTCTTAGTCACTAATAAAAAGGCTATATTTCATAAAAAATATCGAAATAAATAATATAAAATAAGGATTAATTTCATATATACAGCAATATATTGACCAATCTTAATTAAAAACTTTATCTAACATCTGTATCTACATTATATTAATCAACTTTAGTGTAGGAGTAATAATGCATAAGACAACTCGTATTGTTATTATTGAAGATCATGAAGTCACACGTATTGGAATTAAAAGTGTGCTCTCTCAATACAGCAATATAACAATTGTAGGCGAAGCAAATAGCGGGATGCTAGGCATTGAGCTCATTGAAAAACAAAAGCCTGATATTGCACTCGTTGATTATTACATGAAAGGGCTGGCTAAGTTAGAACTTATTGAAAAAATAAAATCAGACTACCCCGATACAAAGGTGATTATTTTAACAGCAGAGGAAGATCCTTTTGTATTAAGACAGATGATCCATGCAGGCGTTAACTCTATTGTACAAAAAGGTTTTGCTAAACAGTTGATTGATGCTATCCACTCTGTCACAAAAGGCGAAGAATTTTTACAGCCAGAGTTGGGCATTAGCATTTTAAAATCAGAACAAACACTTAAGATACTCAACCAACTCAATAAAAAAGAATATGAGTGTTTTATCAACCTTGGGAAGGGGGAAAGTATAGAATCCATAGCAAAAAATCTTAATATCAGTATCAAAACCCTAAATAATTTATTGGTAGGTTGCCGAAAAAAGCTACATGTTAAAACAACAAAAGATCTTATCCAACTTTATAAGAAGTTTTTTCCAGGCTCTATCCTATGATATGATCCAACTCGTCTAAAAAAACATTGACGGGAATCGTATTGAGATGACAATAACATCTTCGCATCTAGTGGCCATTTCTCCTCTTGACGGCCGCTATCGGCACCAACTAACCGATTTACATCCCATTGTCAGTGAATATGGTCTCATTTATTTTCGCTGCTATGTAGAAATCCAATGGCTCATCCAACTTGCTAAACACCCTACAATAAACAATGCCAATCCTCTTAAAGCATCCAAAAAGACACAACTACTTGATCTACTTAATAAATTCAGTATAGAAGATGCCAAAGCTATCAAAACCATTGAAAAAACAACACATCATGATATTAAAGCAGTTGAATATTTTCTACAAAAAAAATTAAAAGAACAACAGCTAGATGAGCTGATTCCATTGCTTCATTTCGGTTGCACATCAGAAGATATCAATAATCTCTCTTATGCATTAATGTTTAAATCAGTGCGTCAAAAAATTTTATTACCCACTATGCAAGAACTTATTGATTCATTAAAAAGCTTAGCAAAAAATACGATTGATATTGCCATGTTAGCGCGCACCCATGGACAACCTGCCTCACCCACCACATTAGGTAAAGAACTATTTAATGTGATGATCCGACTAGAACGTCAACATAATCAGCTCTTAAATGTCGCTATTTTAGGTAAATGTAACGGCGCGGTTGGTAACTTTAACGCACATAAAATTGCTTATCCTAAGGTAGATTGGCCCTCATTAAGTGAGCAATTTGTTACCAGCCTTGGTTTGCAATGGAATGCCTACACCACTCAAATTGAACCACATGACTGGTTAGCCGAAGCATTACATATTTTAATTCGATTTAACACAATTCTCATCGATTTAGATCGTGACATTTGGGGCTATATTGCTCTTGATTACTTTACTCAAAAAAAAGTAGATAATCAGGTAGGCTCTTCGACAATGCCGCATAAAATTAACCCTATTGATTTTGAAAATTCTGAAGGAAACCTAGGGCTTGCCAATGCAATGGCACAACATTTGGCAGAAAAACTACCTATCTCTCGTTGGCAGCGCGATCTAAGTGATTCTACTGTACTGCGTAATCTTGGTTGCGTCATTGGTTATTCTGTGCTTGCTTATCAAGCGACACTGACTGGAATGAACAAATTAATACCCAATCAACAAGCATTGTATAATGCGCTCAACCTTCATTGGGAAGTACTCGCTGAGGCAGTGCAAAGTGTGATGCGTCGTTACGGCATCGCTGATGCCTATGAACAGTTAAAAGTCTTTTCTCGTGGAAAATGCCTCAATGCAAAAGAATTACATGCTTTTATTGAGCAACTTCAAATCCCTGATGAGGCCAAGTCCTTACTGCATCAGCTCACACCAGAAACTTACACCGGCTATGCCTCAGATCTTGTTAAAAAGCTGCTATAATTAGTTCACTATATAGTAATCGTTCAAAGGACTGAGCATGGTATCACCTAGCCACTGGCTGATCAGTAAGGTCAGTCATTATTTGTCTAAAGAAAAACCCAAAAAACCAAGCTACCTTTGTGACTTTGATCGAATCTGTCATGAAGTTCGCCCTGCTGATGTTTTGCTAGTCGAGGGCACAAATCGTATTAGCAAAATTATTCAACAATTGACGCACAGTGCCTGGACCCATGCTATTTTACATATTGGGCGTTTACATGATATCGATGATTCTCACATTCGTGAGCATATTCATCAGCATTACCAAGGAAAATTGAGTGATCAATTAATTATAGAAAGCATCATCGGTAAAGGCACTATTATCTCACCCATTTCAGAATATAAAAATGATCATATTCGCATCTGCCGACCCACTGGGCTGACGCATCAAGATGCTCAAAAAATTATTAGTTTTGCTTCAAAATCACTTGGAAAAAATTACAGTTTAAGGCATGTTATTGATCTAGCACGTTTTTTTTTAATGGGTCGTTTTCTGCCAAAACGTTGGCGTCAATCTCTCTTCAATTATCATCCTGGTAAAGCCACTGAAGATATTTGCTCTGCTATGATCGCCGATGCTTTTGCACATATCCGCTTTCCTATATTGCCCTTAGTACGCGAATCTAAAAATAAAACACTAGAAGTAATCCGACGTAATCCAAGATTATTTGCCCCAAGTGATTTTGATTATTCGCCTTACTTTGATATTATCAAATATCCTGTATTTGTACTTAAAGACTTATCTTCTTACCGTGAACTGCCTTGGAATGAAAAATTAATGAGTAATGATATTAACCTAGTAAACTCATCTGATCATGACTCAAAACCCTCATAACTAGAGATATTGTGCTAGACTACAAAATCAAAAAAGACAATAAAGGCTACCCTATTTTAGAAACTTCGCTCTATGGCAGTGCCTTAATGAATATGCCTCAATTAAATAAAGACCTTGGGTTTTCTCAAGAAGAACGGCAGCTATTTGAATTAAAAGGAAAAATTCCTAGTCGTATCGAAACTTTAGAAGAACAAACTCAACGTGCTTACCTTCAGTTTCATAGTTATCAAAAAAAAATAAATAAAAACCTTTACTTATGCCAATTACAAAATACTAACCTAGTCCTTTTCTATCGACTCATTAGCGAACACCTAGAAGAAATGGTTCCTATTATTTATACCCCAATTGTCAGTCATATTGTTCAAGAATATAATCAACGTTACTTTCAACCAAACGGCCTCTATATTACCTATGAAGATCGCCATCATATTGAAGAGTTACTTAATAATCGTACACACCCCGATATCAAATTAATCGTTGTCAGCGACGGCGAAGGAGTCCTTGGCATTGGTGATCAAGGTGTCGGCGCTATAGCTATTCCTGTTGCCAAACTTATGATATACACCGCATTTGCAGGTATTAACCCAATGAATACACTGCCTATTATGCTTGATGTTGGAACTAACAATCAAACCTTACTCAATGATTCTTATTATCTAGGCTGGCGACATAAACGCATTAGTGGCCAACGGTATGATGACTTTATTAACGCTTTTATTACAGCAGTCAAAAAAACTTTTCCTAATGTTTTTTTACATTGGGAAGATTTTGGTAGACATAATGCCTATTATAACCTTGCACATTATCGCGAAAAAATCTCTAGCTTTAATGATGATATTCAAGGCACCGGTGTTGTCACACTAGCAGCACTTATGTCTGCTATTAATACAACAAAAAGTGCTCTAAAAGACCAAAAAATCGTTGTCTTTGGTGCAGGTACTGCTGGAATGGGTGTCACTCGCAATATATGTAATGCACTCATTCGGCAAGGCATCCCAAAAGAAGAAGCCTATTCACATTTCTGGCTAGTTGACCGCTTTGGATTAATTAACGACCACCTTCCTGATTCTCATATTACCCCAGCACAAAAACCCTATTGTCGCAATGCTGATGAACTCACCCACTGGAAGATTAAAGATACCAAGCACATTACTTTAGAAGAAACTGTAATCAATGTTCAACCCACTGTATTAATTGGCTGTTCTGCACAAACCAATGCCTTTAATGAAAGTACCATTAAAAATATGACCCAACAAAATAAACATCCCATTATTTTTCCCCTATCCAACCCAACAGAAAAAAGTGAAGCTACCCCAGAGAATCTTATTAAATGGACACAAGGTAAGGCACTAATTGCAACAGGCAGTCCCTTTAATCCTGTCAAATTCAAAGGAAATCACTATTCCATCAGTCAATGCAATAATTATCTTGCTTTTCCTGGTATTGGTCTTGGAGTGATAGCAGTAGAAGCCAAACAGGTTAATGACGAGATGTTGTGGGCTGCAAGTAAGGCACTGAGTCAGTTTATAACCTGCCAAAACCTCCAACAACAGCACCAATTACTCCCTAATATCACTGAAGCACAGTCTGCCTCAATCGCTATTGCCGAAGCAGTTGCTATCGCTGCCATTGATTACGGTTTATCTGACGCCAAAAAATCCGATGTAAAAAAACTTATTGCTCAACATCAGTGGATCCCCAAATATATTCCCTACCAACGTAAATACTAGGACCTGCTTATATTGGCTACCTAAAGCGAAAAACATGAGGATTGAGATCAAATTAACGTACTATTTCGTTCAGGAGAGAGTCAATGTAAACAGGTACTAATGCTCTTGTGTATCGTGAAAATTTATTTCCTTCCATTGCTCCGTGGTAATCTCTAAATTGACACGAGAAGGAGCCAAATAAGTAAGATTATCACCAGAATCGACAGCCAAATGATGACCATTGATTTCTTTAAATCTCTCTAAAACTTTTTTATCATCACAAGTGATCCATCGAGCTGCTATTGTTGGGACTGACTTATAAGCACATTCCACTCCATACTCATTCTTTAAACGATACGCAACGACATCAAATTGTAAAATACCAACAGCTCCTAAAATTAAATCATTATTATGAAGGGGTCGAAACACTTGAGTAGCGCCTTCCTCTGAGAGTTGCATTAATCCTTTTAGTAACGCTTTACGACGTAGTGGATCTCTTAAACACACCAATCGAAATAACTCTGGCGCAAAATTGGGTATCCCAGTAAACTTTAATACCTCAGAGCTACTCAACACATCACCAATTTGAATGGTTCCATGATTATGTAAACCAATAATATCACCTGGCCATGCCCTATCCGCTTGCTCACGCCCACCAGCCATAAAAGTTAATACATTATTTAATACGATGTCTTTATTTAAACGATGGTGTCTGATGCGCATACCCTTTTTATATTGACCTGAGACAATTCGTAGAAAAGCGATACGATCGCGGTGAGCTGGATCCATATTGGCCTGAATTTTAAAGACAAATCCGCTAAATATTGGCTCATCTGGACTTACCCAACGCTGCTTTGCCCTACGTGGTTGCGGCTCTGGAGCATATTTAATAAAATTATCTAGCAATTCACAAACACCGAATGTATTAATGGCCGAACCAAAAAACACCGGAGTCAATCGACCCGCTAGATAGTCTTTTTTATTAAATGCATGACTTGCCCCTTTTAACAAATTAATATCATTACGTAATAGAAGAGCATCATCACCTAGCAACTGATCCAGCTTTGGATTATCCAACCCTGGTACTTTTTTAATATGACCTTTAACATAATTTCTTCCAGGCTCATAAAAATAAACCGCATCGTCATTAAGATGATAAATTCCCTTAAACTGTTTTCCAGTTCCTATAGGCCAAGTAACTGGAGCACACCGAATATCAAGCACCGACTCAATGTTATCCAACAATTCAATAGGATCTTGAGATTCACGATCAAGCTTATTAATAAATGTAATAATGGGAGTGGTACGTAGGCGACAGACTTGCATCAATTTAATGGTTCGCGGCTCTACTCCTTTGGCAGCATCAATGACCATTAAAGCTGAATCAACCGCTGTTAAAGTACGATATGTATCTTCTGTAAAATCAGCATGGCCTGGTGTATCCAACAAATTAATGACATGATCACGATAAATAAACTGCATCACTGAGGTAGTAATTGAAATACCTCGCTGTTTTTCCAGCTCCATCCAATCTGATACAGCATGCCGCCCGGCCTTGCGGCCTTTGATTGAACCTGCTAATTGAATGGCTCCGCCAAATAACAGTAACTTTTCAGTTAATGTAGTTTTACCTGCATCTGGATGCGAAATAATAGCAAAGGTTCGACGCTTTGCAATTTGTTCAGCTAATTTAAACATGCCATTCTTTATTTAATTACGACAATAGGTTTCTTTGATCGATAGTGCCACAACAGCTGCCAACAACAAGGCTAGTGGCAACATCGACATCGCATTTCGATAATCCAGAGCAGAATAAAAAGGATAGCCATGAGTACAAATACCTTGCCAATGATACTCTAACAACCATCCAATAAACGGCTGAAGAATAGATACTATCACTACAGAGGCCATATTAGTAAAAGCAATCGCTATCCCTACCACTGGTTTAGGGTTAATTTCTGCCGCAACGGCATATACCAAAGCTACACCCATATTAGAGACACCATATAAAAACAGAATAAACAATAACCCGACACGAGGTAGGTGAGGAATATACAATACAATAGAAATTAAAATCAAACTCGCTAGGGCAGAAGTAATTAATATCAATCGACGACGCTTTATGTAATCAGATACCCAACCAATAACTGGCCCACCAATAGCAAGCCCTAAAAAGATAATACTTACCGCCAGCGCAGCACATTGCTGATTCATATCATAGGCACGAGATAAAAAGGAAGGCCCCCACAACTCAGCAAACGCTCCAGTGGACGCATAGACCAAACCTGCATACAAGGCAACACACCATGAATAGCGATTGCGAAATACAATCATTAACCCATCCCAAATACGAATCTGGCTGGTATCAGGAATCATACGGCTTAATAAGGTAGGTCGTTTATCGCGAACAATTAAACCAATCAAGATTGATAAAACCAGTAATATGAATGCAATAACAGCAACTGTATGACGCCAGCCAATTTCTTTGACTACAAAGGTAAATACTCCTTCACCAAAGGCAGCACCTAACATACCAATACCCTGAATTAAACCAACTAATAAGCCAAACTGACGTGAATGAAACCAGATCGTAGTTAATTTTATAGCACCAATAAAAGCAAATGCGGCAGTAAAACCCATCAATGCACGACTAAGTTCTGCAACCCATAGCTGATGCGCTGTAGAAAAGATAAAGCAAGCAATACCACAAAAGAAAGCCATTAGAGCCAATAAACGATGTGGCCCATACCGATCAACCAAAGCACCTACTGGTAGCTGCATTGCAATATAAGAGTAATAAAAATAGCCAGATAAACTACCTAAAGCAAATGCTCCCACATGAAAAGCAGTCATTAATTGTGGTACTACCACACTGGGATCAACACGAACAAAATACTCAGAAAAAAAGAAAGCAGCTCCCAAAAACCATATTAACCAAGGTTGTATTTTTCGATAATAATTTTTTAGAGAACTATAACGATAAAATCTCACTAATAGGGTGCCTATTGGTTCATCAGGTTATTCGCTTCAATAGAATAGCATATGCTATTAAAAATAAAATGGTAGGCAATAGAGCAGCTAACAAAGGAGGAAACTGGTATACTAGTGTTATAGGTCCAAAGAACTGATTCAACATGTAGAAACCAAAACCAATCATCACGCCCATCATAATCCGAAATCCCATGCTAGCAGAACGAAGCGAACCAAAAATAAAAGGAATCCCTAAAAAAATCATAACGATAGTTGTCACTGGTTGAATAAGGCGCTTCCAAAAAGCATACTGATATTGACTAGTCACCAAGCCTGTCTTTTCTCGATAAAGAATATTACGAAATAGAGTAATAAGCGACTCTTGATCAACATTTTGTTTTACCTGCTTTAAAAACTGGAGCTCTAAATCCATTCCCAATGGTTCAGACGACTTTGTTTTACTAGTTAGCTGATTTTTATTCAAATCTGTTTCTTTAATATCATAAATGCGCCATTGATTTTTAACAAGATGACCAGAACGTGCATAAGTAATACGAGTTAAACGATCCTTTATATCAAAATCAAATCGAGTAATATCAGATATCGTTGAACTTGATTGAATAAGACCAATGTTAATATAAGAATGATCTCGATGCAGCCAAATACTTTTTAAATGACCCTGGTTACCCGCCATAGCCACTGCTTTTAAATGGGTGGCTTGCCTTTGCCACTGTGGCGCAAACCATTCTCCTATCACAGTCACCACGATAATCATTAATAGAGCAGCTCTTAGCACAGAGGCCATAATTTGCACTATAGACACACCAGCTGCCCGCATAACAATCAACTGACTACTAGATGCCAAACGCCCCAGACCCATTAAGCTTCCTAAAAAACCCATCATAGGAAATAATTGATAAAGATCACTAGGTAATTGCAAAAGAACAAAAAGAAGTGCATTCATAATGCCATAATGACCTTTACCGATATCAGAAAGCTGAGTAATAAACCCCATAAAACTTTCAATACCCATCAATACAAAGACCACAATCAGCGTTGAACCGATGACATGAGAACCAATATAGCGATTAAGAATGCGCATACGGTCTGCTCTTTAACCAGTCTAAACTCAATACTCGGCGCCAACCGATGCGAAAGCCATTAAGAATAATGGCTAAAATCAATGCAGCACCATGAATCCACCACAATCCTAACAAGGGACTAATAGCCCCTTGTTCAATCCAAGCACGCCCTAAAAACATTAAATCAGCATAAACAATATAAATTAAAATAGCTGGAAAAAAACGAGAAAATTTACCGGAACGAGGCTTTATTTCACCTAATGGAAATGCTAATAACGCAAATAAAACAACCGAAATAGGCATTGCGAGGCGCCATTGCAACCTAGCCTGTAACATACGACGCTTTATTTGATTTTTTTCTGTGCTAATCAAGTGCCATAAACTATAAGTTGAGATACCATTTGGCCAATCATTTATATGAGCATTTGAAGCAGCTGGTCTTAGGCCATAATGTTGAAATGTAATCGTTTGAAAATCTTTCTGCCCCGGTATACCAATATACCGATGCCCATTTTGAAATACTATAAACTGACCTTTTAAGCCCTTAAACGCTTGTTCTTTGGCCGATTGTGATAAAGTCACATCCCAGTTCTGATTAGATTTTTTAGCTAAAAAAACCTGATACATTGTTTTATTATTATGTGAGATTCGATCTAAATAAAAAACACTTTGCTGAGGTAGATCTTGAAACCGCTTAGGCACTACTTTTTCAATAGAAGCACGGGTAATCGCTTGATCTAAAATCAGCGTCCTATAACTTTGTATAATAGGTTCCACCCATAACATTAATATAGCGACAATAACCATAACAACCATAGCTACTGTCATAGTCATTAACATCAATTGGCCACGACTCACACCACATGAGAACATTACTGTCAGCTCACGATCCACACACCAACGTCCATAAGTAATTAAAATGCCAAGATATAAGCCCAAAGGTAATAAATAACCTAATAACAATGGTATTTGCAAAGACATCATTTGCATAACAGCCGTCATAGTGATCTTGCCATTAGCTGCAATTTTTAAATAATGAACGAACTGATTTGTAATAAAAATCACTAATAAAATTAAAGTAATGGCTAATAGACTAGAATAGAGCTCTTTGACTAAATAACGAAAAATAACCACCGTCAACCACGCAGCTGGGTTGTAGCCACCCAGGTCATAAAATGAGTCGTATTATTTTTATAACGATGTTGTTTTAGCCAACGATCATAGAGAGCTATCACTTGCTTACCCACAGAATCTGATCGATGAACAAAATAAACCATCGAAAACGCATGCCGAGCTTCTGCTAACGAATGATTATTCATCAATAACCACATAGCAGTGGCAAAACCAGTACGATCCGCACCACTTGCACAGTGAATCAAAATCGGCTTAGGGACTATTTGAAACAAAGCAATTAACCGTTGCAACTGCTTGAGTTCAGGCAACTCATGCGCAGAGAATGCTATATCATAGTGTTCTACCCCCATCACATGACTGACTGACACTTCATCACGATACCAATTAAATTGGGGATTAGCACCTCTCAAATTAATAATGGTCCGAATATGATCTTGTTGAATCAAACGCCTCAAATAGCCAGGCGTCAATTGCGCACTTCGATACAGTTTACCAGCTAAAACCGTATGAACGTTATTTCTCAACAAGAGATAGGGCAAAAAAATCAGCATCATTAAAATGAATGCAATCCACACAACACGCTTGCGCCAAGTGAGTCTTTTTTTCTGAACTGGAATCATGCTACCTTGTGTCTCTTATTTAACTATGGAAAAATTCTTATTCTATCAAATCAGGTAATACAAGGCATGAAAAAAACCTACAATCCACACGCCATTGAATCACACTGGTCCCAATACTGGGAACAACACACCTATGCTAGACCCTCAGGCAAAGGAGCTGCCTACTGCATTGTCCTCCCTCCCCCTAATGTGACAGGCACCTTGCACATGGGCCATGGCTTTCAGCTTACTTTAATGGATGCACTGATTCGCCAACATCGAATGCAAGGCGATAATACATTATGGCAAGCAGGCACTGACCATGCAGGCATTGCGACTCAAATGGTCGTTGAGCGACAATTAGCGCAAGAAGGGTTTTCACGACATCAACTAGGCCGCGATGCTTTTATACAAAGAGTATGGCAATGGCGCGAGCACTCCGGCGCCACCATTACACAGCAAATCCACCGCCTAGGTGCTTCTATCGATTGGTCACGACAGAAATTTAGTATGGATCCAGACATTCATTCTGCTACGGTTGAGGCTTTTTGCCGCCTCTACCAAGAAGGTCTAATCTATCGCGGTCAACGTCTTGTGAACTGGGATCCAGTGCTAAAGACTGCCCTCTCTGACCTTGAGGTTGATAATATCGAAATCGACAGTCACCTTTGGTATCTGCGCTATCCCATTGTTGAAACCGACCAGTACTTAACGATTGCTACTACGCGTCCCGAAACCCTATTAGGTGATACTGCCGTTGCAGTCCATCCTGAAGATCCACGTTATCAACATCACATCGGCCAGACAATTCAATTACCGATTACAAAACGAACGATTCCTATTATTGCAGATAACACTGTAGACCAAAACTTTGGCACAGGCTGTGTCAAAATTACACCGGCACACGATGTTAACGACTATGCCATGGCACAGCGGCATGATTTACCGATAATCACTATTTTCACTGAAGCTGCCTGTCTTAACCAAAAAGTCCCATCAGCTTACCAAGGCCTAGAGCGCCACAAAGCACGCCAACAGGTAATCGCTGAACTCAAAGCACAGGGCTTATTAGAAAAAGTGATCCCTTATCGCCATAGAGTGCCTCACGGCGACCGTTCAGGGGCCCTCATCGAGCCAATGCTTACCGACCAATGGTTTATAAAAACTAAAGCACTGGCAAAACCAGCCATGGCTGCTGTTGAACGAGGCGACTTAAAGTTAATTCCTCACCATTGGACCAAAACCTACCTACAGTGGCTTGACCAGATTGAAGATTGGTGCATCAGTCGACAATTATGGTGGGGACACCGCATTCCTGTCTGGTATGACTCCGATAATAATTTGTATATTGGCCATAATGAAACTAATGTGCGCCAACGCTATCAATTAGCACCCGACCTACCCCTACAACAAGATCCCGATGTTTTAGACACCTGGTTTACAGCCGCACTATGGCCTTTCTCTAGCTTAGGTTGGCCACAATCTACCGATGCACTTAACACCTTTTATCCAACTCAGGTACTTGTCACTGGTTTTGATATCATTTTCTTCTGGGTCGCCCGTATGGTGATGCTTGGCCTACACCTGATGGGACAAGTGCCTTTTCGCCAGATATACATCACTGGCCTCATTCGTGATAGTCACGGCCAAAAGATGTCAAAATCCAAGGGTAATATTCTTGACCCAATCGATTTAATTGACGGCATTGACCAAGACACGCTCATCAAAAAACGCAGCTCGGCCCTGATGCAACCTGCCATGGCAGCTTCAATTAAAAAAATGACCCAAAAAGAATTCCCACAAGGCATTGCTGCTTACGGAACCGATGCCTTACGCTTTACTTTTTGCGCTCTAGCCACTCCAGGCCGTGATATCAACTTTGATCTAGGTCGTCTCGACGGTTATCGTAACTTCTGTAATAAACTGTGGAATGCAGCACGCTATGTGCTCATGAATACAGAGCATCATGATCTCAATCCCGAAAATGCCCAATACAGTGTTGTAGATCGTTGGATTACTAGCCAGTTGCAAAATACTATCAAAACAGTGCAGCAACATTTCAGTCAGTATCGTTTTGACTTGCTCGCCCATACCCTGTATGAATTCACATGGAATAATTACTGCGACTGGTACCTTGAACTCTCAAAATCTATTATCAACAATCCAAAAACCAATGAAGCACAACAACGCGGCACTCGCTTTACCTTAATCCAAGTACTAGAAACCTTATTACGTTTAATCCACCCAATCATGCCCTTTATTACTGAAGCGATTTGGCAAACAATCGCACCAAAAATTCAGCGCGGAGGATCAACGATTATGTTAGCACCCTACCCCGAATTTGATGCTACAGCACAAGATCTAGAAGCCAATGACACAGTAGATAGATTGCAACGAATGATTCGTGCAATTCGAACTGTTCGCAGCGATATGAAGATCTCACCGGCACAAGCCATTCAGGTAATATTCGATAAAGGAAACATCAACGATCGTCAACGCATTAGCGACTGCCAGACTTTTCTCACCACACTAGCACGCATTAAACAAATCACATGGCATCAACACGGCGCTGAATTACCGGCCTGTGCTAAGACCAGCGTCGACTCAGTCGATATTTATATTCCCTTAGCCGGTGTAATCGACAAAGCAGCAGAACTTAGCCGCTTACAAAAAGAAATTACTAAACACCAAAAAGAATATGACAAAGCAGCCCAAAAACTTAATAATCCCCATTTCGTAGAAAAGGCCCCTCCTGCTATCATTGAGCAAGAACAAGAGCGACTCACACACTTTAAACAAATAATCAACACACTGACTGCCCATCAGCAACAGATTAAAGCACTGCCTTAACTTAAGAACAAGGGCGTACTGAAGGCTTGTGTTCTCTCCTTGCCTCTGGTTGCTGTTGCTGACAAGAAGAAAACAGTGTTAGGGAAGATGGTTTTCTTTTCCTATTAAATTTAACTGCAGGGGAGTTCATTTCATTTTCAATTAAATCTTTTAAGCTCTTAAAATTCTGATACATTCTCAATAAATTAGGTAAATTTAAATTATTCGTATTAGATTTTACAGTAGTTTTTATTTTCTTAAAATAGGAAGCTATCTCTTGATCTGCTGCATTTAAAAATTCATCCAAAAATACTTTGGATCTTAAATTTTGAGCTATTTTCTTATCAGCTTCCACTGATTCTTTTGAAATTAGTTTAATATCGACATTTTTTTCAAGGCCAAAGCCCATTTTATTTATTATTATTGCCTTTGTTTTATCATCATAATGACCTATCAACAAACAGCTTGCTAATTGTTCTGCAGAATCAGTAGAATAGTCTTTTACACTCAATGAATTATAAATCATTCTAAGATCGTTTATCTTATATTCTAAATCACTATATTTATCAGTTTGCTTATTATAAAAGCCTGTTTCTTTTAATTTACAAAAATCATTATATAACCTACTTAGATAATTAATTCTTTGTTGTATCTTCTCTAATAACTGCTGTTTTGCTGTTGGTTTAGTTGATATTTTTCCAACAGCTGGCTTAGGTTGATTCGCTTTTTGCGAAAAGAACTGATGTGATGAAGTTGCAGTCTCTGAAGTTTTTTTAGCCTGCTTAACATCGACTTCTTTTTTAGGTACTGGTGTTAACGCTGCTTTTTTAAGATTTTCTGCCCGCTGCACCTGTAATAGTTGGTTTTTAAATTGCTCACATTTTTTTTGAAGACTTTCACATCTTTTCATTAACTCATTACTATTAAGAATGATATCATCCCATTGTGTCTTACCTTGTTGAGGAGCAATCCATTGATTCATATTCCAATATGGCAAGGCCAGATTTTGACTTTGTGTCTCTGTATCTTTGATACTTAAACTTTGTTTTAATTTATTGTAAGACTCTTTTAAATCATCCGATAAATCTGTAGAATTTAATTTTTTATTAATTTTATCAATAATCTCATTAAGATTTTGCTCAAATTTTTTTACTTTCCAAATATTACTATAAACTTTTTCGTATTGACTCTGAAAATCTTTAAATGCCTGAGTTAAACAAGTAATTTTTTGTTTCACTAAATTATAATGATTTTCATCTAGCACCACTTTATCCACTGAAAGTGCCGAACTCTTAGAAAGTTTTTCTAATTCTTCTAAGCCAAAATTTTTACGAATTTGATTCAATTGAGACCGCAAACTTTTTTTATTTTTTCCATTAAGCTTACAATCTACTGCTTGCTGTATCTCTTCGGGCAAGCTGGTATTTTCAATACTCTTTAGAGCCACACTGACTGCCCGATTTAAAGGTTCTATTACAGGCTTGAGCCACACTTCAGCCATCGCTTCTTGCCCCTTAGCTACTAATTGCTCCAAGGTATCGATATCTAGCTGAGCTAGCGGTTTTATCCGACCTGTCATCCTACGAAGCCAAAGGGTGAAACGCCCCCATAAACCTTGTGGGACAGGCGTGTTTGGATCATCGCAATGAAGAAAATGTTGTGCCATTTTTAAAACCGGTGGTTCAATAGATATTCGATCATTATCATTAATAACAGTATTAATAGAATCTCTAAAATCTTTAATACGACCAATTAAGGTTTTTTGATCTTTATTATCTTTAGCTTGCTGCTCTTTTTGCGCTTTTTCAACTACTTCTTGTAATTTTTGCAATTGACTCTCTAGCTTAGTCTTTTTTGTTTCAATTGTTTGACCATTAGAAAAATCACTTGCCTCTACCTGTTCTTTTAAACCCTCTTTTAGCGTTTGATCTCCTTTTTCTTGCCATATTTCTGGAGTTATATTATCAATCTTCTGACTGAGTTCATTTAATTTTTTTTTAAATTGAATTTTACAATCTAAAAATTCATATAATTTTTGATCATTTTCTATAATCTTTACTATATCACTGTCTTTCCTCTTCAAATATTTTAATTGATCATTATTAAATTCAAAAGCTTGTGATAAAGATTGATAATTACTTTTTTGATCAAGTAATTTTTCAATTTCATTAATAGTCTCTAAAGAAGCTTGAGGCTGTGTTATGAAAATATCACTATCATTATTTTTCCAGCTGTCTACTCTACAGCTATCTAACAAACTATGAAATTTTTTATTTAAACCTTTCCATATTTCTACTTTCTGCACTAAATCTTGCTGACTTTCATTAACCTGAGTTTCTAAAACCTGAATCTTATTATGCCCTTCTGTTAATTCTGCCAGTAATTCCTTTACTTGATTCAATAAATATATTGATTTTCTATCAACATTATTAATTACATCTTGTATATTTTTTAATTTATTGTGATTATTAGCAGAGCTTAATTGACTTTCAAATTGACTGAATTTCTTATTCAATTCATTATAAGAATCTTTCTTTTCACTAATGTTACTATTCCAATCAGTCTTACCACCATATTTCTCAACCAAAGCATTAAAATCATTAAAAATCTGATTAATATTTTCTAAATTCTTTTCAATTGGAGCCAATTTTTGCAATAAATCATTTTTACTGTTCTGAAGATTAATTTTTCCAGATAATTCTTGATTAGTAATCTTTATATTATCTATTTTCTGCTGCAACCGATTAAAAATAGACTCTTTACTTCCAATAATTTTTTTAAGATTTCTTGCAGCTTCGCCACGATTCTCTAGTGAAGCATTAGAATTTTGAGCAATAGATAATTGATCATGAATATTTTTTATTTCAAGGATTTCTTCTTCAAATTTTAAATTATTACCCTGATCAACATTTTCATTTAATTTACGATTTTCAACAACTAACGAATCAAATTCTTTTTCCCTTTTTTCTATAGTATTTAATAAAGACTGAGAAGAACTAACGATGTTATTTATTGCTGATTCAAAGTCAGATTTTACCTGTTTATCAAACTCATCTACTTCTTTATTTATACCTTCTAATTCAGATTGATTACTTTTACTAATTTTAGTATTCCATTCATGTATCTTATTTTCATAATTTGAAAAAATTTTAAGATCAGGAAAAAATTCATGAATTTCTTTACATTTCTCTTTTAACTGATTTATTTGATTAATAGCATTATAAAATTTATTAATACTTGTTTTAACATTTTCATATTTTTTCTCTTGTTTTTCTATTTTTTCATTTGTAAAAATATTTTCTTCTTTAGCACTAGATTCTATATTTTCTAATATTTTAACAATGCTATCTTTTATTGTTGATTTTTTATCAAAAACTAATTTTAATTCATTGCTACTTAATAAATCCTGATATTTTTTAGAGAGTTGTTCTACCCGGTCAGATAATACTTGTTGTTTCTGACATTCTTGATATTGATCGATCTGCTCTTTAATTTCCTGACATTGACTCTCTAAAATTGGTATTTTTTTCCCTACAATATCTATTGATTTCTTAAGATTTAAATAATATTGAACAAAATTATCATTATCAATACCTACAGAAGAACAATTAGCAATTGCCTGCTTTAAGTTATTATGTACTTCAAAATAAGATTGGTCTTTCTCTAAGGATGGGTTATTAACTAATTGATATTGCTCCCAAAGCGCATCATACTTTTCAATAAGTTTACTCAATGGCTGCTTGGTCTTCTCTGCACTCTGTAATAATTTTCCTCTTTCATTTAAAATAAAAACTGAACTTTTATCATTAATCCCTGTTAATTTTTTTACAAATTCTTCCAAATCTTTAGTAACTTGCTCTATATTTTTATTATTTTCTAAAGAAGATTCTTTGAAACTCTCAATAGAAAATTTATCAAAATTAACCTCGTCTATACTTATTTCTAATTTTTTATAAATAAATAATAATTTCTGATATTTAGTTTCCTGATTTTTATATTGGTTTTCTAATTTTCGATAAAAATTGAACAACAACTTATATTTTTCAGCAATAGATCTCTGCTCTGCTTTAATATTTTTAACGATACTTTTAATTGCATCTAAAGAGACTTTTAAGCTATTAACTATTTCACTAGTTTTCTTTAAGTAACTATCAAGCTGTTCTTTATAATTATCATAACTCTCATCTACTATGGTTTCTTTTAATACATTTTCGGCATTATTTTTACAACCATTAAAATCTTGATATTTTTTACCCTGTTCTTCATTTAATGAAGTTATGTTCAATAATTTTAGATCATCCTCTGCTATCTCATTTATTACATTTTGTAATTTTTCTCTTAGGCTATTCACCTGCTTCTGTTTTTCAATAATAATCTTTAATTGATTGGATTGATCACTTATCTGATCCAATATATCTGAACATGAAGACAAGAACTTTTTAGCATCTTCAAAATTGTTATCAATCCACTGCTTCTTATTAGCAGGAAGTTCGGCAACTGATATTAAGAGATTTTGAGCCTGTTTTAATAACGACCGATCACTTTGATAATTATATTGACTATATACAGGTTTAATTTTTTGAGCTTCAACTATAATTAAGTTGAAAGAATCTATTCTTTCTTTTAATTGATTTCTTTTTTCTGAAAAATCTTTTATTAAAGCAAATTTTTCACCTAATACTTTAGTATCAACTTCTTTGGCAAAGTTATCAATTTCCTCCCTTAATTCAACACTATGACCTTGACCTAAGAGATTATTAATTTTATCTATTTTATTTTTAAAATGTTCTTGCAAATTACTTTTTTCAACAATAGTAAAATATCGATTAAATTTTTCCTTATAGGATTCATAATTAGATTTGTTATTTTCAAATTCTTTTATTAATTTATTAAGATTGGTTTCAACTTTTTTTATATGTGGAACATTATTCTGAGCAATTTTTTTATAAGATTCTATCCTATCATTAAGAGCTTCTTGATCATCTACATTATTTTTATTTTCTTCAATAAGCCTATTGATATTATTATAATGTTCTTTCAGTTCTTTATCATGACTAGATATTTCATTCTTATAATTGTTAAAAACAGGATGGTCTGAATTTAAGTCATTAATTTTAGATTGTATTTCATTGATATTCTCTAAAATAGAATTTAATTTCTGTTCATTACACCTTTGTTGATCAATTTTTTGAAAACCTGATGTTATTTCTTTTTGAATGTTAATTAAATTTTTAAAATTATCTAATTTAAATTCTAACTCACTGGAAATTTTAA
Organism: Coxiellaceae bacterium; assembly: GCA_965214015.1. GTDB lineage: Bacteria > Pseudomonadota > Gammaproteobacteria > Coxiellales > Coxiellaceae > CBDCAS01. Next base: position 49,026 of record CBDCAS010000018.1, read on the forward strand.
ATTTTGATAGATGACTAGACCATGTTTTAATTAAAGAGCTATATTTTTCATCTTTACTATAAGATTCATCATTTAACTGATCATTTAATTCTGAAAAAATAGCTTGATAAATATCGTATGAATAATAAATAATATTTTTGCTCATTCTATCGAGTTTAGTAACATAATTTTCAATATTATTAATACTTGAATCTTTGAAAAATCCTCCTTTAAGAAAACCTTTTTTGCGATTAACAACTATCATTGACAATGGATCTTTAGTATTTTCATCACTAAAATTTTTTCTTAAAATATTCAATGGCTCAATACATTCTTGGCACCTACCTAGCTTTTCTTTTAATTCTGAAATTTGATTAATTTTTCCTAAAATTTTATTGAATTCTTCAAAAGAACTCCTAAAATTTGATTGTGTACTTTCTAATTTCACTCGTAACTTATCAGTACTATCTACTTTATTCCTAATATCAGTCAGTTTTCTTTGTAAATTAGAAAACTCGCTAAAGGAATTACTAATAAATCGATGAATACGACTATGTTCTAATTTAGATATAAGATCAAACTTACCCTTTAGAAACCTCTTTGAATCATACATAGAATCAATAATTGAGTTTAATTCTTTTTCTATCGATTTAATATATGACTGAATCTCATTATTTTCAGGAAATTTTTTGATCTTATCATTAATAAAAACTATCTGTCTTGAAAGGAGTTCTTCTGCTAAAAAAAATAAACTTTTATCATAATAATAATAAAAATTAAGTAATTTATTATTATAATAATTTAAATTTTTAGAAATGAATTTAATATCTTCCTGTGATATATTTTCTTTATTTTTTATTTTATTGATAATAGATAAGGAAATTCCATATATTTCATTAAACTCATTTTCAATTTTTTTAATTATTTCTTCTTTTAAATTTTTATCATTATCAATTATATTTTTATAATTATCAATTATATTAAGGTAATATAATCTTATTTTATTTAACTCTTCAAATGCAGAAAAAGAAATATTAATGGTCTCTTTTAATTTATTTTCATTATCTTTATTTATTTTTTCATATTCTTTTCCTAATTTTTTAAAAAAATTAGTAAATTCTTTTCCTTCTAATATTTCTAATGAAATTCGATTTTCTAATAAATCAATATTTGATAATTCATCGTTGCTCTTATCAAAATTTGCTAACTGATTTATTGCCTTTTGGTAAGGTTCTGATTCTTTTTTCAATGATACTTTTTTTAAACCTAAAACTCCTTTTTCATTCATCCATGCAGAATGTTGTGAAATAAGATCAGTGTATTTTTTGAAATCATTAATATTATCTTTTAATTTATTAAAAGATTCTTTCTGTATTTTAAATTCTTTCTTTTTTTCATTATTAATCCTTATTAATAAAGGAAAATATTCATTTACTTCATTTGATATTTTTTCTATTTTTCCTTTAGTTTCTTCATGAGAAGAAATATTATCATGAACTAGAATGTTAAAATTATAGGTTAATAATTGTATAAAATTTGAAGTTTCTTTTATTAAATTATCAATAGAGTTAAATTCGTTAATTTTATCATTTAATTTCTCAAGTTTTTCTGTATATATATTTATATCATCAAACTTGAGCATTAATTCTCTATTTTCCTCTTTATATTTAGGAAATTTATTGGCATTACTAACATCCAGACTAAAGCCAACTTTATTAGAAAGGTCATTTTTTTTAACTAGGTTTAAATAAGTCTCAATATCATCGAAAAAATATTTTATTTCTTTTGATTTTTCTAGTAGGGATTTAAGTTTTTCATACTTTACTGGTTTTTCATCCTTATGTATTAATTCCAATTCTTTTTTTAATTTATTTTTATTTTCCTTAATCAATCTATATTTTTCTTCCAACTTATCTAATGAAAAACCTAGCAATATATTTTCAATTACTCCATTTATTTTATCTATTGATAATTCTAAAAAGTTTTCACTATCGTAAGATAATTCAAAATTTCCTAATATTTCAGAGAAGTGGGCTTTAAATTTATCCTCTATTTCTTGTGATCGATTTGGAATTTTTTCTTTTAATGACTGGCAGTCTAAATAAGCACTACGAATAATTTTTACTGAATCATTGATGAACTTTGATTTAATAAATCTATTTAGTTCCACATGTTTTAATACACTAGCTCTAGTTATAATGGTATTATCTGCAACGTTTTTAATATCATATAAAGGATCAAATTCATCTATTCCATCTATTTCTGAAATTAACCATTTAACAATATCAACTTTATCAGCATCTATAGCTTCAAATAAAAAGCTATTATATTTTTTACTTAATAAGAGATTAGATAACTGTGCTTGAAAAACTAAGTTACCCTTTGTATGATCAACCCATTTTTTAATTAGTGTTTTAAAAAAATCAAAATTTGCATATTTTACGGCATATAAGGACCAATGTTTACTATTGATCAGAGTATTAAACCAATCTTTAACAGGTAAAATTTTATCTTCAAAGTCACGGCTACTATTCTTCAAAATAACAACCTGTAAATTATGACTTAACTTATCTTCAAACCTCAGTGGCATAACTCTGAATCCAATATTGATTTCTCTATGTTAGGTAATATTATAATGATCTTATATTAACAAATACTTAAATTTAACTGATCTTCTTTCAATAAAACAAGAGCCCCAATCGCTTACAGAGTGTCAATAAAGCACAAAAGAGTAAAATAAGCAGCCAGCAATTCATCATTTAAGATTTCCTTAAGATAAGGAAGCTATAATTAAGAAACTATGGCTCAACAAAAACAAGAAGCACCTCAAAACTCTATCACTGGCCCTATGATGCGGCCTTTGCCATCCAATAAGCCACCGACTCAAGAGCAAACTAAAGCGCAACAAACTGTCGAAATACGTTTGAGCGCGTTAAAACAACAACTGCTAGCTGAAAGAAACAACCGTCAGAATTGGATTACAGATGCCCGCTCTATGAGGCAAATTCAGAACTCTCTAGTAAACGATCCTCTATTGCGTGAGGCAGTATTTACTCTTGTTAAGGGAGGGGCTTTTGCCTTTGTCGCTTTAGAACCTAAAGTACAGCTAGAAATTATCAAAACAGTCAATCAAACTATGAGTACAATGGCTCGCACTCTATTGAAATCAATATCCAGCTTTGATCCTAATGATCCAATAAATCTCTATAATCAAGCAAACCCAAATAATCTTGTCAACCAACAGCAAGCGATACAACAAGGGATTATCACTGAACAAGATAATCTAGAAACTCAGTCAGTTCTACAGCAAGATGATAATGTGGCTAATCAAGAGCAATCAGAAAATAGTCAAAATGATAAGCATTTATATGATCTGACATTGACTGAGGCAGAACTTTTGGAGATTCAATCGCATAATCAAGCGAACTATAGCAACCACAATGCTTGCCCAACTCCATCACCTGGTAGCCAAAAACAAACTGCTAATGAAGAGAACTCTTCTGACTTACCCAAAAAAGTCTTTGAGCATCTGGGTGAAGAAACTGCCTTAAAAGCGTTTATGAATAAAGATCCAAAAGGCGTGATTGAAGGATGCAAAGGTTTGATTCAAACAATAGAGCACCGTGTTGTCTCTACAGCACTTCATACATTAGCCACAGCGGCAGCGGGGCGGGTGCCTAGCAACCTAGTCACACTATTAAAAACTCATTCCTTTAAGTAATCAAAAACAGCTTGTAGCGTACGCCAAGTTTGGACTTTCAATGAAGGCTCGACTAATAAATGCTCTGGTGAGTCACTCTGTAAATGTGGCACCCCAGGTCGGACTACAAACCCCTTACCTAAAGTAATCACAAACCGTAGATCTTTTAGATCAGCATCATCAGGTTGCAGGGGATACCACTGCCCCTGTGGAACACAATGTAGGGCCTTTGCAATTTTTTTAAGTAACACGCTGATGGCGGGGTCATCCTCTGCCGCCTTAGCTAATAGTAAACCAACACGCTTTTGTTGATGCCATAACTGATAGGCATAACCTGCGGGCAGTCTTGACGCGGATCGATCGCGTAGAGTCCATCGTTCAATCCCTAAAATGTGCCAATGATCTCGCATTAGGCTATTGCACCTGCCCATTCATCTTGCTTGGCTTTATTATCTGCAAGTTGATAACAGGTTTCAATAAAATTGGCATAAGTGGAGAGTGTTTGCTGACCTGCTTCTACCATCACAGCCAAAGCGTTTGGGTACTGATCTAAAAAAGTGGCTACTAAGGTTTGACTAATCGGCTGTTGAGGTGGCCATGCTGCCAAACGCACCATACTCAAACGGCGCAAGCCAGGCCATCCTAATTGAGCCATGACTACTTTAATCAAGCTTGTACTATAAATCAGCTGTATGCGTTGCATTTCATACACGATGGCTAATTCAGTCGATGGCCATGGATTTTGCATCAGATTCTGCAGCAAACCAAAATAGGCTTTTACTGCAGGCAAAGATTCATGAGCAATATCAACTTGTGCCAAACAAAGTTCTGTTTGTTTTTGGCACCACCAATGAGCCCACCATTTAGCATCTTGTTTCATATGATAAGCCTGCTGGCACTCTATCAATGATTGTTGATCCAAGGCATTCATTAGCTCAGAAACAGTCCCTTTTTGAGCTGCTTTTTTGAGCACTTCTGCTCTTTGTTCACAAGCTATCGCCGCTAAATTGGCATAGTATGTTAAAAAAAAGGCCAGAGTGTCTGCATGAACCGATTGAACCAATAATTTTATTCGATTTGCAAAGACCACCCGCGCTTCCACCAGACCATTCTCATAGGCATCCACAACCTGCCCTCCCTGTTAAGAGGCTACTATTATGCTCCTGAAAATATCGAATGTCATGGCTCTACTCACAATGATCTCTCCATTAGGACTTTAAATCTGAGATCTCAGAGACTAAGCTCGAAAAAAATGAGTCCATCGTTTAAACTAAATATTAGCTTTTTCCATGATGCGGCTGTTAATATGCGCCTCTAGTTACGAAAAGTAATGACATATATGTTGAAGAAAATACTCAAATTTAGCATGATCACTGGTAGCCTAGCCATTATAGTCGGTGGAAGCTATTACTATTATCAACATGAAAAGTTCTATCCCAGTACAGACGATGCTTATGTACAAGCCAATGTAGTGACCCTGGCTGCCCAAGTGAGCGGTGAAGTCTCGAAAATATTTGTTGAAAACCAGCAGCACGTTAAAAAGGGGCAAGCTCTTTTTGCCATCAATCCAACAGCTTTTACCGCTGAACTTGATAAAGCTCAGGCAAATCTGAAAAATATAAGACAACAAATCAAAGTATTGCGAGCTTCAGTCACATCAGCCCAAGCCTTAGTCACAGAGCGTCAGGCAGAGCTTGACAATGCTATCAAACAATCGCGTCGTATCATAACTCTGGTGAATAAAAAATTATATCCTAAAGCACAGGGAGATACTGCACTTCGCGATTTAAAAGTAGCCAAAGCGAGCTTGCATGCTGCCAAAAGTCAGCTATTAGAAGCACAACAAAAACTGGGGGCTCCAGGGGATGCCAATGCACAAATCCGAGCTGCTAAAGCGGCGGTTACCCAAGCAAAGATTAAGCTTAGTTACACTCAAGTGAATGCACCTGTGGATGGGCGTATTACACAATTTACACTACGCCAAGGCAGCGAAGTGACCGCCTATCAAGCTCTTTTTTCTATTGTCGATGATCGCCAGTGGTGGGTCTGTGCTAACTTTAAAGAAACCGATTTACAACGCATCCATCCTGGGCAAAAAGTGGACATTAAAATTGATATGTACCCTCACCACACTTTTAAAGGCCACGTGGTAAGCATAGCTCCAGGCAGTGGTGCCAGTTTTGCACTGCTTCCCCCTGAGAATGCTACTGGCAATTGGGTAAAAGTTACTCAACGCTTCCCTGTGCGCATTGCATTACCTAAAGCAAATATCCAAACTCCGTTTCGCATTGGATCAAGCTGCACAACGACTGTTAACACCCACACTCTGCCATAAATATGAATCCCTTTCATTTTAATGAACACCTTGGCCAAAAACGTTGGCTTATCATTGCCACTATTATGTCAGTGGCGATTCTTGAAGTACTTGACTCCACGATCGTTAATGTCGCCCTACCCAATATGATGGCCTCACTTAGCGCCAATCAAGAAAAAATCACCTGGGTACTAACTGCCTATGTCGTAGCTTCCGCTATGATGATTCCTCTCACTGGTTTTTTAAACCGACGTATTGGATACCGTCGCCTCTTACTCATCAATATCAGCGGCTTTATGATCAGCTCTTTTTTGTGTGCCACAGCCAATTCGTTGACTATGATTGTTATTTTTCGTCTACTACAAGGAGGCTTTGGTGCAGCACTGATTCCATTATCCCAGGCAATTTTAAGAACTACCTTCCCACTTGAAGAACAAGGTAAGGCAATGGCAATCTGGGGTATTGGCATTATGGCAGCCCCCATTTTCGGCCCCACTCTCGGTGGCTTGATTACACAACATGCTAGCTGGCGCTGGGTATTTTATATCAATACTCCCATTTGTATCTTTAGTTTAATACTCACTTCATTGATCATAAAACCCATGCCAGGAAATCGAGAAAAAATCGATTTCCTGGGGATTCTATTGATGTTCACAGGTATCGGTTGTTTACAAATTATATTAGACCAAGGTAATACACAAGATTGGTTCCACTCCCATACTATTTTGGCACTTACCCTAACTAGCGGACTGGCTCTTATTTTATTTATCTGGCGTACTGCCCAACACCCACATCCTGTGGTTCATTTCCCTATCTTTAAAGATCGTAATTTTACATTATCTACACTCTGTTTTGCCTTTTTTGCAGGATTATTATTTTCTAACCTTACTCTACAGCCCATCATGATGGAAACACTCTTTGGCTATACTCCAATGATTGCCGGAATCACGATGTCTCCTTCTGGCTTATTCAGTGCTATTGGGATGATGCTCGCTTCTCAGCTGATGAAACATATCTCTGTGCGTTATTTATTAGTGGTCGCTGCACTATTTTGCAGTATCGGTACAGCTTATCTCTCAGGGCTGACTTTAACAGCGACACAAATGCATTTTATGACTGCTAATATGATTATTGGCATGGGCTTAGGATTGTTTATGGTACCTTTATCTACTTATGCACTGGCTACTCTAGATGCTCACTATCTCACTGAGGGCTCTGGACTATTTGGGTATGGTCGTATGCTCGGCGTTTCTATTGGCATCTCACTATTTAGCACTTTAGTGAGTCGATCTACACAAACCTATTGGAATCAATTAGGCCTTCACATTAATCAATTAAATCCGAATTTGAGGTTGTGGCTACAACACAGTCATAAAACACTAAATGACCCACATACTATTGCAATACTACAAAAAAATCTTTTCTATCAGTCCAATATGCTAGCCTTCTTAAATGCTTATCATCTGATCTCTTATGGCTTTTTAGTGCTCATCCCTTTGGTGCTTGCCATGAAAACTGTTAGACTGTCCCGCTCTGCTTAGAATGAGGTTTAAATTTTTAATAAGGAACACAGATGAGTTGCGTTTTTTGCCATATCGTCAATAAAAAAATAGATACCCCATTACACTATGAAGATGATGAGCTAATAGCCTTTGATGATATTCATCCTAAAGCACCGATTCATGTTTTAATCATTCCTAAAAAGCACATTGCAAACTTAAATGATATTGATAAGAACGATATTTTGTTAATGGGAAAGATGATGGAAATAGCAAAAAAACTAGCAAAAGACTTCAATATTGCTCAAGCAGGATATCGCCTTATTATGAATTGCAATCAAGAAGGCGGACAAGAAATCTATCATATCCATCTTCACTTACTAGGTGGCCATAGATTGAACAATTAGTATGATATACTGCGTTTTTTCTCTCATAAATAAACAGTATCAGGGGTGTGCATTTTGACTACAGTGATCCACAAAACACAAGACATCAGTGAGGCCCTAAAATCAATTATCGAAACACTAGGAGAAAATCCGCATCGACCAGGCTTACTCCATACACCAAAAAGAGCTGCTCAAGCACTCCAATATTTAACACGTGGTTATCAAGAGGATTTAGCGACATTAATTAATGGGGCTTTATTTGAGTCTGAAATGGATGAAATGGTAATTGTTAAAGCGATCGAAATATATTCTTTATGCGAACATCATTTATTGCCTTTCTATGGCCAGTGCCATGTCGCTTATATTCCCAACGGTAAGGTCTTAGGGCTTTCAAAAATTGCTCGTATCGTTGATATGTTTTCACGGCGCTTACAAATTCAAGAGCGTCTCACCCAACAAATTGCAGAATCCATTCTCAATATTACCGAGGCTCGTGGCGTTGGTGTTGTGATCGAAGCACAGCATCTGTGTATGATGATGCGTGGTGTTGAAAAACAAAATTCTCGCATGACCACCTCAATGATGCTAGGTCTATTCCGCGATAAAGCACGTACTCGTAGTGAGTTTTTAGAATTAATTCACTCTTAAAAATAGGGGTAGCTTACAGCTGTTTATGAATTAGGCATAAGCAAGTGCTAAAGGCTGTTTATCATCAGGAGAACTAGGTACAGAACTAGGTACAGAACTATAAGCACTATCACAATCGTTCTCATCTAATTCTTCTTTAAAAAGTTTTAACTGACTTAACTTTAAACCTTCTTTTGGTGCATAAGAGTTTTTTACAAAAGGAATTACATACCTTTTTGTAAAAAAAACAAAACAGGTCATAAGCACAATACCAGCGCCGACAACAGGAACGATAGATCCAAACGCTGGAATAAATAAAATCATACCAATCCATAATCCTACAGCCGTACCCACACTTAATTTTAACGAATTGTTATTAGATTTTTTTAGCTCTAGTAAAGCCTTTTTAAGCAACTCTTGATATTCAATATTTTCTTTTAAGTTTTCCAAATTTCCTTTACAATTTGAACTAGAAACATCTTGCTTAATTCCAAGGACAGTTGTTACTTCCTTACAATTTTTATCACTAAGATATCCATTAAAATAATTAATTCTATTACTACATTCTTTAATTAATTTATTATAGCGTCTATTTTCTATATACGCTTTTGCAACAATATTGATGACATCAAATGTATATAAGGCAACAATTAAGTACATAGCAAAAGGGGCCAGAGCACCAACGAGAATAAAACAGGTGGTCAAACCCACTACACACCACACTGCATCATTTAAAAGCTCAAACCAACGACGATCCCATTGTGCTTTAAGTCGCTGACTCCAGCCTATTTTTTTTTCTTGCTCAGGCATCCAAGGACCAGGCACCGTATGCTTGGCCATCATAGCCAGATTAACTCCAAGCCGTGGTAAATAATAAGCCCAGCTAAGAAGAGCAAAAACGATTTGAGTCACAGGATGAATAGATTTTAAAACAGAACCTATTGCTCCACATGGATCTGCAACATTGAAGACAGTAAAGAAGCGTATAACTCGCAATACTAAAAGTCGTATGAAGTTGGTGAATACCCACTGACTACGGAAAGTATCTAAGTTACAAGTACATGATGCATTAGAATTATTATCTGTACCATCTATTTCATTACTAGTTAGCGCAAGTGTATTCTCAATTTCTCTTTTTTTGCGCTCTAATCCAAGTTGGGTTGTATATTCTAAAAGTGAGTTTTTAATTTTCTCTAAATTTGCCCATAAAATATAATCTTTAACTTTTTTAGTTAAAGCATCTTCCATTTTAGTTAAAGCATCTTCCATTAAGAAACTTTCTAATACCAAAAAATGAGCATTCCAAAGGATTAAGGTTTGACAATAAGCAACTTGTGGATTAGAATAAGCGGAAGATAATGCAATATTTGTTGTATCTGAATTGGAATAATTTACATCATTTAAACCTGATAAGTTTTCTGGCATAAATTACACTCCTTTACTAAATGACTAACTCTAGACATACCCTCTTAAATGTTAGTACTCCCCTAAATATTGACCAACTTTTTCGATTATAATACAAAAAGCTTAAATTAATCTTAAATCTATAAGCATTTAACCTATAAAATTCTATAGGTTCATTTTCATACAAAAAAGCTACCCTATATTTTTTATTAGCACTGAAATTAAATTGTATTTAAAATATCGCGATACACACTTGGAATTATATCATTTTGTTGTATTCAATATGAAATATTATAGTTCACTATTATAGTTAGTTTATTCACTAGGTGCTTAAGATAGGAGATCATTATGGGCAACCAACCATTAAGTATAAATAATTACACTTACAATACTTATTCCCACCAAAATACAAACGACACAGGAGCCATTGTAAAATGTCCACGTTTTAAGTTCGGTTTGTCACTAGATGATAAAAAAGACAAAGTTAGCACTATATTAGGTGTTTGCTTATGTGCTTTAGGCTTATTAACTGTTTTGACCGTAGGAGGCTGCCTTATCGCAGCAGGTTATGGTGCCCCTGTTATTGTTGCTTTTATATTATTTACATCCTTTAAAACTGCTATGCTATCAGGAGGGGTTGTTTTAATTGCTAGTACTCTATTAACAATAATGGGCAGCATACTACTTCTAAAAAATAATAAACCTTCTTTTTTTTCTAATAGAAATAACAACAAAAAAGCTGAGGCTGATTGCGCACCAAATAATAGTACCAGGCTGCTATTAAAAAGATTCAGTAGATTAATAAAATAACGTGAGTTCGACCTAACTCATGCTAAGATTGAAAAATTGTTATTCAAATATAAAGAAGGCTTCTTAGGTTGTAAAGAATAAGCGACTAATCCAGCCAGGATGTTAACCCTACAATTGACAGGACTACGATGACGAGAGTGTTCTATCTGACTAATATTTTTTAATTGATCAATGACGGTTTCAACAATCACACGTTTTCGTAATAATAATTTGTCGATCATTGGCATCAGTTTATTTTTCATATTTTTTCGTAGGCGTGTAATGAATTTTAAACCACGCAGGTATAATTGATTAAATAATTCAGAAGAAATATATCCTTTATCACCTATCAATTTACCCTCTAATCCTTGTGTTAACTCATCAACAGGTTTACGGTCATCCGTATTAGCTTTCGTTATTTTGAAAGCCAGTATTTCCCCTTTATCATTAATGACTAAATGCAGTTTAAAGCCGAAAAACCAACCCATAGTTGATTTCTATTTTTTAGCAAGCCCTTTAAAAACACGATTTGATGATGAACGTTTAGGATGGCACACAGATAATGTGGTAGAGTCAATAAAGTAAATTCCTGTTAATGTTTTGCTTTGGAAATGCATTAATAAACACAAGAGTACCAATATGGATGGCATCAGTTCAACGAAGCGATTATAACTGACCAAATCAGGGAAGGCTTTATACAAATGCTGTTTTACATAATTAATATAATAGGTTTTAAAATCACGATAATGACTTTGATGAAAGTGGATGACAATCGTCATGATTTCTGAGGGAGTCAGTCGGCATGACCTAGTTCTTTTTTTACTCAAATTAGGCAAAGAAGCTTTCTCTAATTCAGGCAATACTAATTGACAAAAATCATCGACAACACAATATAAATCGACTAACTTATCCATACGGCTCTTCCTTTTAAGGTTTGATTTACTGAAATTAGCTGCTTTTGCACGAAACTTAACCATGAAAGAGCCTTTTATTCAATCACTTACTTTACACCTTTTCATCGAACTCAGGTTAAATAGGCAAACAGTAAAAATGGGGAAGGTTCATTACACTAGAACCCGTTGAAAGTACTCGCCAGATACGCGTGCTTGTTCAGGAATGTTTTGATAACGCAATAGCGGCTATGGCTAAAGAAGGCTTTATTGATGAATCAAAAGCCTTAGTTGAAGCAACCGTACATTGGTTGCGGCACACTGGCATTTCAGATGATTTAAACAAACGCGGACGCCCTATTGTGCATGTTAGAGATGATGCTGGTCATACCACCAGTGCCACGACAGATCTATACAACGATGTGAATTACAAGCGAGGCATAATTCAGGGAAAAAGAAAAAAATTCTTCCCGATTAGTTTTTCCAGTTATAGTTATCACACAAAAAAGTACAGTTCGCCCGATCACCTGTATTAATTTAATGGAACATGAATGAAAATTTTTTGCTCTTTTAATGCATTGGGCATATCATCAAACGTAAGAAATGCTGGTATTTTTTTATTGATCTCAAACTCTGATTTCTCTTTCCACTTACCATAAATATAATGATACGCCAGCCCAAGATTTGCTGGTTTACCAATGTATTGAAATCTAGCATATCTTCCACCCTGCAATGATATGTGCTCAATACCTAAATCACGCCTAAGCAGCGCAATTCCTGCACTGAACCGGACTTTATCTACTTCCACTTCCCCATCATGTGGATTATCATATCCAATTCCAATTAACATTCCAGAAAAATCGTCGCCCAACTCATCAGTTTGTAATTTTTTTGCAAGCGTACACCAAGCATTTTTAGCTGCCTCAACATACAAACCTTGTTTAGTTACAGCTTGAATCGGCAAATCATTCAATTCGACGATAATGGGTTCATCTAATGAAATAGATTCTAATTCATTAACAATATTTAATTTTTTTCTAGCTTGAGTTGGCGTATAACCAAATGTGTCTTTGAAACAACGCGCAAATGCAGATTGATCATCAAATCCAGAGCTTAAAGCAACTTCAAGAATAGAATCATTACGGCTTTGAAGTGAACGAAAAGCTAGCTCCATACGAAATCGACGGATAAATGCTCCAGGTGTTTGATTTGTTCCCTCTGCAAAAATCCTTTTCAAAGATGACAATGATACTCCGATTGATCTTGCAATTTCTTCTAGTATAATTGGTTGATCAATATTCTCATAAATGAATCGAACTGCTTTGACAAATTGCGTATTCTTTATATAGCTCATATGAAACTCCTCTAATAAGACTTCATGTAATGATATACCCCTGTTGAGTTAATATTTATGCGAAAACGGTCAATCTGCGTGCTTCAAGCGAGATTGTATCTATTCTCTAATCTATCCTCATTAGAAAAAAATTTCTTTACATATCAATCAATTATTTAACCTTAGGATGCGATATATTATATCGGTTGCATAGTGCAGTCACATCATTGATATCCTTAATCGTCAGTTGATAGCCAGAGTGAGAGACAATTTGATATTCCGGCGTTAAACAGCGAACCTTGAAACCCTTGATCTCACCTTGGCCCAATAAGGATTCAGCAGGATAAAAAACACCCCGTTCAGCTGACCCGTATACTCCATTCTTATTTTCATCAAAGACGATCACATGCACATCAATAAGGTGACCGAGTTTATTCGCTAAGACAAAATTCCAATCACTCTCATCACTTCGCTCAATTTGATCAAATCCAAGACCTTTTAACAGGTCACGTAAGCGCTTAACATGTTTTTCTTCAACGATAAAATCTAAATCAAAATGCGGCCGAGTCTGCTTACCAAGTAACGCATCCACACCCCAGCCACCATCAAGCCAAATATCGATACTCTGGTCAGAAAACAGTTTGTATAACTCAAGCACTCTATCCTGATCAAAATACAACCTCTTACTCCCCATCCACACAGCATCTTGCTGTAACACCCACCAAGGCTTATATCTCTTCGTATAGTGCAACAAGTGAGACTTTTTACTCAAGTAAAACTGCCTGTAAGCAGCAACAGGATCGCCTGGCACCTTATATTCTTCAGGCATTGCTTGAGGGCGCTCTGTGACGCCCTTGGCATCTATAGAAGGCAATGTTAACTCTCGCGCAACGGCCGCTGATTGATGCAATTTGAATACTCAAAACGATATTGATATTCCTTATTCAGTGCTTCGGTTAAGTTTTTTAGCCAAAGCCAATTATCGAGCGATTCCCCAGCCCAAATGACGCAGGGGTGCTCCCCATGAGTCGATTTGTAAGGTGCATCCTGACCATTTTGATGTAGCACAGCACAAAGAATTTGAGCGGATTCCAATATCATCTTAACGACGTGTTTATCACAATGATATTGAGCACATAACTCTAAATCATTATCTAACATGAAAATATTCAACGGCGCACCTCTACGCTAAAATAACTTGATTTAAAATAATTACGAAATTTCTAATAGTTCATCACTGCCTAATGCGATTTCTTTAGAGTGTTGTGTTATTTTTTCAAGTGGCCAATCCCACCACTTCAACCTAAGAAGCTTTTTAATCACTTCATTGGAAAATCGTTTTCGTATTAATTTTGCCGGATTCCCATCTACAATACTATAAGGCTCAACATCTTTTGTAACAGTCGAACACGAGGCAATAATAGGGGTTCTAATCCCAAAAACAGTATTAAAGATATTTTGCAGTCAAAAAAAGATGGTGCCCCTTTAATTATATACGCTAAGAACGGTGAAATCGATAAAGATGAGTGGTATCAACTTGCTCAAAATAGAGATGTAGTTGTTGCAAACCAAAGAAGCAGACTTATTAATGATATATTCACCTCTGCGATAACAACCTCGATAAAGTGTAAATAATTTGGCTTGGTTCAAAAACCAGTGATTTTGAGAGTGTTCAGTAAACTGTGTCATTATTATTTTACAATCCAACATTGAATCGACCGACAAAATAAATGTCAAGTTGTGAAAGGTTTGCAGCCCATTGACTCAAAGGAATCAAATGTTAATAATAATGCTACAGAAAAACAAGTAAACTATAACTTTCCTAAATATAATTTAGTAGTATAAGGGAAAATGACTTTTCCATTGGTTTGATATTGATTAAAAAGATGAGTAAGGTCCTTGATCATGTTATCGTAATGATCTTGATCTGGCGTTAGTGCATAGGATGTCGAACGTAATCGTCCTACTAAACCCTTCCAATCAAATAGTTGCTGGTTTTCAAATTGATAGATTTTTACAGAATCTTTTGCAAAAAATGCGAGCACTTCAGACTCAGCAATTTGTTGTGATGGGATGCCGTTATAATCTGGACAGTATTGATGCAACAAGTCGTCATAACTTTGTAAGAGAGCTGATAATTTAGTTAAACGTAAATTCCATAATAATAGTACATCACCATTATTGCGCAGTATGCGTTTAAATTCACTTTGACAAGTTTTTCGATTGAACCAATGGAATGCTGTAGCCACACTAATCACATCAACACTGTTATCCTTTAAAGTTGTCGCTTCTGCCGTACCATTAATGCTCATAAAATAAGGATAAATACTGAATTGTTGTTGAGCTGATCCACGCATAGGACCATTAGGCTCAACTGCAAAGACTTTCATACCTAACGTTAATAACTGTTGAGTAAAGATTCCTGTTCCAGAACCGATATCGGCAACCACTTTACCTTTACCAAGCACTTTCTGTTCTAACAAAAAATCCACCATGATTTGAGGATAGCTGGGGCGATACCGTTGGTAATGTTCAACTGTTTGTGAAAATCGTTCGGTATTTTTCATGCTGACTCCTCCAACATCCTTCTTACCTGGGCGTCACATCTTCTGCACGCTTGACAAGCGTGAGCAATACCTACCTTAATTCGCTCACGCAATATTTCTTTGAAACCGTAAATTCTCACATGTCCCCTGTTTCTGACTGATCAATTGTACTATCTGTAAAATAGATTCCCATTGTGATCAGATGTTTGTGTGGCAAAAGTGATATGTGCATCAAGCTCTCATCACTATTTTATCCTGATATACAAATAAACCCATCTTCAGCACTACTGTTTTTTTCTCTTCTTTTCTTGGTATTGATACGTATATCGATCCAATAAATTTCAAATCATCTTTTGATATTGAGTATGGTGGTTTTTTGCTTCTTTTTTAAAAAAGTCTACACTTGCCTTTGTTAACGAAAGCGTGACTTTCACAGTCTCATCGTTCAACAAAAGCTGACTCGGTGATGACAAAAAATCCTGAATTACCTTAAATTGACCAATCGGCTCATCGGTATATTTCACTTTTTTCTTTCTCATATATTTTTTTCCCCTTTCTCCAATAGCCTGCCCCAATAATTCTGATTTTTTTATCTCGATAAGTAAACCTGACTGTCATCACTTCACCATCCACTCTACCAAAGCAGTAATATCTTTTCTCGCAATGACTATGTTCAATGTCCTCAGCAATCACACGATGAGTATCTAAAAAAACACGTTGTGCTTCAAAGAAGGATACCCTCAGAGCGACGAAATGCACCAAAGTAGCCAATGAGCAACAGGGCTTTGTTTCGGATATTGATTAACAAGCGATGGACTTCGAGCGTACGTACTAACTGGAGTAAGGCTGGTAAGCGCAATTAAAGCAAAATTGAGCACGATTATCTAATAGTGAATGGCATTGCGGTGTAAATTATGGGTTCGTCTGCACCAAGCAGCACCAATCTAATCGTCTCACCGACTCTTCAATAAAATCCAGCACTAAATGCACATGTTTCATCACCTAACCAATCTTCTTATGTTCAAGCAATTATTGCACAATATAGAAAACTGAAGTACTCAGAAAGCAAACGATTCTGAGCTAATCTACCCAAATCTGTGGGATCACCAAAGGATCATTTGGCGACAATCTGGGATAATGAAAGACCTTCCATTTAACCTTAGCCTCTGTGATTTAAAAATAAGCATAAGCAGTAATGCTAGCGAATTTTAGGATATTCAGAGTGTGTTTTTAATTATTTCTGACCAATAACGTTGTTTAGTATACGACTTATTATTTTTAACTTATTGATTTTATGGTATTTTTATGGTTTTGGGTCGTATAGGATTCGAACCTATGACCAATTGGTTAAAAGTTAATTTCCCTAATAATACCATATCCACACATAATTTCACAATGCCCCACATTCACTCACAAGTTTCTGTTTTTATTATAATTATTAGTAAGCCTTTTAATAGACTCCTCACCATTTGCCCTAGAATCTCGCATTATCTCCACGCTCGCTAGTATACATCAGGTATACAAAAAAACTTTGTTAGAAAATAAATATTTAAAAGTATACAAAAGATGTTATACTAGCTTTAAATCAGTAACTTACAAGATTATACACATAGCGAAAAAACCAATGAACCGTGAAGAAATTTTAAAAAACGTGATGAAAAAACTCACCAAATCCTATGTAGACAATATGCCTATTCCAGCCATGAAAAACGGCAAGCATACTCAGAAAATTTATCGTGATCATACACTCACTGGGTTTGCCGTGCGAGTATCTAGCACCGGAGAAAAAACCTTCATCATTGACAAAAAATCGCGTGGCAAATTGTATCGTGTTGTCATTGGTAAGCTTGGCGTCTTTACTGTCGATGAAGCACGAAAAAAAGCACAAAAATATTTAGGGCTCATCGCCGAAGGGATTGACCCTAGAGATGCACAAAAAAGAGAGCAAATAATAGGCACTACACTCCAAGAAGCGTTTGAAGCGATGCTTATAGCCAGAAAAAGTATGAAGGAACGTACTCGATTTGATTATGAAAAAACCATGGAAAGAGAGTTTTCAGATTGGTCAGTAAAACCATTGACCAGCCTCTCATCTTCAGAGGTCAAGACAAGACACTCTAAAATTGGAAAGCGCACCCCTGTTGGGGCAGATAACGCATTTAAGTTAATACGCGCTATTTTTAATTATGCGAAGGCTGCCTATAAAGATAGTAAGAATGAACCGATTATCAAAGTGAACCCTGTCGATATACTCTCTGAAACCCGTGCCTGGTATGGCACCAAACGCCGTAAGTCCATCATAAAAATTGAGCAACTACCCGCATGGTATAAAACACTCATGGGGCTGACTAATGATCGAAAAGGCAGTATTGCGACCACTATTCGTGATTACTTAATAGCTGTTTTATTTATGGGAGATCGTAAAGCTGAACTTCAGCCGATTACTTGGGAACATAACGTTGATTTCGGTGCCAAAACCGTGCAATTCTTTGATACCAAAAATCACCTTGATTTTGTACTGCCTCTGTCAGATTTTCTTTACGATCATTTCAAAACAATGAAAAAAAGCGCAACCAGTGAATACGTTTTCCCAAACGCTCAAGGTAGAGCCCCTTTTTATAATCCTTACAAAACAATTGCCCGCGTAACGCGAGAAAGCAAACAGCACACTAAAGAAGGTAAACCCATCAAATTTACCATTCATGACTTACGTCGTACATTTACGACTACAGCAGAAGGACTCGATTTATCAGCCTATACACTGAAACGCTTGCTGAATCACAAAATGTCCTCTGATGTGACAGCAGGTTATGTGATTACTGAAACAGAACGTTTAAGAGAACCTATGCAGCGAATTACTAACTGCTTGCTTGCCATTATCAATAGAGAATTTAAGTCTTACAGCGATTATTAGAGGTTAATCTGAGCAGTATTTTTATAGGTAGGCAAAGAATTAACCCACTCTATTAATTCTGTTTTTTCATAAACAGGAGTTCGCCCAATATAGCGAAATGGTGGCCCACCCCCTTTGGTGCGCCTACGCTCTAACCAACGCGGCTGCTTACAAAGTAACACAGCTGCATCCTTTTGCGATAGTAACTCAGGTATTTTTATATTAGGGGTAGAGTCTTTCATAACAAACCTCTTATAATTTTTATAAGGAACTTAATAGGCTCAGTTGTTCAGAATCAATGGGGATATTTCATCAATTAGCTGAGGCAGACGCTTTTCCACTTGCTCATAGGGTGCTATACACTTTAAACCCTTTCTAGGGCGATCTTCAAAATATGAATACGCCTCATAAGTATCGAGCTTACCTAAAATGTGCTTAGGATGCTTGGTAAAATAATCAGCCAAATAAAATCGCTGATTATTGGGTAATGTGACTAACGTGGTCTTCTGCCATTTTTTGGCTGGATTGACTTTACGCTGAAACACAACAATATCCACCGTAATTTTAGCATCACCAAATAAACAGTCTGGTAGTCGATAAGCAACAAGCAATTCTGCTATTTCACTCATTTGCTTGCGTAGATGTCGTTTTGGATTATCTAAAATGTAACAGGGTACGACCATGGCTAGTAATCCATTTTCTTTTATAGCGCCATCCTATTGAGTCGATCGGTAACCAGCATGTTGAAACCATCCAAGCAATTTGTTTTCAGTAATTTTTTCTAATGCATACTTAAGTGCCTTTTGAAACGACGCCAAAGTTCTAGCTTCTATTTCTTGTAAAATATTCTTAACAAAAGACCAAGCCATTTCAATGGGATTAAAATCAGGTGAGTACGGGGGCAAGAAATCGATACTCGCACCTGTAGCATGTATTGCATCCTGTACACGCTGAGTCTTATGAAAGCCGACATTATCAAGTAAAACAATATGATGCGGCTGTAATATTGGGCATAAATCGTGAGCAATGAAATGATAAAAGATATCGCCATCAGTTGCCCATGGTCCATACAATGAAGCTTCAACGCGTGCTGTTGATATTGCACCAATGACCGAAAGTTTCATACCACGATTAAATGGCTTCGGCATATGCACGCGTTGTCCGATTGGCGCACGTGCATAATTGAGCACCATATTCAGGTAAGCCCCCATTTCATCAATAAAAATCAGGCGTTCTGGGTCAACGTCCTTATATTTTTTTATGTGCGCCTGTCTTTTTTTTCGACGTCCGGACGTAACTGCTCCTGTGCAAAAAGACTTTTCTTTTTTCGCGTTATCGCTAATGTTTTTAAAGCGCGAGACATCATCGATTGACTCACCGTTTTTTTGTAATAGTGCTTATATTTTTTACACAGATGCTTAACTCGAATATCAGGTTTATCCGTTACCCAACTCTCAATTTTTTGCAGGTGATTTCCTGATATGACAGGCTTTCTACCACGTTGATAAGGTTTGGGGGCTAAATCATTTTGTTCATCACGACGCAAATAAATACGTAACGTCGCTATGCCAATTTTGAATAGTTCAGCTGTTTCAAGTTGCGTACTCCCACCTTTTCGATAATGGGAAACGGCTCGTTGCCGTAGTTCTAGTGGATAAGCTGCTGGCATTTTTTGATCCTAAAGAGCGACATTATACTCATCTTGAACGCTAAACTCTATAGGATGGCGCTATAATAAACGAATACTCTTTGCCACAAAATAATGATGAATCATTTCATTGCAGAGATCAGGATGTTCTTTATCAAATACCGTAAAGCTCGCATAAGGTGGGTTACCGATAATTAAGTCAAACTCATTGTCATGAAAGTGATGAAATCCTTTATTGAATATTTTAATATCAGGGTACAATGCTTTGGCGATACTAGCGCTTAAAGGTTCTAGTTCAATCCCTGTAATTTGGCTATTTTTACGCATCGCTTTTGGCATATGCTCGAGGAAAGCTCCATGTCCACAAGCAGGTTCTAAGATTTTCCCATGCTTGAATCCTAAATTCTGCAGGACTTGATAAATAAAGTTAATCAAAATAGTGGGTGTGAAATAACCGGTACTGGTGCTTTTTTTGAGCCGATCAATTTCATCAGTTGATAAAAAGGTTAAGAGGTTACTGACTATGGTTTTCTCTTTAAAAGCTTTTCGTAATCCACCAAATCCGCTGTATTGCTTAATAGAAGTTAAATTTCCATTTTTAAATTGACGCAATAACTCAATATTTCTTTTGACACGCTCCTCATTAAAATTAATGTTACCAGACTCAGAAATTTGCAGCCTGTTGTTTTCTTGTTGACTTGATATCATTATTGCTCCCAAAATTAATAATTGGATTGGTTTAATTAAAATTTTTTTATTTGCACAGAAATTTCGCCACATAAAAAACAATGGATAAGTAGGCTTTTTTATGTGGCAAAGAACAAAAAATAAGCGATAGAACAAACTAAAGTAGTAACCCATAAAACTATTTATGGGTAGTTTTGTGGGTGCTAAGTTGAGTAAAAGTTACTGACTTTCTGTAGTGCTATTGAGTGGGTTGATTATACGATTAGCTGCTCAATGCAGTGTTATACTATTGAGTTGACTAGTGATTAGTACGTAATGTTTTCCTAAATGGAATGATCTTGTAGAATATAACAATTACAATTCATTAATAGGTTGAAAATCTTAGCTGATTTAAAAAAAGGATGCTTACAAAAACTGCAAAGTAAAAATCTCTTTATAAACCATGACCTAATTTTTGCAGACTCGAACCACTTAGATTGATGACTGCGGTGCGTAGTCTTTTTCAGAACTTTGGCTTGGGCACGGCGTATTTTCTCTCCCTTGTGTATGAGGGTGAAAAAATTGTGCAGTCATTGGAGCTATTAATGCGTCTGCGTTCGCATCGAGGCTCTGTGACAGGTGCTCGCTTGCTGTTTCATTAGCAGTAGTATCGTTTGCTGCCTGAGAGGCCTGTGGTTCATCTTGATTGTTGCGTTCCTCCAATTGTGCTGTTTTTAGTTTATTAGCCTCAAATCGTTTCCACAATTTTGCTCTTTCTAATTCACCAACCTCAACTTGTTTCTGTAATTGTTTTATTTTTAGCCACAATTGCTTATTATTCTTTTTTTCTTCAACCTCCAATGTATCAATCTGACGCTCAATCACATCCACTCTGCGTTCAAGTGCGTTCAAACGATTCTCTGGCACTGGCATGTCAATGTGAACTACTTTAATCTGACTTGTTGTAAATCGATTTTTTAAGGTATGCAGCAGCTTCCAAGGCCACTTGATCACACTGACAATTCCATGAACCACTGCACGCAGCCCATCGATCACCGCACCCCTTAATGACTCTAACCATTGCTTCTTTAAACGCATCACTTCATCTCCTTCCGTCAGGTGATAATACACTTCTTAAGACATGCTTTATAGGAAAACATGTCTTCTCACCAATAGTACTATTGTATCTGATTGTAATAAACCCAGCATAAGTTTGCCTAAAATGTGCCATGACAACACGCCACATGCTACAGACTTATCTTATACATAGCATACAGGTCATACATCGCATGACCAAAAACCACTTACACCGATGGCTCTAGCGCACGGCTTTTTTTAGAAGATGCTTTTTTTGGCTTGAGGATGGCGTACTTCCTCTCGCTTGGTTGTGGATGAGGGAGAAAAAATCGTGCGATGTTACCACTGTATTGTTGGGGTGCTGCCCCAGCATAATTACTACCTTCTTGCGACATATCATCAGGATTAACGTCTAACTTACGAGATGAAGTAACCGCTGTTTCTTGTGCAGTCATTGGAGATGATAATGCGTCTGCGTTCGCATCGAGGCTCTGTGACAGGTGCTCGCTTGCTATTTTATTAGCAGTAGTATCGTTTGCTGCCTGAGAGGCCTGTAGTTTAGGTGCAGACTGCTGCTTCTTTTCTTCCTGCAATTGTTTTATCTGTTGCTCCAATTGATTGTTGTGTTCCTTCAATTGTGCTCTTTCTAATTCGCCAACCTCAACTTGCTTCTGTAATTGTTCTATTTTTAGCCACAATTGCTTACTATTAGCTTCTAATGTATCAATCCGAAGCTCAACCACACCCACTCTGCGTTCAAGTGCGTTCAAGCGATCTTCAGTCATTTGAATGGGCACCACTTCAAAGATCCAATCTATAAATTGATTTTTTAGTTTGTTCAAAGACTCCTGAGGCAAGTTCCAGATCACATTGATGATTCCATGACCCACTACATACGATCCATCAATCTCCGCATGACTGGATGACTGTAACAATTGGTTTACATGCGCTACTTCTTCTTCTCCCGCCAGGTGATAACCTATTCCTTCAGGACGTGCTTCATAGAGAAACGTTTCTCCTTGAGCATATCGTCGATATCTTTCACCCGGTGTGGCTGTAAAATTATCCCAATGAAAGCTAACCAGAAGCTCGTGTTTTTTCAATAAACCTCGCTTCACCGCCATGCACACCAAACCCGATTGACGAAATAGTGCATCGCATGTCATCGTCCTTCCATGAACTTTTATAAGTGGTGCATTTTTTATCGGTATATAACTGATCATCAAGTAGCACCATTCCACAAAGTCATCGTTTGGTAACACCGGTAACGCGTTCGCATCCGGTATGAGTAAGCCCAGCATGATTTTATCTAGAATGTGCCGCGCCAACGCTTCGCCACACACCACCATGTCTTCTGCCATACCCACTTGCTCCAATTGTTTTTGATAACGATGAAACAACAGATCGCGTAATTGATTTTTTTTCCGACTAAAGTCCTCACTCGATGCAAAAGTCTGCTGCACATTTTTTATCATCTCTCCTGTTGCGAGCGTTGAACCCAATAGAAATCTCGACACCATGCGAGAAGCTTGAGTATATGCACCATGTAAGGCATGGCCCACCGGAGTGTTTTCCAATACGCTATCACCAAATTCCATCGTATGCTTCGCTCCTTCAAACGCATGCACCCCTTCTTTTAGCATCTGTAACGAGTGCAACGTCGCTTTGCCCGCACGCACTACAGCCTCATAGGCAGGAAGTGCCACTAACGCACTTAACACAAATTCACCGACACAGTGCAAGATTTTTTCACGATAGTTGAGTGGGGTAAGTACGTTTTTCTTAAACAGACCCGAATAAATCGTTTGTGCTGCCACATAATGGGCCTCAAAATACCGATCAAAGGCTGCATTAAAGGTCGCTTTGCGATCAAACTGACTCTGCTGTTGTGTCTGCTCGGCCTCACGGATTCTTTTACTGATCAGGAATAACTGTTGCGCCAACGTGATAAAAACCTCACTGCCCGCAACACTTCTCACCAGCGATCGATCATTATGATCCATCGATGACAGTGCTTTGAGCTTTTCGCTGTCCAACCATAAAAAATCCAGCACCGCTTGTTTTAAGGCACTAAAGGTTTGTTGTGGGGTAAGGTCGGCCTCTTTTGATGTGTCTTCGATCTTATCCAGGGCTGCCTGCAAAGACTGTGCCTTCGCCGCTTTTTCATCCTTTGCCCCCTGACCACTGGCTTTGAAATGGCATAGTTGCAGCTGCGTTAGTGCTTTGCCACTGCGACACGCTGCGTTAAAAGCCTTGAGGCTCTCGCTATCATTGAGCGTAAAGCATTTGATAATCTCCCTTAGTATGCCGGCAATCGTTACATGAACCGCTTGCAACGCCTCTTTGTGCACTATTTCGGCATTATCTGGGTTTGTGAATGCATGCGACCACAACCGTTGATAGCCCGCATACGGATCCTTTAATAAATAATACATCACGTTGCCATCCGATGTATCAGGAGCCTGTTGCAGCACCAGCGTTAGTCTATCTTTATACTCTTTGTAATCACATTCTTTCGCTTTAACCGGGATCGGATCATACACACAAAGACCCGCGCCCTGTAATTCCAAAAAGGCCATGACACCCTCAAACCCTAAATGAACCACCTCGTGGGTATTTTTGATGTGTTGCAGATACGCTGTGATTAAAGCCTCTGAACGCACATACGTTTTAATCGCTACTTCTAAGGCAGCCAGGTCCAGGTGGGTTGCAGCTTGTAGTGCATCGATGGAGGGTCTTAATTTCAACCTTTGAATCACATCGGCGTTAAGTGCGGTTATACCTTCTATAATGCGGCCTTTTTGTACGCGTTCTGGATATTCTCCATCATCTAAACACTGGTTGATATGCTCCACCAGCCTCTTAATAGGGACTGCTTCGACACAGACATCATTGCCGCTTGGCAATGTCACTGATACCTCTTGCGTGTACGCAGTCTCACACCGATCGAGTAACGCCTGTGTTTCTTCATCTAAGGGCATCGCGCCTGAACTGCCATCATGATGTTTAGGCTGCATTATAAAATAGGTAAGGTCTGCACTTAGTTTCTGCAGTGTCTCCTCACGCCAAGGTACACCCTGCAATAATTTATCAATCGCCTGATTTTCATCGATACCCAGTTGTGCAAAGAGCCGTTGACTTGGGGCATGGGTTACTAGCGTACTACCTTCTTCGTGAAGATTATCTGCATCGCAGTAATTCATGAGAGTGAGGGGTTGTCCATTCAGAGTCGTTTCATAGGTTTCAAGTGGGGTATACAGGGTGGTGACTTTTGCTTCCAACGCCTTAATGTCATTACAAAGCTCTAGGGAATCACGGTCTACTGTATTTGGGAGTGCATAGCCTAAGAGCATCGCTCGACTGAGATTACGTGCTACCGCTTGTTTTAAATCGTCTAAGTTTTTTACCGCTGTTCTACGATACTCATTATCCTTCCATTTGGGGTTATTCGATTCATCGGTTAACATGTTTAAGGGCATTTCACGGTGCTCTAACAGTTGGCACAATCTCCGAACGTTTTCTTTATTAAGGCCTACATCTTTTAAACTCAAGGTATGTAAGGTTGGGATCTGCTGTACTACAATCGCTAGTTCCTGAATCCAACCATCATGCACATAATGACTCCCACCAAGAGGCCATCTGTCAAAATTTAATTGGGTGAGTGGCAATGCGTTCGTTTGTATCCAGTGTAAAATCGGTGTGATAGTGCTTTTATTCTTAAATGCGTTAACACACTTTTTAAGATCCTGCTCTTTTGTTGCGATTAACATCTCAACACACACCGTCATTGGAAAAATCCCAATCTCAGATAATTGGCCTAACATTGTTAGTCTTGTATCATCCACCAATGCTTCAGCACGTTTGGTAGTAAGCTGGTGATCATGCTTGAGATGCATCAAAACCTTCGCTGCCGTTAGGGTGTTTTTGAGGGCAGTATGCTGATACTCTGCTATGCTAAATGTGGGTTTACTCTGTTGAGCATCGCTGACCAATCCATCTGTAATAACGTTTATGCAGCATTCTGAACCCAGAGTTACAAATAATTTCATTAGCTTTGGACACTCTGGCAGCTTTTTTATGCTGCCTCGTTCAGCGATCTCAAACAAATTATCCCACAATGCGATCAGTGCCCGAACCTGCTTGATCCTCTGCTCAGGCTCCTCCTCCTGTGCCAGCCATGTGTCCACCAAATGAGTTAAGCCTTCTGCTATGGCTTCTCTAAGGGCGCCATCCACACCCATCAAATAGATGCTTAGGAACTCAACCTCTGCATTTATCGCTATATGCAGCTTACTGAGCGCCTGTATCGCAGCCTCTCTGAACCAATGGACTTCATTCTGATCAATCACTCTCTCTGTCAACAGGTTTACTAACGGGATAAGTCGTGGCTTCTTGTCCTCCCACTGTACCAACGCACAACCTAAATGACTGATCGTCTGTATCGCAGCCTCTCTGAACCAGCGGACCTCATTCTGAGCCATCATCCTTTCTATCAACAGATTTACTAACAGGGCAACTCGTACCTCATCCAACTGCGTTAATGCCGACCCCAAATGACCGATCGCCTCTGTCGCAGCTATTCTGACCTGGAGGTTTTCGTTCTGATCCATCATCTTCTCGGCCAGCAGATCTACTAATGGGGCAACTCGTGCCTTATCCAACTGCGCCAACGCTGACCCCAGATGACTGATCGCCCCTATCGCAGCGTCTCTGATCCAATGGACTTCATTCTGATCAATTACTCTCTCTGTTAAAAGGTTTACTAACAGGAGAGCTCGTGGCCTGTCCCACTGTACCAATGCACAACCCAGCTTACCGATCGATTTTATTGCAGCCTCTCTGAACCAGCGGACTTCGTCCTGAGCCATCATCCTCTCTGTCAGCCAATCTACTACCGTGGCAACTCGTACCTCATCTAACTGTGCCAACACTGACCCCAGATGACCGATCGCCCCTGCCGCAGCTATTCTGACCTGGAGGTTTTCGTTCTGATCCATCATGCTCTTTGTCAACACGTCTACTAATGGGACAACTCGTGCTCTATCCAACTGCGTTAACGCTGATCCCAGATGACTAATCGCCTGTACCGCAGCATCTTTGACCCATTTGGCTTCGCTGGGAGCAAGCACCCACTCTGTCAACATGTGCAGTAAAGAGGCAAACTCTGGCGTATCCTTCTGAAGCACTATCGCTCTACCCAGAGCACCGATCGTCTGTGCCGTAACCGTTTTAAGCCAGCTGTTCTCACTCTCAGCCGCCACCCACTTTACTAGCCCGTCTACGAATGGGAGAACTTTCGGTGGTGCATCCAGTTGATTCACATCCTCCGCTAAAAATTTGATGACATCGATTGCAGCCTCTCTGCGCCACCTGGCCTTACCTTGAGCAGCCAGCCACTCTGCCATTATGGACACTAATAAGGCCATGTCTTTCGAGTGATCAGAGTGCTTCTTCCCCAAACAACCGATGTTATCCACCGCCTCTGCTATTGTTAAATTGCCTGCCTCAACCTCAGTGGCTGTCGACTCTATCAGCGTAACTAATGATGGGTTAGAATATAACAGCCTATCTAGCTTATCCATAAGCCCTCTAATATTAGTTAATCCACAATGAAATTCTAAATCTTCTAGTGGAATATATTTTAAAATTTGTTGCTTGAGTAGTTCCTGAAGAATGGGCTCCAATGCGACTGTTTGGGCATCATGATGAGTAGTAGGAAGGGTTTCATGGGAATCAGGGTTTTCTCGCATCCGCGTTGCTCCTTGAATGTCATGTATTTACAAGCTTATTTTTTCTATTCTTTAAAGATATCTAGATCATTCTTTATTAGTAGAATAATAGTTAGTGATGTCTTAACTTTGGTTTTTAAAAAAAAACCAAACTTGAACAATAATCCGATTCTTTTTACTTATAGTTCTTCTCAGTCAATCTTATGTTTTGATACATTGATTGACCAAAACAATATTGTCTAATTAGAATTAATAATAAAGCTTGTCAGCTCTCACAAAAATACTGTTATTGAGAATAACAAAAAGAAAAAAGCTTTTCTTCTCAATTAAGCCTTAAAAAATAATGAAATATGAAAAGGCGGACATTCTTTTCAGAAAGAGCTGATATCATTTGGTACATTATAGTCGTAGATATAACTGTATTTATTGAGTGCATGGACTTGCATACAGGAATCTACTGATTCATTTTTTTAACCTCTTAACAGACCTTCTGCAACCATATAAGCTGTTTTCCTATCTGCTTGTTTTCATCATGGTGATTCCTAAATTTTTTCCTTTGTTGAGAGTGAATACTAAAAGGAAACCACCAAAGACACTCTTGTCTTTGGTGGTTCAGTGAAGAAGACAGTTGCACTACCACACTATAGAATACCATGTACCGCAAAACTATAGGCTTGCTCTCTTGCCACAATTAAATGATCCACCACCTCAATATCCATCAACTTAAAAGCCGATTTAATCGCAGTAGTTAACCATTCATCGGTGCTACTGGGTGTACAATCTCCTGAAGGATGATTGTGCACCAAGATCAGTGCTGCGGCATTGAGTGCAAAGGCACGCTTAGCAATTTCACGTGGATACACAGCCGTTTGGTTAATCGTGCCTTGAAACAATTTTTCAAAACAGATCAACTTATGCTGATTATCCAAAAACATCACACAGAAACATTCTGACTTCAGCTCTGCTAATCTAAACACAGCTAATTGCTTTGCTAGCTTAACGTTGTTTAAGACTAAAGGGGATGTTTGACATTGTTGTGTGAGAATGGATTGTGCCGCAGTCATAATGTCAGTCACCGTGATCTTGCCACGCACTCGATAAGTATTGTTTTCACACAATACAAAGGCTGGCGGCAAGTTGATGACTTCATTAGGACTGTTTTTAAAGCTTAGTTTTTTCATCGAATTTCTCCCTTGAATAAAGTCCAAGAGAGAAACCGCCAAGAGCAATTTCGCGCTTGGCGGTGAGTAGAAAGTGAAATAACACTAAAAACCCTTTGGTTGAGCGTCAAGGAGGACACTACGGCGGCGGGGATTGCCGTCTCCAAAGGGTTTCAGTAGTAAAATAAACATTAAGTAGTCAATGTAAGACTGACTAAGTCAGGTTATGACTCAGTCGTTCATCACATGAATTGAGTAGTCAATCAAAAAAGAGGACATCACCCTAAGTAGGCAATATCCTCTCGCTGTTTTCACTTAAGTAGCGCAGAATGTGTTGGAAATAACGGGTAATTTTGCACTTGAATTTGTACCAATTTACCCACCAACTTTGCTTGACAAGCGATGACCATAGCGTTGTAGTAGTGTTGAAACGAACTAAAACGACAATAATGCATGTCATCTGCCCATGAATAGCTGTCATTATTTTCTAAAGTGGTTTCAGAAAATTGGATAGTTTCATAGCCGCTTGCATCCACTGCCGCGATTAAAATTGCATCTTCGTTAATGCAACTCTGGCAAATGGCCAACAGCCAATCAACCAACTCAGAACTGGTGACAGGCCATAGCACCGTGTTGGAACCATCTAAGCGCAATTGCGCTCTTAGAGCCGGTTGATTTAACCAATGCTCTAAATAATTCAACTGGGCTTTAAGGGTGCTAAGGCTTGATGTGCCCAGAGTGTCAGGCAGATCGTTATTTCGTAGATATTCTGCTAATCCTATAAAAGCTAATTCAATGCATTGTACTTCATGATAATTAAGTTCAACATGGGTCAGTACACCTGGTTCACTTTTTATAGGGATCACTTGAGTTTGAAGTGGGGCTTGTAATGCCGTTTGATCCATAATAAATACTCCTGATATTTAAAAACAAAAAAGCCCTCAACTGAAAAATCAATCAAGGGCTTGATAGTGTTCGATTAAGAACGCAGAAAATCGTTCTGAAAAAGTTACTTTTTTCGGCAAGATTGCGTATTGTGAACGCGATCATTATCACCATTAGTTTCACTTTGACGGTTTGACTGTCTTGCTTTCTTTTTTCCAGGAATATGCCTTACACTCAGGGTGTTCGCCACAAACCTTGGATTGACTCGAAGCTTATTTGTTTTAGCGTCTTTGCCTAAGTTCCAGGTAATATCGTCATACGTAAAGTTAACGAAATACCCTTGTTTAAGGTATTCAACAATGTCTAATAACTCTTTGTTAAACACTCTTACATAGGCAATGAGTGGAATATCATTCGTATCAGACTCTTTGCTACGATGACTTTTTTTATGATCATCGTTAGCATCAATGGCTTTACAATAAACAACCAATCGAGCGTATTCATCCCCCGCTTTTGTATGATCAAAAGTAGGATCAGCCGCTAAAGTGCCAGTAACGCCATATTCATTACTGAAGTGATATTGAGTAAAATATTTTAAGCTCATAAATGGGCTCCTTATAAAGTTTAAAAAACCCCAAAGAGAACCATGAGCAATCCCTAACGGGAAATATCATTATTCCCGTTGGGATAAGCTAAAAAATCACCCTAAAAAATAGGGTAATTTCAAGTAAACTGCTTAACTGTAAAAATCACAGTTAAACACAATTGGCACTGCATAATAAGTATCATGCAGATGGGCTTTCATGCCGACCCACGCATCACAAAGTTTTAGGCCGATTGTGATCACGGCACCATAAAATCGTTACGTTTTATTATTTTGCGCTTCCTCCAGTGTATGAGCTTGAGTCTGCTGTGCTTTATTTTCAGTCGGCAGTTTAACCGTCGGTGCAAAGGGGGAACGTAATTCAAGTAATAAAATAGGCTCAGGTATTTTCCCCATTTTTTCTTGCGCTATTTTTGCTTGATCATTATCACTTTTAATATCAGCACGTGTCACCGGCAATGGTTTCCATTTGAAGGGCAATCGAAAAAGTGCTAACAGTTGATCCAACCAGATTTGCCGAATGTCTTTTTCCGGTTTATCCAGCAGTATGCCGACACGATGGGCAGTGAGTATAGTGCGCATGAGTTCATCAAAATGGGCCACTCCGCTTGCGGCCATATAGCCATACTGCGTTCTAAACCACAGTGATTCGACAACGGGTTGCTGTGATTCAAAAGGATGAACCGTTAAACTCACTAAAGCATGAGCTTCCTTTAACTTAGCTTGGTATTTTTCTATTTCAACACTGAGTTGTTTCTGTAATTTCATTAAAAGAGCATAGACTTTTAATAAATACCAATCGGCATAGGGATCGTCCCGCTCAGCAGCCTCCCAAATTTGCGTCATTCGACATGTGCACCAAACTGTAATAAATTAATAGATCGCTTATCCGGTCGAAAGCCTAAAAATAATTTTTGCGCATAGGCGGTATGCAGTGTTAAATGGACTTCACCCTTTAAACGCCCTGGTTTTTTATGAGTGAGTTTTTGACCTGCATGGATAGTATGATCAGGTTTTTTTTCTGATTTATTTTCAAGCGTAGTCTTTGACTTTATTTCTTTATCTTGAGACATATTGATGACCTCGTAAGGATTAATTTATGGATACCAACACACCATGTCTAAACAGCCTCTAATGGATCAAGTATCAATTGAGTATTGACAGGGATTGTTTGATCATCTGTCGTTAAACATGCCTGCGCAATCACGATACCGGACACCGTTTGTCGATCTTCCCATCTTCCAACACAGTAAACGTGAATACGTGACCCTCGGGTATTTTTAATTAATTGCTCATGCTTTTTAATGTGCTTTGTTAAATCAGGTTGCTGTCGAAGGATTAATTCATTGGGTATGGCATCATGCTTTTCTGCTTCAGTAGTAAGAAATGTATTAATGGCTTCGGGGATTTGTATCAATATTCCAAGATCAACACCATGTATAAAACAGTTTTCTTGATTCCAGGTAATTTCTTTTTTATGAAGACTCTGCTTTAGCCAATGCCAAAAATCATCTGCTTTAAAATTAGAAATATGGGGTTGATTCATTAGTTTAGGTTCAGGGACAGTGGTTACATTATTTTCTAAGTGTTCAGTATCGCTGTCTTTAGTTGTAGAATCTGATAATGCTCTTAAATCAATTTCTTTAATCTTAGTGACTGTATTGGCTAAAGCATCATGAAACTCATTGTTTAAATCAATCGGCGTAGTTTCTATAGTATGACTCACATTCTCCTGCTTGATTACTAAAGGTGGTTGTGGCTTTTCATTTTGAGACTGACTGGGATTTTTTTTTGGCTCAATTTCACGTTGAGCAAGCTTAACTTGAGGTGCTTCATGATTATATCTGATCAATTTAGCAAAGATATTATTGCTTACATCACCTTGTAAATAGCACACCCATAATGAAAACAATGGCGTGTTGCGATGTAGCCAAGCATATGCTTGATGAGGTAATAATGCCTTTATTACGGCAAGACGTACTGTGACATCGATAAAATCTCCTAATGCAGCCACAAATACAGCAAAGGTCCACTCTTCGCGTTGACGAAAAGAGATTTCACTATCTGCGCCAAGCGGTAACAAATAACCTTGCCGTTTTTTCAAAGCCAGCACCGCTTGATTCAGTGCCTCTACAACAGTTTCAGTATTAAGCGGCTCATTGGGTATGCTGATATAATCAATAAAATGATCAATTGTTTTAACATAAAGTGATTGAAAATCACCTTGTGTTACACCAGACAATGACTGTATTTTTTTAATGAGTGTTTGCAGTGTCACATCAGGATAAGGTACTGGTGATTTTTCTATTGTCTGATAAGCGTTTTTTGTTTTTAACCAATTGAGCATGATCATGACCTAATTGTTGCACAATCGCTGACAGTAAGGCATAGGGTTGTTCGCCTGTGAGTACAATAGGCTGGCCTTGTCCATTGCTCTGACCCAACGCTAAAAGTGGCAAGTAAATACCGCCATTAATCGCATGTGTATTGGCTAGTTTGATATTAGTCGCGATCTGTTTTTGAATAGGAACACTCTTCATGGTGCTAAGTATTGCTTGAATATTAAATCCTAATTTTGTGGCACTCTTTTCTGCATCCTTTAAAGTAAGTGCTGTTGGTGATGCCATCAATTGTTCGTGCACTGCTTGCCACTTTCCTTGTGGCTCGCTTGCTAATGCAAAACTCGCAACAGGACGAGATTCTGCTGTTAATAATGGTGTAACACGATGAACCACCTTTAAATTGGAATATTGTGCTTGTAGTTTATCAATCACAGGCTCCATTCGGCGACAATGAGGACATTCATAATCATAATATTCTATCAGTATGACGCTAGCTGTTGGATTTCCTGTCACAGGAGCAGCCAAACCTATTTGCAGTTTAAATAAACATAATATACTAAACAATAATCGACATAATATTGATTTCATCACGAGTGACTTAAAGTTAAAGAGCTCTTACAAGCTGGGCTTTTTATTTTTTTCCCAAGTTGTAAAGTGACAATTAGGATATTGAGTGCAGCCCCAGAAATGTTTCCCTTTCTTACCCTTTAAACGTCTCAATACTGCTTCACATTGAGGACACAAATACACTGTGCCATTATTGGTTTCCGATTGGAGTTGCAAAGTAGCGGCTTGCTTTTTCCTTCCCTTATTTTGGAGCTGTAATAGTATTTCTCTTAACAGGGTTATTTGAGCCTCCACAAAGTCATCGCGCTTGCTGTTACCTTCGGCAATCTGTTCAAGCTGCTGCTCCCATTGAGCGGTTAAAATGGGATTTTTAACGGTATCTGGTACTAAATCAATAAGTGCTCGGCCTTTATCAGTTGAGATCACTTGTTTCTTACTCCGTTGTAAGTAACCGCGTTTAAAAAGTGTTTCTAGGATATTGGCACGAGTCGCTTCTGTCCCAATACCGCTATTTTCCTTTACTATTTTTTTTAGTTTTTTATCTTCAATCCATTTACCCACAGTTTTCATCGCTTCGATCAATGCCCCTTCAGTAAAATATGCCAAAGGTTTGGTTTGCTTGGTTTCCACCCGAGTTTTTTGATTCTCAACCGATTGCCTTAAGTTCAATACTGGAATGTTGTTTTTTTCGGTTTCATTATTTTCATTATTACTCTCTGGATTAAAAGCCTGTTTCCATCCCAGTGTGATGGGTGTATTTCCTATGGCTGTAAACAGCTCACCTGCGCAGCTCACAGTAATTTTTCTTTGCATGTATTCATAGTCGCCTATGAACTGAGATAAATAGTGACGACGTATAAGATCATACACATTAAGTTCTTCTTGCGACATTTTCCCTATATCAATCTGCTCATTAGTCGTTGGAATAATGGCATGGTGGGCCGTTATTTTTTTATTGTTCCATATAGAAGATTTTAACCTTGAATCACATAATGCCACTAAGCTTTTCATCTTGTCATCGATAATTGCAATAGCGTTTATGACCGCATCAACCTCATCGAACTGCTCTTCGGGTAAATAACCACTGTCTGTTCTTGGATAAGTCGTTGCTTTATGGGTCTCATATAACGACTGTGCTATCTCTAATACTTGTTTGGCAGAATACCCAAAAAGGCTTGAGGCTTTTTTCTGTAACGCCGATAATGAAAAGCACAGTGGGGCTTTTTGTGTCTTTTTGCTTTCTTTAAAATAAGACACAACCCCTGGTTCTTCGTCCACTTTTGCGGCAATACTTTCAATAATTTGTTGATTGAGGCAATGGCCTTTCGCATCTATCATTGAATCCGGTGCTTTCCAGGTTGTCCAAACTTGTTTATCATCATCACCGAAAAACAGTGCTTTTAAGACAAAATAATCTTGTGGTTTAAATGCTTCAATTTCTCGATCTCGATCTACTACCATTTTTAGTGTCGGTGTTTGAACACGTCCGATGGATAACACACTATTTACACCGTATAAAGCACTGGCACCCATGGTGAGATTCATACCGATTACAAAGTCACTGCGAGATCTGGCCTGTGCGGCATAATACAGATTTTCAGTGTCTTTTCCTGGTTTGATATGTTTTAGTGCTTTTTGAATAGAAGCATCATCCAGTGCGTTGAACCAAAGGCGTTCTATTTTTCCCTGATAATGGCATTCATCCAGTATCTCTCTGACAATACATTCGCCTTCACGATCAGGGTCAGAGGCAATCACCACATGATGGGTCTTTTTTAATAATTGTTTAATGACGTTAAATTGTTTTTTAGTGTTTGAGGATACCTGCATTTTCCATTTGCTTGGAATCACAGGTAATTTTTCGATACACCATGGTTTAATGTCAGGACGATAATACTCCGGTGGTGCTAATTTGAGTAAATGCCCAACACACCAGGTGACAATAGTACCATTACCTTGCAAATAGCCATCCTTTCGCGTAGTTGCTTTTAAGTGACGTGCAATATCACGCGCCTGTGATGGTTTTTCACAAATAGTTAAAATCATAAAACCCTCATCGATGAATAATTTTTTTATAAATAAATGAATACATGGCCAAGAAAGTCATCAACAAAAAATACTTCAATAAACACAAACAATCCTAATAATTTAAAGCGTTGATGTGATAAATAAATAATTGTTTGTGCAGGCCATTTTTGTCTTACCCCCCTCTTTTTGATAAAATAGGGCCACAATATAAGTACAAGTCCATAGAGTACATAGCGCCATACGGCAAGTACAAGATAATGCCGTTGAATTACTTGCGAGAGCGTTTTAGCAGAGTTATGCTCCACCAAGTAATGACTGATTAGGAATAGTCCTGCAGCAAAAATTAATACAATAAGCAATAAACGGAGTAATGTTTTCATGAACCTCACCTCTGTCAACATAATGAATCACAGGACATAACAACCATGAGCGCCGTTGAATGGTTACCCTTTATTTCACCATTTGTTTGGACTTTGCTAATCCTCAATGGCTTAGCATCGTTACCTTTAAAATTAAAGGCACGATTACCTACTCGTGTTAAATTAACGTTGGTATTCTGCATGATTACACTCATAGGTTGGTTGACTGCACTGATTACTGTTCACGTGATGACACCACCTATTCGCGTTAATTTGCTTGCGCTTAGCAAGTTATTATTGGTACCCAGTCTGATCACGCTTGCGATCATGTTGATACGTCACTTAATGCAAGGTAATAATTTATTAGTGACTTTGTTAAAAATGGCAGGAAAAGGATTAAGGCCAATTTTGCATTTTGTATCGCTAATTTCTCCAGTCATCTTACATATAATTACTGGCGCATACTCTAAATATGCGAATGAAAAATATGAAGACGATCGGAGAGAAGAAGAACGCAAAAAACGTGATGGCCCTCATAACAATTATCGAGGCGAATATTCAGGTCAAGACAACAGACATAAATATTAACGAGTTAAGATTTTCTTGTGATAGCTGACTTTGCAGCATTAATAACCATATTAACTGCTTTGTTAGCCATTGCTCCGGCCTGAGCACCAGCAGCATTTGCTGGTGTACCCATATCAGTCACTGTCCCCATAATTGCATTACTTACTTTTAATCCTGCCCACGACATTAAAATTAGAAATAGCATAGGCAAAGCAATATAAAGTGTCCCTATAATAAAATCGACCAGCGTTTTATTGAACCCACCATTGTTATGTAACCACTGTTCAAGTGCGATGGAACTCCCACCTTGCGGATAGAGAGACGCAATTAATGAATTATCAACGTACAATACTAAATGCCATAAATAACTCCAAAAAGTAATGGCAAAGATAATGGCTGCACCTGTGATGATAAAATGCAGGCGATAGCTTGAGAAGGGAATCACTAATGCTAATAAGGCATAGATTGACATGAGTAATAGTGCTTGGATCACAGGAAGCGAGTTGATCAATAAAGTGAGTTTTGGATAGTAGGTCATTTGTTCCATACCAATACCAAGACTTGAACCTATAGCATCACTCATCCAATTACCGTGTATCTGATCATTTAATGATTCATAACCTCTTGAAATCTCACCAAAGGTCATGCCAGGGTCGAAAGAGTGTTGTATTAAATCTCGAATGCCAAGATTAGCGAGTTCTTTTGGAGTATCTCCGATATGGGTAATCTTAGTCAGAAAATCAGGAGGTAGTGCTTTTTCTAAATTGGCCTGTAAGCCATTTTGTGAATCTGCCCACCAAGCCTTACAATTCGGCTCTCCCCACTGGGAATGGTTATCCACCTGTCCTTCAAATTGATCGCGTGTTGAATCAAATAAAAACCCTGGAGTTGGTTCTTGCGCTG
The DNA here is from genome assembly GCA_965214015.1 of Coxiellaceae bacterium. Taxonomy (GTDB): domain Bacteria; phylum Pseudomonadota; class Gammaproteobacteria; order Coxiellales; family Coxiellaceae; genus CBDCAS01. The sequence goes on from CBDCAS010000018.1 coordinate 85,921, forward strand.
ACAATGAATCATAAAAACCAGGAGTGTGCAAAAAAGCGTGTGATCCAATCCATCCTAAATCATTTTTTCCATATTGATTTTGATACCGTTGAATATCTGATTTTTGTGACTCTGTTAAATCACCTGACATATATTTGCTATAGGCCGGCACATAACAATCATTATAGAAGGCGATCGTTTCTTTTTTTACTTGAAGGTTAGTGATATGCGTTAAATCTAACTGCATTTGTAATTCGCGGTAGTTAATAGGTGCACAACCCAATCCTTCCGTAGCTGCATGGGTAAACCCGTTGGAAATCGCCATAACTAAATACCAGATAATCGGTACTTTGACACCGGTGGCCGCCTTAAATTGATTATCGTAGGTTGTGCCAGTATGCCCTGGTGTAGCTATCTTTACATTAGCCATACATACCGGCTCGAAATGTAAAACCTTTGGATCAAGTGGCACCGTGGGTACACAACAAAATTCTATAATTAATAATGCCCCTACAATTTGTATCATGAGTCGTCGCAATGCAATGATAGCCGCGCCTTTTGGTTCTTGTGATTCAAAAGGCTCTAAAAAGCTCTTCATGACAATGCCAATAAAAGGAATAAACACTAAGCCTGTGCCCACCATTAGCATCCATAAGTTTTGGTATTGCTGCCAACCAATTAGTGTGGTGTATAAGGCCAAATAACCTGTCACACTCATAATGATTACCTCATAATCTGTTTAGAACAAGGTGCACAATGATGCGCCTTTGATGCTTGTGTTATCGAATAAATCTCTCTACCACGCTGATTTTGTATGGGTATCATTCGTTTTATTGGCGATAGCCCCATGGGTCATTATGGGTGCATTGGGTTTTGGCATCGCAATCGCTGTGTTCTCTGCATCCAGCGCACTGCCTGCTTGTGTGATAGTAGCAAGTAGGTTTGACATTAGCGTCTGTCTTGCTTTGACAAACATTAATATATCCTGTACATCTTGTTGCAATAATGAAATGGAATGCTGGATGTTTTGCTGTGCGGCTTTGTTGCTGTAAATCGCAGGAATACGTCCACCGGATTGCAATATTCGTGTTGCCAGTCGTGCTTTATTGATGACATACATCGCGGCAATATTTTGAGCAAGCTTATTCACAATAATGCTTTGTATCACTTTAGGTTGTTTGCGAATATCACGAATAATTTCGGGCGATAGTCCTATACCATTTGGTGAAATCGCTTGTAGCTTTTTAATCGTCAACTGAGTTGATCCTGCAACTAACGATTGTAATTTCGGAAAAATTTGTTTCATCTGATATTGAATATCGGAATACAAACCCACGCCTGGTTTTGAGCTTTTTTGTCCTCCATTGTAAGTAGTCATGGTTTCATCACCCACCACATCACTGACCCAATCGGCTGCCTCTTTTGCAGTTGGGAAAACCCGTGAGAGTTCAGAGGGTGAGTGAGCGAATCGTTTATTTTTATTGAGATGCTGTGGATTGTTATTAACAATAACCTCATAACCAGACATCGCTGTATCATGGATCACATGAATGGGGGGTTGATGTACACCACCTGCATTGCGTGTTTGAATGCCATTGCTGTCAACGGCTGAATTAGGATTTATCCAGGGCACACCACTTCTTCCCGCATCTTGTGAGACTTCACGACGCGCCTGATTAATATCACCCTCACCAGAGAGTTCGGCTGATCCAATTTCTTGCTTCCAATGATTGCCTAATGAAATCTGTCCCCAATGGGCGTAAGGATCTTGGCCCGCAGCAATTTGCGATTGCATCACCTCACAAGACTTGGTGGATATCGCTATATTTTCTTTAGCACCTGCCATCGCATTCGTAATTAAATTATAGAGATTGGGATCGGCGCGTGAGAGTTCATACAATGGAAATTCAGTGACTGCCCCTGTGGCAGCACGGAGCACTTGCTGCTCCACATTTACAGCACTGTCTTTAATTTGATTCAATGAATTTTTAATCGAGACGATGGGATTAAAAGTGCCACAATCAAATTCTAAACCCACATCACCTTCTGCATTTAAGGGAATAGTAGACGACTCATAAAATGCCGGTAATGGTACAGCATCGCCGCCACCCATTTGGTAGTAAAACCCACTTTTCACAGCAGGAATCAAACCACCCGATGCGGCATAAGCCATCTGATTTAAACTCGTGATTGAAATAAGACTCGCTGCTAATACAAGTGATAAAGATCTTAGCTTCATAGCATAACCTCAAATAGTATTTTTTAAGCAAAAAAATGCCTGCTCATAGGGAAGCAAACAGAAGAACAAATGCGTTTTAATACATTAGAAATTGATAGAGCCTAAATAAGTGGCCCCATGATTAGGAATGCACCCGTGGTAATGTCGCCAAAGCACCCAGACATAACGATCATGCCCTTTACTGGAGGCATCAGTTTCCCAAGGACGTAAGCTAGTAATATCACTGCCACCGAATATCGTGCATTGATCTTCTGCTTTGGGATAAATCATCTGATACTGTGCCTCTTTACTGTTTTCTTTGACAGGATAAGCACTACAGTGTTCACCGCAGGTATTCGATAACGGCCTATAAACATGTGGTTGGCCAAGTGCCGTGATAATGGTAGAGGCTCTTAAGGCATCAACTGCTGCGGCTTTAGCATCATCAGGTTGATTCACATAACCATTGCGTGGATACACAGGCCCCCAATCATGTAAAACTAACGTACCCACTTCATGAATGCCTGGGATGATGCTGCCTGGGTAAAATTTTTCTAATACTGGGAAGCGCCAGGCATACGCATCCATTAAAGAAGAATAATAAGGTGCATAAGGGGTTGCGCTGCTGGGTAAAATCAACTTATAGCCGCTCAAGAGACTTAATGCTGGATTGCCAATAATATCGACTTCATGAAATTTATTATTAAGATCACGGTGTGAGTTATCATGCTCATTACCTGAACCCATATTAAAATGCACCAATTGCTTCATTTGAACTTTTCCGGCTTGATAAAAGATAGGATCTTCAACCTGCTGCGCAAACCACCAGGGATTATTATCCGGTTTGGTAAAGCTGCTCACGATACCATCGGGAAGATAATGATCCACTTTGAGGGTGGTTTCGATATGACACTCAATTGGTGAACATCGCAACCAAAAACATAAGCCTTTAACCCGATAATGTAAGCAGTGCGATACTCCTTTTAGGGTATCTTCAACAACAGATAGCGAATTAATGGTATCGCTGGCATAAGCATTATACATTGGTAACAAACAAGCCATACCAAGCGGTACGCCGACCACGAGTTTTTTTACTATCTTCATGATGATTAACCTGAGCAATTAAATTTATTTTCGAAGGATAATAACGAATTGATTGATAATGTTTGGCACATAGGTGCTGGGATAACCATATGCGGTAAGTGCGTTGCTATCTTGAATCACATTAATCAATCCTTGCAACGTTAATTGTGTTTCTTTTAATACATTGATCAGATCAGCATGGCAAGAATAATAGTGACTTTGATATCGTTGATCCGAAATGATTAATGCTATAGAGCCATTGTCTACCAATTTATCACTGTATTTTGACAGATTATTTTTTATTGCTTCCAGGTGATTTTGGTAACTAGTCACAGAATATTTAAAATTAAACAAGGGAATTTCGGTCAGTAAAAAATGAACCGACTGGTTTTTTATCTGATGCAGTGCCGTACAGTCACTTTCTTGATCAAACAATTGATACGACTTTGTTTGTAAGCGATTCTCCAGATCTTCAATCGCTTTTAATTTTTGCTGCTGCGTTTTAGTAATACCCACACATTGACGGTCGGCCTGTAATGCAGCCGCTAAGGTATCACTATTCTGTAAATTGGGATCAAACACGATTTGGCCTTTTTGCGTAAAGAGTTCAATCAATTTAACGCGTGTTTCATTATAGCGCCATCCTATTGAGTCGATCGGTAACCAGCATGTTGAAACCATCCAAGCAATTTGTTTTCAGTAATTTTTTCTAATGCATACTTAAGTGCCTTTTGAAACGACGCCAAAGTTCTAGCTTCTATTTCTTGTAAAATATTCTTAACAAAAGACCAAGCCATTTCAATGGGATTAAAATCAGGTGAGTACGGGGGCAAGAAATCGATACTCGCACCTGTAGCATGTATTGCATCCTGTACACGCTGAGTCTTATGAAAGCCGACATTATCAAGTAAAACAATATGATGCGGCTGTAATATTGGGCATAAATCGTGAGCAATGAAATGATAAAAGATATCGCCATCAGTTGCCCATGGTCCATACAATGAAGCTTCAACGCGTGCTGTTGATATTGCACCAATGACCGAAAGTTTCATACCACGATTAAATGGCTTCGGCATATGCACGCGTTGTCCGATTGGCGCACGTGCATAATTGAGCACCATATTCAGGTAAGCCCCCATTTCATCAATAAAAATCAGGCGTTCTGGGTCAACGTCCTTATATTTTTTTATGTGCGCCTGTCTTTTTTTTCGACGTCCGGACGTAACTGCTCCTGTGCAAAAAGACTTTTCTTTTTTCGCGTTATCGCTAATGTTTTTAAAGCGCGAGACATCATCGATTGACTCACCGTTTTTTTGTAATAGTGCTTATATTTTTTACACAGATGCTTAACTCGAATATCAGGTTTATCCGTTACCCAACTCTCAATTTTTTGCAGGTGATTTCCTGATATGACAGGCTTTCTACCACGTTGATAAGGTTTGGGGGCTAAATCATTTTGTTCATCACGACGCAAATAAATACGTAACGTCGCTATGCCAATTTTGAATAGTTCAGCTGTTTCAAGTTGCGTACTCCCACCTTTTCGATAATGGGAAACGGCTCGTTGCCGTAGTTCTAGTGGATAAGCTGCTGGCATTTTTTGATCCTAAAGAGCGACATTATACTCATCTTGAACGCTAAACTCTATAGGATGGCGCTATAAGAGGTCGATCATTCATAAGTTTGGTTTTAGTTTTTTTTCGTTTAATAAGAAAGGTTGACTGTTCAGAGAGTTTGATTGTGTCACTCCAAGCTAATAATTTCTGCGTAATCCACACACTTTTAGATAGCTTAATCCATACCTTGCCGTTTAAGTCATTGAGCCGCATCTAATCCTCGCTAGTGCTTAGTAGAGCAAGATACCCAAATACCTCGATAACTTGATAGCAACGTATTCAGGCGTTTTGATGATTATCCCTGCATGCTTTTAGCGATTCTCTTTGCCGCTTCCAATTCAGAAATGCGGTATTTATCCATCAATTGCCTGCGTTCTGCTTTTTCATGTTTTTCTGTCATCGCTAATGCCAAACTTAATCGTGGTGGGACATTGCGAAATAATCCATTAACACGAGGACACAGCAGAACTCCTTCCACGTATTTTTTAGTAGCTTTACGTACTGAGCGAAAAAGCGCGCGTTCTTCTTCACTGAGCTTTCTAAATTCTTCCACTGATTTCATTTCGACTTCGCTCATGCCAAGACAGATCCAAAATTCCATCATCGAAAGGATTTTTCGGGCTTCCTTGGGAAAGTCAGCGACGTTTTGTGTGGCCAGCCACAACCATAAACCGAATTTACGTGACATCTTGGCGCATTTTGTTAAATAAACGACCGTCAGTAAATTTTTCGTAATGGTGTGAATTTCATCGCCAAAAAATAAGGTAAAGCGTTCCTCACACTGGCGTTCTTCCGCTTTGGCCATGGTGCGTGACATCAATCCCATAAACGCTAACGCATTATGCGCCTCATAACCTTCGTCTTTAAAAAAACCTTGTTCAAGTAAAGTAATATCCGCATCTGGCCAAGGTTTGCCTCTTTGATTAAAGACAAGATTTGCAATTGTATCCTGGGTGAAAAAGGCCATACTGTCTGCCATTGCTCGCAAACGGGCTTGCTTTTCTGGCTCTTGTTGGGCTTTTTCAAGTTCGAGCGCCTTATCTCGAAGGGCATTGACGACATCTTCAGGTAACATTTGATCAAAGCCATGCGCTTTGGCATACCGTGCTGCACGAACCAATGCTTCTAAGATCAACAGTCGATCTTGTCGCGTTAGATTCTCTTGCTCTTTGGCTTCACCGCCAGTAATCATAAGTTGTGCCGCCAACGCCATTTCACCCATATAATCTCGTTGAGACTCAGTACCTTCATCATTACTGTTAGGTTTTTTATCTTCCACTGCTTTACGATGATCTGTGTTTTGAAAATCTTCTTTCAGGCGATTTTCAAGTTTCGCTAATGCTTGTTCTGATAGTGTCTTGTCGATAGCATCAATTTGTGTCAGCATTTTGGAGCTCATCACAAAGGGATTGAGAATGGGTGGGTTATCCAACGTTATTGCTACATGGTGTACAGACAATTCCTCCTCAGCAAAATAGTCTTTAAGCAGAGAAAAGGAATTACCCGCATCGACCATCACTAAATAAGGGCGATAGGTGCCCATTGTTTTAATTAACAGATCGGTACTGGTGGCTGACTTACCGGCACCGGTAGAACCGAGCATGAGTAAATGACTGTTTTGGTCTTTATCCTCTGGATTGAATGGATCAATGGTAAAACTTTCACCTCCTCGGTTCAGAAATTGCAGTAAAGGGTGGCCTGTGCCACGTTCACGACCATAGAGTGGAAGTAGGTTCGCTAATTGTTTGCCAAACACATAGCCACTGCGATACATGTTTTGCTTATCAAATTGGTAGCTGTAGCAAAAAGGTAAGTTACTTAAGTAGCTGTGAATCGGTACGAGATTATGATCCCCTTTTAATACATGAAGTCCGTTGTTAATGAGTAACGATTCTAAGTCTATTTCTTTCTCAGCGAGATCTTGAAGATTATTCCCTCGTAAATACACACCCATTGAAGCTGGAAACAAAAAGTTACCTTTTTCAATCGCCATTTTAGCCATTTGACACTCTTCAAAAGTAACAGTCGCTGCAGTAGTATTGCTTTTTCGAGCACTTTCTTCAATGCGATCTAGGTGGTTTTTTACTATTTCTTGGGATTGAATCACCACCGTCATGACAAAGGTGGCCCCTTCAGGAAAATTGTCCAATAAACCATAACGAAAGTTGCCAAATGCGCGCGCTCGTGTGAGGTGACCCACCTCAGGGACTTTGGTTAGGTGTTGAATGGTCACATAACGATGCACTAACCCATCGAAAGTCCAGACACCCTCTTTTTCATTGGATTCTGGTAGTGAATAAAATAATTGCTCAGCAAAGTCATAGCCAAACGGTCGATCTTTCGCTTTTTCTGGATAAGGCAGCAAATCCAGTAATTGATCGGTATTACCTTTAGTGACGCCAGGTGCTGGATTAAACCAGCGAATCAACCAATCACGAAAATCTTTACCCGTTAAGCGCTTTGCCTCAATACCCACCCCTTTTAATTTAGCAACGAAACTGGTGGCCACCTGGTTTAAATCTTGTAGTGCCGTGCGTCCACGTCTTAGTACCATTTTTTTATGGTATTGACGATAAATAACCACGCGGACTTTTCGTTGTCCGCCATGAAACGCACTGTCGGTGACTTTATCATCATAGAAAACACCACTTGCACGCGAGAGCCATTCACAATAATTTTTTATGAGTGCCAAATACGTTTCTTTAAATGGACTCTCTTGTGCCCTTGGTTTAATGTAATCAGCGATTAAGTGATACAGATACGTCATACTCATTTCATCGTGCACATAAAACTGCACTATCCAGGGAGATTCCTCATCACGATATTGTGGGAAAGTATCTTGAAAGAGACCTTGTAACCCATTGCGTAATTGTGCTAAATAACTGTCTGGTTTCGCTTCGCTTGGAACTAGATTTAATTCAAAGGCAGCACCCATCGTTGTGTCTTGTAACAACACACTGTGACTGTCATCATCAAATTCCACCCACGGTAAATGAGTTAAGATAGATGGCGGCAACTGATAATTTTTTTTTGCAAGTTTAACCGTTAACGCTTCTTCGTTTTTGTGTTGACGTAATAACATAGACAATCCTCGCTCATCAGGGCGATACAAGATAAATATTTAAAAAGCTGTTGAGTTTATTTTTGGATTATTGCGTGTCGACTTCACCTGGCATTGCATAATAAACATGCTTATACAGGGGGAAAATCGTGGAATAGCCAGGAATGGGGCTTAGGGTATCACCACTTCCCGCTTCATGGGGATACACATACATCACGATACTGGGATTGGGCAATTGCGGAAATTGCGCATTAATTTCGTTTTCTTGTGAGCGGGTATAAGCAGTGTAGTTTGGTGGTCGCGCTCGCAGATCAGATACACTGGCTCGTACTTGTTTTAATGACTTTACACTAGCTCCAGAGGTGCCATCAATAGCATCGTTATAGGCTTGTTGCATGGTGATGCTACCTTTTGGCATTTGGCTTGACATCAAGCTAGAGCATCCCGTGAGGCTTAGCGCGCCCATGAGGCTAATCCAACTCACGATGATGAGTTTGCAATGTATTTTCATAACTCACTTTCCTCGCTGATACCTCGTAGTTAATGGGAATTTGTTGAGTGATATTGACCACTACTTTCGTTGGCTTTCCAGTTTGCTGATCGATATTAGGCACATACACATAATCAAACGAATTTTGTACGCGACGATTCCACCAGGTCTGTGCAGCAAGGCTCGCAGCAGAAGCACTTTGACCTAGGGCAGCCTTATTGGCACTGCCCATCAACATGCTGAACGTGGCCCCTTCTGCCGTCGTTGAGTGCCTATATTGTGCGCTGGATAAGGCATTGGCATACCCTTTAGCAGCACTCAATCCCATCTGCGCACCTAAAAATAGGCCCGCATCGGAATGAAAACTTCCCATAATACAAGGATTACCGGTTTGACTCGAGAGATAGCCTAATGAACCATCGCTGCCTTTGGCTTTTGTGGTACTAATCGTGCCTTCATTAAAGATAAAGGTAATGCTTTGGAGATTACCTCGCGCACAACGGCCCAACATATCGCCACTGGCAACACCGCTCATCACAGCTCCTTTAACACCAGGGAGAGGATAGCCATTCGCGGTTAAGTTATTGGCCGACAGCACAAGTTTGAAATGATAAGGGGATGGTAGTTTACCGTCAATAGGGACACGACCTACCAAAGGCGTCATTAAGGTCGCACCGGTTAAGCTGGCATTCATAGGAATGGTGTAAATCGGTTTAACTGGATTTTTCTTTTTTGCTTCACCTGACCCATTGTCACTAGGACTGCTATGCAACAGTGATTTTGTATGATCATTTAAGTGAAACAATCCGCTGTTAGTTTTATCGCTAACACTTGTCTTTCTATGTGTGATTTTGGATAAGTCAGAGACCCAAATAAAAGCCCCATTACTAGTGCTGCTGTTGCCATTGATGGGATAACTTTGTGCTTTAGCCTTCTCTTTTTGTTTAAGTGTCTGCTCAAATACTGCTTGTTTTTGTGCGTTTTGATCTTGTATTTTTTGCAAGGCAACTTGTACTTGATCAGAGAGTGACTGTTTTAAATCACTAATAGCATATTTATTCTGCGCTTGTAAGTGTTGAACTATTTGTTCTAATTGCTTATTTTTATTTTCGACATTGAGCAAATCAGCCGTCATTGTTTTTAAGGCTTCCACTTTATTATCAGCCGATGCGTTATCATTCACATAATGCGCTTGTTTTTGCTCTGGGATTTCATTACCGGAAATTGAAATGACAAGAATCATAATCACAACGACACCAGCAATTAAGCCACCAAATAGCTGGGTTGTTTTACTTAAATTCTTGAACATGCTGATTTCCTCACTTTGAGACTTTTAGGGCTGTGGCGTGCATGCTTGTATCGCTTGTGCAAAAGGTTGGTCAGAGACAACAAATAAAGTAGATGTATCTCGGTTAATGGGTGTGCCATGAGGTGCTAAAGTTGTTTGTGGATAGAAGCTGACAGCAAGCCAGGTACCACATAAAAGCCTGGGGTCAAGGCGTAATGATTGATTTAATACATTCTTAATCAATAACGCCGTCACATATAAATTTCCGCCTCGCCAGCTCGCTAATGGCATTGCAGAGGCACTTCCATCATAAAATAATGATATAACATGCGCTGTTTCCATCGGAAATCGCATGATATTAATTGACTGCTTTAACAATCGTTCAGGTGCATAAATTTGTTGTATGGCATAACGGGCTAACGTGACATAATTAATACTCGCTGCACTTGACTGACTTTGTGGTGTTGAAGAAACAGGCGTTGATTTTGGTAACACAATATCTACTGGATTATCATTGGCATGCATTTTGGCGTTAATATCCAATAAAATAATATCACCACTGGTAAGTTTTGCTTCCATTCGCACTAAAGGAAAGGGTTTTTTAGCGAATAAATAAAGGGTTCGATTGTCATTTTCAACACGAAGCACAGAAGAAGGTAGTAAACTTGTGTTATAACCCAATTGCACCTTTGTGGGAAAGGATACAAAACGCTCAACACCCATAGGCAACGTGATTTGAATGGGTTCACGCTTCCAGACGACATGCCGATCCAATTGATTAACAGTAATTTGTTGAGTCTGTGCAAAACTAATGGATGCTGTTCCTAAACTTAAAGCTACAACACTCATTAAAAAGAATAATTGAATAATACAATTCATAGTGAATCTCTTCTAAAATATTTTGTAAAATATGGCTAACGAGTATTCTGCAACACAGAGATAAACCAAAAGACGATGTTAGACGATGGTTTTGATGCGCTCAGGACTCTCTGCAAAACCGGCAATCGCTAAACCCCAAGGGTTTTGTTTGGCATCGACATTGTAACGTACGATTTTTAGGATGTAATGCATCTGCACGTCTTTCACAATTTTAGCATTGGACTTCATCATTTCTGTGAGGCGCATTTTTAAATGAACCATCCAAGTGCCATGACCGATAGTCTTCACATCGCGTGAGGAATAGCCACTACTAGAGAGACCTTGCATCAGTCGCAGTCGATCTTGTAGTTCCCCTTCGTTCAATAAATAATTATAATTTCGAATCAATTTTAATTTGAAACTAGGTGTTAAAAATGGTGAAAATCGCGTCATTTGGGCCTTATAGTCCTGCATTCCATTTTGAGACCAATGATTAATACTTTGCCACACGTAGAACGCAAAACTATACACGGTGGTTTGTGGAACCTCACCTTGTGTCAAGGTAAGCCCACTTTCTGGAATATGACGGGGCACTTCAATTTTAATTTTGGATTGTGAATGCATCCAACCCAATAACACCAATGCATTCGTAAGAAATAACAAGAAACTCACACGCCAAAGTGACCGAATATGCCACTTGGATTGTTCCAGTGCATTTAAAAATTTCATAAAGAAAACCTCCAGTGAAACATTCAAAGTGGACAGTCATTAAAACAGATACCGAAAGAAATTAGCGGCGTACTTGCCATTTGCCACTGTATCGAATAAAAGGTGATGGCTTAATGCCTTGTGCATCAAGCCACAATAAAAACTGCTGTTTGACGTATCCTTTGGGTTTACCGTCTTTGAGCTTTTGCATACTCGTAGCAAAAATCCAACCCACAGGGATGGCAGCAGGAAAACTAATGCCAAGCCCCACTAGACACATTCCAAGGAGTAATTGAGCTAAGAAGCCAAGTACCAGTACCGTGAGAATGAGACTAACGATGCCAATCAAAATCATTTCCTGACGAGTGTTACCACGAAATGAGACCACATCAAAGTTCAGTCGTGAGGCTAAAATATCAGGGGGATCGTTATACATCACTGCCTCCTACTAATATTTAGCTTTGTGGCTGATAGCTTGCCGCACTCCAGCCAATTGCAATCAAAATAATACCGACCGTAATCGCTAATCCTGAAATCACCAATGTGGTTAAAAAGCTTCCTGTCTCCTTATTACTGGAATCCTCACGCAATCGATGCATAATCACACCAATTCCCACCAGCATCATGATAATACCGCCACCAATCATGGCATATTTCATACTAGTTTCCATATGTGTGCCAACGGCTTTAACGACATCACCTCCTTGCACATCAATTGTAGGAAACGGATTATCACCTGGTGCAGCAAACGCAGAGCCACTGAACAAAAGTATTAGAGACTCCATAAGAAATTGATATTTTTCTGTTAGGATACTCCCTATTTTGCGTAAAATTTTCATCATAAAAGTCTCCGCTATGCAGCAAGTTAAAATAACTTAAGACAAGTTATTCAACGCCAATGCTTAATTAACGTTGATTGAGATAAATGTTTTGTCAGCTAATTAAGCGATGACAAAGCTAAAAAATACCATTAATAGACCGGCTAAACTGAATAAATACAGCATAAAGCGTAAACGATCTTGTATTTGGCTCTCTTCGAGTAATTTAATAAGACCAATCAATATAAAAATACTAACCACGATAATGAGTAAACCGGCACTTAAGCGCAACAGAAAATTTATACTATCAGCATGGATGCCGCTTGCCATGTAAAAGGAGCGTTGTTGTGCTAGGGTCATGGTGTTGAATCCTCACTGTTAAGCGGCGTTTGCTTTTTTAATATTAACTCAGAGTCTGGCAAATAATCTCCAGACAGTGGTTTGACTATTCTTGGTTGTATGGATACACGATTAATGGCTTCTGCAATACCTGCCTGAATATCTGCAACATCACTACGCAAAGCATCAAATTGAAACTTAACCCTGGCGTTTGAGTCTTGCTGTTTTTGAGCCAAATTAATTAATGGATTTACCTGATTTAAAAGCCGACTGATACGGGCTAACGTTGCATTCATTTGTTCTGTATTAGCAAAACTAACATTGCTCATCAAAAACAATGCAAAGCAACTGATTAATAGACTGTATTGTTTAATGAATTTCATCGTGCTTTGTCTCATGCTGTTGTTTTAATTGTTGCCACAGTGTAGGAAACCGTTTGGGGAAATTATGTAATGCGTTTAATGTCTTCCAAGCCAGATTATTTTGGTAATCAAAAGCCAGTAAATTTTTAGCTCCAAAGACCAAGGGTTCTTTGAATAAGGGGATATCATGTACGCTATGGTGAATGAGGAAGTCATTGTTAGATTGTCTCGCACTAATGTGTCGACCCGCTAAATAGGTCACTAGAAAATGCGGCCCCAATAAGACACTGGCCATTTTTAAATGGTGCTGTGTTTGCCTCTCTTTTAATTTTAAAGGTATTTCAATGCCTCCAGGAATCAGCGAGCAATAATTGTCTTGGCCAAAGAATAAGTGTATATAAGGGATTCTGGCTTCATGTACGCTGCTTTCTGTTTGGTAACAATCCCAAAAAGCACACAGCGTTGCAATAGCCGGATGTCCTTCGCTATAAGCATAGTGCCAGGCCCAACGATTGATATTTTTATTTTTCGCAAGAACGATGGCGTCATAAATAAGCCCCGACTGTTTAACATAGGCGCACGCATTTCGTTGATGTTGATCAAAACGATTTTGATCAACTTGACTAGAAATTTCATTTTCCTCAAGCAAATCCTCTCTACTGTCATCATGTTGAACTAATAACATCATATTGCTCCGTTTGGATCGACTTTAGAAATTAAAGGTATTTTTTGAAGCTTTTAGCGGTCATTTGAAGTGCTAAACCAAAGGTTATGGTAGAAATGACTAAGATCCACTCTGTATGAATCAACGATACAGGGAGTATTAAGTCAATAAAAATACCTAATATAAAGCTTAACGCAATCAATGGCTTTGCATTGTGATAAACCAAGGCACTTTCACGTCCAGCCGCTTGACGTCGAATATAACGTTGTGCCAATCCATCCATTAAACCAACAACACCGAGTATTACAAACAGTATCGACCAGTGTAGGAGTAGGTATAAACGAATGAGTAATAACTTAATCCCAACCAGTATCGCATTCAAGTAAGGGTATAACTCAAACCATAGTGTATGCTGATAATCATTACTTATGACAGGCAATTGAATATTAGGCTGCGTTATCGACTCAGGAATAGCCTGTATCCATTGAGATAGCCAAACAGTGTGATAATCATTTTGTGCTAATTGGTTGAGCGTATAAAATCCTGTTTGCCCATGCACAATAATCATTAACACAGAGATGACTATGCAACCTAAACAACCCATGAAAAACCAACCAATCACTCTGGTAATTAACCAAAACCATAATTGAAATAAAGTAGGGACCTGTTGTTGTTTCATAGCAAACTTAATTTAATATTCATAGCTTATACTGTTGCATAGAGTGAACGAGTGCTTCTACATTCTCTGGCATGGTTTCCATATCATTTTTAGGTAATGGAAAACGCACTTTATAGAGTTGCCCCCCGTCTAATAAACAAAAGGCTTGCCCTTTGGGAAGTTGTATCAAGTCATCCGATGAGATCAATGGTATCTCAGTGGTGGTGATACGATCTTCGGTATGGCTTAAAAAGTGTATGCCTTCTGTCAACGTGGAGATATCGTTCGCACCAGATGCTTGTACGACATTTTTTACTTGCACACGCTCTGGCAGTTTATCCGTTAATAATCGCGCCGTGCTTTCTTCCAAAACACGCAAACAGATCAAGCTATTAAAATTACCGAAAACTTGGTTAGCCTTAGCCTGGCTGCCAAGATGAGCCAATACGTCAGAAGCTGTTTGCGTGGCCACTGTCAATTGCAGTCCTGCGCCACCGCCTTTGTTAGCAAGAGGAATAAATTCATCACCTGCAAGCTCATTAAACTCATCGCTGTAAACGTTCACTTTACTAAAAATTTTTCTATGTTCCACCTCTGCAATACCCTCTTGGACACCAAATTTGTAAATTTGGCCAACGGTAGAGCATAAATCGGCAAACATACTGTTGCCGACAGCAGAACTCACCATACTATCCGATAACGCATCCAATCCTACATAAACGATCTTTTTACCTCTAATGACTTGTAGCCAGTCAAAGATAGGGCGATCATCGGCTAAATCTCTATAATTAGGCGATATTAATTTAGCAATACGGCCTGTTGTTAATTTTGAAAATAATGGTGATAGTGATGCCGTAATTTTCTGGAAATAAGTTTGATCATAGTTAAAAATCGCCTTAAGTCCCTCGTAAATCGGATTGTCAGCTTTTAAAGAATCCACAAAGTGGACCAGACCCATCATAAATTTACTACGAGACTTTAAATGGAACGGTAGCTTTTTATCATCAATGACTTTTCCCATCGTTTCTACTTTTTGCTTCCATTGTGAATCAATAGTAGGTAGCCATTGTTCGCAATATTCCAGCAACAGTGGGTCAATATTCAGGATATATTGATCCATGTCTTTGTAGCTGGGCTTTTTACCCAGTGCCACTAGCGCACTTGCGATGATATTGACAAACCGCCAGGCGAATTCCTTAAACACGGCGGACTCACCTGAACTTGGTAACTGATTGGCCACTCGGTTAGCCACTTCCGTAATTCGTGCAAAATGACCAATGGGATTGTACCTTGCTGAAACACTGGGATAGCCTAAATGAAAGACGATGACCTCATTTTCTTGGCCTACTTGTTTAGCTTCATAGCACACACGTTTGAGTAACTCAGCATCGCCTTTAGGATCAAAAATAATCACAGCAGAATCTTGTCGACGGATATCACTGGCAATCATCAATTCCAAAAGTCGTGTTTTACCAACACGAGTTGTGCCTAATATCATGGTATGGCCAACACGTTCAGACAAGTTTAAGAAAATATCTTTTTCTAAAGGCTCAATACCGTGTATGGCAGGATTGCCACCTACAGAGGGTAACGGTCGTACAGGGTTAAACACACGTTGACTAGACAAAAATCGAGCTAATAAACTATTGTCATGCTCATGTTTTAACTCAAATCGTCTTGCCCATTGATAAGCTTTACCAGGCTTTAAATAACGTTCACAACCCTTTTGTTTTAAATCATACAGTCGCTGGGTATGTTGAGCTTCCCACTTAAACCCTTTACCTAAAAATAATCTCTGATGGCTAATCGGTAATTCACTTGAGCTTAGACTATAAAACGGTAAACGTTTTAAGTTTTTTTGATAGCGAAATACCTTTAGCCCTTGAAAAAAACGCCATATTCCTATTATAAATAATATTACTCCTAAGCCTTCACTCACATAATGAGTTAACAATAATTGACTGGACATATTCAATATGAATAAACCAGCTAAAATACAGATTACACTCGACCACCATTCAACTGGATTTCTTAATAAGCTTTCTAATGTATGTATTTTCATTATAATTACTGTTCAATTAAATTATTTGAAATTAAAGCCGGATAATGTTTAAGCCCTAAATTCTTAGCAAGGGAATCCCCTGGTATTGCCATGAGTGATAAATGGTTAAAAACAAACGTTAAAGTCTGCATAGCTTCTTTTGAAGAAACATTGACTACATAGCCTTTCGCACGCAGCTTTGCCAAACGTTGCTGATACTCTCTTAACCATGCTTTTGACATGGCATCATCACCCACTATAAAAAGTGGGTGTGGCAATGTGACCTGAATAGGCTTTGGCATGACTTTACCTGGCGTCAGCGCAGGTGAACGCACAGGGAAGATTTCAGGCAATACTGCATTTTTCGGTTGAAGTTGCGCAATCTTCTCTGCTAATGTCTCATTTGAAAATTGTTGTAATTGATTAAGCGCAGCAATCGTATCTTCTTGTGTTTGTTTCACTGCCTTGATTTCTGCTGGATGTATTTTTAAATAATCTTGAATAAGGTGCGTTGCATAAGTCCCATTGACGATAACAGCAGTGTTTGCTGGTTTGGCGAATAGAATAATTGGAAAGGAGAGTAAAACAACCAAAAAACCTAAAAGGAATCGCCAATTTTTGATTATGTTATTTAATAACCTCATGCAACGCATAACGCTTTAAAGTACTGATGACAAAGTAATCGGCTGAAAATGTGAGTTGTGAACTACACCCACAAAAGGTAAATTGACTTTTTTACCTTTAGAGATATTTTCAAATCGATCATTGCCATAATTTAATGTCACTTGTTGATTCACAGTGTTAGGTGGTATATTCATATTGGCAGCCCAGGTTTCAATGCTCTTTTGATGAACATGTTTACCCACAAAATAGATATCAAGCACGGTATTGGGGGTTGCTTGAACGGCTTTTATTAAATGCTGATACGCAAAGCGACCTAATGGTGTATTAATACCGACAAATAACCACACTCGATCACCTGATTGTAATGCGCTACTTTGCAAATCCATCGAACCAGGTGTCATGATGGGTTTCTCATTGGGATATAATTTTTTATAAGCCTTTGAGTAAATAATGTTAAACGCCAGTTCTCTCATGACACGGGTATGCATGTTCCGCGCTTGAATCTTAGCGTATTGCATTAGGTCATTGGGATCTTTCGCATTGAGTGCTAATACTTCTGCTGGGTCTAAGTTTTTATACCAATGGCTACTTGCTGTATTTTTCATCAACCATAAATAGCACTTAAATTCTTTCGTTGTAAGCCCCCACATCTTGGCTTGATCTTTTAAGCTATCTTGTATTGGTAGACTCTGAACAATTTGATCTTGAGTTTGTTGTGTTTGCACCAATTGGGGAGTATCGGCTAACGCTGGAATAGCATTAAAACTTAAAAACCAAAATAAAAAAACTGACAATAATTGTAACGTGTTACAAATGTTTCTACGCTGATTCAGGTTTTTGAACTTGTTCATAATTATTGATCTCCAAACATGTATGACCATCAGGCAACTGATATTGCCTTTGATGGTCATCTTTTTTTAAGTTGGTAATTAATACGGGTGCTGTTAAGCAAGCTTTAGAATGCAAGGGTTGTATGGGCATATGACCTAGTCGATGCATCATGTTAGCGCAGCCTGTAAGCAAGCTGGTTCCTATCATCATGGCTCCCATGACGCTCATTAGTTTGATAGGACGCATGGTTGGTGTGAGATAATTTTTCATAGGGGGCCTCATTGATTTGCTTGTAATTTCACATAAAGAATTTGATTGTCGACATGCTTTGAAAAAACAGCACTTTGGTTTGTGAAGTTCATGCTTTGCAATTCCCATCCTCTGCAAGCAGGACAAATTTGTTTGACACTTAAGGTAGTTTGGTTGCCATTAACATCGATAATGGCACGCATGCCATCACTAAACCCTTGGACAGCTACCAATCTAAAATAGCGTTCCACCGATTGAGGCGTTGCCCAAGTCTTTTTTTTAGTTTGTTTGATGATTTTCTGCACCGAACTTTGAAGACTATTGACCTTTCCGAGCAGTTGCTCATCAGGTGCTGAAACAGTTTGTTTTAATTGCTGCACATCTTGCTGAGAGGCCAGCGAAGACATACTAGATTGAATCGCTTGAAGCTGACCTTTTACAGCAGCATATTGAGCATTAGAGAATGCCTTTAATTGATCTAACTGCGCTTGAAATTTCACGTTATTAGCAGCTAAGTTGCTATTTTCTGGGTCAACAGTGATTTTATTTTGTGGTTTACTTAATGGTTGTGTTTCAAAATGTACGGGATAACTATTCTTTGAAGTTGGTTTTTTCACTATATCAGTACCAGAACTTAACCCTATCACGATGAACAATAATAATATCAGCCCAACAACAATTATTGATAGAACGATACGTTGTTTCTTATTAATTTTTTGATAAGTAATTTTAGAAAGCTGATACATCAAACGTGATTTTAGTTTGATCTGATATTTCAGTTTATTGATAGAATCATTATTTATAGGACTTACGCATTGACAAATTGTGTTTTAAAATGGACTAAATTTTAGGTTGACACAGATATGCTGCATAAGACTAGAGCATCGACAGCGAAATGCAATGAGGAAATTTATTCACTTTATCTTCTATCGGACCCTTATAACACAAGCTGTACCCGGTTATCAGAAATCATGAAAACGATATCACACGATAGCGTCAATAGATTTTTAGAACGCGAACGATACGAACCGAAAGATTTGTTCGATGCTGAAAAAGACAAAATAGATAGGGTGGGTGGCACATTGAGTGTTGATGATTCTGTATTAGATAAACCTTATAGCGACCCAAGTAAAGCGGATTTAATTGATCACTTTTGGTCGGGAAAGCATCATCGTGTAGTAAAAGGAATTCATCTAATCACATTATTTTATACTGATATACAAGGTATATCAGTGCCAGTGAATTATCGAATTTATGATAAGAGAGTTGGAAAAACTAAAAATGATTTTTTCAAAGAAATGTTGCTTGATGTGTTGAGTTGGGGGTTAATTCCGGCTTGGGTTACTGGTGATAGCTGGTATTCAAGTTTACCTAATTTAAAACTCTTACGAAAACAGGGATTAAATTTCATGTTTGGTGTTGAAAGCAATCGTCGAATCTCAATTGATCGTGGTCAGTACATTCAAATACAAACATTAGAAGACTGGGACGAGAACGGAAAAATAGTTTACCTAAAGGACTATGGTAGGGTGAAGGTGTATAGACAAGTATACAAAAACGCATACCGCTATTACATCGTAAGCACTGCAGAGTTGGATCACTTAGAGACGGTCACCCGTATCGATTTTGAAAGGATGCATTCATCACATTGGAGTATTGAGCGCTATCATCGGGCACTCAAACAGGTTTGTAATATTGAAAAATTTCAGGTGCGTAAAGAGCACTCGATAAAAAATCATATTTTTTGTGCTATAAAATCCTTTGTTAAACTTGAAGTGATGAGATCAGAACAAAAAATAACAAACTGGTATGAGATCAGAAAAAATTTATTTATGGCTGTTATTAGGAAATTTATTAGTCAAAAAACATTCCTTCAGGCAATTCTCAATGCGTAAGTCCTAATTTAATGAAATTTTCATTCGATTTCCCTCAATCAGTAAAGAATAGAACAAAGTTATTAATGAAATATTGGCAGTGTGATTTCACGACACCTAACAGGATAAAAAAACTGTGCATCTTCTAATTCAACTAGCAGTTTTTTAACGGGAAGTGCTGACATAAAACCTGGCAAATTAGATTCTGTTTCAAAATTTCTAATTCTTCTTTGAAGTTGCTCTTTGTTTTCATTGAGTTCGTTGGATTTAAATACAATTCCATACACTGAGCGAAGAATATATACAAAAGTTTCAGGATCAACATGTGATTCGAGTGCTTTTAATCCTATTAAGTAATTGGCTTTTTTATTGCATGATTTGATGCGTTTTCTGGAATTCATTGTTTGTTCTTATTATGTGCTTTGAAATATTATGTCTCACATAAAGTGATTGATAACGAGTTTTGATTTTATAGGCGATTAATCGATGTACAGGATCGACTAATAAATAAAAGAGGTTCCCTGATAAGCTTGTTAAGCCTTGTGATAATGTCATAGGACCAAAGGATCTATCCACTTCAGGAAGCGACTGATTGAGCATCGCTAGTGCCGGTTTATTCATGACTTGATCATTGGCTAGATGATAACCACTGAACTGCACAATAAATTGTATCGCTTGTTTTACTGCTAGTATATTCTGTGGAAATTTAACTTGTATCTGCTGTTGTAATAATTGTGTTTGTGCACCTTGTGGTTTTTTAGCTACTGACAAATAACGCCCGATAATCACCTTATTAGCAAAGCTCGCTGATATGCCAAACAAAATAGCAAGGCACAGCAAGCCACTCAAGATGCAACGCTTGAGTTGATCTGTATGCATGGCAATAAACCTCAATTAATTTTTTTGATATAAAAGATTTAAAATAGAGTTTACATGAGAGAAAAAATTACTTCTGAAACGAAAAAGCCCCGAGAGGTTGATTTCATCAGGGCTTTGTTTAAACTTTTTTGAAATTACATGGAGATGTTACAAAAAAACAAATTAAGAAGCAACTCTTTTTTCAAAAAATTTTATTGTGATCAATTTTTTATTTGAAGTTTCTTGAAGAGCTTGGAAGCGGTTTGAATTTTTTTTAAATTCTTTTAGTGACAATATTTTTTATCACTGAGACTGGTTTTGAAATTTTTTGAAGCTGTTAGAAATTGTTTGAAGCACTTGGAAACGATTTGAAATTTTTACTTTATTTTAAAATAAAGCAATCAACTTATTTCATGAGCAATTAAAAATAAAATAAAAAAATACCCAAAAAATTAATTGGCTTTAACGGACAGTAATGTATTTTGACAACCAATGCTGCGCATCTTTCAAATACCGAAAGTAAGTACTTCTTGGCAGGAAAGTGTATTGGATCCGCTCCGGAACCTCTTTATCCAGCATGGTGTAATGAATACGGATCACTTTCGCCCATTCAGGCTTGCCTTCCCCATCAGGTTTCTCTGCGGCCAGTTGTTCAATCAGAGCATTAAGCTCTTCTGCCTGCTCATTGTTGGGCACCAATATTTTAGCCGTGCTCTGAATAATAACAGGACC
This sequence comes from Coxiellaceae bacterium, assembly GCA_965214015.1. Taxonomy (GTDB): domain Bacteria; phylum Pseudomonadota; class Gammaproteobacteria; order Coxiellales; family Coxiellaceae; genus CBDCAS01. Next base: position 107,272 of record CBDCAS010000018.1, read on the forward strand.
TTCGGTTTGTAATTGAGCTATCAAAGACTGATTAGAATACCCCAGCCCCATGGTAACGATTTTATGACACCAATGACCCCATTCAGTCAGGCGTTTTTTAGTGGTTAATAAATCAGGGGGATAGATCATGATAGGGACTCCAAATTCGATATAAAATAGACTTGATATCGACATAATTATGTCTTACACTAAGCTTGCAGTCAATATTGAGACAACAACAGAGTGAGTAAAACGATGAAAAAAAATCATGCGCTCGGTGCAAGAATCAAGGCTGCTATGAAAGCAGCACGCTTTAAAACTGCAAAAGAATTTTGTGAGCAATACAGTATTCCTTATTTGACCTTTGCGCAGCATACTCAAGGACGTCGTCATCCGACGCAAGATTTTTTAAAACTTTATAGCAAAGCATTTGGGGTAACCATACAATGGCTAAAAACCGGCGAAGGTAATCCATTATCTACTGCTAAACCCTTTGCTAAGACGACCAAGATACTCAAACTCTCAGCAGAAGAAATTAATAAACGTTTGCAGATCGATCAACTCTTACATGCTGCATTGGATACTGAACTTTTAGCAGAAATTGTTAAACAACTATTAGTTCAAAATAATCGAGTAAAGGCCAAAGAGGCAGAACTCGTGGCAAAAGCTACCGCATTTATTTATAACGATATTGCAACATTACAAGAAAGCCAAGAGATCAAAATTAAAATGATAAAAATTGCTGTAAACACTTTTTTAAGACAAATTAAGATAAAAGATTAAAAAGGCCGTTATGAGGTGGTTGCTGTACTAGATTGGGAATTTTCTTTCTCAGGGTCGTATTTATTAGATATGGGGATATTTTTGCGCTACAGTCATAAATTACCTAAACTTTATGAAGCCTATTTTATTAAGGGCCTTATTTCAGAAGGTCACTCTCTGCCAAAGCATTGGAAAAAATCGGCAAAATTAATGGATATACTCTGTTTGTTAAGCCTACTTGATCAAAATTCTAAAAAAGAGCAACCCAATGTAACTACTGATGTTGTCTCACTGATCCAAAATACTCAGAACCACTGGCATTTGTATTAGTAGTAGAGTATCTACCCTATACAAAGGCAACTGTATCAAACCAATAGGTTATTAGCGCAAGCTATCATGATCTGTCATTCAAACTTTCTCCAACTGTCAATAAAACACGAGTTTCGCATTTGCCTAAGTTTCACTCAATAAACACTGCATCCGGATAGAAATTGCTTGTTTAATTACTCGCCAGTTTTGTTCGTAAAAAGTTAACTTTTCCAAACATCGTCGTCGATGCTGACTAAACCAAGCAGCAATTGCTAAGCCAATATGATTTCTCTGCGCTCGACCATTTCGGGCCTGACAACGCTCAATACCACAGGTTTGCTTTAATTCACGGTGATAGACTTCCACTGACCAGCGTGCTTTTATGATGGTTGCCACTTGATCGCGTGTTGGCGATTCCAGGTTGGTGGCAATGTAATCCGTGCGCCTATTACTTGCGACAAACCGAAATACCCAAACCCATCCATAACCCCGCAGATGCACCTTTAATCCTTCATCGGGAATATCCAAGTCGGCTAGCGAATACTGCTCGCCTGCAAAAACGTTTTGTAAATTTCTTTTGTGCACTTATGCTTCGACATCCTTGCCCAACCCTCAAATGAAAATTGCAAGATTATCTCAATTTACGCAAATGCGAAACTCGTGTAAAAAAGAAACCGCTGTTTAAATTATAGCTATTTGTTTCAATTATAGACACAGGTATACTTGCCTATGAGCAGACATCAGATCGGCCTAAAGAGAATTTTGTAATGAATAAAAACAGACAGAATAAAGTACTTTTCACCGTATGCTTAGGCTTTTTTATGGTGATTCTTGATGCCACCATAGTCAACGTTGCCTTACCCTCCATAGCCCGCGGTTTCAATAGCAATACCTCTGATCTGCAATGGATTATGGTGGGCTATACATTGAGCTTCGCGAGCCTACTATTACTCGCAGGCCATCTTACAGACCGTATCGGTGCAAAACAAACTCTAACAATGGGCCTTATTGGATTCTTGATCACCTCACTTGCCTGTGGCCTTGCACCCAATATACTGACCTTGACACTCTTTCGCATACTGCAAGGAGCCAGTGCTACCGCACTCATTCCTGCTTCACTGAGCCTGATCAATGCTACCTTTTTAGAGGCCAAACAACGCGCTAAAGCAATTGGCCTTTGGGGAAGCATGGGAGGGATTGCAGCAGCAAGTGGCCCTATGATTGGCGCGCTGCTTACCGCAGCATTGAGTTGGCGTGCTGTATTTTTAGTCAATGTGCCCATCGCATTGTTTGCAGCCCTGCTCCTCCATTATACGATAGACACCACACAACGCACTCCCCAAACAATGGCTCTAGATTGGCTTGGACAATTACTGGCCGTTAGTTTTGTTTTTTTTCTGGCACTGATACTCATCGAGTTTGGCAGAATGGGTTGGGATTCATTAATGATAAAGCTCTCTTCCATCGTAACTGTCTTAAGTCTTTTACTGTTTATTATCGTGGAAAAAAGAGTAAAACACCCGCTCATTCCTCTCACTTTTTTCAAATCAAATTCTTTTTCAGTGTCTATAGTGACAGGTCTTATCATTAATTGTGGGCTGTATGGAATGCTTTTCTTATTGCCACTCTATTTTAGTAAAGTCAGACATTACACCGTTACACAAATAGGCTTTGCTGTGCTTCCACTGCTTGTCCTTGTTGCCATAGCTTCTTACTTTTCAGGAAAAACCATTGGGCACTCTGGCCCACGTAAGGCTATTTTAATCGGGCTTATGGTAGGTGCCCTCGGTTTCTTAAGTCTCTACCTTGTCACCAAAGGCGCGCTTCCTTATTATTGGTTAATAACACCTTTAGCGGCCATTGGTTTTGGAGTTGCTTTTACAATGCCAGCAGCGACTTATAGTGCCATTCATAGTGTCTCAGAACAATGTGCTGGGATTGCCTCTAGCACATTCACGACAGGACGCCAAATGGGTAGTTTACTAGGTGTTGCTGTTTTTGGTTCCATTGCTGCTAGTAAAACATCGTTCTTGGAAGGATTCCAAATGACTTTGCTCATCGCCGCTATTCTTTTTAGCATTGGATTCATGCTTAATGTCTTGCTAAAGAACTTTTTAAAGCAAATTGTAAACACACCAAGATCACTGCAATAATAAAAAAAAGAGTCATGACTATAACCCAAGAACTTAATGATGAATGAGGCAAATAACCTAAAATAATCACACTCATCATGGCAGAACCCATATTAATGAATGACATCATACTTGAGGCACTTGCCTTATCTTCTATGGCATTAGAAGCAAAATAAGACGCTGAGGGAAACAACAGTCCACTAAATAAGTAAAGCCATGCAGTAGTTATAAAAAACCAGAATACATTGGAATGCGCAACCATTGCAATAAAAATAAGAGAGATCAAACCAGGAATTATTAATATAAATCCCAACAGCAAAAGGTACTTCACACTGTATTTTTTCATCAAAAAGGCACTTAATAAACCACTTCCGAGCATCCCCACCATATTGATCATATTCCAATAGCCATACTGGCTCGGTGATACATGTAAGGTATTTTGTGTATAGAGAGGAGCTGCTACCGAATAACCATATGAAAAAGCTGATACCATACCCACAGTCAGTGAAAAAACAAGAAGCTGAGTGCTTTTGAGTGCCTGCCAATACCTCGCTAAAATCACACATGGATGAAGCGATATTGGTTTACGTAAGGTTTCTTTAAATTGTCCTGTAAGCCATAACATGAGAATACCATGGGCTAACAATATCCAAAAACAGTCTTGCCAGTGCAGATACTGTGTCACTAATCCTCCTATGGTCACTGCTAAACCAATCCCCACAGTAAATGAAATGACAGTCCATGATAATGCCTGCTTGATTTGAGCCACTGGTAATGACTCATTAATGAGCATTAAAGTGCAAGATAAACCACTGGCAGCACCCAACGCAGTCAGGAAGCGACCAACCAATAATAAAAAATAATGAGGTAATATAGTGGTAATGAGACATAATATTATTCCACTAAGATTGATAACTAAACCACTTCGTAATGCTACTAATCGACCAAATCGATTCGCAATAGGCCCATACAGTAACTGGCCCATGACATACCCTAATAGGAATAAAGACACAATCCATTCTAAAGCTCCTTGTGATAAGGAATAATCCCGCTGAATATTAGGCAAAGCTGGTGTAATCATTGCTGCGGAAGCAGAAGCAATCCCTATGTAGCTTAATAATAAGGCGATTTTTAATCTACTGTAGGTCATTTTATCATTCCATATTCTATAGAAGTGATCAGTTAAATATAGGCTATGTTTGACCATGATTAAAATACTTTTTTGCATTGATATGAAACTATCTGTTTTCTTACTGAGAGTCCCTAAGTAAAACTAGAGAACCGCTGCTTTATCTATGAAAGCTGTCAAAGCAAAAGTATTCTTACCAGAATATGGGTGTTAAAATAACTATGAATCATGCTGTTGCTCAAGTCTATCTGCAATCCAAAATTAAATCAGATCCTAGTGAGTAGTATCCATTCTATGCACTGCACGCCGTTATTCTCTCACATTTAAAAAGTTATACACCGTTCAGAGCCTCTTTATTCAGTTTCATACCTGGATAAGGGTTTTCAAGCATATATTGCAGTCTATTTTTTAAATTAGAGGCATGAATTTCTAACTTATTATAATCTGGATCTAAAATATAAAGTGAGGCTCCTTCGCTCTTATTGTCTTTCCATAGTGGAATCTGTTTAGCCACAATAATTTTTTTTAACGATTCAAACTCCTTAGCGTCAACACTCAAAGCAAAATGGGTGTATTCTGGCATAGGTTGCGTTTTTGTCTTTCTATCAAAGCTTAAACATAGCCATAAATTATTTATTAATAAATAAGCACCTGTATGCCAATGTGCGATCAAAGTAAAACCCAATATATTGACATAAAATTCAATCGCATCCTCTAAATTTGAAGTAGCAAATGTCACATGATTCATTCCATTCACTTTTGGCATAATGATTCGTTCCTAAGGTTTTTCTTTGAAAAGACTCTGTTACCGTCAATTGACTGAAGCATTTTAATGGCCTGGCAAAATAGCTCTTAAACCCTATTTTAAAGCATATCATCTTAGGGGAAAAGCCATGAAAAATACAGCCACATTCAATAACCTCTGTCTTTTTTCTTATTTTTCGTCTATGATCAGGTTCTTTACAAACAGAAAGGACTCTTTTTATGGCAACCTCAACAGCACTGAACCGATCCAAAGTGAAATTGAAAAAACTACACAAGGAAGTCAAGGCTACTGAACGGCGGATCAAACAACTCTCTAAAAAATCAGAATTAGCAAAGAAAAAAGTCACCAAAAAAACCAAGAAATCTGCTAAAAAGAAAGCCTCTACTCAGAAAAAGCGAGTGATAAAGCGTAAAACCAAAGCAACTCACTCTGCCAAACCCTCTCAAGCTTAACTCACTGAGATATCTGCTCAAGAAGTACCGGCCCATAGAACTGTGGACCGATACTTCTCCTTTAAGGCAGGCGGTGGTGATTTTACTTAAATAAATCAATATTAACAACAGAGTTATGGCAATCTACAGATTCTATACCTTCAAGGAAAAAGTTTGCTTTTTATCTCTAGCAGTTGATTTAAAATCCGTTGCAGTGCCTTTTGTATTTCAATACAAGCGTCCCAAATATAAGTGATATCGAACGATTGTCCCAACGCCAGTAAAGCCTGCTCCACCAGTTCTTCTAGCTCTGGAAGTCTTACACAGCTTACAGTCTCTAAAGTATGTATCAGTTGATCGCGATAGCGCGTTAGATCTTGTGATTGCTCTGCGGCTACTATTTCAGACAAAATCCTATTCAGCCAATTTTTGCATCGCTATGTATTTATTAATGTATGGTTTTGTCAGTTTTAGGACTTACGCATTGAGAATTGCCTGAAGGAATGTTTTTTGACTAATAAATTTCCTAATAACAGCCATAAATAAATTTTTTCTGATCTCATACCAGTTTGTTATTTTTTGTTCTGATCTCATCACTTCAAGTTTAACAAAGGATTTTATAGCACAAAAAATATGATTTTTTATCGAGTGCTCTTTACGCACCTGAAATTTTTCAATATTACAAACCTGTTTGAGTGCCCGATGATAGCGCTCAATACTCCAATGTGATGAATGCATCCTTTCAAAATCGATACGGGTGACCGTCTCTAAGTGATCCAACTCTGCAGTGCTTACGATGTAATAGCGGTATGCGTTTTTGTATACTTGTCTATACACCTTCACCCTACCATAGTCCTTTAGGTAAACTATTTTTCCGTTCTCGTCCCAGTCTTCTAATGTTTGTATTTGAATGTACTGACCACGATCAATTGAGATTCGACGATTGCTTTCAACACCAAACATGAAATTTAATCCCTGTTTTCGTAAGAGTTTTAAATTAGGTAAACTTGAATACCAGCTATCACCAGTAACCCAAGCCGGAATTAACCCCCAACTCAACACATCAAGCAACATTTCTTTGAAAAAATCATTTTTAGTTTTTCCAACTCTCTTATCATAAATTCGATAATTCACTGGCACTGATATACCTTGTATATCAGTATAAAATAATGTGATTAGATGAATTCCTTTTACTACACGATGATGCTTTCCCGACCAAAAGTGATCAATTAAATCCGCTTTACTTGGGTCGCTATAAGGTTTATCTAATACAGAATCATCAACACTCAATGTGCCACCCACCCTATCTATTTTGTCTTTTTCAGCATCGAACAAATCTTTCGGTTCGTATCGTTCGCGTTCTAAAAATCTATTGACGCTATCGTGTGATATCGTTTTCATGATTTCTGATAACCGGGTACAGCTTGTGTTATAAGGGTCCGATAGAAGATAAAGTGAATAAATTTCCTCATTGCATTTCGCTGTCGATGCTCTAGTCTTATGCAGCATATCTGTGTCAACCTAAAATTTAGTCCATTTTAAAACACAATTTGTCAATGCGTAAGTCCTAAGTTTTTCCACTGGATCCCTTATAGACACTGTAACAAACACATTGCATAATAACAGCTCATAAGGGTGACCATTTTCATAGATCACCCATTCAATGGAGTGGTTATACCGAACACACAGTTCAGTTACTCAATAAGGATATATTATGATGTATTACTTAGTAATAAATGAAGTATTGAACTCATGCAACAAAAAAGGAAAATCGATTCTTTTGAAGAGCAAACTCTATTGCGCTTGTATAATCTTGTTGTTTCAAATGATACAAAACTAATTTTCACAATACTTTGTAATCCACTACAGCCTTACATAATCATTTCTCATAATACAGTGTCGAGAATTTATATCTTTGAAAACATTAAAAAAAAATTATTATATGCTGCATCTGTAACTTTAAAAGTGGAATTTATATTGTCCTTAATTAATTCTAATGCTTTAAAGTATAACGGTGTTTTAAACCACACAAACTAAAGATCTATGAAACGTGACTATCTTTAAGATTTACCATTTTTTTATTATTAATATATTAAGGGGAATTTATGCGCTTTAATTCACTTACAAAACAAGTTAAAAGAACAGTCTTCACTTATCAACACTACGTATCCAAAAGTCGTAATGTTGAATATGACGCCATTATCGTAGGTGGAGGACTTTCAGGACTTGCTACTGGTATTCGATTACAACAGGCTGGAAAGCGCACTTTGCTTATTGAAAAAAATTCAAGGGTAGGAGGACTTTGCAAGAGTATTAAACTAAATAATACATCGTTTGAAATTGGTTGTAATGATTTTGGCCGATCAATTGAATCACAAATGACTGAATTGGGCGTTCAACACGATTTTAAAAAAGTGAAAACCCAATTCATTTTTGGAAACCAAAGGCTGCTTTCCCCTTTTGATAGAAAGGCTCTGTTCACTTTCTTGAGATATCCACGAAATCTGACACATCTGCTGTATTTAATGATACATGCGAATGAGCAAGCTCAATTATCTACAGTAACCCATCAATTGCAGAACCTAAAATTTCGGAATATCATTCATACGTTATTAGCATATCTTTCCTTTAGACCAGTAGAAAATATTGATCTTGCTTTTGCAAAGCGCTTATTAAAGAGTCCTTATGGATATGATGATCCACGAGTACCTATCGGTGGCACTCAATCATTAATTGACGCAATACGCACACGCTATGAATTACTTGGTGGAACACTTCAACTCGATACAAAATTTATTTCAGCCTCACATCGTTCTTCTAGTGAGGAAATTAAATATGTAGAAATACTAGAGACTGAATCCAACAAACAATATACAGTACCAACACAGATTCTTATATCAAGTACACATGGTTGGGAACAGTATCCACCAACCGCTAAAACATCACTTTCAGTAGCTGCACTTTTAGTCTGTGTTGATAAGCGTTTTCAACTTCCAAACGATATTCATACCTTTATTTTTTCACCACCGAACATAGAACAATTTCTATCTGACCACGATCAAGGTATTTTATCGAATGAAATAGGATTTCATTGGTTTCAGCATCACCCAATTAAAAAATCAGATAATATTTACGCATTGACGGCATATTTCTTATGGCCACGAGAAGCGATACATACAAACTCCGTTGAGAAAAGATCCATCGAATATATTCTTAAGACAACTGAAGAATATTTTCCAGGGTTTAAAGAAGCTATCTCAGGAGAAATAACTTTTATTTCCCCTAACCAATATACAGAACAATATGGGATAAATAGTTGCTTAGCCCATCGTGTTTTATCGGGGGTAAATACTCTGCCTTGTTACAGTCACAATCAAGATATGTATTTCATTGGTAATGCAATGAATAACCCTGAAGATCAACACGCTGGCGGTGCATTAGACTCAGCTAAAAAAACAGTCGAACAAATAATGAGGCAAGAATTTCATACTTTGGATTCTAATACTAGACAGCAGAAAAAGTTAGACGAGAAAGTTAAAGCACAGCATACATGGAAAAATAGGGCAGCAATGACAATACTTGGGGTATTCGGTGTCTATGGAGCATTGAAACTGCTTTCATATTTAAATGTCAACAATAACACATTTAGTTTTCCATTCTGGGATGGACGTACCCAAAATTTAGATAATATGGCTGCTGTACAAAGTAATCACACTTACCAAGATCAACACGGAAATCGGTAAATAAGTATTATGAATAAAAAAATAACTATCACATCCTTATTTGAAGATCAAACAAGGAAAACTCCTGATGCCATTGCGTTAGTCTCAGGTAAAGAAATGTTCACTTATCAACATCTCAACAAGAAAGCTAATCAAATGGCACATTATTTAATGTCTATTGGTATTGGGCCTGAAGTTGTGGTTGCACTTCTTAACTATTCTATGCAGTCGAAGACAGAGCGCCATGGCTTTAGCTGTAAGTAAATTTGATTATAAAATCTGTCTTTATAAGACAGGAGATTATGCTAAGATCTCGACGAATGAGAAGTAGAGTTTATGGTTCATTTGTATATTGGATTTATCTCTTCCTTGCTGAAGAGAAGTTTATTAGAATTGATCTACATTACCATTGCTTTTCTCCAATATTATGTCAAAGAAAACGATATTAAAATTTAAATACACTGATTTTATATTGAAATTTACATCGTGCCTTTTATGATAAAAACATCTTGATCCAATTAACTTTAAGAATGGTTTAAATTAATACAATGAAAAATTCTCAAAAAAATAATACCGTAATCGACTTGTTTGAAGCTCAAGTGAACAAGACACCTTTCCATACTGCGCTGATTTCAGATGAAGAACAGCTAAGTTATATAGAACTTAACAGATGTGCTAACCAATTAGCCCATTATTTATTAGGTCAAGGTGTGAAACCAGAACAATTGGTGGCTCTATACCTAGAACGTTCACCACAAGCAATCATTACGATATTAGCCATACTGAAAACTGGTGTCGCTTATCTACCCTTGGATTTAGAGAGCCCTCTGCCACGATTGCGATCAATCTTGCAATGCAGTGGCTCAAAGAGACTGATTACAGTTTCACAAAACAAAGTTACTAAGACATTGCATGATATTTTACCAGTCATCACATTAGATGAAATAGATACTACGATAAAAAAACAAAAATTATCCAATCCTAATATAAAGATTAAACCCAGCCAATTAGCCTATGTGATATATACCTCTGGCTCAACTGGCCAACCTAAAGGGGTAGAAATTGAGCATAAGGGAATACCAAATTTAGCGAAAGCACAAATCCATCAGTTTCAATCAACAGATCACAGTCGAGTGTTACAATTTTCTGCACTTCATTTTGATGCCTCAATTTCTGAAATTTGGATCACTTTCCTGTCAGGCGCTTGTCTCTATTTTCCTTCTAAAGTAACTCTATCTAATCCAAATACATTAATTAAATACCTTCATAAAAATCGAATTTCAATTGCGACATTGCCACCTTCTTTATTAATCAATACAATGCCATCCCAAGGTATTAGTTTAAAAAGCTTAGTACTCGCTGGCGATACTTGCCCTAAAGAAATCATGGATGATTGGAATCAATACTGTACCGTCATTAACGCTTATGGCCCAACTGAAACAACAGTCTGTGCTACGATGGGAGTTTACGACGGTCAACATTCTCACTGTATTGGCAAATCACTGCCTCAAGTCAATTGCTATGTACTTAACATACAAAAAGAAGTTGTTGCTTTAGGAGAAGTGGGTGAGCTGTATATTGGCGGTATCGGCGTAGCACGTGGCTATCGCCATCAACCGGATTTAACACAACAATATTTTATTGATTGGCTTGATAAAGCGAGTAATCAAACCATTCGTTTATATCAAAGTGGTGATCGAGTAAAACGATTAGCTGATGGTCGTTTGGAATATATCGGTAGAACTGACTTCCAAATTAAATACAATGGCATTCGTATTGATCCGATTGAAATTGAATCTATCATTAACCAACATCCTAATGTGCAACAAAATGTAGTTATAAAACAACTACATCGTAATACAGCTTATCTATCTGCCTATATTGTCTTTAAAGAAAAAAAAATACCTGAATTATGGCCATCAGTAGCAGAATATTTTATTTACGATGATTTCTTGTATGGCACTATGACAATTGATAATCGTCGAAATAAAGCCTACAAAAAAGCGCTAGAATACCATGCAAAAAACAAAGTGATTGTTGACATTGGTACAGAACAAGAAGCTTTACTAGCTCGAATTTGTGTGGAGTGTGGTGCACGTAAAGTATATGCCATTGAGTACTTAGAAAAATCATATCAAAAATCAAAAAAAGTGATTGAACAACTTGGGCTTCAAAATAAAATTATATTGATTCATGGTGATGCAATAAATGTTGATTTACCTGAAAAAGTGGATGTTATTGTTTCAGAAATCGTTGGTGCTATTGGAGGATCAGAAGGCGCTGCTATAATATTAAAACGAGCTAAAGAGCATTTTTTAAAACCCGATGGAATTATAATCCCTCAACGTAGCCTAACACGTATTGCAGCTGTTAGCCTCCCAGATAATTTACACAAAAATCCTGGCTTTACTCCGCAATCTGCTCAATACGTTAATAAAATATTTGATTCCTGTGATAAATACTTTGATCTTAGATTATGTATTAAAAACTTACCACTATCTTGTGTATTATCCACTACAGATATTTTTGAAGATCTACAATTTAATTCTAAATCAAAGATTAACCTAGAAACATCTCACCCCATTAAGCTAATTATTAAAAAAACAGGATACTTAGATGGAATGTTAATTTGGCTTAACTTACAAACAGCTGGCAATGAATGGATTGATATTTTGAAAAATAACCACTGCTGGATTCCTGTCTATATACCTTCATTTAATCATATTAAAGTTTACAAAGATGATATTATTGAAGGGATCTGTTACCGCAAACTAAGTGAAAATAAAAGACACCCCAATTATTGGATTAAAGGCAGATTAATAAGAGAAAAAAGCACCCTCTTTTCTTTTGAGTACGATATACCACACATATCAAAGCAATTTAGAAAAAATTCATTTTATTCGCAAATTTTTCAAAATGATGGAAAGCCCATCATCATCTCAAAAGAAACAGCGACTAATTCTACAGGTTCAGTCATAAGATCCTACCTTAAAACACAATTACCTCAAAATAAAATTCCAAATATAATTATGTTTTTATCTCGACTGCCACTGCTCTCTACAGGCAAAATCGATCGCAAAGCTCTACCCAAGCCTTGTTTTACCGAAATAGATAACCACACATTAATCTCACTCAATGACAATGAAAAAACAATTCAAACACTCTGGAGCGAACTATTACAAGTGGAAAAAGAAATGATCGGCCCCGACACTGATTTCTTTAGTTTAGGGGGGCACTCACTCCTGGCAGCACAGTTAACCAGCCAATTATTCGAACGATATCAGATACAATTGCCGTTAGCAGAGGTATTCCACCATTCAACCTTAAGAACATTATCTTCAAGATTAAGCCAACTTATCGAATCATCAACAAAACAAAAAGAGTTACTGAATAAAGCGACCATTCGCCCCACGACGCTGCCGCTGTCCTTTGCTCAACGACGTCTCTGGCTGGCACATCAAGCAATGCGTAGTACCCATCCTGCCGGCTATAACGTGCATTTTACCCTTCACTTTCAAGGCAATTTAGACTGTAATGCACTCGATAATGCTTGGCACTCATTAGTGCAAAATCATGACATATTGCGTACTCATTTCCCTAAAGTCGGCGTCCAATTCATTACCACCGATTCAATACCCATCGAACATCAAAAACAACCCAATGCGACAAAAGAACAACTCGACACAATAATCAATCAGATTACTCAACACGATTTTGGTGATCTTTCCAAAGGACCTTTAATGCATGCAGTGCTAATTCATTTGCCGAATGAACAGTATTATCTCTGTCTCGTTTTCCATCATATCCTGATGGATGGCTTATCCTTACCCGTGTTAACCAGTGAGCTCAGTGCGTTTTATAACCATCATGCGCACGCACTGCCTCTAAACCTAACCCCTTTACCACTGCAATACGCCGACATCGCCTTATGGGAGCAACAACAATTTAACAAGGGTAATTACCAACCCGCTCTGTCGTATTGGAAAACACAACTACAGGGTATACCGAATCGTATCAAGCTGCCCTTAGACCAGACTCAAACCCAACAAACAACCTACTCAGGAAAAACTCACTGTTTTTATGTGCCTAAGATATTAACCCGAGAATTACAAACCTTGGCAAAACAGAACCATGTCACGCTGTTTACCATTTTGCTCAGTAGTATTGGTCTACTTTTATCTCGTTATTATCCGCAAGAGGACATAGTGCTCGGTGTTGCTCACGGAGAGCGACCACAATCGGCATGGAACCAACTGATTGGCTTCTTTGTCAATGCCTTACCGATTCGATTAAACATGGATGAAACGTTCTCCATTATCCAATTAATACAACAAGTACACACAAGATTAGGTGAAGCGTATCAACATAATGCCCCCATAGAAACGATTTTAGAATCATTGAAGTTACCCCAACGCACCCACTTACATCCGTTATTCCAGGTGATGGTGACCTTTCACAACATACCATCGCTCTCTTTGGACTTTAACGGGGTTGAGGTCTCATTAAGAGAATCCTCTTTCAATGAGATGAGTGATACTGGCTCTGCTAAATTTGACCTTAGTTTTGAGATGGCACAGTTAGAAAAAGAACAATTAGCCATCAAAATGGAATATGCCACCGATTTATTTTACGATCATACCATTGAGCGGATGGCTAACTATTGGCTAACTGTCTGCAATCAGATGGTATCCACACCTGAACACACCCTCAACAACGTATCACTTTTAACAGATCAACAACAACAACAGCGATGGCGACAATGGAGCCAAAGCACCACAATAAAAGCACCACAACCCAACGAGCACTTGGTCGCTTTATTTGAAGCACAAGTAGAGCAACGACCTGAGGCAATAGCTATTGTGGAAGGTGATCAAACGATTCGCTATGGCCAACTCAATGCACAGGCTAATCAGCTAGCGCACTGTTTATTAAAAAACAACGCTGGTATTCAAGCGGATACTTGTATCGCTATTGCACTACCCCGCTCTATTGATTTTACCATCAGTATGCTGGCCATATTAAAAACTGGTGCCGCCTATTTACCATTAGATCCCGAATGGCCAATATCACGTCTACATTTTATGTTAGAAGAAGCCACTATTGGTACTGTGATAACCGACCATTCAGGAGAAAAAACGTTATCAGGTAATGTAAACGCAACTCTAATTAATATCCAGAAAATAGAGATAGCCCATACTAGCGGTTCAAATACAAAGGTGTGTGATAACCTCAACATCTCTATCAATCCTCATCAACTCGCCTACGTGATCTATACCTCTGGCTCTACTGGTCAACCCAAAGGCGTTATGATTGAGCATCACAGTGTCGTGCAACTAATTAAAAAAGCAACTTATGTCGATTTAAAACCAAATTATGTTATGGCACACACCTGTAATACTACATTTGATGTGTCAGTGTTTGAAATTTGGGGAGCTCTACTCAATGGCATGAGTTTAGTTATTATACCAAAGGCTGTTCTCTTAGACACCAATGCTTTTAAGAAGTTATTAATAAAACAAAATATTACTATATTGGTACTAACAACAGCACTTTTTTATCAATTACTACACTCAAATAATAACCTAATTAGCTCTGTAAAGTGGTTATTATTTGCAGGAGAAAAATTAACAAACAAAAAACTGTCACAACAATATTCTAATGTAAAAAAACTTCATCTAGTTCACTTATATGGCCCTACAGAAGCAACAGTATTTGCCACTTACTATCCTACTCCACTGAGTCAGCCAATACCGGATGAACTCCCCATTGGCCTACCCATTGATGGTACTACGACTTACGTCCTAGATACCCAACAACAACCGGTGCCGCCAGGAGCTTTAGGAGAGCTGTATTTAAGCGGTTGTGGATTAGCCCGTGGTTATTTGCAACGTGAGGATCTCACGAGAGAGCAATTTATTACCAATCCCTTCTTAAAGGATGGCAGTCGCCTCTATCGTACCGGCGATTGGGTGCGCTATCGAGACGATGGTAATCTCGTGTTCGTTCAACGAATGGATCAACAAGTCAAACTATCGGGTTATCGCATTGAGTTAGAAGAGATTGAAAACAACTTGCTGCGGCACCCTAATGTGCGAGAAACGGTGGTAGTAAAACGTCTCCTAAAAAATCGAGGCTGCTTGATTGCCTATATTGTCCTCTACAGCAAATTGGTCGACCTTGAGCAATTAAAAAAAAACATTCACTCTTATTTATCTGCTGTATTGCCTGATTACATGCAACCGTCTTATCTAGTTTTTATGGATCATCTGCCACTTAATAGCAACGGTAAAATTGATCGCCAAGCATTACCTCAGCCTAAAAATAATCAACAAAAAAAATCCATCGCACCCAAAACAACTGTTGAAAAAAAACTGCTGACACTGTGGCAATCACTACTGCCTGAGTACCAAAATATCAGTATCACCGATGATTTCTTTGCATTGGGTGGTAACTCACTGCTGGCTATGACATTAACACATCGCATTCACCAACAAGGCTGGTTAATCTCATACACCGATTTATTTCAACATCCTACTGTTCAATCGCAAGCACAACTGATTGAAAAGCCAAACCAACCGTTTATTAACCCCATCAAACGCATGGAATCCTTTAGACAAGAAGCGACACTCGAGAAAGCTGCCTGTTTATCGACACCCTATACTGTCGATAAAGCGACCTCTTCAGAACCACACATCATTTTTCTAACCGGCGTTACCGGTTTCTTTGGTATTTTTCTATTAGATGAATTATTACGAACCACTAAAGCACAGATTGTATGTTTAATTCGTGCTAACAGTTTAAAACACGCGAACCAGCGACTAAAAGATACAGTTATAAAATATCGACTCGAGAGTCTATTCGCTCATTCTAATGACCGCATTCGACTGGTGATCGGTGATATCAGTCAATTTCGTTTAGGTTTATCACCCAACATTTATCGTTACTGGGCAAAATGCATTGATATTATTTTTCATGCGGCGTCGGATGTTAATTTTGTCAAACCCTACTCCGCGTTACGAGAGAGTAATGTCATCGGAACCAAACACATACTACATTTTGCATTAGAGACTAAGGTAAAACCACTGCATTATATTTCTACCGCAGCGGTTTTTAGTTTCGCCCATTATTTTAATGGTCAAACCGAATTAAAAGAACAACCGGTTGTCTGGGATGATGCCTATTCAACCGCACTGCCTTATGATCTGGGCTACACTCAAAGTAAAGCGGTGGCTGAAAAACTCATCTGGCAGGCCATTAGTCGTGGTATTCCTGCCACGCTATATCGCTTAGGCTTTATTTTATGTCACAGCCAAACGGGAATTGGTAACACAGACCAGCTTTGGGCTCGTCTCATTAAAGACTGTATTTATCTAAAGTGCTACCCTCAACTCAATGACGTGAAAGGTGAATTTATTACGGTCGATGATGCGAGTCGAGCGATTGTATCCATTGCATATCAGGCACATACACCTGGTAAAGCCTTTCACATTGTACCATCGCCTAAACATAACATAACAACCAATGATTTATTTAGCCAAATAGCCAATCAAGATTTTGACTTAAAGGCAAAACCTTTAAGTCATTGGTGCCATCAATTACAACAGGCAATTAAACGAGGTTATAATAGCGAATTAGCTCTACTATTGCCATTATTTACCGATGTTGTAGTAGGTGATCTAACATTATTAGAGGCCTATCAAAACTCACCTCACCTCATCACTCACAATACTCAAAATACACTTGGTAAAAATAAGGTCGCATTGAATATTTCTTGTGCTACAATACGTCTCTATTTGAACAAATTATTAAAGGGATATTTAAATAACTTAAATGAACTTAGGACAACATAATGCAACAATCGCCTTCTTTGTTTACCAACAAAATATTTCAGAACATTATTAATGCAGTACCTGCTCTAATATTTTGGACAGATACCAACCATATCTATTTAGGTAATAACGTAACTCATGCTAAAGCATTTGGCTTTTCCACACCTGATAAAGTCGTTGGAAAATCATTATTAGACAGTTTTAATAAGATAGGTTTTGATCGTAATTTAATTGATAGGATTTATAAAGAACACAATGAAATCATTCAATCTAAAAAAGGAAAAGTACTAGAATATACTGAGAAATTGTCTGACCAGAAAGAACGAACTTTTCTTTCCCAGAAAGAACCTTTATTAGATGAAAATAATAAAGTAATTGGTATTATCGGTGTTTCTGTGGATATTACTGAACTCAAAAAAACACAACAACAGCTTATAGAAGCACAAGAACAATCTAAAAGTATCTTCCAAAATATTATAGATGCACTCCCAGTAATGTTATTTTGGACAGATAAAAACCATATTATTGTAGGAAACAATTTGCAACATGCAACCGCATTTGGTTTTTCATCACCAGAGCAATTAGTAGGCAAACCAATGTCTTATGAATTTGAAAAAGTTGGGTTTGATAAAAATTTAATAGATAAAATATACAAAGACCATAACTATATTATCCACTCTAAGAATAAACAAGTTTTTGAATACACAGGTGTGTTAGCAGACAATAAAAAATATACTTATCTCTCTCATAAAGCACCTTTATTAGATAAAAATAAGGAGATTATCGGTGTTACTGGTATTTCAATGGATATTACCGAATTAAAAGACACTCAAAAACAACTCGAAGTGGAGAGAACAAAAGCCGAAGCAGCGAACCAAGCTAAATCCGAATTTATTGCCAACATGAGTCATGATCTCAGAACCCCCATGTCAGGTATTTTAGGGGCTTTGGAAAATAGCCATAACATCCTCAAAACACTACTCCCTCAGCTCATAGACCACTCAGAAATAACAAATACACCTTCTTTTCGCAATGAGTTGATTGAACAATTAAAGATCGTTTCAACCTTTTCAGGAGGAGGTTATGAATCCAGTCGTGCCTTAATGGATTTGTTCAATAATATTTTGGAAACGCTCCAATTAGAATCGGGTAGAAAGTTACAAGAGAGTCCAGAGGCTTTTGATCTCAAGGCATTGATACAAAGCGTCATGCAATTGGTCAAATCAATGGCACTTAAAAAAAAGATTCATTGCTCTCTGGAGCTGGAAGAATCTGTACCTCATTATCTCACCGGCTTACCTCATCCACTCAGTCGTACCCTATTAAACCTCGTTAATAATGCCTTGAAGTTTACAAAGCAGGGTTCAGTCACTGTGCACATTAATGTAGTAGAAGATAAGAAACCCACTGCTTCTGCGCCAGGAGATCCGATAACGTTACAAGTTCGAGTCACTGACACTGGTATAGGAATCCCTAAAGATAAGTTTGAGACGATCTTTGAGCCTTTTACGCTTTTGACTCCCTCCTATAGAGGGCTCTATCAAGGGTCTGGTTTAGGTTTATATGCAGTGAAGTGCTACGTAGAGCAAATGCAAGGCACCATTGATGTTGAGAGTGAACTGGGTAAGGGCAGTTGTTTTACAGTCACCCTGCCCTTAACAGTCGCAGACGCTTCAGACCTGACACAGAATCCAGAAGAACCAGAGTCAAGTGCCTCTTCTGATTCTCCTGCACAAGAACAACAAGCCCCAACCCCCTCCTCTCACCAAGCAACTATAGAATCTCATCAAGTGCATCCCGATTCTCCAAAGAAGAAAGCCACCGTACTTCTGGTGGAAGATCATCCATTGATTGCACATACTCATCAATATTATTTACGACAAACTGGCTGTACCGCAGATATTGCCGCTACCGGCCAATCCGCTTTAGATCAGGCCGCTCAAAAACACTATGATCTTATTTTTATGGATGTTGGCTTACCTGATAAGTCAGGTATAGAAGTCACCCAAGAGCTGCGCGAGAGCGGATGGAAGGGGCCTATTATTGGTTTAACCGGTCATGCTAAAAATCCTGAATATCGCAAAGCCTGTTTTAAGGCCGGTATGAATGAGGTGATTGGCAAACCAGTCGATGAGGAAATATTAACCCCATTATTACAACACTGGGTTTGGGATCAAGAACAACAAGAACACGAGAAAGAGCAAGAAAAAGAAATCGACCTCAAAGACGACAATGAATCGCTGCCTCTGATCGATTGGCAAGCCTGTCTAGAAAGATATCATAAAGACGAACCCTTTGTGCGCAATTTATTAAGCAATTACATCCAAGATCTTAAACACTCTCAACAACTCATTGCCACTACCTATAAAGAACAAAAGTTCAAAGCACTCCGTGAGGAACTCCATCATCAAGAAGGTGCACTTTGCCATGTGGCACTTCCACGCTTAGAGCAGTCGCTGATTCTCTTTCATAAGGCCGTCAAGCAAGTCCCTAACAACAAAGTCGTCTTAGAACTCTTGTATCAACGAGTACAAAACGCTTTTGACGCCACTTTAAAGACACTCAAATCCTCTACAGACTAATCGCTCTGTCATCAAATCGCTATATTCACTCAAAATAGATTGACAGGGTTCTTAAGGACGAGTAGTTTCTGGTTCGTACAATCCTCCTGGATTCGATGTCGTTGATTCCTTCATTCCAGCTTAGGTATTTAAAAAGCATCGAATCTAGGAGTTTTTTAAAATCAATGTACTTAAAAAAGAGTTTTATGAAAATGGAAATCATCTCAGATATTTTTTAACGATGGTTTCAAATTCTGAAGTCGCCAACACGGTTTTCAAATAGACGGCATCTGCACCGGCCTCCTGACATTTTTGAGCGACTAAATCTTTAATTGCCGAAATCATCACAGAACTATCACGCTTCCCTTGTCTCATCCTAGTGATAACCTCAGACAGTGCCTGAACGCATTGCGTTGAGGCAGAGGGTATTTTTTTGAGCAGTCCTTCGAACAATGGTCGCCACACCTCAGGTTGCCATGCGTCAGCCGCCAAGGCATGAAAATGCTTGTACCCACGTTTACGGAGTAATGGTGTCTTAGAAAACTTTAGAACAAGATGAGCATGACGCGCTCTGAATTCTTGTGAGTACGGGATACCCGCCGTACTTAATCGCTCATGAAATGCAGACTGAGCACTCGCCTGATCGTCCTCTTCTTGAAAACAATCTCGTACCTGATCAAACTCACGACGCTTATCAGTGTCGGACAGGATGGCATAGGCTTGATTAATGAGTTTCATCCGCTCACTGCTGCCCCTCGTTTTATCGGGATGGGAAATAAGGGCTTGGCGTTGATAGGCTTTTTTAATGTCTTTTTGGGTAGCCTCTGCAGTGACTCCTAAGGTGTCATATAAATTGAAATTGCGCATCATGAACTCCCGGGACTGGATGAAGAGGTGTTAAGTGTTTCCTGGGAAACCTGTTTTTTTCTAAAAAAACTGTTGTGATTACTACGCAATAATTGCTCTTTCCATGCTTTGCAATTTTGAGCAAGACGCGACAAAACAGGAAGAGCTTGGCTACACCCTAAATCGGCGGCACGTTGATAACACTGGAAGGCTTGAGACAGGTCTTTAGCTTGATGAGGATGATCTATTTGATACCACTCCCCCAGTTGTAACAAAGCGGGAATGTGATCCAAAGCACTGGCTTTATGATAGAACATCACTGCCTTGGTATCATTGCAACTGATACCCTCGCCACCGTGTTCATATAAGCGCGCTAAGGCAACATAAACTTCCGCACTAAAAGAGGTCTTTTTTAAGTAAGCATCAGCTTCAGTATGACCTTGTTCTGCCGCTCTCGCACACCAGTGAACGGCTATGGAGGCCTCCCCTAAATAATGTCGCCCCAATGCGTATTGGGCAGAGGCAATGCCTGCGACAGCAGCTGACTCCAAAGTTTTTTTAGCTTCGGCATGACCAGAGCGTGCAGCAAGCGCGTAATATTGAAAAGCAGCTGACTTATTTTGAGCGATTCCTTCACTGCCCATTTGATACTTTTGTCCTGCCCAATAAGCACATGAGGGATGATCCTGACAGAGGGTTTTTAAGCGCGAGAGGGCCCTTGTATGTTGTTGTTCTGCAGCCCGTAGATACCAATCCAGAGCGGTCTTTTTCTCAGTGGCTTGGTAATAACACGCTAGGGTATATTGAGCCTCACAATTCCCTAAGTTTGCTTGAGAATGCACATGCTGACAAGAGGCCTCATGCTTTTGAGACATCGCCAAGCCGTAATAATAAAAGGCCT
Organism: Coxiellaceae bacterium; assembly: GCA_965214015.1. GTDB lineage: Bacteria > Pseudomonadota > Gammaproteobacteria > Coxiellales > Coxiellaceae > CBDCAS01. The sequence continues at coordinate 128,639 of CBDCAS010000018.1, forward strand.
CGTCTTGATTGCAAGCCACTAAATGTCCCTGTTCATAGCAGTGCGCTATCTTAGCTGCCAGTTCTGGCTGTTTTTCGATGACAGCCTTTATAGGCTTTAGATTGCGTTCAACCGAATTCAAATACCACTGTAGGGACACAGACTGATCCTGACAAGCAGTCCAATAAAGGTCAGCGAACTGAGAATGGAGCGTATCGTCCTCCAAGGTATTCAAAAGTCGTGCTACTATCGCTAATGATTCGATGTGGCCACGAAGAGCCGCTTCCAAATAATAGTGGCACGCACGTTTTGTATTTTTTAAAACACTAGAAGGTATACCCACTTCATAGAGTTGACCTAATCGAGCGCTGGCTTCTGCATTCCCTAAGCTATGTGCCTGACGGTAGTAATCGAGAGCACGAGTAATATTGATATCAAATCCTTCCCCATACTCAAACATCGTGCCCAGATGAAGGGCTGCTTGAGGCTCAGAGTGGGCTTGCTCCACTAAGCAATGCAATGCAGGCATACAATATCCGGAAGCTATAGCTCTACGCCACCACAGTGAGGCATCGGTGTATCGATCCTCTTGGTAGAGACGCCCCAACTGATACATCGATAACACATGCTCATGCATGGCAGCACTTACATAATACCCTTGGGCTTTGAGCCAGTCTTTTTCATATTCAAAGACAGCCCCTAAATAATAATGAGCACTAATATCTCCTGATTGAGCCTGTGCTATTAAACGCGCTCTTGCCTGCGCATCTCCTCTCAGGGTTGCTTTAAAATCTGCTTCCTGATCGGAGGACGTCTCACATTGAATACTACGTGCACCGAGCTGATGATCATTGCGAGCTGCCTCTAACTCCGGCATAAAAGCGGCATAGGGAGTCCTAGGTGCGATCATTCCATCTAACAACGCTAAAAAGGAAGCGGTTGTTTTTGCATCGCTCGACTGCACAATTGAATCGTTCGTAAAATAATGCTTCGGTAGAGACAATGAACAGAGCTGTTCAACACGAAGATAATCTCGTTTTGTGGCATCTTCCAAAGTACAAAGAAAGGCAATCTTCAGATAAGCAGCACACACCTCTTTGTCTTGAGAACGGTTCGTGAAAGGCTTTGTCAGCTTGGATCGGGCAGCTATTGGATCAGAAGCGGTCAATATGCCTGGAAAGTAACTCAATGGGATTAAATGCGGGACTGATTTGAGCAAGGCTATCAGGAAGGTCGATAATAAAAAGTCTGACTGAGGGTCACGTGATTCCCGAATCTCCTCACAAAAGTCTTTTATCAAAGGGCACATATCAGAAGAAATCTGCTGATCATAGAGTGTTTTTATGTCACGGGGTAGGGTGACTTTGAGTGGACGAGCATCCATAGACTCTAGGCGTAAGCTGGATCCGAAAGGCCAGAAAGGCCAGAAGACAGACCACCCTGTTTGTCTTGAATAAGTGGCAATAAATTTTTTGATGAGACCTATTTTTTGATCTGCGCCTTGCTTTAGGGTGCGATAGCAGCTCTCTCGCTCTTTATGCGTCGATCTGCGATTTGGTATCCTTTGAAGAATAATAGAGGGTTTTCTCATAAGTACATCGTTTATTTAAAGTAAAAACCGTCATGTCATCTCAGAGTGATAACATCCCATAGTCAGCGTGCAGAGTCTGTATCACACACCTCTTTTTTAAATCAGAAGATTGCTATGATGGTTTTTTATCTAAAGAATAACCCAATCATAATAAGCATCCATACCGTAGAGCCCCTCATACACTTTTTTACATCTCTTAGATTTATGAAAAAAACATAACGGAAAAGAAAAAAAATTTCCCTTATATCGCCATCCTATAGAGTTTAGCGTTCAAGATGAGTATAATGTCGCTCTTTAGGATCAAAAAATGCCAGCAGCTTATCCACTAGAACTACGGCAACGAGCCGTTTCCCATTATCGAAAAGGTGGGAGTACGCAACTTGAAACAGCTGAACTATTCAAAATTGGCATAGCGACGTTACGTATTTATTTGCGTCGTGATGAACAAAATGATTTAGCCCCCAAACCTTATCAACGTGGTAGAAAGCCTGTCATATCAGGAAATCACCTGCAAAAAATTGAGAGTTGGGTAACGGATAAACCTGATATTCGAGTTAAGCATCTGTGTAAAAAATATAAGCACTATTACAAAAAAACGGTGAGTCAATCGATGATGTCTCGCGCTTTAAAAACATTAGCGATAACGCGAAAAAAGAAAAGTCTTTTTGCACAGGAGCAGTTACGTCCGGACGTCGAAAAAAAAGACAGGCGCACATAAAAAAATATAAGGACGTTGACCCAGAACGCCTGATTTTTATTGATGAAATGGGGGCTTACCTGAATATGGTGCTCAATTATGCACGTGCGCCAATCGGACAACGCGTGCATATGCCGAAGCCATTTAATCGTGGTATGAAACTTTCGGTCATTGGTGCAATATCAACAGCACGCGTTGAAGCTTCATTGTATGGACCATGGGCAACTGATGGCGATATCTTTTATCATTTCATTGCTCACGATTTATGCCCAATATTACAGCCGCATCATATTGTTTTACTTGATAATGTCGGCTTTCATAAGACTCAGCGTGTACAGGATGCAATACATGCTACAGGTGCGAGTATCGATTTCTTGCCCCCGTACTCACCTGATTTTAATCCCATTGAAATGGCTTGGTCTTTTGTTAAGAATATTTTACAAGAAATAGAAGCTAGAACTTTGGCGTCGTTTCAAAAGGCACTTAAGTATGCATTAGAAAAAATTACTGAAAACAAATTGCTTGGATGGTTTCAACATGCTGGTTACCGATCGACTAAATAGGATGGCACTATAAGAAACGCTTAAAAACCATTCCTATTGGAAATGCCGATACACTTTTCAGAAAAAAACCATAGCAGCTGGTACATTTTGAAATGGCTTGGTCTTTTGTTAAGAATATTTTGAAAGAAATTGAAGCTAGGAGATTAGCGAATTTTCAAAAGGCACTTAAGTATGTGTTAGAAAAAATTACTGAAAACAAATTGCTCGGATGGTTTCAACATGCTCGATACCAATCGACTCTATAGGATGGCGCTATAAAAGGTGAAGATATTATTCAATGAGCTTTAGATTTAAAAAAAAATTAATAATTCTAAATATCCAATCCCTATTATTGCAGTAACCTCAATTTAAAAATCCTCTCGTTTCGGAAGAAGACATATAACAGTATTACTGGAAAACCTACAAGATCAGGGAAATATTAGTACAATTATACACACTGCTCGTGCCTTGGATGTTAGCAATATTGCAACGACAGGTAAAAGTTTGTACCTCCATAATAGAAAAACAATAACAGCTTCAAGAAACATAGTATTTGGGATCGCTATCCCTCAATGTTATGAAATGTGTGAATCGAATCAATCAGTCATATGGTATCCATATAAACACGTGTACCTTATATCAAGAAAGAAATATCTACAATCTGTCTAAAGCTATTGAGAAGAAGGAAAGTAATTTCTGGTTCGTACAACCCTCCTGTGATTCGATGTGGTTGATTCCTTCATTCCAGCTTAGGTATTAAAAAAGCATCGAATCCAGGAGTTTTTTAAAATCAATGTACTCAAAAAAGAGTTTTTATGAGAAAAAAAATCACCTCATATATTTTTTAACAATGGTTTCAAACTCTGAAGTGGCTAATATTGTTTTTAAGTAGACCTTATCAGCACCGGCACGCCGACATTTTTGAGCCACTAAATCTCCAATACTCGAAATTATGACAATAGGCGTAGTAGTATGACCGAGAGTGATATCTTCTCGGATCTTGCGGCACACAGCTGTTCCAAGCAGATCCGGCAAGCCATAATCTAATAGAATCAAACAGTAGCACGTTTGAGCGAGATATTCCAATGCTTGGGCACCATTGCAAGCACAGTCAAAATTAAGAGTCATCTCTTGAAGTTTTACTTGATAGAGCTTTTGTAGATTCTCGCGATCTTCAATCACTAAAACATCCTTAATCGGTTTTTGAACCACTCTTGTTTGACCTGTTTCCATCAATGCACTTCCTTTCCCTTTTGATCATGAAGCAAGCAGTAATCAATCCTCATTCTTATACTATGGGCCTAAAGTCGTATGAGGACGTTATAACATCTGTTGAATACTCTCAAGCCCCACCCACCTCCTCTATCCCCCTCTTTCTAAATCAATTGAAACACGACGAATATTGTTGCATAGTTTATCGAGATAATGGTGACAAAAATCAATATAATTTTAAATCTAAGTTCTAAATCAAATCCCTGCGGTAATTTTCATTAAAAATAAAAAAATTTGTATCTTGAAATAAATTAAGTAAGATACTTATTCATTCTAAGTAGAATAAAAATATTAATCTAAAAAAATCTAAGTCACACTAGCATAGATAAGTAATAAATTTAACCTACATTTTAATAAAAAGAGCTTACTATGTATAAAAAAGGATTAACCTATCTCCCACATCTCACAAAATTACATAGTGTAAGGAAGAAATTATTACTGCTATCATTAGATTGGACACGACCTAAAGACCCACCGATGTCACTAGGCCAAGCCTCTATTGTCGCTAAACTGCATCAGGAAAAAATTCCAGTTATTCCTCAATCTTGGGCAATGAATAATACATATTTTAATATTAAAAATGTCATAGAATTTGTAATGAATCATGCTGAAGAAGGAGTCGATCTCGCGATGGGTGCCTATGTTTGGCATGAACCACTGACTCAAACATTACTAAATACCTTAAAGCAAGAGCAGTTTCCAGGAAGAGTGATATTGGGTGGTCCACAAATTAGTTACACAAAGCAAGGTTTAGAAAAATACTACCCTCAAGCAGATGTTTTTATACGTGGTTATGGGGAAGACGCCTTGGCTAAACTGTGGTTGTCTGAACAAGAAAAACCCCCTATAGCTGGAGTCCATTATGCAGGTGAGCCCGATTTAAGCCAATCTGCTAACGTTGATTTAGAACACCTTCCTTCACCTTATCTAACGGGTATCATTAAACCGCAGCCTTTCATACGATGGGAAACACAGCGCGGCTGCCCGTTCCGGTGCGCTTTTTGTCAACATCGAGAATCAGACTCCGGTATGACACGGCGGCAACTTCAATATTCTCGTGTCAGGGAAGAAGCACAATGGATTCTAAAGAACCCGATTATTCAAGATATTGCAATATTAGATCCAACATTTAACTCAGGGCCCAATTATATGGCCATTCTTAATCAATTAATTGAAGGAAAATACACGGGAAAGTTAGCTCTACAATGTCGTATTGAAATGGTACAAGATAAATTTTTAGAGGCTGTTGAAACCTTGAATAAAACAGCGCACGTTGTTTTAGAATTCGGTTTGCAAACTACTGATCCTACGGAAGCTAAAATTATTCAGCGACCGAACAATATGACCAAAGTGCAACATATACTCTCCCAAACCCGTGATCGCCGTATTGCAACAGAGGTTTCCTTAATCTTTGGCTTACCCAATCAAACTGTTCAGTCTTTCAAGGAATCCATTGAATTTTGCAAAGATTATGGTGTCCCAACGATCTATGCATACCCTCTTATGTTATTACGAGGCACACCATTGCATGCTAAAAAAGAGCAACTACAACTAATAGAATCTAGTGATTTAGATTTACAAATTGATCGTATACAAGAAAATATTCCACACGTTGTGGCAAGTCCTAGTTTTAGTTATAAAGACTGGTGCTTGATGGCTAAGATGGCTGAATCATTAGATCAATATAATAAGAAAAAAAGCAAAGAATTAAAAGCAAAAACAACATCTTTTCAAAAAATGCAAGCAACGCTTAATTCTATGTCATTTTGGCACCACTCTAATAATCAACCAGTAGAACAACAACAATCATCTTCTCGCCCGTCCTAAAGATCTTAGCACTGGGAGCTCTGGAAAACGCTATTGTTGCAAAAGCTGGAACGATATTAAAATCCCCATCTTGAATAAGTTTTTAAAGGATATCCTGCATCCATTTTGTTTGAAGAATCATCATAGCGACGATACGTTCCATTGGAAAAAAAGAAGTAAGTTTTATCAGGATGTAGACTATATTTTATTATCCCTATAATATTTCTTACTTCCCAAGCATTTAAACCCCATGTCGTTGAATCTCGTGGACCAGCCACCATTTTGTCTTCTTGTCCATCGTATTTATAATAGGTCCCATTACAAATAAAGATATAGACATATCTAGAAAAAGTGTCTTCTAAATTATCAATAGATCCACAAATGTTTTGAGCATCCTGCCTAGGGATATTCCAATTAGCCGCTGTATCTTTAGGGTTTCCGTTTAGCTTATCACCCTTGAGCTGCAAATAAGTCCCATTTTTTAAGAAAAGATATCGCTTATCAGGGTATTTATCTAATTCAACAGCACCGCTTATAAGAGTTGCTTGCTTATGCGTGATCCCCCAGGCACTTAAATCTGATGTATATTCATATTGATCTGTATTGTTATTAAATCTTGCATAGTGACCTGTTTTTAAAAAGAAATAAGTGTATTTATCTTGATAGTATTTGGTGCTTAATATGGCTTTTATATTTGCTGACTGATGTAATTTTTCATAAGCTTTATAAATTCCGTGATGCGGTAAAAAAGCATACAATTCATCTGTTAGAGAGTTAATAGATAACAAGTTGATACCTCTGTTACCTTTTAAAGGTAGATTCTGGTTGTAGATTTTCCAGGTCTCTTTAGTTTCTGGGAACCCAGTTCTCATTAAATAAGATCTGTCAGTTTCTCTATCATAACCTGCAGCGTATAGATAGTTATTTGACGCTTCAAATACTTTATCGTCATTCTTATTACTAACTCCTCCTGCATTAGTAATAAGTGTCCAGGAATTATTAGATTCTAATCGATAAATATTGTAAGGACGGTAGAAGATGGTACCCGTAATAGCATATAGGTAACCATGAGAGAGTAGTATCTTATTCACTCCCTGTACAGTAAAGCTTGTGTCCACTTTTTGCCAACGCGTACTATCTGGATTTAATTTATATATTAAACCTGTTGGGCCACCTAAGGCATATACTGTTCCATCAAAGTTTATACAAAACATTTTTACATAAACTGGAAGATTGTAAGTGATTTGAGTCCATGTTTTAGCATCTTTAGCTAATTTATAGACATCACGATTTACACTTAGATACAAATTATTTTTATAATCAATATTTAGTCCAAAAAAGTTATTATAAGCACTTAGATTATAAGTGATATCTTTTAATCTATTTTGGGGATTGTATTCAAACACTTTGTTATTAGTGGTCACCAAATAAAACTTAGTTTTATCTTTACTCGTTTTAACAGCTTTTAATGAGGCCCCTTCAAGCTGCACTGAAATATCATTCCATTGTTCATTAGGCCCTGCTTTTAACTGAAGTAATATATTATCATTAAATGCGTATAAATTACCTTCATTATCTGAAAATAAACCCTTAAAAGATTCTTCTGTTACTCCATTTTGAATTATTTTCTTCCAACTAGTACTGCCTATTTTACGTTGAAATAAATTATTTTTTGCAGCTACATAAATAGATTGATTATCATAATAGACAATATGACCCTTTGATAGATCATCATTTAGGTAACTCACCCATACACGTGTATTACTGTCATATTTAAAAAGGCCCTGATCATTTTGAACCATCAAAGCATTGTCATAGTAAAATATTTTATGTACTGAAAGATTATTCAGACCATTATTGAAACTTAGCCAAGAATTACTTGCCGGATTAAACTGATAAACACCTAACTTTTTTACAGTAACATATTTAGTACCGTTAAGTGCTATAATCATGCCATTTAAAACAATTTTTGGATAAAATCCTTTTATTGTAGGCAGCCCTTTAGTGCTGATACGTTGCCAACTTACTCCATCGTTTGAAGATTTGAAAAATCTTGGAGTGCCAATAGTAGGGTACATTTCTTCAGGATATACATAAATATCATTTTTATAAAAATAAACACCTCCAAGCTCCATAGTGTAACGATCATCATCAGGTTTAAAGTAATTCCATCTAAAATCATTAGGTTTTAATACATAAGAAATTGAATCTGTTGTTAAATAAAGAGTTCCTGTTGGAGAGATCCAAAATTCTTTAGGAGTCCTAAATGATAAATTTAAACCATCTTGAAGTATAGGTTCCCATCTCTCTTGCTCTGGATTTAGTTTATATAATTTTTGCCTGCTTAAAGTGTTTTTAGAAAAAGCGTATAGACTATTGTTGATAGTTTTGAGCTGAAGAATATCATCTCTATATTTTAGGCCTGAAAGAGTGGAGTTTAAACCTGACATGGCCTTCTCCCAATGCTCACCCTCATCTTGGGATTTATAAATTGCTCCTCCCTTAAGACTAATGTATATATTGCCATTAACTTTACTCATCGATAATACATTGCCACCATAGGGTCCAATAGTCTGAAAATCAGTGGTACCTGCTAGAATATTAGATGAGAAAAGTAGAAAGAAAATAACCAAGCTTGTTATTTTAATTAAATTTAAACGTTTAAACATTGGATTCCCTGCTAATTAAAAGTCCTTAAGAAAAACTACTATAATATATTTTTACAATAAAGAAAATAAACTACTTATTTATGTAATGCAGCTACATACTGCTCCAACTGAGTCAAGCGATTTCCTGCTTGCTTTAATTTTTCTCTTTCTTCATCAAAATAGCTCTTTTCGCTATTTTTTAAAGTGAAGATACTAAAAAAGCTATTCTTGCCTTAACAATTGGCACTTACTTGTGTATGAGAAGACTAAAATTTCTGACACACCATGAAGAAGCAATTCATATCATTTCAGACGGAGTGTAAGATAGGAAGCAATCAAATCTGCTAAAGTAGGTAATAATAAAAAGCTAATATTGCTAAAAGAGGTAGTTATAGCTTTATATCAATTGATTTACAAGGCTAAAAAGTATACTCTGAGCACACTATCAGCCCCACTTAAAATAACCGAGAATCATATGACCTCAGCTACCTCTTTTCATCCACTGAAACTAATTCCTACTCTATTATCAGCACTCACTGAGCTAGGGTATGAAATACCAACGCCTATACAGGAAAAAAGCATTCCTATCTTAATGCAAGGCCATGATCTGTTAGCGCAAGCGCAGACTGGAACTGGAAAAACGGCAGCCTTTGCGCTCCCTATTCTATCGCATCTAGATCTGTCTTTGAAAAAGCCACAGGCTTTAATTATTACACCAACACGCGAGCTTGCGATCCAGGTAGCTGAAGCTTTTCAAAGCTATGCAAAACATTTAAAACAATTTCATGTTACTCCTATTTATGGAGGGCAAGATTACCAAATCCAACTACGTGCTTTAAAGCGAGGGGCTCACATTATCGTTGGCACACCAGGACGTTTAATGGATCACCTTCGTCGCAGTACTTTAGCGATCGATCATTTAAAAACGATTGTACTTGATGAAGCAGATGAAATGTTAAAAATGGGATTTATTGAAGACATTGAATGGATTCTTAATCAAATTTCTCACCATCACCAAACTGCTTTATTTTCAGCTACGATGCCAGCTTCTATTCAAAAAATTGCCAAAAAATATTTAAAAAATGCCACAAGCGTTTACATTCAACCTAAAGAAAACACGGTAAATTTAATCAAACAATCTTATATTAGCATTTCAAAAAACCAAAAAATAGAATTATTAACACGCTTTCTTGAGATAGAAGATATTCAGGCAGCTATTGTTTTTGTAAGAACGAAAAACAGCTCCAGTGAGTTAGCAGAAAAACTACAGGCTCGTGGATATGCAGCAGCAGCACTTCATGGAGATATGAGTCAAGCACTGCGTGAAAAAGTGGTTGATCGAATTAAAACGGGCTCTTTAGACATTATCGTTGCAACGGATGTGGCAGCACGTGGTATTGATGTAGATCGCATAAGCCATGTTATTAATTTTGATATCCCTTACGATGCAGAATCTTATATCCACCGTATCGGTAGGACAGGACGTGCAGGGCGCAAAGGCAAAGCCCTATTATTTGTCACACCTCGAGAACATCGACTACTCAGTGAAATTGAACGTGCTATCCATAAAAAAATCGAGCCAATGGAACCACCCTCATTAAAAGAAATGAATAAGAAACGTAACGAACAGCTTACTGAAAAAATCACTCATGTGATGGCAAAAGACAAACGACTAAAACCTTACTCTGCAATGATCGATAACATTGTAGAACAAAGTAACTGTACTCCTAAAGAAGTTGCCACAGCATTGGTGTACTTAATGCAACAATCAAATCCTCTACCCTCCTATGAAATAGAATCAGCAAAACCAAAACAAAAAGAGCAGCAAAAACAAACTACTCGTTACAAAAAGTCTTCTGGAAAAAAAAGGTCACGCAACAACAACCTATCGAGAAAACGTAGAAATCATTCTAAATAACTTTAAACTACCGGACAATACCTTAAACGCTTCCAAGCATAAAATAAATCTCGTAATTCGCTTTTGGCATATTTTATTTTAATACGATACTCTCTTGAGCGACATCTGGCATAAGCACTTTCAAATTCTCGAATCTTAGCGATAGTTTTCATAATTGATTCTTGTAATGAATGCAATAAATGATGTCGAGGTTTAGTTGCTACTAAACTTTGATCTGCTTCCACCATTACCTGAATGATGCGATATCGAGGAATACGACGTAATTGCGATGCTAATCCAAGATAAGACAAACCGCAAATAAGCCATTTAGTAGGATCAAACTGATATAAACGCACTCCATTACGATAGTCAATTGGAAATCGGTGATGGTAATTATGATATCCTTCACCAAAAGTAATCAATGCAGAGAGCCAATTATCACACGCTGAAATTTTTTTAGAATAACTGCGCTGACCTAAAATATGGCACAATGAATTAATACAAAAGGTACTCTGATGCGCGATTGCAATACGCAATGCCCCTGCAATTATTAAACCAGAGAGCGGATCCCCCCACAATGCTGCTAGAGCGGTTGGGAATCCAAACCCCATCAGGATAGAAAATAAAAGATAATAACGGTGTTGTAAACGTAACAACCTACTTTTTTTAAGATCATCCACATTATTAAAATGGCGCTTTTTACTATCTAATCTTAATAACCAACCCATATGAGCATGCCAAAACCCTTTTTTCACACTATAAGGATCTTTATCCATATCTGTATAACGATGATGATCCCGATGATCTGTTGCCCACTCTAATACGCTTCCTTCAAAAGCAGCGGCACCAAACAATATAAAAAATAAACGAACTGGCCATGCTGCTCTATACGCTTTATGTGCAAAAAGACGATGATAACCGGCTGTAATAGATAAGCTACTTATGACAAATAAGGCACCTGCTAATAACCATGTCTGCCAATGGACTAGAGAGAAGGAACACAACAAAATGGCACCAACGATACCAACAATCGGGGTGAGCGTTAGGAATATCGTATTTGTCCAATTAATTAATTTAGCCTGTGTCATATCACCAATTTATCAATATATTATTAGGAGAGGTATAATACCCTAAATAGAAAGTTATATGAAATTTATAATAAAAAATATTTATAAACAAATACTTATAAAAAATAGTATAATTAAAAGTCACTATGAAACTGCAAAATATGATCTGAAAAGTTGGCAGAACAAATGATCTATCTAGCCAATTAGAGCATCTTAGCCTTTTGCCCAGCAGATTCAATTGACCTCTATCAGTGACTGGCCCATATAAACAGACCTTAAGCTTATTTACACTGTTTATAAACAGGAGTTTCGCACTTTTGTTTTTAGGTGAATGGCATAATAGATCGAATGCTTTGAGTGATAGCAGGCTTGATGGTATGCCAGTCTTGCTGATAAAAAGAGATTTTGTCTTGTAGGCGACGCATATTTTTATTAATCCAAGCGATAATGGCCATACAAATGTGATTTCTTTGCGCTCGACCCTTTCGTGCCTGACAACGCTCAATGCCACAAGTCTGCTTAAGTTCCCGATGATAAGTTTCGATTGACCAACGCGCCTGCACAATAGATTGAATGGTTTCTCGTGTCGGGTGAGTCATATTAGTCGCCACGTAATCAACGCGGCTATTTTTAGCCACGAACTTGAATACCGTAACCCACCCATAGCCGCGTAGATGAATAGACAACCCTTCATCTGGAATGACTAAGTTTTCTAATGTTTGATTTCTATTCACCTTGCGGTTTTTTCGCAAAGGAGTGACCCAAGTCCACCCATGATCTCTTATTGCTTTGAGGTTTTTTAAACTTGAATACCAAGAATCCATCACCACCGCCTCAGGAATAAACCCTCTGCTCTTTGCCAAGGAAAGCATCTCACAAAAATGGGTATTTTTTGTTTTGCCATCACTGTCTTTATCATAAATTCTATAATCCACTGGAACTCCTTTTCTTTCCTCTAATCCATACCACACCAAATTCACTAAACCTATCCCTGCAATCACATCATGGGCATTACCCGAATATTGATAATGAACCAAATCTATTTTTTTACTGTGTATTTTTGATAACACTCTATCGTCCACTATTAATAGCGATGGAGTTGAATGATCTACATAGGCTCGTACCGTTTGCCAAACCTGGGACGGTCTAAAATTTTGATCCGATAACCATCGGCTTATACTGTCATGGGAGAGTGCTGTTTCTGGACTCACCTCTGATAACGCTAATCCTGAGTAACGTACACTGCTCGCTTCTAGGAAGGCTCTATAAAGTTCTTTTGTGCATTTGTGTCGAGACAATCTGGGTTTCCTATTCCGTTCGTTCAATCCTAAAAATTATAATAGTTCATTACTAAATGCGAAACTCCTGATAAAGCATTCACAAATCATTATTCTTTGTATATTGCAAACAAATAATTTATATTTTTAAAACAATCTAATCTTTCATAAAAGTTAATATTAAGGGATTAAAAAAACAATGAGGCGATTTGGTTATTTAACGTATCACTTTAATGATCAACTCCATTATCATCATAATATAGGAGACGAAATACAAACCATTGCTGTATTAAAGCTTCTAGGGCTCAATGAAAAAAATACGATTGCCATTGGACGCGAACAAATGGCAGAATTCCATACTCTAAAACCACCAATTCATGTGGTACTTAATGGTTGGTTTATTAATGGCACAGGCTGGCCTCCCTCTAAACATATCCATCCTCTCTTTTTTGGTTTTCATATTGCTCGAAAAGAGCAATCAAAATTCCTAACAGACCAATCTATTAGCTATTTAAAGCAGTATGAGCCTATCGGCTGTCGTGATCAGGGTACAAAAAATCTATTAGAATCAAAAGGAATACAATGTTTTCATAGCTGGTGTGCTACATTAACATTACCGAAACGAGAGCAAGAGCCAGAAAATGGATTAGTTTATATTGTTATTGAAAATAAAAAATTACGCAAAATTGTTCCTCGTAAACTGCGGAAAAAAGCACTGATTGTCTATCATAATATCCGCCTGCCCTGTAATATTGATCATCACTCTAAATTGACCATCGCTAGGGATGTGTATAACACCTATAAGAGAAAGGCTCAATTAATTATTACAGACAAAATTCATTGCGCTAGGACTTACGCGAGAGGATAAATTGAGTGAATTTTACTTATTATTTTTTCACTAATTGTTTAAGATGTCGAAAATAATGAAAGAGATGCCTAAAGAGATGTCACGTAGAAGAAAAGTTAATCGTATTGATTATTGTCAATACTTACTCTCTAGCCAAACCAACTATACATTAACCTATGTAGCCAAATATAAGGAAGGTATTAGTCACGACTCCTATAATCGTTATCTTGCTAGTGAGAAGTTATCCCCAAGAATGCTGTGGGAACATGCAAAACATCAGGTAGTGTTGAGTGAAAATAGCTTTATCGTTTACGATGATACTGTACTAGATAAGAGCTATGCTAAGGCGATTGATTTAGCACGTTATCAATATAGTGGTAATAGCCAAGAGGTTATTAATGGGATAGGTGTGGTCAATGCAATTTATGTCAATCCGGAGACTGAGCAGTTTTGGGTGATTGATTATCGTATTTATGCGCCAGAACAAGACGGTAAGAGCAAGCTTGACCATTTATTTGATATGCAGCGTAATATTCATTATCAAAAGCAATTACCTTACAAAGGTGTTCTTATGGATAGCTGGTATGCCACCCATAAAGTGATGTTAACGATTGATTCACTGGGTAAACTATTTTATTGTCCTATCAAAGCCAATCGCTTGGTGAGCGAAACTGAGCAAGATTATCATCATATACCTACTTCAAAACTCTCCTGGGATCAAACCTCACTCGCACAGGGAAAGACAGTGCATCTGAATAAATTTCCTAATGATTTTCATGTGCAACTTTACCGCATTACGGCCTCTACCTGCCGAACGGACTTTATTGTCACTAACGATAAATCTCAATTAACCGCTGAGGCTATACAAAATGTGTATAACATCCGATGGTGTGTTGAGGAGTTTCACCGCGAAGCTAAACAATTGACTGGCGTAGCTAAATGTCAGTGCCGCAAGCAACGTATTCAGCGTAATCATATCACTTGTGCCTATTTGGTCTGGCTTAAACTCAAATCTGTCGCTCATCATGCAGCTAAAACCATTTACCAAATAAAAGACAATTTATTAGACCAATATATGATTAATGAACTCAGACAACCCCAAGTAAAATTCGATTTCGCGTAAGTCCTATGCGCTATGCCTGCCATTGCCATGGGGATTCCAACCATATTTATAGCCCACAAACGCATGCGAGCTGATTACCGTATTCATATTATTGATGAGCTCATTGGTATTCACTATGTTAGAACCCTTTGTTTAAGTCGCTTTTTTTATCGTCATCAAATCAATTGGCATGCAAAATCAGTAGATATTGAAAAATTAAAACACGAAATAAAAAATAAATTTAAAAGCCACATAGAACAGTGCCTTAGCAAAAAAGGCTGTAATATTGATGACGATTATTACTAAAAAATAAATTACTTTTTATAAAAAATTATTATCTAGGGTCAATTGATTGAGCTAGCGCTGCGATCTGCTGTGAGCTATCATGGCGCGCAATGGCTTCTACGAACAATGAACCCACTACAAAACCATCCGCATATTTTAATATAGCTGCTGCCATATCACGATTTGAAATACCAAAGCCAGCAACTACCGGCAATGAGCAAAGAGCACGAATCTCTTTTAATTTTTGTTTCAAATCCAATGGTAAAGTACCCCGAATACCAGTAGTACCACTACGAGTCACATAATACAACATACCCTGTGAATAAGAGGCAATTTTTTTAATGCGCTCTTGGGAGCTTGTAGGTGAAATAAGAAAAATAGGATCTAGATTGTATCTTTTGCAAGCTGCTCGATAAGCCACTGATTCTTCTACAGGGAGATCAACAATTAAAATACCATCGACACCTACTTTCTGGGCACGTGCATAAACAGTTGGGCCTGCATTTAATATAGGATTGTAATAAGTAAATAAAATAATAGGAATCTCTATTTCTTTTTTTAATTGAGAAATTAATTCTAATACATCGTCTAAGCTCGTACCGTTTTCTAAAGCACGCAAGGTAGCTGCTTGAATGACAGGACCATCTGCTATGGGATCAGAAAAAGGCAGACCTAGTTCTAAAATAGTAACACCCCCTTGGATTAAAGCGTGTATTGCTTGTTTTGAACGCTCAATACCACCATCACCTACAGTCAAATAAGCAATAAAGCCGCGTTGCTGTTTTAAGCTTGCTGCAATAGCACTCATAACACACCTGTTTCTATTAATCGAGGCAGGTCTTTATCACCACGACCGGATAAATTCACAACAATAATATGGTCCTTAGGATAGGTATGCGCTACTTCAGCGACATATGCTAAAGCGTGTGATGATTCTAATGCAGGAATAATACCCTCTGTATGCGAGAGCAATTTAAACGCATTAAGTGCTTGCGTATCATTTATTGAAACATAATGCGCGCGTTGCTCATCATAGAGTGCTGCATGTTGTGGACCTACTGCTGGATAATCGAGCCCCGCTGAAATTGATCGTGTCTTTGCGATCTGACCTTCTTTGTTCTGTAATATATAAGTATAACAACCGTGTAGTACCCCTTTGCGTAATGTTGAAAATCGTGCAGCATGATTTCCTAAGCTAGAATCAACACCGCCGGCTTCAACGCCTACGAGCTCAACTTCTTGATCCTCAATAAAATGACTAAATAAGCCAATCGCATTGGAGCCACCACCTACACAAGCTACCAGGACATTAGGCAATTTTTTTAATTGCAAGAGGCATTGCTGGTATGTCTCTCTACCAATAATCGACTGGAAATAAGCTACCATATCAGGATAGGGATGTGGCCCTAATGCAGACCCCAGACAATAATAGGTATCAGAAAAGCTTTCAGCCCAATCACGAAGAGCGCTGCTTACTGCCTCTTTTAAAGTTTGTGCTCCTGTAGTGACACTGACTAGCTTTGCACCTAATAGCTGCATGCGCTGCACATTAGGTAATTGTCGCTGCTGGTCCAAGGCTCCCATATAAATAACACACTCTAAACCTAAATAGGCACACACAGTGGCAGTAGCGACACCTTGTTGACCTGCTCCTGTTTCTGCAATCACTCGTTTTTTCCCCATCTTTTTGGCTAAAAGACATTGACCTAGTGCGTTATTTATTTTATGAGCACCGGTATGTAATAAATCTTCACGCTTTAAAAAAATACGGGGCCCATTAACAGCGCGACTGAATCTTTTAATTTCAGTAAGTGGGGTTGGCCGACCGACATATTCTGATAATAAACGATTATAGGTATCCAAAAAATCTTTGTCTTTCATAAAAAAGTGATAGGCTGCTTCTAATTCAGCAATTGGTGCCATTAAACCTTCTGGTAGATAACATCCACCAAAATTACCATAATAACCTTGCTTAGCATGTAAAAATTGATTACTCACTGATCTGCTCTTTTTACTGATTCTATAAAAGCTCTTATTTTATTAAAATCTTTAATGCCTGGTGCACTTTCCACGCCACTACTGACATCAACCACATCAGGATGTACTGCATGAATCACTTCAGTTACATTCTCTGGCCTTAGCCCACCTGCTAGAAAAAAAGGAAAAGAATAAGGATGTCTAAAATGAGTCAAATTCAGTCGCTGACCACTTCCCCCTTCTAGATTGTCATACATTATGTAATCACGAGTCGGATCTAATCTCGACAATGCCCGATCGGCTTCAGGAGGTATCACAATTCCATGATCATCAACAGGTAGTACATAAATTTGTTGGAAGTTGGAAGGTAATAACTCTTGTGCCCGACGCGCTGTCGAGCCTGCCAATTGTACGAAGCGAATGCCCATCCTATTACACAATGAAATAATTTGTTGAGCAGTAGAGTCAACAAAGACCGCAACGGGGCTACCACCCATTGATATCACTGCCTCTGCAATTTCTTGACCTAACTGAGGGTCAACATAACGTTTGGATTGTTCATAACAGAGGATGCCTATATAGTGCGCACCCCATGAGACAGTCCATTTTGCTAATTCCACATCACGCAACCCACAAATTTTAATCGCTGTTTTCATCTTTTTTGACATACCTTAATAAATTTAACAGGATCCTTTGCTTTAACTAATGCCTCCCCTATCAATAAAGCGTCATAGCCTAAAGAAAAGTATTTAGATCCTATAGAAGGTGAATCAATACCTGAGGCAACAATACTGACTATAGAATTAGGAATTGACGATTTAAGGATTAAAGCACATTGCCTATCTACTTCAAATGTTTCTAAATTACGATTATTGACTGCAATGATATCCGGTGATAATGACAGTGCATACTCTAATTCTTTTTGATTCATCACCTCAATGACTGCCTCTATATTCATAGTCTTAGCATACTTTAATAAGCATTCAGTCTTTCTATCTAATACCTTAACAATTAATAAAATTGCATCAGCACCAGCTTGTACTGCCTCCACTATTTGTATTGAGTCGATAATAAAATCTTTTCGCAATACAGTAATTGGAGTTTGCGCTAATGCAGCGCTAATAATTTTTAAATCTTCAATAGAGCCGCCAAAACCATAAGAATCTGTTACAACCGATACAGCTTTTGCACCCCCTATAGCATATTTTTCGACTAAAGCCACTGGATCAGCAATCTTTCCAATATAGGGTTTAGAGGGTGAACGACGTTTCACCTCTGCAATCACTGTTCTACTCTGAGCGATACTGGCTTTAAACGATTTATTAGAGATACGTGGTTTAACAGCTGATAAATGCCGTTGCTGCTTTAAGAGAGCTACTTCTTGCTGTTTATTAATGATTAATTTTTGTAAATAGTAGGATATCATTCGATTACCTTAAGAGCCTCACCTGTTTTAATCTTTTTAGAAGCTAAGGCAATACCCTCTTCAATACAGTCAACAAGATCTGCAATATAAAGTGCCACACCTGTATTAAAAACAATTGTATCGGCAATAGGTCCTGGCTTACCTTGCAGTGCTTGCTTAATTAAAATTTTATTATTTTCAATGCTGTTTCCTTGAATAGCTTTTAACTGACTATATTCAAAATTAAATTCTTTAGGATCTAATAACTTGAATTGCTTTTTGCCACCACGAATCTCAACTACTTGTGAAGGGCCTAGTACGCTTAATTCATCCAAACCACAGCTATGAACCACCATGGCATGAGTTATACCGAGTTTTAAAACCATATCAGCATATAAATCTAAATAATAAGGACTAAAAACGCCTAATAATAAATACTGTGCCTGTGCTGGATTTAATAAAGGCCCCATCAAATTAATACTAGTTTGAACACCCAGTGCTTTTCGAATCGGTTTAAGTACTGCCATAGCAGGGTGAAAATAAGGCGCAAAACAAAAAGCAAACCCATGACGATTCACATCATTTTGAATCTGCTTTGGTGTTCTTGCAAGTGTCATACCTAATGCTTCCAACACATCAGCGGAACCACAGTGAGAGGACACTGAACGATTACCATGCTTTACCACTTTAGCACCACAAGCAGCTGCTAATATACTGGATGCCGTTGAAATATTCACTGTATTGGTGTGATCACCTCCAGTGCCTACAATGTCTAATACAGGAAAACCAAGAGGCACTGCTTTCATCCTACTCTGCATTGCTTGCAGCAGGCCTTGACATTCTTCTGCAGTCTCACCTTTTGCATGCAATAGCACTAAAAATGCTGCTATTTGCTCTTGATTTGCTCCTGATAAAATGTGCTCCATAGCGATCTGTGTCTCACTCAAAGACAGTGAGTGCCCTTGCATTAATCGATAAATCAACTGGGTTAATTTAACCGGTGATTGATGAGTTTGCTGAAATACTGATTTAATAGGTTTATTAATTAACATGATGATAGCAAGCCACCTGATTTAAAAAATTTCTAATGAACTGATCACCTTCTGGTGTCAAAATCGATTCGGGATGAAATTGAACCCCATACACGGGATGATCTCGATGACGCACGCCCATGATCACGCCTTGATCATTTGAAGCCTCTATAACAAGTGTCTTAGGTAAATTCTGTTTTTCGGCTATTAGAGAATGATATCGTGCCGCTTGAAAAGGTAATGACATATCCTTGTAGCAATCTTGACCTAGATGAAAAATTAAGGTGCTTTTACCATGGACTGGTTTCTTAGCTAAAACTACACTACCCCCATAGGCCATAACTATTATTTGATGCCCTAAGCACACTCCCAATATTGGAACGCTATGACCCAGTTTTTGAACCAATTCAACACCAATACCAGCCTCTTCTGGACGACCTGGGCCAGGGGAGATAATGATAGCCTTGGGTTGCATTGCTTCGATTTCTTTAACGGTCCTCTGATTATTGCGAACCACTTGAACATCAGGATAAATAATAGTGATTGCTTGATACAAGTTATAAGTAAAACTATCGTAATTATCAATCAATACAATCATACGATACCTGCCTTGGCCAAGGCGATGGCATCAATTATAGCCTGTGCTTTATGCCGAGTTTCTTCTGCTTCTTTTTGTGGATTAGAATCGAGTACAACACCACATCCTGCACGTACTGTCGCGATTCCTTTTTTAATAAAGGCCATACGAATGGCAATACAACTCTCCATCTGTCCCTGATTATCAATAGCCACAACAGCACCGCCATAAAGTCCGCGCCTAGAGGTTTCTATCTCATCAATAATCTGCATGGCACGAATTTTAGGAGCACCCGATAATGTGCCCGCTGGAAAACAGGCACGTAATACATCAAAAGCATCAATACCGGCACGAAGACTTCCTTGTACTCGTGAAACAATATGCATGACTTTAGAATAACGATGCAGCTTTGCTTGCTCTACCACTTCTACTGTACCTGGCTCTGACACAGTACCTAGATCATTTCGACTCAAATCAACAAGCATCATATGTTCTGCTCTTTCTTTTGCATCAGACAATAGGTCTTGCTCTAGGGCTTGATCTGCTTCAGAATTAGAACCACGAGGCCGTGTCCCTGCAATAGGCATGGTTTCAATAAGGCCATCTTGCACACTCACTAAACGCTCAGGTGAAGCACCTACTAGTGTAAAATCAGGGCTACGAATATAAAATTGATAAGGTGATGGGTTTAACATTCGAAGAGCACGATAAATATTAAAATCATCTCCCTTATACTGAATACGAAAACAACGCGAGAGTACAATTTGAAATGCATCGCCTCG
The DNA here is from genome assembly GCA_965214015.1 of Coxiellaceae bacterium. GTDB lineage: Bacteria > Pseudomonadota > Gammaproteobacteria > Coxiellales > Coxiellaceae > CBDCAS01. Next base: position 149,421 of record CBDCAS010000018.1, read on the forward strand.
AGTAATATAAGACTTTGCTTTTTTCACCATCTGCACAAAGGAGCAATCATCAATGTCTTCTTCAACACCAATGGCTTTAGACTTATTTTTTTGACTATAAGTCACTGATAATGAAGAAGAGGCTAAGCTTATACGATCAATTAAGTGATCAATTCTCTGGATCGCTAACTGATAATCTTCTACTAGATGATCAGTAACTTCTACCAACTGGGCTACTAACACATTACCCAAAGGTTTATCAAATACAATATGAGTTCCATAACATCTAAAGATAATATCAGGGATTTGATCTTCATTGGCATGACGATTAGGAATCTTTTCAAATAATCGTATCGCATCATAACTCATAAAACCGACAAGGCCACCTGCAAACTTTGCTAAAGGATGCGTTACACTACATTGATTCTGATTAAAAAAATCACGTAACATTTGAAATACATCACCTTGTATTTTTTGTACAAGACCATTTTCTTTTATAAAAATATCCTGACCCACTGAAGTGAATACTGCCAAAGGATTCATACCAATATAAACGCCGGTATGGTTGGCTCTAGGATGGTCGGAGGAATCTAGTAAAACAGCTTCTTCACAATCTGCTGTTAATGACTTGAAAGCACTCATTGGCGTTAAAAAATCACCATGAATCTCTTTAGAAACGACTACTCGCTGCTGACCTTGAGTTGCAAGTCTTTGAAATTCATCAAAATTTGTTTGATAGCGCATAGTGCACCCTTCTTAAAACTTATGTAATGCTACAACATTACATAGATACAAGCAAGAGTGGCGCCTTTATTTCAAATCAGGTGTTTTAACAAGAATCTCCTCAAAGAAGTTGGAATGATTTTTAAAGCATTAGAACCTCGCGTAATTTTTGCAATACTAATCTCAAGTTTAGCAGCTATATTACGCTGTGTTTGCTTACCTTCTAACAAAGCAGAAATTAATTCAACTCGGGTTGAAATGGCATTACGTTCTTCAGAAGTTAAAAAGAATTGAAATAATGCATCAAGTTCTTTAGATGACTGTGTTTCATAACATAAACCAATAAATCGTTGCCATCCTTTTTTTTTTGATACTGGCACACTCTATCCTCCACATAAAAAAACTAATGCTATGCTTCAAAAAAATCTTCAACTAATAACTGTAAATTTCTTTGATTACGAAAATAATTAACGTCTAAATGATAAATTAAATGTACTTGATCACATTGATGATTAGGCCATCGATTTATATCAACATTAAACGCAATGGCATCCACATAGATGGAAGAATTCTTAGGTTGCAATACCATTTTTAAGTGATGTTGACCTACGATGCGTTGATCAACAAGTCGAAAGAGGCCATCAAATAACGGCTCAGGAAAATTTTGTCCCCAAGGACCTGCATCATGCAACATCGTTGCATTAGCGAGCGTAAAATCAGTATCTTTAAGCTCACCATCTGTTTCAATAACACAAGACATATGATTTGGACCTATTTGCTCTGCTACTACCTCAGAAAATAGAGCTTGAAAATCACAATAACGATCTAGTGGCAGGCTTAACCCAGCTGCCATGGCATGGCCACCAAATTTTGTAATTAATCCTGGATTTTCAGTGGCAATCCGATCTAATACATCACGAATGTGAATCCCCTTTATCGAACGTGCAGATCCTTTTAATTCGTTACTAGCTACTTTCGCAAAAGCAATAATAGGACGATGTAATTTCTCTTTAATACGAGAGGCTACTAAACCAACAATACCTTGGTGCCAGCTTGGATCATAAAGGCACACTCCAAGGTTACTAATATCATCCAACTCTAAAGTATCTAATATAGAATAAGCTTCTTGTTCCATTTGAGCTTCTAAAGCACGGCGCTCAAGATTCAATTCATTAAGATAGTTTGACATTTCTAAAGCTTTATCTAAATCATCTGATAACAAACAAGCAATGCCTAGAGACATATCTTCTAAACGTCCCGCTGCATTCAAACGAGGTGCTAGACCATAGGCTAAATCAGAAGCTTTTAATTGATCAGCTTGTCTACGAGAAGCTAGAATTAAAGCTTGTATTCCAGGATTAGCACAACCGGCACGAATACGTTGCAATCCTTGATATATCAAAATCCGATTATTTTTATCCAAAGGCACAACATCTGCCACCGTACCTAAAGCCACGTAATCCAATAGAACGGTCATCTTAGGATAGGCAATATTTTGTCTATCAAACCAACTGTGCTCTTTTAGATGATGACGTAAGGCTAGCATCACATAAAAAATAACCCCAACACCAGCTAGATTTTTGCTCGCAAATGAATCACCGTTTTGATTGGGATTAACAATCGCCTTGGCATTGGGTAATGTGTCCCCCTGCAAATGATGGTCTGTGATAATAACATCGATACCCAATTTATTAGCACAATCAACTCCTGCAATGCTCGATATGCCATTATCAACCGTAACAATTAAATCAGGTTGACTGCTGTTTGAAGCGACCTGAACAATTTCAGGGGTTAAACCATAACCATATTCAAAACGATTTGGAACCAAATAGTCTACATATTTAGCACCAAATAAAGACAATGCCTTTACTGCCACTGCTGTACTTGTCGCTCCATCAGCATCAAAATCACCTACAATAGTGATCCGTTGCTGATGCTCCAATGCATAGGCTAAACGTTCTACAGCACGGTCAATCTGTAACAAGTCATCATAAGGCAATAGAGAAACTAATCCTTTCTCCACTTCATCTACTTGATTAATATTTCGAGCTGCTAATATACGCTGCAACAAAGGATGAAAATCATGAAGTGGAGATACTTCACTATCAACAGAGCGACGCAAAATTTTTTTGCTCATAAAACATCCTTGCGCGACGGACTTTTGGCAAGTTAGGCTAGCAAAGAAAACAAATTTATGCAATGTAATCTATTGACTTATTTAACAATATAAAACTTTTACCTTGCAGTAGTTAAGTTTATTTTAATATAGCCTTGATACAATACAAGCTCTATGAATTACAGTATCTACCAAAAACCTTTCCCAATACTTGAATTCAATGAGGCCTATTACTTACGGGAACAGTCTCTTGAGGATACTGCGGCTTTTTTTGAGTATTATTCTGATCCCATTGTGTCTGAACATATTTTAGCAAGCATACCCAAGGATCTAACAAGTGCAATGAATGAAATTCACTATTGTCGTAGCCTATTTTATAACAAAAGTGGATTCTATTGGTCTATTGCTCAAAAATCTAACCAGTGCATGATTGGTGCAGTTGGGCTGCACATTAATAACCCACATAATCGTGGCGAAATTTGCTATGACCTCCATAAAGCTTACTGGCGTTGTGGTATTATGAGCAATGCTATTGGGCGAATTCTACAATTTGCTTTTGAATGTATTCAGTTAGATCGAATAGAGGCGATCACTACTAAAACTAATACAGCTTCAATCGCCCTTTTAAAAAAATTAGGTTTTCTACACGAAGGCACTTTAAGTAATTACCGTCAATATAAAAATCAACCACATGATGTTGAGCTCTTTGGTATTACTCCCAATCTTTACCTACCGTAAGCATTTACAACAAACACAGGCCCCAGAAGAGTCTATTTACATTGACTCTCCTAGCTACAATAAACCAATATAAACAGACTTTAAATCAGACTAGTTTAAAAATTAGCTCTAAGGTATGATGTTGGCTTTTTATTTAATTTTTAGAGGTATCTATCAATGCTATCGCAAGTCACTTATATATGGAATGATGGTGCCGAACCAACTCAAACGTTACGCTCAAAAACTCGTATTGTTGAGTTGCCAAGCAATAAAATACAGCTTTCCAATTTTCCAGAGTGGGGATTTGATGGGTCTTCTACTAACCAAGCTATAGGTGAAGATTCTGACCTGGTACTTAAACCGATATGCTTTGTTGATGATCCTATCTTAGGTGGCGGCAATTACCTAGTATTATGCGAAGTACATCACTCCGATGGGACACCTCACCCTACTAACAAGCGCGCTGAATTGCGTCAATTGATGTCCCATGGGGGAGCTGAACATGACCCTTGGATCGGCTTTGAACAAGAATATACGCTTTTCAACGGCTCAACTCCTCTAGGATGGCCTGACCGTGGCTACCCTGCACCACAAGGCCCATTTTATTGTGGCGTTGGGGCAGATGAGGCTTTTGGCCGACCTTTAGTTGAAGAACATACCAAAGCATGCCTTAATGCCGGCTTGATGATTTTCGGCACTAACGCTGAGGTCATGCCTGGTCAATGGGAATTTCAAATAGGCTATCGTGGCATTGAAAATGAGTCAGCAGATCCACTCACTGTATCTGATCATCTTTGGATTGCACGTTGGTTACTGTATCGTCTTGGCGAAAACTATGGTATATCAGCCACCCTACGCCCAAAACCGGTTAAAGGCGACTGGAATGGAGCCGGTCAGCATACCAATTTCTCTACAAACGCAATGCGTAATCCAAAAACAGGCATGGAGGCTATTCATAAGGCAATTAAATTATTAAGCCAAAAACACCAAGAACATATCGCAGTTTATGGTCACGATTTAGACCAACGCTTAACCGGTCAACATGAGACTGCTCACATTCAAACTTTTAGTTCAGGCATTAGTGACCGTGCAGCATCCATTCGTATTCCACACACAGTGGCTACTAAAGGATATGGTTATCTTGAAGACCGTCGCCCTGGTGCTAATGCAAATCCCTATGAAATATCTGCTATTTTAATTAAAACGATCTGTAATATTAAGTCGACCGACTGATTGATTATTACCATCTAACCTCATTCACTCTGCTAGTTATTATAGCAGGGTGAATAGAAACAGATCCTAAGCATTCAAAAATAAAGTTTTAAAATTTTGTGCTGTTGCCTTAGCTAAAGACTCTACAGTAAGCCCTCTTAGTTGTGCTATCTTTTCTGCAACAAAGCGCACATATTGCGGCTCATTCTGCTTTCCTCGAAATGGGACAGGTGCTAAAAATGGAGCATCGGTTTCAATTAATAAGCGCTCCAGCGGTACTTTTTTAGCGACTTTAGCAACATCACCTGCATTTTTAAACGTCACAATACCTGAAATAGAAATATAAAAACCCATCTTTAGTGCTTCTTGCGCCATATCCCACGATTCAGTAAAACAATGCATCACCCCTGCTACCTCACTAGCACCTTCTTCACTTAAAATATTGATGGTATCTTCACGTGCAGCACGAGAATGCACAATCAACGGTTTTTTTAGTTTTTTTTGCAGCATGAATATGTATCCGAAATCGCTCACGCCTTATATCCAGCTCACTATCATTGTAGTAATAATCCAAACCTGTCTCACCAATGGCTACCACTTTAGGATGCAAAGCTAGGCTTACCAGATCATCCACTGTAGGTTCCTTCTCCAAAGCATCACTTGGATGCACTCCAACACTAGCAGAAACATCCACAAATTGTTCGGCAATTTTTATTACGGTTTCTGAGTTCTTCAAATCCGTTGCTACACATAAAATATGCTCTACCCCAATAGAGCGGGCTTGGTCCACTAAAGCAGATAAATGGCCATCGTAAGCATCGAGCTTTAATTTATCTAAATGACAATGTGAATCAATAAACATGAGTCTCCTTATTAGCAATACAACACCAGTAATAATCAATGAGTAGGTTTTCGAGTAATAATTGTGGATTAATATGAATCCCACTGTGTTCTGCTGCCAATGCTTTTTGACATAATTGAAAATACTCATGCAGTCTAACGACATCATGTAATTGTGCCAAGGATTGTAATTGCGCTAAACGGTCTAAATGGAGTAGTGCATCATACTGAACACCGTGCTGTAATCTCACCACATCAGAAATTATACTCATCAAAACTATTAATAGGAAGGATAATGGCTGATCTAAAAAACTCACTGTTAATGCAATAGGATGCACCTCGCCTTTTTGAATACGTAATAAGTGTCGTAATAATTGATCTCGAAACTCAAAATAGTTTGACTGAGCATATTCTAGTGCTCGTAGAGGTGCATAATCGGCCACTTTCAGTAATAGATCTATTTTTTTATCACCACTCAATTGCTGTTGTAACCAAGAAACAGCGACCTTATTTGGCGATGCACAAAAAGCAATACGTTGGCATCGGCTAATGATAGTAGCTGGCAATGGATCCAAACAATTAGCGACTAACAAAATAACGACCTTACCAGGAGGTTCTTCCAATGTCTTTAATAATGCATTCGCCGCTGCATGATTCATGGTATCGGCTGATTCAATCAAAGCAATCTGATAACCTCCCCTTTGTGAGGTCTGCTCTAAACTATTGCGCAAGGCACGCAATTGATCTATTTTAATAGATTTACTTTTCTCTTTTAAACTAATGTGAAAAAAATCAGGATGAGAACCTGCTTTAAACCACTGACAACTTTGGCATTGCTGACAGGCTTTATCCCTATCGAGCTTGCCATCACATAAAACATGGGCTGAAAATGCCATAGCAAAATCACGTTTTCCTAAACCTGAAATACCATGCAATAGTAAAGCCTGTGCCAAACGAGCCTCTCGCACTCCACTAATTAAAAATTGCCAGGTTTTTTGTTGCCACGGATAAGGATTCAACATGATATATCTTAGACCATTACAGTTTTTAAAACAGTCATCACTTGTGCTTTCACTGAGCTAAAATCACCAGCTGCATCAATCACTTTAAAGCGCTGTGGAAATTTTCGAGCACGAATCAGATAATGTTGACGAACACGCTCAAAAAAATCCTGTCCTTCATTTTCAATACGATCTTTAGCCCTATGTCCTGTAATTCGTGAAAACCCAAGCTCTACCGGCAGGTCTAATAACAAAGTGATTTCTGGTTGCAGATCCCCATGGACCCAAGACTCCAGTGATTGAATACAATCCAATGAAATACCACGACCCCCACCTTGATAAGCAAAACTAGCATCAGTAAAACGATCACAAATTACCCATTGACCACGTTGTAGAGCAGGCACAATAACTTGAGCCACGTGCTGTGCACGTGCTGCAAACATCAACAATAATTCTGTATCAGCACTCATACTATCATTTTGCTGCGTTAGTAGAATATTACGAATAGCTTCTGAGATAGGGGTTCCACCTGGTTCACGAGTCATTAGGCAAGGAATATGGGCACTTTTTAATTGACCTTGAATATAATGCATTAATGAACTCTTTCCAGCACCCTCTACCCCTTCAATTGTGATAAACCGGCCCTTTACTACCGACTGATGTTTCATCGATCCTCCAGATGCTGTGCTCGTATACGATACCGTTTAACTGCCAGCAAATGTTTTTGATAGGTTTTTGAAAAAATATGATGACCATCTCCCGCTGACATATAATACAGATAATGTGTATTTGCTGGATGCAACGCCGCATTGATAGACACTCTCCCTGGAATATCAATCGGTGTTGGCGGCAACCCATCCACCTGATAGGTGTTATAAGGCGTCTTAGATAACAAATCACGACGTAATATTGGCATGTTATAGGGTTTATTCAAACCATATAAAACGGTTGGATCAACTTGTAAGCGTATTCGCCTTTGGAGGCGATGCAATATTACACTCGCTATGATAGGACGCTCATAAGCAAGTGAAGTTTCTTTTTCAATTAAGGAAGCAACAATCAATGCTTGATAAGCACTTTGATACTGTAATCTTGGAGCACGGTGCTTCCATTGTTCTACCAAATAGTTCTGCATATATTGATAGGCATGATGCAAGATATCAACGTCAGTATTTCCCCAAATAAAAGTATAAGTCTCTGGAAGAAATAAGCCTTCAGGATGTCTATTGGGATACCCTAAAATTTTCATAACCTCAGAGTTTGTTTTTCCTCCCAAACAATGAATTAGGTTAGGATCATTTTCCAAAGCCTGCATCACTTCTTTAAATGTCCAACCTTCAACAAAAGTAATATGATGTTTTACCATACCACGATTTGCAACAATATGTTCTAATAAAGAAAAAGTACTCATTCCTAAGGTGATTTTATACTCACCAAAATGAAGTTTTTTCGCATCTCCCTTCATACGCACAGCAAAAGTAAAAATATAAGGATGTGTAATTAAATTCTTTTTATACAATGATTGTGCTAAATCATATACATGGTCACCAGGATACACTTTAATTGTTTCGTTATTCTGACCCACTTGCATGGGTGCATACAATGTACAATACCAAACAAAGACAAACCATATTAAAACACTAAGGATAAGAACAGCTAAGATAATAAGAATAGACTGTCTTTGAGTGGACATTCAGCTAACATACCTATCATTTTTCAATGTTCTTTTAACTAGTGAACTTTCTTAAACAGAAGGCTGCCATTTGTACCACCAAAGCCAAAAGAATTTGATAAAGCATAGTCAATTTTACACTGTTGAGGCTTATAAGGAACAAAATTTATTCCTTCACACCCTTTTTCTGGATGATCAAGATTAATGGTAGGTGGGGCTACTTGATCACGCAACGCCAATACAGAGAAAATAGCCTCTACTGCACCTGCTGCACCCAATAAATGCCCTGTCATTGATTTAGTAGAGCTTACAGCCAGATGACCTAGAGATTGAGCAAATACCGTTTTTATTGCTTTTACCTCCAATGGGTCTAACATAGGTGTCGAGGTTCCATGAGCATTAATATAATCTACTTGTTCTGGTTTAACACCACCATCTTTGAGAGTATTTTCCATAACTGATATAAAACCTTGGCAAGAAGGATCAGGTGCCGTCATATGATAGGCATCAGCGCTCATTCCAAAACCAGCAAGTTCAGCATAAATTTTTGCCCCTCGTTTTTTAGCAAACTCATATTCCTCAAGAACGACAACACCAGCACCCTCAGCTAAAACAAATCCATCACGATCCTTATCCCAAGGGCGACTTGCTTTCTCAGGCTCATCATTACGCGTTGATAAAGCACGCGCTGCATTAAATCCACCAATCCCCAAAACATCGGTCGCCATTTCAGTACCACCTGCCAACATAACATCAGCATCGCCATATTGAATCATACGCAAGGCACTTCCTATATTATGCGCCCCTGTTGTACAAGAGGTAGCAATCGCAATATTAGGACCCTTGAGATTATGTTTCATGGACACATAGCCTGCTGCCATATTAACAACAGCACCTGGAATAAAAAAAGGCGAAATTTTTCGCGCTCCATATTCCAGCAAAGCAGAATGGTTTTCTTCAATCCAACCAAGACCACCGATTCCAGCACCAATAGCCGCACCTGCACGAGGCGCCAATTCATCTTCTATTTTCAGCTTAGCATCAAGCAATGCTTGACGAGAGGCTTCAATAGAAAACTGAATAAAAGGTGCCAGTCGTCGAAGCTCCTTTTTATTCATTGATAAGCTAGCATCAAAATCTTTCACTCTAGCTGCAATTTTTGTTGGTGCATCAGAGTGTTCAAGAAAATCAATATGCGCTACACCGCTCTTACCATTGAGAATAGCGTCCCATGCAGAATTAATCGTATTACCAACAGGACTGACAATTCCCATTCCGGTTAGAACAACACGACGTTTGTTCATTAAGATTCTTTACCTATTTTATCACTGATAAAATCAATTGCTTCTTGAATTGTTGTAATTTTTTCAGCTTCCTCGTCTTTAATTTCAATATTAAATTCTTCCTCAAAAGCCATTACAAGTTCGACTGTATCTAATGAGTCTGCACCTAAATCATTAACGAAAGAAGAGTCATTCTTAACCTCCTCTTGTTTAGCGGCTAACTGTTCCACCACAATTTTTTTTACTCGTTCATCAACTGATGCTGTCATGTAAACTTCCTCTTTATTGTTAGTACAGCCCTATAGCTGCGTGCAGATTATAACCAATTTCCTGGCACTTTACCAAGCTCTAAACCATACACATTCCACCGTTAACATTCAACGTCTGTCCTGTAATATAGGATGATTTTTCAGAGGCTAAAAATACCACAGCATGGGCAATATCTTCAGGACTACCGATTTTCCCTATTGGAATTCTATTACTAATTGTTTGGCGCTGTTCCTCTGTTAGCCTTTGTGTCATATCTGTATCAATAAAACCTGGTGCAACCGCGTTAACAGTAATTCCTCTAGCGGCTACTTCTTGAGCAATAGATTTTGTAAATCCAATCACTCCTGCTTTAGCGGCGCAATAATTTGCCTGACCAGGATTACCCATTAAAGCGACCACTGAGGTAATACTAATAACACGGCCCCAACGAGCTTTTAACATAGAGCGCATTGCTACCTTAGTGACATGAAATACTGCATCTAAATTGGTTTGTATCACACGATCCCACTGCTCAGATTTCATCCGCAAAAATAAATTATCTTGGGTAATGCTGGCATTATTGATAACAATAAGGGGAGAGCCATACTTTTCGTCTATTTCTTTAAATGTTTGTTGAATTAGCTCTGGCTCACAAACATCTAAAACACAACCTACTCCCTTAATATCTTTTGCTCTAAAATCTTTTGTAATCTGATTGGCACCTGCTTCACTGGTCGCTGTACCAATCACTGTGACACCATAATTGCCTAAAGCAACTGCAATAGCCTTACCAATACCACGACTAGCACCCGTAATAAAAGCTACTTTTCCATCTAGAGATGTCATAGTTTTTCCTCAGCTAATTGAATAGTAGAATGCAAATCATGGGCCGTATTAATCGTTTTAGTCGCAATCGATCCAGCAATTCGTTTATTTAAACCAGCCAACACCTTACCGGGACCACATTCTACAAATAAATCGACACCTTGTTCTTGCATCTTTAGTACAGTTTCAACCCAACGCACAGGATAAATTAACTGCTCAGTCAAAACCTCACGAATTTTATCAACATCATTATGCACCATCACATCAAAATTATGTATTACAGGAATGTCAGGTGGCTTAATATCTACGTCCTTTAATTTTTCTATTAACTCAATCTGAGCAGGTTTCATTAGAGCACAATGAGAAGGGACACTGACTGGAATACGCTTTGCACGCTTTGCCCCCTTAGCTTTAGCAAGTATTATAACTTGATCAACTGCTGCCACTTGTCCGGCAACAACAGTTTGTCCAACAGAATTAAAATTGGCAGGACTAACCACTCCCTTTTCTGCCGCTTCTTTACAAATCGATAAAATTGCAGAATTATCCAAACCAATAATGACCGCCATAGCACCTTTATCTTTAGGCACAGCCACTTGCATCGCTTGCCCTCGCAAAGCAACTACCTCAACAGCCGCTTCAAACCTCATTGATCCAGCAACGACTAAAGCGGCATACTCTCCTAGGCTATGCCCTGCCAATACCTGCGGACTAGGCCCATTTAAAGACTTCCAACACTGCCAAATTGCAAAATCAGCAGCTAACATCGCAGGTTGTGTGAACTCCGTTTGGTTTAGTTTTTCTAAAGGGCCTTCTTGTATTAACGACCATAAATCATAATGTAATACTTGACTTGCACGTTCAAAGGTTTCATTGACAACAGAAAAAGGTTTAACAAGCTCAGCTAACATGCCTAGCGATTGCGAACCTTGCCCTGGAAAGTGGAATGCCAGCTTCATATGCTTCATATTAAAATGTCACCAAAGTAGATCCCCAGGTAAAACCAGCTCCAAATGCTTCAAGCATTAATGTTTCCCCACGTTTTATTTGACCTTGGCGAACGGCATAATCTAATGCTAATGGGATAGAGGCTGCAGAGGTGTTACCATGCTGCTCAATGGTGAGTACTACCCGATCCAAAGGCAAATCAAGACGCTTTGCTGTTGCTTTAATAATCCGTATATTAGCCTGATGTGGAACAAGCCAATCAATCGCTGATTTATCGATACCTGCTTGTTCTAATGTCTGATCCACAATTTCCTCTAGCTTAGAGATGGCATGTTTAAATACCTCACGACCCTCCATATAGAGCATTGATGGATTGTCATGATCATCCCATAACCAACTTTTTGCATGTAGTAAGGGGGCATATTGCCCATCAGACAAAATACGAGTATGAATAATACCAGGCTCATCATTTGCTTGTAGAACAACAGCACCAGCCCCATCACCAAACAAAACACAGGTTGAGCGATCAGTCCAGTCAATGACTCGAGATAATGCTTCAACACCGATGACCAAAGCTGTTTTTGCCAGCCCATTTTTAATATATTGATCCGCTACACTCATACCATAAATAAAGCCAGCACAGGCTGCATTGACATCAAATGCAGGACATTCATTTTTTATGCCTAACTTATTTTGAACAATACAGGCAGTACTTGGAAAAAAGCAATCCGATGTTACAGTTCCTGTGATAATTAAATCAATATCATTTGGATCAATGCCTGACATATCTATAGCTGCTTGTGCTGCAGCTACAGCCATGCTATTTGATGTATCTCCACTATTGCCCACAATATGACGTTCACGAATACCAACACGCTTCATGATCCACTCATCTGTTGTGTCTACTAGCTTTGCTAGAGCACTATTATCAAGCTTTTCCTTGGGCAAAAAAGAGCCGGTCCCTGCAATTTTTGAATAAATCATCCAGATTCCTTCTCACTCTCAAAAACGGAACTGACTTGCTCACGAATACGCTGTGAGATATTTTTTTCCACTTCTTTAACAGCTTCCTCAATGGCCACTGCATACGAAAACACTTTTGCACTACCATGACTTTTAATCACAATCCCATCTAAACCCAAAAGGGTTGCCCCATTGCGCTTTCTTGGATCAATCTGATCTTTTAATTGTTTTAATACAGGTAAGGAAAAAAAACCTAACAGCTTCGACCACCAGTGGGCTACAAAAATACCTCGTGCTTCATGTAAAATTAATTTAGAAATTCCCTCACAAGCTTTTAGAGCAATATTTCCAACAAAACCATCACAGACAACAACATCTGCATTGCCACTAAAGATCGCATCTCCTTCAATATAGCCTATATAATTTAAAGAACTACTTTGTGAGAATAATTCAGCCGCTTGTTTGACTTGCTCATTTCCCTTAATTTCCTCTTCACCAATATTCAATAAACCAACTTTAGGCGCATCAATATTATCTACAGCAGCCGTTACAATAGATCCCATAATGGCAAATTGATAAAGGTGCTCTGCACTAGAATCAACATTAGCTCCTAAATCTAGTACACGTACTTCTTTATTATCTGGCAAAACAGTAGGAAATCGGGTCATCATAGCAGGGCGATCAATACCTGGCAGCATTTTTAGCACAAAACGAGCTGTCGCCATCAAGGCTCCTGTATTTCCAGCTGAGACACAGGCTGAAGCCTGGCCTTCTTTGACTAAATTTAGAGCGATTCTCATAGAAGAGTCTTTTTTACTACGTAAAGCCTGTGATGGTGATTCATCCATTTCAACAATTTCAGAAGCATGAACGATAGACCAACGATCTGTATAATCTTTGCCCTGAGAATTCAACAAAGGCGCTAGCACTTCTTGCTGACCTACTAGCATAAGGTGCAAATCAGGATGTTTTTTTAATGCTGCTATTGCCGCTGGAACAGTAATTTGAGGTCCATGATCTCCCCCCATGGCATCAATAGAAATTTTTATAATCAAAATACTTACTCTTCTTCAGTAGTTTCTACCGTAGTGAGAATCTCACGCCCACGATAATAACCATCTGGACCTATATGATGACGCCGATGCGACTCACCAGTTACTGGATCGACGGATAAAAGAAACGACTTTAGACTATCATGAGAACGACGCATATTTCGTTTTGAACGAGTCTTTTTGTTTTGTTGTACAGCCATTTTAACTCCTGTGATATATCTCTTTGAAAAAACTAATCTTTCTTTGAGCTGCCAGCCCTACCCTACTCAGAGCAGAATACTTTTACAAGGTTCTATAGCGGATTGCAAGTTTCAAGCCCATACAAACCAAACTGAATCTAGCCCAGTTAGCAAAATTTAAAGCGCTTAAGCCATTGCAAAAGAATCAGCCTACCCCTAGCTTTCAACAACATTAATGATTGTTTTTCTCAACATTCCAATGTAAAAAGAAATGGGCATACATCAAAAAATAGCAACTCTGATGAAATGGATTCTAAAACTTTTAGTGTTCTCAATTTTTACAACAACATGCTATACAAAAGCTCTAACCCACTCTAGGGCAGATATTCCTGATACCTTTAAAAAAAGTTATATAGGTCTCTCAATAGGCTGGATTGACATCCCTTTCACAAACCAATACCTTAACCATGGGCTTTCTGCTCGAAAAATTGAAACTCCTAACATCGCACCTAGAATTTTTATTGGCCATTTTTTTACTCCTAATATTGCCATTCAAATGAGCCTAATGCGACCTATTAAATGGATCTACTTTAGAGGAATTCAATATCCAGAGGATCGACATACTGTATGGACTTCGATGCTCGGTGTCACACTACAACCTACTGTTAAACTTTTAAAAAAAATAGCTCTTTATGGGGATATTGGCCTTGGTATCATTTCAAGACATGGATTTAAAATTAACGATCAATTTGCTGTTACCCATCAAGATTTAGTAACATTACTCACAGGAGGTGGTTTGACTTATGCAATCAATCCACATTGGCATTATGATTTAGGAATAGCTTATACACCAAAAAATCATCGGAAAAAACAACCCAATATCTTCTATGCTTACACAGGATTTTATTATTTAATATTGCCCTCTAATCGATCAAATGAGCCCCATTTTTTTGAGAAAAAGTATATTTTTCCATTAAACTTTCTCCAAGGTGGTTTCTTTACCAATAAATGGTTTTATGCCAATGTCAATAAATACGTATCTCAAGGCCATATCCCTATCTTTTGGGACGGAAAGTTAAAAAATAGAAATGGTGTTTACCTAATGTATGAACGTAATTTTTTTCATACAAACCGAACATTATCACTGGAATGGGGTACTAGCATTGCACGCTACCAAACGCACCTAAATCAGCAAACCTATTATGCTTTCTCAGTATTCCCTGTACTTAAAATATGGATAATACGCAGCAACTATATAGATAGTTACTTTACTTATTCATTAGCAGGGCCCACCTACATCACGCGCTATTATCTAGACCATATCAACACAGGATCTCACTTTACTTTCCAAGATTTCATGGGCATCGGCTTTTTTCTCGGTAGAAAAAAAAATATCAATGTAAACCTTAAAATAGGCCATTATTCAAATGGCAATATTCTTCCAATCAACACAGGTATTGAAGTACCCCTAACTATTGCGGTTGGTTTTACTTTTAATTAGTTGACACAAATCAGCCCCTAAAGGAGCAAAGACACCCTGAAAACCTTGGCTTGTTTTATGTTCTCGTTCTATTTTAGTGCAATGCAAAAACAGTCGCTTCAACCCCATATTGCGCATTTGGCGATTAAAGTGTTGGTCACCATACTTTTCATCGCAGGCAATAGGGTGTCCCATTGCAGCAGCATGTACCCGGATCTGATGAGTACGACCTGTCACTGGATTTGCCAAGAGTAAAGTGGCATTTTGAAACGTTTTTAAAACCTGAAAATGCGTTTTTGCTGGTTTGCCCAAAGAGTCCACAGTGACTATTTGTTCGCCATTTTGTAGAACATTTTTTTTTAAAGCTAGGGTAACTTTCTGTTTTTTAAGATCCCAGTGTCCTTTAACAAGTAAAGTATAGTGCTTTTTTACTTGGCGATGTGCCAATAAATGATGCCACTCTAATAAAGCAGCGCGTTGTTTTGCAATTAATAAACAACCAGATGTATCACGATCGAGACGATGAATTAGTTCTAACTGATTGGATTTTTTACGTAATTGCCGTAATAACTCAATCAATCCCCAAGAAATTTTACTACCCCCATGAACCGCCATACCACTGGGCTTGTTGATAGCCATAATACATTGATCTTCATACAAAATCTGAGACTCAAGCAACGCAAGCCAGTGCGGCGGTGGCGGTAGGCTCGACTTTTGTCGCTCTGCAACACGCAATAGCGGCATTTGTAAACGATCATTTAAACATAATCGATAATTTGGTGGCACTCGAGCCTCATTCACACGAAACTCACCCTTGCGAAGTCCTCGATAAACACGCGACTTAGGCACTCCTTTCAATACACCTAATAAGAAATTATCAACTCGTTGCCCAGCAGAACCCTGATCAACTGTTATCATTTTTTTTATCATAAAATTTATATTATTCAAAAAGTTAACTAAAAAATATAAGTTTCAACCACCCCGATTAAAGCCCTCATTTTATTGCTGAGTAGCCTAAATACTGATATATTAGCTCTTGCAACAAAGACTTGCATAAATTACAAGAAAAGCACTGACAATCTAGAAGATAGTGCCACAGATTTAAACGAAGAGCGAACCCATAACTGATTGATGGTTGAGCGCCTTAGACAAAAAGGTTTTAAAAAATGAAGAGAATGCTGATTAACGCAACTCAGTCAGATGAGTTGCGTGTTGCTATTATAGACGATGCCCTGTTAATGGATCTTGACATTGAACGAGCAGGTCAAAAACAAAAAAAATCTAATATTTACAAAGGGCGCATTACCAGTATTGAGCCTAGTTTAGGAGCTGTCTTTGTCGACTATGGCAGTGAACGCCATGGTTTCTTACCACTTAAAGAAATTTCTTGCGAATATTTTCTTACTGATGTTGAAAATTCTAAAAATATTGATATCCGCAAAGTTCTTAGAGAAGGTCAAGAGCTTGTCATTCAAATTGAAAGAGAAGAACGTGGCACTAAAGGAGCTGCTTTAACCACTTTCATTAGCCTAGCAGGTTCCTATCTTGTTTTAATGCCTAACAATCCACGTGCAGGCGGCATCTCCCGTCGTATTGAGGGTGACGAACGCGATTACCTTAAAGAAACTATCGGCAAACTTGATGTCCCTGAAGGCATGGGCGCTATTATTCGGACTGCAGGTGTTGGCAAATCTCTTGATGAGTTGAAGTGGGACTTAGAAGTGCTGCTCAGTTACTGGGAAGCTATTAAGCAAGCCGCTATTGCAAAACCAGGCCCTTACTTAATTCACCAAGAAAGTGATGTGATTATTCGTGCTATTCGTGATTATCTACGAAAAGATATTGAAGAAATCATTGTAGATGAACCCAATGCCCATGAACGTGCACGCAACTACCTCAGTCAAATACGCCTTGACTTTTTATCTCGACTTAAACTTTATAATAACCCTCTTCCACTCTTTAGCTGCTTTCAAATTGAACAACAAATTGAAGAAGCTTATCAATGTGAAGTGAGCCTACCCTCTGGTGGATCGATGGTCATTGATATGACAGAAGCATTGATTGCTATTGATATCAACTCAGCAAAAGCAACTAAAGGGGGTAATATTGAAGAAACTGCCTATAACACGAATCTTGAAGCTGCAGAAGAAATTGCACGACAATTACGCATTCGCGACATTGGTGGACTCATTGTTATCGATTTTATTGATATGACATCTAGCAAACATCAACGTGATGTTGAAAACAGATTACGCAAAGCACTGCAATTTGACAGAGCTCGTATTCAAATTGGACGTATTTCCCGATTTGGCTTGCTCGAAATGTCACGGCAACGCCTACGCTCTTCACTCAATCGAGATACACAAATTACTTGTCCACGTTGTCTAGGCCATGGAAGCATCCGTGCTGTTGAATCAATGGCATTATCAATCATTCACTTAATTCAAGAATATACATCAAATGCTAAAGACTTAACGATACAAGTTCAATTACCACTTGATATTGCTACTTATTTGCTTAATGAAAAACGAGATATTATTAAAAACATCGAAGATCATGGCCAAGCTGAAATAATTATTATACCCAATGCACACCTTGAATCACCACACTATCAAATTAAAGAAATTAAAAGTGAAAGTAATCGGGTAATACCTAGTTATCGACTCGCTAAAATACCGAAAATTGAGGCAGCTGTTAAAAAGACATTCAATGCAAAGAAAACAGTAGAGCCTGTTATTAACGAATTTTTAAGCACTCATACCCCAGCTTCTCGTAAGCCTCATGGCGGAGTCATTCGTCGACTTTGGAACATTATATTCAATTCTGATGATCCTACTACTGCTCCCAAACTACAAAAATCCATTACCAAGAAACCTAACAAGCAAAAAAAAGAACTGCCATCACTAGGTAATCAACGGCACTCTACCAGCAGGCATAGTAAGAAACCAACGCAAAAAAATGTGACCCGTCGTGGAAATCGTGGCGGCAGTCGTAGAGCAGACAACAACCGCTACCCACTAAAGCACAACAATACTAATACTTTGCAAGATAGTAATCACAATAAGTTGAAAAAACCTGATACCAAAAAACTACCCATACAAAAAATACAGCCTGTTGATACAAATAAAACAAAACAATCTATTACTCAACCTATTTTGAAATCCGTCGAAATATCAAAACCAACCGCTTTACCCTCCAATATGCTAGAAAACAAAGATAAATTACAACAAGTCACCACCAAGGCTAAAAAAACATCAGAAGAAACAAATTAGCGAATAGCAGAGAGAAAGGAACTCTCTCTAGAAAACCAAATCAGCTTTTTTTACAGCTAATAAAAAATTTCCCACAGTGTTTATATCTATAAAATAATCCTACAGGTAATAGCAGCAACACCATACCAAAAATAAATAAGACTTCATAATGTAGAGCTCCCCCTACATTAATACTCGAAGGTGGAAAAAAGCCCACCACTAATGTGCTTAGTGATCCTATCATACCTAGTAAACAAGTAATCCAACAACCTATTTGACCTCCTGGGATTGTAAACTTTTTAGGAAGATGAGCATATTTATAGTAGATAAAGCAAGCAGCAGCAAACATCAGAATATACATTAACATATACAACTGCGTGCTTAAGTCTGTTAAAAGCCAATAAGACCCATTTACACTTGGCATTAATAAAAACGCCAAACAAATGACACTTACTAAAATAGCTTGTGTGATAAGAAGATGACTAGGAACCTGATTATTATTTTGTGTTTGAAAAAATTTTGGAAGATATCCTTGCTCTGCGGCCTGCATAAGCCCTTTTGCTGGTGAGATAATCCAATTCATCATGCCACCTATACTTCCCATTAGCAAAGCAACAGCAATCACTGGAATCATCCATTTCAAATGATAAGTATAAAAGAAATAACGAAACGTTTGCATCACACCATCAACCAAATGAATCTGATGAGTTGGCAGCACAAAAGCAATCGTCAAAGAGCCAAAAACCATGGTGACTGTAATAATTAAAACAGACCAAAATAAAGCTTTCGGAAATTTACTCTGTGCATCTTTAATATTTCGAATATGCACTGTTGCTAATTCCATACCTAAAAAAGAGGTCATAATAGCTGTCAAAGAAATCCAACTCTCTGTATGTCCAAAATGAGGGATAATATTATGCGCATTAATATGAAGTTGTAGTGGTTGACCACTAAATATCCAAACAGCTCCCAATCCAATAATCAGTAGCATTGGAATAATCATCCCAAAAACAGCACAAAAACTAGCAAAACGCGTTGATGTCTTTAAACCTTTTAAACTAATAAAGGTCAAGATCCAAAATATTCCAAGAATCATAGCTATCAAATAGATCTTGTTCTGTGATAATGCTGGATTAAACAAAAAAGTAGCCGTCCCTGTAATAAAGGACAATATAGTGGGGTACCATACCATTGTGTTAATCCATTGCAGCCAAATTGCTAAAAATGCGACCTTTTCACCAAAAGCCATGCGTACCCAGTGATAAATTCCTCCTTCTTCATGCCACATTGATGACAATTGTGCTGAGACTAAAGCAGCAGGTATTAAAAATATAAAAGCGGCAACAATAAAAAAAAAAATAATCGAATGTCCAAAAAGTGCAGTAGTAGGCAAATTACGAATACTATCTATCGATACTGTGATCAACATCACTAATGAAAACACACTAAAACCAGCCCGAGCTTTTATAGCTGCCATATTAATACACCTTGTAATTTAAGGTCTTACATTACTGATAGCAGCATTATCAATGATTTAATTGCCAAAATAAAGTACCCTTTGACCTGACATCATGATATGAGTGAGAGCTAATGCCCTTTGGTTAGTTGTGATTTGCATATAGACCTTAGTCGGTTACACTGAAGAATAACCTTTTACCACTATTGTAAAAAATGATGCTTTATAGAACTTAAGTTGCAATTCTATTAAGAGAAGCCTCTGCTTTGCTTGCTCGAATTATAAAGTCTAAAGCTATCATCATATAAAGCATCTATGGTTTTAAATACATCAGCCTCGCGCTCACGTCTTGCTTGAATCCCTTTATGTTTTTTAGCATTTGATTTATATCTAATCTCATATTCGACCCTATCAAATTTATCATTACGTATATGTTCAATAAGATTTGGACCTATTAGTGATGGCGAATGTACTGCCAATGAAATAAGAGCAACTTGTTGATGATCTGATAGTTTTTCAAAATGTTCTCTATCAATCTTATATACAATTTGATTAATGGCTTCTTTTATTATGTATTTTTCTAAAGCTATAGCCTGCTCAGCTGTGAGTGCTGTTTCACCTATTAAAAGCTTATCAAAATCAGTATCTGGTTAGGACTTACGCGAAATCGAATTTCACTTGAGGTTGCCTGAGTTCATTAATCCTATATTGGTCTAATAAATTGTCTTTTATTTGGTAAATGGTTTTAGCTGCATGATGAGCGACAGATTTGAGTTTAAGCCAGACCAAATAGGCACAAGTGATATGATTACGCTGAATACGTTGCTTGCGGCACTGACATTTAGCTACGCCAGTCAATTGTTTAGCTTCGCGGTGAAACTCCTCAACACACCATCGGATGTTATACACATTTTGTATAGCCTCAGCGGTTAATTGAGATTTATCGTTAGTGACAATAAAGTCCGTTCGGCAGGTAGAGGCCGTAATGCGGTAAAGTTGCACATGAAAATCATTAGGAAATTTATTCAG
>CBDCAS010000019.1:0-230681 GCA_965214015.1 Coxiellaceae bacterium
GTGTGATTGTTGAAACCGTCATTGATCAATTAAAAAATATTAGTCAGATAGAACACTCTCGTCATCGTAGTCCTGTCAATTGTAGGGTTAACATCCTGGCTGGATTAGTCGCTTATTCTTTACAACCTAAGAAGCCTTCTTTATATTTGAATAACAATTTTTCAATCTTAGCATGAGTTAGGTCGAACTCACGTTAATCTGTAACATAATCTCAGAATATCGGCATTATTCACCAGAAGCACAAACCCTATATGATAAGAGATATGGCCTAGTACCAGTTAAGAATCCCAACTTATCTCAGCAACTACCTACTCTAAATAATAGCAGCTTCACTCCCCCAAGATCACCTTTAAGTCAACTTAACATGTTTGATCAAAGAATCTACACCAGCAGTTCAGCAAATAGCAAGCAGAGCGTTCAGAAAGCAAATTTATTTCACTGGGTAGTTGATAGGATAGCACTCCCCCTAATAACACTGGGTATGTACCCGTAGTAAGATTGGGTATGCAATTTCTCTCACCAACAAATTTGTAGCACAAAAAATAATGATAAAAAAGAAAATACTAAAAAACATTCTAAGTCATTGAATTATAATACCGAGGGAGGGGCTCGAACCCTCATGGTGTTGCCACCACCGGATTTTGAGTCCGGCGCGTCTACCTATTCCGCCACCTCGGCTAAAGCGCTCCTTAACTCGCGCAAGAAAGTATACCAATACTCGATTAATATTCCAGCATAACAGCCTCATCCCCATAGAGTCTTTTTAAATCAAGTAATAAAGTATCTTGGGGAGTGATATGCCAAGAAGAGCCTAGCTGTAATTGAGCACCTACACACTCACTGCGATAATCAATGGTGACAGGACAAGAGCCACCTTGATAAGATTGCATCAACTCAGACAATTGATTTAATAAGACCTCTACCTCTTGATGTCCTTGCATTTGAATTACAAGCTGTTTTGCTAAACGTGATCGCGTTTTATCGAGTGTTTCTATGGATTCAGCCACTACTCGTAGGCCACCTGTATACGTATCATCCTCTACTTTGCCACGCACAACGATAATCTGCTCTTTCTTTATCTCTGATACTACAGATTCATATAATTTATGAAACAAAGTGAGCTCTATTTTTCCTGTACAATCCTCGATCATAATAACAGCTAGACGCCGACCGTTTTTAGTATTAATCACACGAATTCCAACAATCATCCCAGCCACTATGACCTCTTTACGTAACACTCGGCTTAGCTGATTAAGAGGTGCTGTCACTAACTGCCCTAGCTCTTGCTCATAGGCACGCAAAGGATGGCCGGAAATATAATAACCCAGGGTCTCTTTTTCACCGCGTAACTGCGTGGCTTCATCCCATTCTTTAGCAGTGAAATAGGTTAATATTGAAGAATTTGAACTACTGTTTGCTATATTAAATAAATCGACTTGACCCATAGCTTGATCACGCTGATGCTGCTCGGCTGATTTCATCGCTTTTTCCAAGCTTGCCATCAATACAGCACGAGATTGCTTAAAACCATCCATAGCACCTGAGACAATTAACGGTTCTATGACTCGTTTATTTACTTTACGTGAATCAATGCGTTGACAAAAGTCAAATAAATCGCAATACAAGCCATGATGTTCCCGCTCCTCTACTATATTAATAGCAGCCGTTTCACCCACACCTTTAATAGCACCTAAGCCATATTCAATTTGGCCTTGATGATTCACAGTAAATGTGTAAAGACTCACGGCGATATTGGGTGGATTAACGATTAACCCCATATGAGAACACTCATTTAAAAATAAAACGACTTTGTCTGTATTATCCATATCTGAAGATAAGACTGCTGCCATAAATTCAGCAGGATAATGGGCTTTTAGCCAAGCAGTTTGGTAAGAAATTAATGCATAAGCTGCAGAATGTGATTTATTAAATCCATAGCCTGCAAATTTTTCCATTAAGTCAAAAATAGGTTCTGCAATTTGTTGCAAGACTCCTCTTTCTTGAGCTCCTTGAATAAATACTTCACGCTGCTTGGCCATCTCTTCAGGTTTTTTCTTACCCATAGCACGTCGCAAAATATCGGCTTCACCTAAGGAATAGCCTGATAATACTCGAGCAATTTGTATCACCTGCTCTTGATAGAGAATCACCCCATTAGTATTGCGCAGTATGGGTTCTAAGTCTGGATGAATAGAATCAATCTTTGTTCGACCATGTTTGCGATTAATATAATCATCTACCATGCCCGATTGCAAAGGACCGGGCCGAAATAAAGCAACTAAAGCCATCACATCATTGAAATGGTCCGGTTGCAAACGACGCACCAATTCTTTCATACCACGTGACTCTAATTGGAATACCGCTGTTGTGGCACAATCACACAAGAGTTGATAGGTTTTTTTATCGTCTAGTGGAATACGCTCTATATCAAGTACAGATTCATTTTGTGCACTACGACGTTTATTAATTGATTTTAAAGCCCAGTCAATAATGGTTAAAGTGCGCAAACCTAAAAAGTCAAATTTAACCAGACCTACAGCTTCAACATCATCTTTGTCAAACTGTGTTACTAAATGACTCCCATCAGGCTCACAAAAGAGCGGTGTAAAATCGGTCAATCGGGTCGGTGCAATTACAACACCACCAGCATGTTTACCTGCATTGCGTACAGTGCCTTCTAACTTCATTGCTAGATCAATAAGTGTTTGGACTTCTTCTTCTTCATGATAACGATCGGCTAACTGCTCATTATCCGCTAATGCCTTACGCAAAGTCATGCCTAACTCAAATGGAATTAGTTTGGCAATTTTATCCACATAACCATAAGGCATGCCTAATACACGCCCCACATCACGAACAACTGCTTTTGCAGCCATCGTACCATAGGTAATAATTTGCGAGACTGATTGACGCCCATAGCGCTGCACTACATAATCAATCACTTCATCACGACGTTCCATGCAAAAATCAATATCAAAATCAGGCATTGAAATTCGCTCAGGATTTAAAAAACGCTCAAATAATAAATCATGTTCAATAGGATCCAGCCCAGTAATCCCTAAACAAAAAGCAACCAGTGAGCCTGCCCCTGAACCACGTCCAGGACCTACGGGAATATGGTGTGATTTTGCCCATCCAATAAAATCAGCAACAATTAGAAAATAACCTGAAAATCCCATTGAATGAATCACATGTAATTCTAATTTTAAACGCTCTCTATAATGATCTTGCTGTGTCTTAGCAATTGTGGGTGTTTTATTAAAAAAAGCTTCTAATCCTTGTTGTACCTGCTTTTCTAAGAAAAGCTCCAATGTCATCCCTTTAGGAGTTGGAAAATTAGGAAAAAAGGGCTGCCCTAAAGAGAGCTCTAAGGTACAGCGTTTCGCTATTTCTATAGTATTTTCTAAGGCTTCTGGGATATCTGAAAACAGCTCTTCCATCTCCTTCTGAGAGCGAAAATATTGTGTATTGCGATAGTGATGAGGTCGCTTTGGATCAGCAAGAATATAACCAGACTGAATACAAACACGCGCCTCATGAGCCTCAAAATCTTCAGGTGACAAAAAACAGACATCATTAGTAGCAACTACGGGAACTTGATGCGCAGTAGCCAGCGCAACAGCCGCATGAATATAATCTTCTTCATTTTCGCAGTGTGTACGCTGTAATTCTAAGTAATAACGGTCTGGAAATACTGATAACCAACGCTGCAAATACTGCTCTGCTAATACTGCATTATGTGATAGTAAGGCATGACCCACATCACCCTCACGCGCTCCTGATAATACTAATAAACCCTGATTCCATTCTTCTAACCATGACCAACGGATCGTCGGAACCCCATCAATCTGTCCCTCTAGATAAGCACGAGAAATTAACCGGGTTAAATGACGATAACCGATGTTGTTTTGACAATAACAAGTTATGCGATACCGTTCTTTATGATCGTAAAGCCATAAATCAGCTGCAATAATTGGCTTAATTCCCACAGCAATCGCTTTTTGATAAAATTTAACGAGCGCAAATAAGTTACTATGATCACTCACTGCAACGGCGAACATACCATCTGCTTTGACTCGATCAACCAAATCATTAACACGAATAATACTATCCTTGATTGAATATTCAGTATGGCATTTTAAATGAACAAAAGAATAAGCACTCACTTTAAAGGCGCTCTCAATGATGAGTCTTTGTGCAAAGAGGCAGCAGAGTGTTCTAAGTAACAACGCGATAGTTGAGATTTATGGTGATACTGCTCTATCGCTAAATGAATCAACCGATCTAATAACTGCCCATAAGGCAGGCCACTGACCTCCCAGTTTTTGGGATACAGACTAAGTGGCGTAAAACCAGGAATGGTATTCACTTCATTGATTAATATTTCTTGCTCTGCAGTAACAAAGCAATCAACACGTGCCATACCATGACATTGCAATACTTTAAATGCGGCAATGGCTAATTTCTGAATCTCAGAACAAATCGGTTCTGATAAATCAGCCGGTGTGACCATTTGCAAACTCTTAGGATCTAAATATTTTGCCTTATAAGAATAAAAATCATAAGAAGTGATAAGCTCTCCTGGCAAAGAAGCCATTGGATCCTCATTACCCAACACAGAACACTCTATCTCACGCCCCCTTATATAAGGCTCAATAATGACTTGATCGTCATATTGCAAGGCATCACACATGGCTCTATCATATTCTAGTGCATTATAAACTTTAGAAATGCCTACAGAAGAACCCAATGCAGCAGGCTTAATAAAAAATATCTCACCTAACTGTTCGGCAAGTTTATCATAACTTACCTGATCCACTGTATTATGATTTACTTCAATCCAATCTACTGTCGGTAAGCCAGCAAATCGTAATAAGCGTTTTGCAAGATGTTTTTGCATACACACAGTAGAGCCTACAACACCGGAACCCACATAAGGAACCTCTAGTACCTCTAAAAGACCCTGTACTGAGCCATCTTCTCCGTAAGTGCCATGGAGCATAGGAATCACGCAGTCAATCTCTAGAGAATGCTGCAAAGCACTCTCTAGAGCAAAAGGACTGTGCGAACGACCAGGTATTAGGACTAAAGAACGTGCTTGGCTCTGTTCAAAATGCTCTTTATCAGGATCAACAAGAAACCAACCGCCTTTTTGCGATAAAAAAATAACAGTGAGCTCAAAACGACTTTTATCTAATGCAGCGATGACATGATGTGCCGACTGTAAAGAAATATCATGCTCTGCTGATCGACCACCACAGAGTAGAGCCACTTTGATTCTTTTACTCACGGAATCCCCTTCTTTGATCTGACCTATAAAATATTGATATCAATCCCGTGTATCAAGTCTTTTATAATAAATCATCACGACGCAATCGAAAACTCCGACGATGAATGGGTGTTCTACCCCATCGTTTCAAGGCTGCATAATGCGCTCGTGTGCCATAACCTTTATGCTGAGCAAAACCATAATGAGGATAAACAGACTCATATTGCACCATTTCTCGATCACGAACTACTTTAGCCACGATAGAGGCTGCCGAAATACAAGGCTTTAAACGATCTCCGCCAATAACAGCCTGTGCTGGTACTGAAAATTGAGGACAACGGTTACCATCGACTAAAATTTTAGCAGGTTGTAAGGACAAGTTGCTAACAGCTCTGTGCATTGCCAATAACGTGGCCTGTAAAATATTAATTTGATCAATTTCACTGACCTCAGCACGACCTATCGCATAAGCTAGTGCCTCATTGGAAATATATTCGTACAAAAACTCGCGCTTTTTGGCACTGAGTGTCTTGGAGTCTGCAAGACCTGCAATAGGAGGCCGATTGGGATCTAAAATAACGGCAGCAGCAATGACAGGCCCTGCTAGAGGCCCTCTTCCTGCCTCATCAACACCTGCAAGCCAACTCTTATCCAATATGGATCTCCTTTAGCCTTATCATAATCATTCTGAAAAAGGCAGTATAACACCATTGATCCACCAAGAAAAAAATGTCAAGATGAATACCACTTATTGTAAAAAACCAGATATCTAACCCCATGAAAAAAATTCGCACTGCAGTTGTTGGCGTTGGCTATTTAGGCCAATATCATGCTGAAAAATATGTAAGCCTTGAACACTCTAAACTTATTGCCGTTTGTGATATTGATTCCAATCGCTGTAATTATATTGCTAAAACCTATCATGTTCATGCCTATTCTGATTACCGTCAACTTGTCAATCTCGTTGATGCTGTCAGTATCGTAGTACCTACACCACAACACTTTGAAATTGCTCAATTCTTTTTAAAAAATAAGATTTCTGTTTTAATTGAAAAACCTATAACCACTACCATTGAAGAAGCAGACTGTCTTATAGAAACTGCAAAAGCAAATCATGCACTCATTCAGGTAGGACATATTGAACGTTTTAATAATGCAGTGAAGGCTATTGATCGCTATCTATCAACCCCTCGTTTTATTGAGTCCACGCGGGTTGCCCCATTTAAATTACGTGGCTCTGAGGTTAATGTGGTTCTAGATATGATGATCCATGATATTGACATTATTCAATCACTGGTTCAATCAAACATTCGATCAATTTCTGCAACAGGGGCTTCAGTATTAACGCCTTATATCGATATTATTAATGCTCGTATTGAATTTGAAAATGGGTGCATTTCCAATATAACTGCCAGTCGTGTCAGCCCCAAAAAAGAGAGAATCTTACGTATTTTTCAACATGACTGCTATATTGACCTTGACCTTGATCGAAAACGATTAAGCCTTTATAAAAAGGGCAGCCGAGAAATGTTCCCAGGCATCCCAGAAATTATTCAAGAAAAATATCATTTCGATCAAGGGGATGCACTAAAGGATCAAATCGAAGCTTTTTTAAACGCTATCCTCTATCAAGTCAAACCAGTGGTTTCAGGTGAAGATGGCAGAAAAGCTTTAAAAACAGCGATTGATATTGCAAAAAAAGCACATGCTTATAACTCACAATACCCTCTAACAACCAATGAATAAAATACTAATCGTTGCCGGTGAAGCCTCAGGAGATCTACTCGGTGCTCATTTATGTCAAGCAATCCGATCTAAACGATCTTCTATTCATTTTTTCGGTATGGGTGGTCGTCTCATGCAACAGGCTGGAGTCAAGCTCTTAATAAATTCCGATCAACTCGGCGTCGTTGGCGGCATTGAAGTATTAAAACAATTAAAGCCTATTCGATATGCTTATAAAATGATTAAAACGTTGATTAAACAGCAGCGACCTGATCTTGTTATTTTAATTGACTACCCTGGCTTTAATCTTCGCATCGCTAAACATGCTAAAAAAAATGCCTGTAAAGTATTTTATTATGTCAGCCCTCAAATTTGGGCATGGCGCTACCACCGCATTCATCACATTAAAAAATATGTAGACTATATGGCCGTTCTCTTTCATTTTGAAAAAGCACTTTACCAAAAAGCCGACATCCCTGTAAGTTTTGTGGGTCATCCTATTAAAGACAGAGTCACTACAACGATCCATCGGATAAAAGCACTCCATACATTTAATCTAAAAAAGGATCACCCCATCATTGGTTTATTTCCAGGAAGCCGAAAGCAAGAAGTCTCACGAATGCTACCTATCCTAGTAGCAACACTTCCTATTATCCAAAATACAATCCCAACGGCACAATTTATCTTACCTCTTGCTAATAGTTTAACAAGGCAAGAAATCCAGCCTTGGATTAACAACACTCCGATCACTGTTATTGAACACGATCACAATGATGTACTCAGTCTCATGAATGCTGCTATTGCAGTCTCAGGAACGGTCACACTTGAACTTGCCTTATATAAAGTACCTATGGTGGTTATTTATAAAATGTCTGCTATCAGTTTTAAAATAGCTAAACGTCTTATTAAAGTGCCTTATATTGCACTGTGCAATTTAGTGGCTGAAAAACTAGTGGCAAAAGAACTTATTCAAAAAAATGTCACACCACAAACAATAGCACAAGAAATTATTCAATTAGTCACAAACCCAAACTATCGTCGACTAATGATTGAAAGCTTGGATATTGTTTCACACAATCTAGGCCCCCCAGGGGCTGCAGATCACGCTGCTGAGGCGGTCTTAAGAGTACTTGATTCTACTTAAATACGATACCAGAGATTACACTTGTCGTTCCTCCTTCATTATAGACATCGGCACAATTGTTAAATGCACCACTGATAGAGTCTACTGTGCATCGGACAATTCTACCCATTCTATTACCCACAAAAGCCTGGGTACCTGATGGATTGAGCGCAATGCTAGAAGGTCCATCAAATCCTTCACCACCAGTATCATTACAATTGGTAAAATCACCACTGGTAAGACTCACTGTACATTGGATGACTTTGTTATCTCCCCGATTGCTCACAAAAGCTCGGGTACCTGAGGCATTAAGTACAATACCAGTGGGCTGATTAAACCCTTGGCCATTGTTGGTATCGTTACAATTACTAAAATCACCACTGATAGGATCCACTGTACATTGAGTAACTGTATTAATATTTTGATTACTGACAAAAGCTCGAGTACCTAAGGCATTAAATACGATACCAGTGGGCTCATCAAACTTATCGCCACCAGTACTACTACAATCGCTAAGGGTGCCACTAGAAAGGCTTACCATACATTTTAGGACTATATCATTAAAAGAATTACTTAAAAAAACCCGAGTACCCGCTGCGTTAAGCCCGATACCTATAGGAGCACTAAATACCATATTATCATCGACCACACAATCATCAAAAGCACCACTAGCAGAATCCACTGTGCATTGGGTAACTGTACTACCAGTGAAATTACTGACAAAAGCCCGAGTACCTGAGGCATTAAGCACGATGCCAGAGGGTCTATTAAAATTCGTACCACCGGTATCTGCACAATTACTAAAGGCACCACTGACAGGATCTACTGTGCATTGGAATACTTTATTTTCACCCTCGTCTAAAAAAAAAGCACGAAGAGGACTTTGCGTGGGATCAATAACATTGAGTTGCACCCGATTGAATCGGTCAGCTACACTACAAACCAAACCTCGTTGAATACCGCATACACTCAGAGAGTCTAATAAAATACTACCACTTTTTAAAACAGTCTGTGGGACACTGACTGTCAATACGAGAGTACAACTGGCTCCTTTAGCTAAAGTGCTTGTACATGTTGATGCCAACAGTGAGGTCAGTGCAGGTGGAACATATTGCATGTTCACTATGTCTGCATCAATGCGGTTTTGAATCACATAGGTAACTGTCGTTGTCCTTCCAAACGCAAGATTCATGATTTTTGTAGTTGTAGTAATATCAAAAAAAGGCGTTGCCTAAGCGATACTGCTCAGAATACATACCAGAAAACAACCCAGTAACTTCTTCATCCATCCCATCAAAGTACACTCCTTTTCCTTTAATGAATACCGGTCATTCAATAGGTTATTGTATACCTTAGATATTTACCCTTTGCAAATTGACCCAGTCTTAATCAGGCGTTCTGGGTCAACGTCCTTATATTTTTTTATGTGCGCCTGTCTTTTTTTTCGACGTCCGGACGTAACTGCTCCTGTGCAAAAAGACTTTTCTTTTTTCGCGTTATCGCTAATGTTTTTAAAGCGCGAGACATCATCGATTGACTCACCGTTTTTTTGTAATAGTGCTTATATTTTTTACACAGATGCTTAACTCGAATATCAGGTTTATCCGTTACCCAACTCTCAATTTTTTGCAGGTGATTTCCTGATATGACAGGCTTTCTACCACGTTGATAAGGTTTGGGGGCTAAATCATTTTGTTCATCACGACGCAAATAAATACGTAACGTCGCTATGCCAATTTTGAATAGTTCAGCTGTTTCAAGTTGCGTACTCCCACCTTTTCGATAATGGGAAACGGCTCGTTGCCGTAGTTCTAGTGGATAAGCTGCTGGCATTTTTTGATCCTAAAGAGCGACATTATACTCATCTTGAACGCTAAACTCTATAGGATGGCGATATAATGAATACCGGTCATTCAATAGGTTATTGTATACCTTAGATATTTACCCTTTGCAAATTGACCCAAAAGAAGGTGGTTTTTAGAAGCTTTTTTACTCTATCGAACGACGCGCAATACCACGTTTTGACTCATTGATTAAATCAATAATACGCTCTACTTCTACATAAGTTTTAGAAAGTTCAGCCAACTCTTTTTTTACATCATCAAATTTCAAGCTACGGCGATACATAATCTGATAAGCTTTTTTAAGACCTTGCAATGCTTTTTCTGAAAAACCATGACGTTTTAATCCAACCGTGTTTAATCCACAGGGAAAACCTGGTAATCCCTTAACTAGCATATAAGGTGGAATATCTTTTGAAACCTCTGTTGCTCGGCTTAAAAAACTATAAGCACCTACACGACAAAACTGATGTACTGCAGTAAAAGCACCGAGGATCACATAATCATGTACTACTACATGGCCTGCTAATGTGGCACTATTGACCATTAGAATGTTATCTTTTAAGTGACAATCATGTGCTACATGGCTATAAGCAAGAAAAGAGTTTTTGCTTCCAATTGAAGTCACACCACTGCCGGAGGCAGAACCTCGGTTAATAGTCACAAACTCACGAATAATATTATGATCCCCTATATTAAGATGGGTGTCTTCACCACGATAACTGAGATCTTGTGGGTCACCCCCTAAAGCAGCATAAGAATGAATCACATTGTTCTCACCTAATTGAGTATTACAATCAATAACTACATGAGAATGAATTTTAGTATTATCACCAATTTTGACATTAGGCCCAATCACACTCCAAGGACCAATGGAAACGTTGTTACCAATCTTAGCAGTAGGATGAATCAATGCTCGAGAATCAAGTTGTATCTGGTTTTCAAAAGTAGCAGCATTACTCATGATATAATCCCTTTCAATCACTGCCACGCATATTCATAAACTCAGCAATACAGGCAAGCTCTCCATCTACAGAGGCTTTCCCCTTAAATTTCCACACACCATGGCCACACTTTAACAGCTCAATATCAAGTTGCAGTACATCGCCTGGCAAAACCATACGTTTAAATCGAGCGTTGTTAATACCTGCTAGATAAAATAACTGATCAGAATCTGGATACCGATGCTGGTCTAAGGTTCGAAAAATCAATATACCTGATGCCTGTGCTAATGCTTCAACAATTAAAACACCTGGCATAACAGGTGTAGTTGGAAAGTGCCCACTAAAAAAGGGCTCATTAATCGTTACATTTTTTATAGCGACTAAAGATTTTCCCAGTTCAATTGAAATTACTTTATCAATAAGCAAAAAAGGATAACGGTGGGGTAGGTATTTTTGAAGCTCATTAATATCGAGCATACTACTCATGGCATAACCTCTCAAGGTTTTGTAAACGCTTAGCGAATTGATCGAGCTGCCTAAAACGAACAGCCGACTTACGCCACTCTCGATTGGCTTGCAGTCCAGTACCAGAAGAATAAATTCCAGAAGTCTTAATAGAGCAGGTTACCATAGCCATTCCTGTAATAGTCACTTGATCAGCAATAGTAACATGGTCACTAATACAACAACCACCACCAATAATACAATGACGACCGATATGGGCACTGCCTGCAACACCGACGCACCCTGCAATGACAGTATGAGCACCAATACGAACGTTATGGGCTATTTGTACTTGATTATCCAGTTTTACCTCAGCTTCGATCACTGTATCGTCTAATGCACCACGATCGATAGTGGTGTTAGCACCCACTTCCACATCATCATCCAAGCTTACACCGCCTATCTGAGGTATTTTTATCCAACGACCCTCATGCTTTGTGAGACCAAAACCATCAGAACCAATAACAACACCACTATGTAAAATAACACGATCTGCTATCTTAATATCATGATAAAGGCTTACATTAGGGTAGCAATAAAAATTGCTACCAATTTGCACTCGATCAGCAATGACTGTATTGGCACCAATCACAGCATGAGCGCCGATAGTAACTTCATTTCCAATAACACACCCTGATGCAATAGAAGCACTATCAGAAATATGACATCCTTGACCAATCACTACATTTGGGTGAATTCCGATATCAATTTTGGGTGGTTTTTTAAAAAAAGAGATTAGTTTAGCAAATGCTAATCGAGGATAATCAGTCACTAGAGCATTACAAGGACATTGCATAAGATTTTCTGCTTTCAAAACAACAGCTGATGCCTTAGTATTAGGCAAATGACGCCGATATACTCCA
Source organism: Coxiellaceae bacterium (assembly GCA_965214015.1). Taxonomy (GTDB): domain Bacteria; phylum Pseudomonadota; class Gammaproteobacteria; order Coxiellales; family Coxiellaceae; genus CBDCAS01. The sequence goes on from CBDCAS010000019.1 coordinate 12,270, forward strand.
TCCATTAAGAAGGTTAAATCTCCTAATTTTGCAGATAATATAGAAGCTACACCTGTGATTTCACAATTAGAATCACCGTGTAGCTCCGCTTGGATTGCTTTTGCTAATATCGATAGTTGCATAAATTAATTTAGAGCTGACAAAACTCCAGTAGTTACATTCAGCTGATTCTGTGAATACAGCACTGCATTACTAGGCAATACCAAATTTAAATCTTTTTTCTGAGCTACTTTTTGGACTGCTGATTTAACTTTATCCAAAAATGCAGACATTTTTTTGTTCTGTGCAGCTAGTAGATCAGATTGAAATTTCTCTTGTGCCTTACGAAATGCAATACTTTGTTGACTAATTGTTTTTTGCAAAGCAGCTAATTTTGTTTTACTTAAAACACTCTGATTTTTTTGATAATTTTTCACTTTTGCTTGAAGCTCATTACCCATTTTCATAATTTTTGCCTTGCGCGCTGAAAACTGACGCTTTAACGAGGCGTTAATCGCTTGAGCTTCAGTGGAAGAGCTAAAAATTTTCTGCATATCAACGATACCAATTGCCCCTGTTGCACTAGCACTTACTGATGCCATAACTGCTGCTATAGAGAAAAAGATAACAATAAATATTTTTTTCATAATGACTACTCCTATTAATTTTAAATAAAAAACTTTTCTTTGTTTTGTGTATTGCTAAGATTAAAAAGAAAACATACTCCTTAATCTAGCTCCTAACTAACTATTTCATAATAAAATAGCAACTCATCAAAATAATCTAAAAATTACCTCATAATATTTATTCAAAAACTAGTGCCAAAGGTAAAGCCAAAGCGCTGTTTCTGATCACTCGGTTTAGTATTAAATGGAATACCATATCCTACAGAAATGACACCAAAAGGTGATCGCCAAGAGATAAGTAAGCCTGCAGACCATCGAAGATTATTGAATCTAATAGCTTCATAGGTAACACCATTTAACTTTGGATTACCAGGATTACCAGCGGTCTTATGAGTTTGAAAAATGTTACCAAAATCAACAAAGAGTGATGTTCGAATATTATCACTGATACCATTAGGGAATATGAAGTTCAAACCACCAAATACCTCAAAGTTACCCCCCACTGAATTACCAGGATCATTGGGATTTTTTGGACCCAATGTATTAGGCTCATAGCCAGGTAAAGTATCAATACCGCCACCGTAATAATTCAAGAAAAACGGATAGGCTTTGACATCACTATAACCATTACCATAACCTAAGGTAAGGTGAGGATGTAGTACAAAATTAGATTGATGCCCTAAGCGCCAATACCAACGTCCCACATAATCTAACTTATAGTAAGCTAAACTGGATCTAAACACAGGAACACCTATACTTGTCGATAATTGTTGGAAATTACCCGACATGGGGAAGATAGCACGATCCAAATTACTATGGGCAATACCAACAGTCCCTGAAAAATTATTATAAGGCGAAGGATGTAGCAATAGAAATTGGTAAGCATCAGGTGAAATCTTTTTAGGATTGATATTACTAATAGCGACATGACTATAGCCATAACCAAAAGTCAAATAATCATACTCTGAAACTGGCAAACTATAATTAATACTAAAGCCATAGGTATCCATAGTATAAGTATCTAAATTCACATCATTGGGTGTTGTATGAGTGTAGTAAAGATTAAACCCTCGACTCATCCCATAGGTTGTATAGAAAGGGTTGGTATAGCCTAGGCTATACTGTTGGGAATAAGCACTATTCTGGAAACCAATAGAGGCGTATTTACCTGTACCCATAAAATTAGGATCTGCAATACTAGCACCATAAATAAAACCATCGACATCGGAATAACCTCCTTGAACTGAGGCACGACCAGCACTGACTTCCTTGACATGATAATTTAAATCAACTTGATTTGAAGCACCAGAGACTGGCTGTGGCGACACTTCAATATCCTTAAAATAAGGTAAGTTAGCAATACGACGTTTTGACTCTTCAATATCCTTCAAAGAATAAACAGAACCTTCGAACTGACGCATCTGATAACGCAATACTTTACCTGTTGTACGACCATTACCAGCAACATGAACAAAACGAACATAGACACGATGACCAGATTGAATATGAATCGTTAAAAACACTATTTTTTTGTCACGATTTAAATGAGGAACTGGATCAATCTTTGGAAACGCATATCCACGATTAGCGAGATAATTAGAAATCTGCTGATTAACACGGATAATATCTTTTCTCGAAAAAATCTCTCCTGGATGAATATTTTGAACTATTTTACGAATATCAATATTGTTAGTGAAATCCCCTTTTAATTGATAACCACCAATGCGATAAATCGGGCCTTCATGAACTTGCACAAAAATATCAGCGTGCTGACGATCTTTAGAGACTGTCACTTTTTTGGCAATAACACGAAATTCTAAATAGCCACGGTCATAGTAGAAGTTCTCAAGACTGGCTAAATCAATGTCAAGCTGACGTGGCGAATAAAGATCATGATGGGAAAAGAAGGTCAAAAGACCTGGTGTGGTTAATGTAAATTGTTTCCTTAAGGTGTAGCTGCTAAAGCTTCGATTACCATTAAAACGAATCGAGTGCACTTTAGTGGTCACACCTTCCTTAACGACAATATGAATTACTACTGTATTGTAAGGTTTTTTCTCAATATGAGCAGAAATACCAACATTATAACGACCTATATTTCTATAAGCATTGATTAAACCTTGTCTAAACTCATTTAATTTCTCAGGGCTATAAACATCACCAATTTGTAATTTTAAACTTTTAAGCACAGGTTTTAATTTTTCAGTGGTAATTTTTTTATTACCAGAAAAAGTTAATTTACTAATAATAGGGGCTTCTTTCACTTGTATGATTAAAGTATGGCCTTGACGGAACACACGAACATCAGAAAAATAGCCCGATTTAAAAAGCGACTGAATAATATGCGTACTATCAGCTGTGTCAACACTTTGCCCAATACGGACGGGTAAATAGCTCAGAATAGCTGCCGAGCTCAGCCTTTGATTTCCTGTCACTTGAATCTGAGAAATAGTAAAAGAGGAAGAATACACAGACTGTACAACAAGAAACAGTAGCCCAAATGTTAAAAATAACCTGTTTAAGTTTCTCATAATAAGCTAAGTTTCCTACTCTGCAAACAAGTTTCGCATTATACCGCAGCTTTCCGGTGATCCATAGTATTAATCCTCTCTATTATTTTAATTGCTTGAGAGCGAGCTTCATTATCTACTCTTAGGATATCATCCAAGCTATGCACTCTTTCAGTGGGTATTTGCTCTAAAGTCTCTTCAATAACCGAAGCGATTCGATCAAAACGCAATTTATTAGATAGAAACGCATTGACAGCAATTTCATTAGCGGCATTTAGAATCGTAGCAGCACTACCACCGGCTTTTAGTGCTTGGTAAGCAAGAGATAAACAAGGATAATGTTGTAGGTCAGGATAGTAAAACTCAGCACCTGATAAAGTAGTTAAATCTAAGGGGGCCACTCCCGAATTAATACGGTCTGGCCATGCTAAGGCGTGTGCAATCGGTACACGCATATCGTGGGATGCCAGATGTGTTAATACAGAACCCTCTTGATAACGCACAAAAGCATGCAATAAACTCTGTGGATGAATCAAAATATCAATCGTTTCTAATGGCATACTAAAAAGCCAATGGGCCTCAATAACTTCCAGACCCTTATTCATCATAGTTGCTGAATCAACAGAAATTTTTGCGCCCATAGACCAATTAGGATGTGCTATCGCTTGCTCTAGTGTTACAGTTGCCAAGGCTTTTGTTGGTGTTAAGCGAAAAGGCCCACCCGATGCAGTAAGCACAATAGAATGAACCTCTTTTGGGCACACTTGACCTGGCAAAAAATAAGAAGGTAAACATTGAAATATAGCATTATGTTCACTATCAATTGGTAACAAGGTAGCCTGATGTTTTTGTATGGCTGACATCATCAACTCACCTGCCATCACTAAAGATTCTTTATTCGCTAATAAAATCCGTTTACCTGCGGTAATTGCTGACATAGTAGGTACCAATGCGGCAGCACCCACAATCGCTGATAATACAACATCGACCTTAGAAGCGGCTACAACGTGAAGTAGTGAATCCTCACCGGCTAATACAGTTGTGTTTATCTGAGCTGCTTTGAGCCTCTGCGCTAACTTTGCCGCTACCACTTTATCAACAACCACAGCATATTGAGGTTGAAATTGCTGGCACTGATTTAATAAAACATCAATGTTATTGTAGGCTGTCAGTGCAAAAATAGAAAAATATTGAGGATATTGCTCTATCACATCGAGTGCTTGCACTCCAATAGAACCCGTTGACCCCAATACTGTTATAACCTGTAATTGCATCTATATACCGCCAAAGAATACTAAGCCAAGCGTAAATACTAAAATGCCTGAAGCAATACTATCAATTCTATCGAGAATACCACCATGACCTGGTAATAATTGACCACTATCTTTCACATTAGTTTGACGCTTTAATAAACTCACTGTTAAATCACCCACTACGGAAAATACAGCAACAAACATCCCTAAGCACCAAAATGCAATACGCTGCCCCATTGACATAGGAAAGAATAGGCTGGATACAACAACCACAATAAGTGTAACTATTAAACCTCCTAAAAAACCCTCCCAAGTCTTCTTAGGACTTACTTTAGAGACTAAAGTATGCCGCCCCCATAAACAGCCCGCAAAATAGGCACCTGTATCCATGGCAAAAATAAAAATTAAACCTAATAAGAGCCGAATAGCGCCAAACTTATCAAGCCCCTGACGCAAATAAATCAAAGATAGCCAACAAGCTACTAAAATTAAGAAACCAAAAAAGGCCTGCACTACAGGAAATTGAAAGCCACAAGGTTTGGCACCTTGATTAAACTGATATACGGCAACAGCAGCCCAAAGCCAAGCAAGAAGACCAAAACTCAAAATAGGCAGCATAGGAAGAAATTGACTAAAGTATAATCCTAATAAAACAATAATAATGTAGAGAGCACGTAAGTAAACATCTGCACAACCTATCAAACCCGCCCACTCCCAGGCAGATAAACCAATAAAACCTGCCATAAATAAGGCAAAATAACTCGAAGGCAAATACCAAATAGCCAAAAATAAAATAGGAATGACAACAAAAGCAGTGATTAAGCGATACTTAAGCACCAATTTGCTCCAGTTGTTCACTAGTATGACCAAAGCGTCGTTTACGCTGAATAAAGGCATCGATGGCTCTTTGAAAAACAGTCGCGTCAAATTCAGGCCAATACTCTTGTGAGAAAAAAAGCTCAGTATAGGCAAATTGCCATAACATAAAATTACTCATACGCAGCTCGCCGCTGGTTCTTATCAGTAAATCAGGTTCGAGCAAGTCAGATAAACATAAATATTGTGAAAACTGCTTTTCATTCACAGCTTTAGCATCTACACAGTCAGACTGTATATCTTTTGCCAAACGACGTGCTGCTTGAGTAATATCCCAACGCCCACTATAGTTAATCGCTAAAACTAAGGTCAAACCTGTATTATTTTTTGTAAGCGATTCTGTTTCTTGAATTTGATAAATAAGACTCTTATTAAATTGTGTATCATCACCAATAATACGAATTCGAATATTTTTTTCATGCAATTTTGCTCTATTATTTTTTAAGGAATCAAAAAATAAAGAAAGTAAAAATTGCACTTCTACTGCTGGACGGCATTTATAATTCTCAACACTTAAGGCAAACAGTGTCAGTATTTTAATACCATTTTCTATCGCAAACTCAACTGCACGTCGAACGGCTTCTACACCAGCACGATGACCTTCATAGCGTGGTTTGTGATATCGTTTAGCCCATCGACCATTTCCATCCATGATAATGGCCACATGTCTTGGCATTTCCATATTCATTTATATTGCCATTAACTCTTTTTCTTTTTCCATTGCTAATCGGTCAATTTCAGCAATGTGTTTATCTGTAATTTTTTGCACCTCAATCTGTGCTCGATGTTCTTCATCTTCGCTTATTTCTTTGGCTTTCACGAGATCTTTATAATCATTATTAGCGTCACGGCGAATATTACGCACAGCAACACGCGCTTTTTCTGCTTCATCACGAACAAGCTTTGTTAACGACCTGCGACGTTCTTCTGTTAAAGGAGGCAAAGGAACACGAATGGTTGTACCTGCTGTCATGGGATTTAAGCCTAAATCAGCACTAATAATGGCTTTTTCAACCTTAGCGACCATATCTTTTTCCCATGGAATCACTGTCAATGTTCGTGCATTTTCAACCGCAATATTAGCAACCTGTGACAATGGTGTCAGATGGTTGTAATAATCAACTGTGAGATATTCTAATAAACTAGGATGTGCACGTCCTGTTCTTAATTTCATTAAATCATTTTTTAAAGAGGAAATACTTTTCTTCATTCGTTCTTCTAAAGAGTTAATAATATCTACCGTCATACATCACTCCTAAATTCTCTATCACAATGACACAAGCAATCGCTTACAATAAGCAGAAGGCTCATTCAACCAAAGTACCTTCTTCTGCCCCCATCACAATACGCAGCAAGGCACCTGGTTTGTTGATGTTAAATACTCGTAACGGCATATTATAATCACGACACTGGCAAAAAGCAGCCAGATCCATCACTGCTAATTCTTTCTCAAGCGCCTTTTGGAAGCTTAGCTTCTTATATAAAGTCGCTTTGGAGTCTTTAGCTGGATCTGCTGAATAAATTCCATCCACATTAGTCGCTTTCAATACAATATCAGCGTCAATCTCAATACCACGTAAACTGGCTGCAGAGTCTGTTGTAAATAAAGGATTACCAGTACCTCCAGAAAATAACACGATCCGGCCTTGTTGCAGATGATGAATCGCTTTACGACGATGAAACTGATCAGCAATACCCACCATACCAATTGCAGAAAGAATGCGAACAGGAAGTTCAGAACGCTCAAAAGAATCACGCAATGCCAAGGCGTTCATCAAAGTAGCCAGCATGCCCATATAATCACCTGTAATGCGATTAATACCTGCCTCTGATAAAGTAGCACCACGAAAAAAGTTGCCTCCACCAATGACAATAGCAACTTGAACACCGAGCTGATACACATCCGAAATATCACCGGCCATACGATCTAATATCTTGGGATCAATAGAATAATGACCATTCCCCATTAACGCTTCACCACTCATTTTAAGCAGTATTCGACGATAAATTGGCTCTGGCCTATTATCCATTATCAAAAAATTCCTCTATCTATTTGCTCTCTTTAATTTGTGCGCGCACTTCCTCAGAGAAATCGACCATTTCTTTTTCAATCCCTTCACCCACTTCAAATCGGACAAAATCTAATACATGCGTATCTGTTGCTTGTAATAATTGACCTACAGTTTGATCTGGATCTTTTATGAAGGCTTGATCCACTAAACAAATTTCTTTTAAGAATTTTTTAATGCGACCTGCTACCATTTTCTCAATGATTGAATCAGGTTTGCCACTTTTTTTCGCTTGTGCCAAGACAATGTCTTTTTCTTTTTCAACGATTTTTTCTGAAACACGCTCAGCATCGATTGCCTGCGGATTCATCGCAGCAACATGCAGTGCAATCTCTTTGGCTAACTTTGGATCGGCTTTATCTATAGCCACCATAACACCAATACGATCACCATGACAATAAAAGCCAACCGCTCCTTTGGATTCTAAACAAGCAACACGGCGCAACTGAATATTTTCACCCACCTGCGTCACAAGTTCAGTACGCGCTTCTTCTACAAGCTTAGAGCTCTCTACTGAATAAGGTAGATTTAACAATGATGTCACATTTTCTGATTGTGTCTCCAAACCGCGTTGTACTAAATGACTGGTAAAATCACGGAAATTTTTATCGCGCGCTACAAAATCAGTTTCTGAATTGACCTCTACCATATATGCCTTCTTACTGTCAGGGCTCGCAGCAACTAACACCATACCTTCTGCTGCAATACGGCCAGCCCGTTTAGCGGCTTTTGCTTGACCACTTTTGCGCATCGCTGTAATCGCAGCTTCCATGTCACCCTGTGATTCCACTAAGGCTTTTTTACATTCCATCATGCCCACACCAGTACGTTCACGCAATTCTTTCACCATAGAAGCTGTAATTGTCATGATGCTTTCTCTTCTTTTCTTTTTGCTGTTGATTTTTTTGCTGCTGGTTTTTTCTTAGCAGCTGGTTTTTTTACTGCCGGCTTTTTAGCGTCTAACTTTTTCGCAACTACTTTTTTAACGGTCACAGGTTTGCTCGTTGTTACACCTTTCTCTTTTGAGCTTTCTTCTACAGGTAACACACCACGCGACTCAATGATGGTTTCTGCAATTGCATGGCAATAGAGTTTAATCGAACGCATAGCATCATCGTTGCCTGGAATCATATAGTCAATATCATCAGGAGAGGCATTAGTGTCTACAACACCAATAACTGGAATGCCTAAACGCTTTGCCTCTTGTATTGCAATTTTTTCATGTTTCACATCAATCACAAAAAGTGCATCCGGCAAACTACCCATGTTTTTAATTCCATTAAAGCAGGCCGCTAATTTAGCTTTTTCACGATTCATGTTAAGCAGCTCTTTTTTTGTCAGCTTTGAAATCAACTTTTGATCTTTTGTTTTCACTTCAAATTCTTTAAGACGCTTAATGGATTGACGAATCGTCTTATAGTTAGTCAGCATACCTCCTAACCAACGTTGATCTACATAGGGCATACCACAACGTGTTGCTTCTTCTCGAACAATATCACACGCTGAAGGCTTAGTACCCACAAAAAGAATTTTGCTACGATTCTCAGAAATACGGCGGACAAACTCAAGCACTTTTTTAAAAAGCGGTAAGGTTTGATCAAGATTAATAATATGGATCTTAGAACGGGTTCCATAGAGATAAGGGGCCATCTTTGGATTCCAGTATCGCGCCTGATGGCCAAAATGGACTCCTGCTTTTAACATATCACGCATAGTTACATTGATCATTATACTCTCCGGGTTGTTATGCCTTTTTTCAGACAACTTCCACCGACTCCATGACCCAATCTTTTTAAAAGACACCCAGAGCCATTGACGAGGTCAGTGTGTAAATTGCTAAATAGCACATTGCTATTCGCTGTGTAGCTTTATACCATATAGCTCTATTAACAACAATGACATCGCCATGGCCATTATTCTAAAAACCGCTCAAGAAATTGAAAAAATGCGTACCGCAGGTCGGCTGGCTGCTGAGGTGCTTGAACTACTAGACGATTACGTAAAGCCAGGTGTAACGACCAACGAGCTCAACACTATAGCACATCGACACATCACTGAAGTCCAAAAAGCGATCCCAGCCCCGCTCAATTATCGTGGTTTCCCAAAATCTATTTGTACCTCTGTTAACCATGTGGTCTGTCACGGAATCCCTAATGACAAGCCTTTAAAAAAAGGAGATATCATTAACATTGATGTCACTGTCATCAAAGAAGGCTGGCATGGAGATACGAGTAAAATGTATTTAGTGGGTGAGCTCGCCCCTTATGCCAAAAAACTGATCACAGTGACCCAGCAGGCACTTTACCTAGGTATTCGCATGGTTAAGCCTGGTATTCATTTAGGAGACATTGGTGCTGCTATTCAAGCGTTTGCACAAAGCCAGCGCTATTCTGTAGTTCGAGAATATTGCGGCCATGGGATTGGGCAAGACTTTCATGAAGACGCGCTACAAGTATTGCATTATGGCAAGCCCAAAACTGGTTTAGTCATTGAGCCTGGTATGACATTTACTATTGAGCCTATGATTAATTTAGGGAAACGCCATGTACGCTTGCTTGGAGATGGCTGGACTGTTGTCACCAAAGATCATAAACTCACCGCTCAGTGGGAGCATACATTAGCGGTCACTGATTCTGGGGTTGATATTCTAACGCTGCGCAAAGAAGAAAACTTAGAGGACATTCTAGAGTAGCTCTCTGTCTATAAGCTAATCGATCCTACCCATCCATAAAAATGACACAACGCAGGGAATATCGATGTTTAAAAAATTCACATTCATCTATAAGACAGCCTTTATGGCCTGGTTTCTCTGTCTACTGGCTGGCATTTTCTATGCCTACGATTTTTTACTACGTATTCAACCTAATATCCTAGTTAATCAGCTAATGCATTTCTATGGGACAAATGCTGCTGGTATTGGTGTTTTATATGCAGCTTATTATTGGGCCTACACACCTTTGCAAATTCCTGCTGGACTGATTATCGACCGATATAATACATGCTTTGTGCTTACTCTCTCTGCCGTTTTATGTGCGCTTGGTGCTCTGCTCTTTGCCGCAGGTCATCATTTTATCGTTGCACTAGTAGCTCGTATGTTAATGGGATTTGGCTCTGCATTTGCATTTATTGGTGCTCTGAAATTAGCAGCACGTTGGCTGCCGCAACAACACTTTGCTGCTTTTAGTGGATTGGCCACTACACTAGGGACTATCGGTGCCTTAGGCACCAATGTCCTACTCCCTATCTGGATCTCTCATTTTGGCTGGCAAGATACTATTTTACTCACAGGTTACATTGGTATTGGTATTGCCTTTTTAATTGCTTTGGTGATCCAATCCAAACCTTTGCACCAAAATCCTTCTTCATTATCAACTCGTGTATTTAAAAACTGGAAGCATACCTTGCATCACTTATGGTCTATTGCAAAAAAATGGCAGTTTTGGATCAATGGCATTATTGGCTGCTTAACTTTTTTACCCATTACAGTATTAGCAGGTCTATGGGGTACAAGTTTTTTAAAACAAGCCTATCATATGAGCTCCGAACATGCCGCCACTGCAGATGCGATTATTTTCATTGGTATGTCAATCGGTGGCCCTATTGCCGGTTGGGTCTCTGATCATATAAACCGACGAAAAATACCTTTGTACTTTGGCTCGTTATTCTCTGCGTTGATCTTATTTGGATTAATCTATGAACCTCATATCCCTGAATACATTCTCTATGGCATGCTGTTCTTTTTAGGTTTTTTCACTGGCCCACAAATTCTGGTCTTTGCAATCGGCAAAGAAATTAGCCCCCCAAGAACGACAGGAACCTCAAGTGCATTTACCAATTTTTTAGTCACTATGGGAGCTCTTGTCTTTGCACCATTGATTGGTTATCTCATGGTCGTCCTCTGGGATGGCAAACTATCGATGAAAGGAATTCCCATCTACTCATTACATACCTTCCGCGAAGCACTCCTCATATTGCCTATTTCTCTACTCATTGCAATGCTCTTATTACTCTTTATTCCTGAAACTTATTGCAAAGCACAATATATTAAAAAGTCTCATCTAGAGCACTGAAAAGAATGATTAACTACTCAGCAACTCGGCCGCAAGCGGCTGAGATTATTTCCTGATATGATTTCGCCTGCGCGGGAAACCCGTGTGAGGGTGACCGAAGGGGGAGATGACGCTCTCCTCCTTCACAAACCCCATCGTCTTTGACTCAAGAGCTTGCTACCGAGATTTCTTTCGTTAAAATATAAACAAATGCTACCTCCTTGATTGAAAGTAACAAGTTGTTATTATTCCCTGTCCTAAACCATAAAACACCTACTCACAATCAGTACAGTAAGCAATTTAACGTACATATTTATAAATAAGTACATCGTGGTTTAACGATTGAACCAGTGCAAGCAAGTGAATGCGGGCCTAAATGCCTTAGTCGCATAAGAAATTATCACAAAGCCAACAACACCCATTAAACGACTGCAAATAACACCAGATCGATTCACTTTTTTAAAATGACTTGCGAACCTTAAATTTACTTGTTAGAATCATCAGTTAAGTACATCGTATAATAAACTTTATCAATATTATATCTAACAATATTTTTAAGACAAAATTTAATCTATACTTACTATAAAGTGTAAAGCTATGTGCCATACTAAAATTATCAGCACAATTAAATGCAAATTTCTGGCTAATTATTGATAATAAGGCAGGTTTATTTATGAATAAAACGGTAAAGATTTTGTTTAATGGTGCATTAACCATGTTTTCTGCAAAACCATTCAAACTTTCACATAAAACTACTTTATTTATGGATTCTGCTACAACTTTACAACAAAAATATTGGGGCTTGACTGCTTCCCATCTAATTCATCAAATTGAAAATTATGACAAAGAAAAACAAGCCAAAGAATAATATTTCTCATAAAGAGCAAGAAAATAAACAACCAACTATAACTAATAGGCAAACTATACAACAATATTCTGGCCCCATACCTCCACCAGCTCATCTTGAAGAATATAATAACATACATCCTGGCTTAGCTGATAGATTAATGACACTAGCAGAAAAAGATGCTGAGCATGTTAGAGAAGTTCAAAAAAAACAGATCGATCAAAATGATTATAAGCTAAAAAAAGAAGCTTTAATAACAATGATATCATCATGTTTTGCTTTTTCATTACTTGCTCTCTTTTTGATATGTGGGACTTTATTAGTTTTTCTTAACAAAGCCTTGGGAGGGTATCTTCTTGCTGGAATTTCATACGTTTGCGCCGTATGTTTAGGTTTTCTTAAATACACTCCTCTAGAAAGAAAAAAGAGATAAAAACAAGGCTTATAACTAGAGTATTTTTACTAGCTTCCTTAAAAACATTACAACCTGCTTTCGTATCATGCACATTTGCTGCATGTACTTTGATTCGGACAACCTATCTTAATTTTATCTTCAAACTTTTGTAAGAAAAATTATATAGGATTTTTTAACTAAACAGCTCCCCTCCCCCCTACGACATCACATCAACAACTGCTTGCCCGATCTTAGCGGGTGATTGCACTGTTTTAACACCAGCTGCTTCAAGCACCGCAAATTTATCTGCTGCACTACCTTGGCCACCTGCAATAATAGCCCCTGCATGACCCATACGTTTTCCGGCAGGAGCAGTAACTCCTGCGATATAAGAAACTACCGGCTTAGTGACTTGATCTTTAATAAACGCAGCGGCTTCTTCTTCAGCAGAACCACCAATCTCACCTACCATTACAATAGCCTCAGTTTGTGGGTCTTCTTGAAACATGGCTAACACATCAATAAAGCTGGTCCCTGGAATCGGGTCTCCACCAATACCAACACAGGTACTTTGACCTAAGCCTAATGCCGTCGTTTGTGCTACTGCTTCATAAGTTAAGGTCCCTGAACGAGAGACAATGCCAACATTTCCTGGTTTATGAATAGAACCTGGCATAATCCCTATTTTACATTCACCAGGTGTAATCACACCTGGGCAATTAGGGCCAATAAGACGAGCTGTCTTATCTTGCATATAGGCTTTAATCATCAGCATATCTAACACAGGAATGCCTTCTGTAATACACACAACCAACTTAATGCCTGCTTCTACAGCTTCAATAATGGAATCCTTACAAAACGCAGCCGGTACAAAAATCATGCTAGCATCCGCACTGGTGGTATCAACCGCTTCTTGCACACTATTAAAAACAGGCAGCCCTAAATGGCTTTGCCCTCCTCGACCGGGTGTCACACCACCTACCATTTGGGTACCGTAGGCCAGAGCCTGTTCTGAATGCAGAGTGCCTTGTTTACCAGTAAATCCTTGGCAGATTACTTTGCTTGCTTTATTAATTAGAATACTCATAATATCTCACCTATTTATTCTATTGATTCACAACCTGCACAATACGTTCCGCTGCATGGGCAAAACCTTCTGCTGCTATAATATTTAAACCACTCTCTGATAACTTCTGAGCTCCCAAATCGGCATTATTGCCTTCTAAACGAACGACCACAGGCACTGTAATCCCCACATCGGCGACTGCAGCAATAATACCATCGGCAATTAAATCACAACGCACAATACCGCCAAAAATGTTAACAAGAATGCCTTTTACTGCCGGATCAGAGACAATAATTTTAAACGCTTCAGTGACACGCTCTCGGGTAGCTCCACCACCAACATCTAAAAAGTTAGCAGGCTGCCCTCCATTGAGCTTAATTAAATCCATAGTCGCCATGGCAAGACCTGCTCCATTGACCATACAACCAATATCTCCCTCTAATGCAATGTAATTTAATTCCCACTGCTGGGCTCGATTCTCACGCTCATCTTCCTGTGACGGATCGCGCATATCATACAATTCAGGTTGTCGATATAAGGCATTATCATCAATATTAATTTTAGCATCGAGACATATCCATTCTTTTTGCTGCGTGATGACTAAAGGATTAATTTCTAATAGACTAAAATCACGTTCTATAAAAACACGATAGAGGTCAAGCATCATTTGAGTAAAACGACCTAGTAAACTAGCGTCCAAACCTAAATCAAAAAATAAGCGACGGCATTGATAGGCTTGCAAACCCACTAGAGGATCTACTGAGGCTTTTAAAATCTTCTCTGGATGCTGAGCAGCCACTTCTTCAATCTCCACACCGCCTTCTGTAGAGACCATAAAGACAACCCGCTGAGACGCACGATCAATCACTGCCCCTAAATAGAGCTCTTGATCAATATCGGAAGGGGCTTCTACGAGCACTTGATTAACTGGCTGCCCTAGTGCATCTGTTTGAAAGGTCACAAGCTTGGTACCGATTAAATCGTTCACTGCTGACTTTAAGGCATCTGTCGTATCCACTAAGCGCACACCACCCGCCTTACCACGACCCCCTGCATGTACCTGTGCTTTGACCACCCAGCGATCACCGCCTATTTTTCGAGCAATCTCAACTGCTTGATCAGCATCCCAAGCCATTTCATTCATAGGAACAGGAACGCCATATTGGCTTAATAGTTTTTTTGCCTGATATTCATGTAAATTCATTTTTATTTCCTAACTTTAATTGGGCTAATAATTCAGCAAGCTACCGATTACTTTACTCCCGTGTTATTAAGACTTAATCCATCCCATAATAGTGAGTGTTTCCTGTTAAATTTCCAACAATAATCGCGTAGGATCTTCAACCATCTCTTTAATAGTTTTTAAAAACAAAACAGATTCACGCCCATCAATCACACGGTGGTCATAAGAGAGAGCAACATACATGATAGGACGAATCACAACCGCCCCGTTTTCAACCACAGGGCGCTCAACAATATTGTGCATCCCTAAAATAGCACTTTGTGGTGGGTTAATAATGGGCGTTGATAACATGGAACCAAAAGTACCTCCATTAGTAATCGTAAAAGTACCACCTGTCATTTCCTCAATGGTTAACTTGCCGTTTTGGGCACGTTCTGCATACTCACGAATCTGTTTTTCAATATCAGCCATTGCCATCAATTCTGCATTACGTAGAATCGGCACCACTAAACCTCGTGGACTGCCAATCGCAATTCCTATATCAAAAAAAGAATGATAAATCAGATCAGTGCCATCAATTGAGGCATTCACTGCAGGAAAACGTTTTAATGCTTCAATCGCAGCTTTAGTAAAAAAGGACATAAATCCTAAACGCACTTGATGCTGTTTTTCAAAACGATCCTTATACTTTTTACGAAGGTCCATAACTGGTTTCATATTAATTTCATTAAAAGTGGTTAAAATCGCTGCCTGATGCTGCACCGCCACTAAACGTTCCGCAATGCGCTGACGTAATCGAGACATCGGCACTTGCTTCTGAGCACGATTACCCATAACAGCCGACTCAGCAGAAGCAGAAATCGTTTCAGGGTTGAGTTGCTCTGCCACATCTGCTTTAGTAATCCGACCTCCTTTACCTGAGCCTTGAATCTGATGGGTATTAGCCCCTGTTTCACCGACCATACGACGCACTGAGGGTGCCAAGTTAGGAGGATTATCAGTGGATTTTTTCTCAGGCTGTTGCTGTTTCACTTCTTCATATGTTTCAGAGTGCTTGTGCGCTTTAGCTTCAGAGGAAACATCAGCAGAAGGAGAAGGAGGAGGCGCCTCAGATGACTGTGTCGCTAGCGCTTCCTCGCTTAACAGAGCCAATACTTGATTGGCAGTGACTGTAGCTCCTTGAGCCACCATTAATTGCTTCACCACCCCTGATTTCGGGGCTGGGACTTCTAACATAACCTTATCAGTTTCTAAATCAACAAGATTCTCATCTCGTTGAATCGATTCACCCTCTTTTTTATACCACTTGGCAACTGTAGCATCAGTCACTGATTCAGGTAAGGTAGGTACTTTAATTTCAATGGTCATGGCACTATCCCCTATTGACTCTTTTTATCTTCTACTAAGTTCAATGCACGGCTCACTAAATCCGTTTGCTGCTGAATATGCAAATCAGGATAGCCACCTGCAGGGGCGGCCATCGAACGGCGACCCACATATTGAATATCCCAAGCCTTGGGCAAACATTCTATGAGACGATGTCGCGTACAAAACCAAGCACCTTGGTTCTTCGGCTCTTCTTGGCACCACACTAAGGTGCTTGCATTAGAATATTCTTTTAACACAGTTTTTAATTCATCATAAGGAAAAGGATACAGTTGTTCGATACGAATAATGGCAATATCACGAATGCGACTCTCACGACGCTTTTGTAACAGCTCATAATACACCTTACCACTGCAGACAATAACCCGACGCACTGCATCAGGATGAATATCATCATCGATCTCTGGAATTAATAATTGCAATTGACCTTGTGCTAAATCTTCAAGACGAGACACTGCTAATTTATGTCGTAACAAGCTTTTCGGTGTCATCACAATCAATGGCGTACGCACTGGCCTTAATACTTGTCGACGCAATAAGTGAAAGATTTGCGATGGCGTCGTTGGTACAAAAACTTGTATATTTTCTTGTGCACATAATTGCAAGTAGCGCTCTAGACGCGCTGAGGAATGTTCTGGGCCCATTCCTTCATAACCATGCGGCAATAACATCACAAGACCTGATAAACGATTCCATTTTTGCCAAGCAGAACTAATAAACTGATCAATAATGACCTGAGCACCATTGGCAAAATCACCAAATTGGGCTTCCCAGATTACAAGTGACTGAGGGTCAGCAGTCGCATAACCATATTCAAAACCCAAAGCGCCCGCTTCAGATAATAAAGAATCAAAGATTTGGAAATGCGCCTGATGACTATTGATATATTCTAATGGCTGATAACACTCACCAGTCTTTTGATCGAATAAAGCAGTATGACGATGAAAAAAAGTCCCTCGGCGACTATCTTCTCCTGAAAAGCGAATTGGATAGCCTTCATGCAATAAGCTCGCATACGCCATCATTTCAGCATACCCCCAATCTAAGGGCTGCTTGCCCTCAAACATATGGCGCCTTGCTTTCATGATCATATCTACATTGCGCTGTAGCTGAAAGCCTTTAGGAATTTGCGTGATCTTATCACCCAGTAAGTTTAATTTATCCATAGAAACAGAGGTATCTACTTGAGTGTGCGTATTTCTTTCTAAAAAAGGCGCCCAATTGGCAGCATAATGTTGGGATAATCCCTCATGTAATATATCGACAACCTCAACACCTTGATCCAAACGATCCCGATAAGAATCACTCCAATCATCAACCTCTTGTTGCTGGCATACCTTCTTTTTTAGTAATTGCTTTGCGTATTGTGTTTTAAGGGTAGGATGTTTTTGGATCAAATGATACATCATAGGCTGGGTTGCACGCGGTTCATCGACTTCTTGATGCCCATGACGTCGATAACACACTAAATCAATCACTACATCTTTATGAAAAGACTGACGATAATCAAGTGCCATTATTATTGTCTTAACAGCTGCTTCAACATCGTCACCATTTACATGAAAAACAGGCACATCAATCATTTTGGCTAAATCAGAGCAATAATGCGATGAACGAGCATCCTGTGGATTGCTGGTCGTAAATCCGATCTGATTATTGAGAATGATATGTATGGCACCGCCCACACAATAGGCTCGCGTTTGTGACATGCTCAAAGTTTCCATCACAATCCCTTGACCGGCAAAGGCTGCATCACCATGAATTAACACAGGCATCGCATAATCGACTCTGTTTTTTTTGTTCATATGCTCTTGTCGAGCCCGCACTGAACCTAAGACAACTGGATTAATAAATTCCAGATGAGATGGATTAAAAGCCAAAGATAAATGAATAGGACCGTTTTCCGTTTTGACATCACTAGAAAAGCCACGGTGATATTTTACATCACCTGTCGTTAAGCCATAGTGCTTAGTGCCATCAAATTCTTGAAACAACTCAGCGGGCGACTGACCTATGATATTAAGCAAAACATTAAGCCGACCACGATGGGCCATACCAATGACCATTTCCTCAATATGAGCTCCACGAGCGGCTTCTAACAAAGCACGTAACATTGGAATTAAAGCATCACCTCCTTCAATAGAAAAACGCTTCTGACCCGGATAGCGACTCTCAAGATATTTTTCCAATCCTTCGGCAGCAATTAATTGCTGCAATATTTTTTGCTTTACTTTAGCATCAAAACTTATATTAGGTATACGATGCTCAATATAATCACGCAACCACTCACGTTCTTTATCGTCTGCAATATGCTGATACTCAATGCCAATAGTGCCACAATAGCGCTGTTCTAGCGCATCCAAAATAGACTGTAAGGGCGCCTGTGAGGCTGGCAGCACACCTTGTGTATTAAACAGACTCTTTAAGTCGGCATCAGAGAGATGATGATCAATGAGCTGCAAACCTGGATCAGCAGCATGGTGACTACCCAAGGGGTCAAGAGTCGCGTTAAAATGTCCCCACTGACGATACGCTGTTATTAAAGCATCAACGTGTCTTTGTTGATCAGACACCTGCGCTCCCTGGAACTGGTAAGGCTGTTTTGTCATCTGACGAAACTGCTCACAAATAGCCTGATGTGATTGGTCTTTGGGAATAGATTGATCCTGAAGGCTCATAAAATAATTTTGCCACTTCACATCCACTGCACTAGGATCTTCTAAATAAGTTTCATACAGTGTTTCAAGATAAGAGGCATTGCCACCAAACAAATAAGAACTCTGCTCAAAGGCTTGTCTGGTTTTATTAGGGCTCTCTTTCATGATAATTTCTCGATAAACTTAGGAAATAAACAACACGTTACTACTTACACAAGGTATTTTATAACTTCTAAAAAAACCACCGCTTACACTAATTCCTTTAACATCTTTGAACGAATCTTTTGGATAGCACGAGTTGGATTTAAGTGTTTGGGGCAAACACTCACACAATTCATAATCGAACGACAACGGAATGCACTATAAGGATCTTTTAATGCTTCTAATCGCTCTTTAGTCTGTGTATCACGACTATCAGCAATAAACCGGTATGAGGCTAACAAACCAGCAGGGCCAACAAATTTATCAGGATTCCACCAATAAGAAGGACAAGCACTGGAACAGCATGCGCATAAGATACATTCATATAAACCATCTAACTTAGCGCGATCTTTTGGTGATTGTAATCGTTCTTTTTGCGGTTGTTCTTGCTCATTATTTTTTAAATAAGGTTGTATCTTGCGCCATTGTGCAAAAAAGGGCTCCATATCTACAATCAAATCACGAATGACTGAAAAACCAGGTAAAGGCTGTAAAGTCACATAGTCAGGGAGTGCTTTTAAGGGTGTGATACAAGCCAAACCATTACTGCCATTAATATTCATACCATCGGAACCACACACCCCTTCACCACAAGAGCGACGAAAACTCAAAGTGGGGTCTTGATCCTTTAATGCCTCTAATACATTCAATAACATCTTTCCTTTAATAGTCGATGTATCAAACGAATAATCTTTCATATAGGGCTTTTTATCGACTTCCGGATTGAAGCGATAAATAGAGAGGGTCATTGTTCTTTCAGAATGTGGCATACATCTACTCTCTTTCTTTTAATGGGAATGGCTCAACATTATGAGGCTTTCTATTGACCGAACGATAAGCTAATCGTCCCCCTTCTTTGAAATACAAAGTATGCTTTAACCATTGCACATCATCTCTCTCTTTGTAGTCATAGCGGCAATGGGCACCTCGACTTTCAGTACGCTGCTTAGCTGAAGCTGCAGTAGCTAGCGCTACCTCCATTAAATTATCAAGCTCAAGACATTCAATGCGTGCCATATTAAAAGTACGACTCCGATCACTTAAGCGCGCATATTGTAGTTGTTCATACAGAAGGTGCATCTTTTTTAATCCTTGTTCCATCGGACTAGCATCACGGAACACGCCAAAAGATTGCTGCATCACTTGCTTCATCTCACGACGCAATGCGATAGGATCTTCAGTATTAGAATCGGCCTGCCAACGCGCTACCCGACCGACTGCTTTATCAACATCAGACTCATTCACCGTGCGATGCGATAAACCCTCTTTTAAGGCTTGCTCTAGGTGCAAACCTACAGAACGACCAAAGACTACTAAGTCTAATAATGAATTCGTTCCCAAACGATTAGCCCCATGGACAGAAACACAAGCACACTCACCGGCTGCAAAAAAACCAGGAACAATCTGATCATGACCTGCAGCATCTTGTGTTAACACTTGACCGTCAACATTGGTTGGAATTCCACCCATTTGATAATGGCAGGTAGGTACCACCGGAATAGGAGCCTTGACAGGATCGATATTAGCAAAGGTTCTGGATAATTCTAAAATACCTGGTAAGCGCTCATTCAATACCTCTTCACCTAGGTGATCTAATTTCAACAACACATGATCTTTTTGAGCACCAGCTCCTCGACCTTCTAAAATTTCTTGTACCGAAGCACGAGAGACAATATCGCGACATTCTAAATCTTTTAAATGCGGTGAATAGCGTTCCATAAAACGCTCGCCTTCACTATTGAGCAAGTAGCCACCCTCACCTCGGGCACCTTCAGTAATTAAGCAACCCACACCAGCAATACCGGTTGGATGAAATTGCCAAAATTCCATATCCTGAACTGGATAGCCTGCACGTAACAACATACCGATGCCATCACCTGTATTAATGTAAGCATTGGTAGTAGCGTCATAAATACGACCCGCCCCCCCTGTGGCAAACACAGTAGCACGTGCTTTAAAAAACACCATCTCAGTGGTTTCCATACAAAGCGCAACCACACCAGCGACACCACCCTCAATATCGCGCACGATATCAATTACGAACCATTCATTATAAAAATCGGTATTATTTTCAGTATTTTTTTGATACAGCGTATGCAGCATGGCATGACCAGTACGATCAGCAGCTGCACAGGTTCGACGCGCCAACTCACCGCCAAAGTCTCGAGTATGTCCTCCAAAAGCGCGTTGATAAATTTTCCCATTATCTAAACGAGAAAAAGGTAGGCCCATATGCTCTAGCTCGTAGACAGCAGCTGGCGCATGCTCGCACATATACTCAATAGCGTCCTGATCCCCCAAAAAATCAGAGCCTAGTACAGTATCATACATATGCCACTGCCACTGATCAGGGACTACATTGCCTAAAGAAGCGGCAATACCCCCTTGCGCAGAGACTGTATGCGAGCGCGTTGGATACACCTTGGTAATTACAGCCACTTTATAGTTTGATTGTGCTACCTGAAGCGCGGCACGTAACCCAGCACCACCAGCACCCACAATCACTACATCAAATTCTTTTATAGGTAATTGACTCATTATTAAACTGTCTCAAAGAGGTTAAGTTGATAAATTACAAAAAAATCACACCATCCAGAGAATATAAAAACCCCATATTAAATAAGTAATCAACAAAATCATCACCAGAGTTTGCAAGGCAATACGCACTCGGGTGTTGTTCACATAATCTGTAAATACTGTCCACAAGCCAATCCACGCATGCCACAATATACTGAAAATCACGATCAAAGTAATCACTTTAACCGCGGTGTAATGAAACAAAGTATGCCACTGACTAAAAGAAATCGGCTGGTATTTTAGTATGTAAACGAAAATACCAACAGCATAGGTACCGACCAGCAATGAAGTCACACGTTGGATCAACCAATCTGCTAAACCACGATGACTAAAACGACTTACCATAACCGAATCCCTATCAGCACCACTATAAACACACATAATATAATGACAGACCACGCCGTTACACGACCTGCACGCTGACTCTCACCGATACCAAAATCCATCACTAAGTGTCGTACACCTGCTAACCAATGATAAACCACTGCGGCGAGTAAGACGATCCATAGTACTCTAGCAATAGGATGCACTAAGAGGTTTTGCATATTAGAAAAGGCTGTTTGTGAAATAAGAGAAGTATGCAATAAGTACAATAGCACCGGAATAAAAAGAAATAAAACAACACCTGCTATTCGATGCAGTATGGACACAACGGCCATCACCGGAAAATGAAATTTAATTAAATTAAGATTAACAGGTCTGTTATCCGGTTCCATAACCATTGTTCATCTTTATAGTTAAAAGCGGCTTAATTATATCTACATTAATTCGGCAACACAAACAGAAGATAAAATATGATCCTATGTCAGCTGAGCTGCAAATTAAGAAGCGAGCTGCCAGATTGGCTATTTGTTAAAATCGAAGGTTTCTCATGTTCTCCAAAAGGTATTCATGGCGTATTGCAATGCGACATAGTGGCTTGTAATTTTTTCTGATTTTGAGGGTCTTTTGACAGCCTGGTAGAATTTTTCTAAAGCATGTGATGCTGCAATTTCTCCACTCTGATGTAAAGCTAC
Source organism: Coxiellaceae bacterium (assembly GCA_965214015.1). GTDB lineage: Bacteria > Pseudomonadota > Gammaproteobacteria > Coxiellales > Coxiellaceae > CBDCAS01. The sequence continues at coordinate 34,959 of CBDCAS010000019.1, forward strand.
CCTATGTCTATTCCATAATTAATTGCCGATAGTGTGGTCAAAAAATATCATCATGGTGTTATTGTTAATTTTTGCTTTAAGTAACTTGCACTAATTCCTTGCAATATGAGTATTAGTCCCCACTTATGATCCCAAAGAGAGTTATCTCTATGTCTGACCTTGAAAATGATTTTACCTGCAGTCAGGCAAAACAATATGTTGAGGTATGGCACTAGCGTGTCGAGTAATGCAAAACAAAATTTTTTGACAAAAATATAAATTATGGAGAAATAAGATGTTATCTTGGATCAATCAGAATATTGGTTTATTCACTATATTGGCTATTTTGGTCGCTCCAATTGTGGCTCTACAAATACAAAAAAAGACTGAAGACTACAAAGAAAGGAAATCAAAAAAATTAGGTATTTTTAAAACGCTGATGGCAACACGAGCAAATATGGTATCACTAGAGCATGTGCAGGCTCTTAATATGATTGATATTGAGTTTTATAATGAAAAACAAATTAAAAATTCTTGGAATATTTATCGTGATCATCTTAATTCACATCCTTACAATCAAAGTGAAGATGTAAAAAATCAATGGCTGGAAAAAGGGTACCATTGTCTTATAGACTTGCTCTACGAAATGTCAAAATTTTTTGATTACAATTTTAATAAAGTAATGTTAAAGAATGAACTTTATGTCCCTAAGGCTCACCAGTTTGTAGACGTGGAGCAAAATATTATAAGAAGCAAGCTTGTAGACATAGTAACGGGCAATCAACCGATAAATGTACAACTAGTTCAAAATAAGGCTGACAAAACTCTTAGTCAGCCCAAAAACTCTGCGATAAAAGCTTAGTATAAATAGTCGTATTTTTAATATTAGAATGCCCAAGATAACTTTAAATCACGCGCGTATCTTGACCTTAGTTCGCAAGTAAAATACTACTCTAGCGCAGCATGTGTGACGCAACATAAAGAGTGGGCTTATTATCAGTTCAATTCATTAAAAACATCTACTCAAAACTTATCGTAGCTATCAGAGTCTAAGCTATTTCTTCCTAAGCAGTAATTGATTTAAATTTAATCAATTATAATATACTACATTGGAGTAAGACACTTACACAATGGCATGGAATATAAAATGTCGAGTCTTAGTTGGATAGTTTAAACAAATCTCAATTAGGGAAAATTATTGCACATATCGACACTTTTTAGTACATCATGACTCATTTGATCAATTTGAACAAAAAACAAAAGTGCATCCTTTTTGCTATAAAATAGAGGATTTTATAGCCTTTAGTGCCATCTCTGTTCAATACTCTCTATAAACCCTATACTGTCGATAACTAACTTGGGAGAACACTATGAGTCATGATCAAAAAGCAACGTTGACACTCAATGGGCAGGCGCATCAATTCCCTTTGCGATCACCTACTTTAGGTAAAGCAGTGGTCGAATTAAAAACGCTCCATAGTAGCTGCAGCATGTACTCATTTGATCCTGGCTTTTATTCAACAGCGTCTTGTGAATCAAAAATTACGTTTATCGACGGCGAAAAAGGTGTTCTATTATATCGAGGTTATCCCATTGATCAGCTTGCCTTTCAGGGAGACTACATGGAAGTCTGCTATGCATTAATTTATGGTGATCTGCCTAATCAAAAAGATAAGGCAAACTTTATTAAAAAGATTAAAAAAACCAGTGGTATTCATGAGCAGTTGATCCATTTTTTCCATGGCTTTCGCCGTGATGCGCACCCTATGGCAATTATGGTGGGTGTTGTGGGCGCCTTATCTGCTTTCTATCACGACTCACTGGATATCTCCAATCCCAAACATCGCGAACTCTCAGCAATTCGCCTAGTCGCTAAAATGCCTACCCTAGCTGCTATGTGTTACAAATATTCGATTGGTCAACCTTTTATGTATCCACAGTCCCGCTTTAGCTATGCTGAGAACTTTCTGCATATGATGTTTGGCACTCCCTATGAAGAAACCACTCATAATCCTATATTGGTTCGTGCTATGGATCGTATTCTAACACTCCATGCAGATCACGAACAAAATGCGTCCACATCCACAGTCCGTATGGCAGGCTCCACCGGCGCTAATCCATTTGCTTGTATTGCTTCTGGTATCGCAGCGTTATGGGGCCCAGCACACGGTGGTGCTAATGAAGCTTGTCTTAATATGTTGACGCAGATTAAAGACGAGGCTCATATTGATCAATACATTAAAAAGGCCAAGGATAAACAAGATCCATTTCGTTTAATGGGTTTTGGTCATCGAATTTACAAAAACTACGATCCTAGAGCTAAAGTCATGCAACAAACATGCCATGAAGTACTAAAAGCCACTGGCCAACAGGACATTCCTCTTTTTAAATTAGCGATGAAACTTGAAAAAATTGCTTTAGAAGACGATTATTTCATTGAGAAAAAACTCTACCCTAATGTCGATTTCTATTCAGGAATTACCCTACGTGCATTGGGCATTCCAACGAATATGTTCACCGTTATCTTTGCCCTTGGAAGAACAGTAGGCTGGGTATCCCACTGGATGGAAATGATGAGTGATCCAGCACATACTTTAGCGCGCCCGCGCCAATTCTATACTGGCGCCACCCAACGCAACTTTAACCCGATTGAAAAACGTAAATAAGTATCTATTCTATATGAGTATTATTTACTTTTGCTGACGGTAATCAAGTCAGAATGAATTGTAAATCAAAGTTATTTTTACTCAAAAATGGTATTTTTTTAACGTATCAATCCTACTGTATAATTTTTATAGCAACAAAGCTAAGCTCTAATAAAACAAATACTTAAGAGTCTTCTTGATAACTTTCACACAATCTTATCCACAGAATCTGGGGAAAACTTACTACTGCTGTGACCACAAAGGATCTCTCTACTTAATAACAAGTTTTATTGTGTATCATGGACACTAAAAAAGATGGATTGCTCATTGAGATAGATCAATACTGACCTAGGCTTATGGTCTTTTTATTGTAATAGAGAGGGACTCTTTAATGAATCAGTTGCTCTAATGTCTTGAGCACCTCATCGACATGCCCAGGCACTTTGACACCACGCCAAATATGTTGCAGAGTCCCTTGCTGATCAATTAAAAAGGTACTGCGCTCAATACCACGTCCCTTTTTGCCATACATTATTTTATTTTTGATCACACCATAGCGCTGACATATCTTCTCATCGGTATCCGCTAATAATGTATAGCTAATATGCTGTTTTTCTTTAAATCGAGCATGTGAAGCCACACTATCGCGCGAGATGCCCAATACCAGAGCATCCTTTGCTATCAATTGATTGAGGGCATGCGTAAAATCATGCGCTTCTTTGGTACAACCTGGCGTATTGTCTTTAGGGTAAAAATACAATACTACCCAGCGACCTTGACACTGTTGCAAAGATAAAGTTTGGTTCTCATCAGTCAATGCTGTAAAAGAAGGGGCCAGATCCCCCACTTGTATCTGATGGTCATCACAGTTTTGGGACAGTGAGGCTGATTTTTTTACAAAAGTATTTTTGTTCACGGATCAATACCTATTTTTAAACAGTTTCATTGGCAGCTTCGCCTAGAGAAGATACTAGCATCTAATAGCTCTTTTAATCCAATTTCTTATACATTGATCACTATACTATGGCATTCTTACTTGGAGCTAAGCCTGCTGTTTCTCGATAAAATGTATCGACTTGTGGGTTTCTGCCTCTACCAAATAGAGAAGAGCGACTATACCAGGCATTCAAACCTTGGGATTTTTGCAGAGCTACTTTTTGAACTAATAACTGCTTTTCAGCTAGAATCCTATTTTCTTTGGATAAAATCGCTTGTATTTCTTTTAGTCCACTGCTGTTTTTACAGCGAGGCTTTTTTAGTAAAGTATGCAATGTATCCAAAAGTTTCTCAAAGGCTAAAAGCTTGTTTTGCTTATTTTGTATACGTTGTTGTTCTTTGTTAAAATCTGGAATCCTCGGTTCGATATCTGCAATAAGCTGCTCAATCTTACTCGTATCCTTTATAGATTCTTTAATTGCGCAGTAATAGGAAGGAAAAGGTACCGGCACAGGCTTTTCCATATCTATCTGTAAAGGGCTAATGCCTTGATCTTTTAACTTCTTAATAAGAATATTGATATGATTATTGAGTTCATCAATTGATTGATTCAATGCTTGCGCCTGATCCTTTGCTTGGCTTAATTTTAACTGTACTTCTGATTGCTCTTGGTACCTCTTTCTATGCCATCGTGAATGAATAAAAAACTTCATTAATACTTCAACAGAAGGACGGTTATCAGGATTGGGATCTGACAACTCTTTTAACAAAGACTTTAGATCGTCTTTAAACCCTTTATCAAAACCACAATTATAAAATCCCGAAAATAACTTTTTAAATACGTAGGGTACATTAAAGATACTAAAATGATCCTTACTATATGCTTTACGTTTCTCAGAAAACAGTAACTGCTGGTCACAACCAAAAATCTGAGCTAGAACAGCGGCTAAGGCATATAAATCTGACGCAACGGTCCTAATACCTTTTGCTACCTCTGGTGGCAGATACAATGAAGTGCCCGCATCTACGCAACGCTGATCATGTTCACTATAAGCGAGACCGAAATCAATGAGTAAAAACTGAAGAAAGGAGTCGTTTGTTGATTGCTTTTTAAACTTTAGCCTCTTAACACAAATATTATCTGGCTTAATATCACAATGTATCGTGCCCTTTTTCTGTAAAATAAATAGTTCATTGGTGATAGAGAGTGCATATTCAAGCCGTTGCTCTAGATTGGCGTCATTTCCATTAAGAAAGTTTGTTAAGCTTTCACCACAATTCTCCATCACTGTGAAAATCATATTGTTTACTAGCAACGGTAATTCAGCACTAATCCCGTGCCGACGCAGATATATACATTCCTCGCTACCTGCTTGCATTCTTTTATTTACTGAGTCAATTGTATCGTTAATAAGCTCTATCTTAATAACATGATGAGCTGGCTCTAATGAAAAGTTTTTAATATTATTAAAGACCATTTTATGATTAGCTTGATATACATGCCCATATTGACCTTGACCAATTTTTTTTCCCATAATAAGCCACTCATGCTTGCTTTCATCTGGCTTAACTAAGGAAAATTTATCTGTTTTAATAAATCTATCTTTGGAGTTATAAATTAGCTCTAGCTGATTTTTCGTAATTCTAATCTCTGGCATAATCACCTCTGCTATACTGATAGCTTCCAAACTAGCACTTTTAAAAGGAGACTAAACCATAAACTTTATCAAGTATTTATTAACCTTTTCTTAATTTTTACAGCCTTTGCTCCCTATTAAGATCACCAAAATTCAATGCTATACTGTACTACTATGTCAGAACGAGACCTTGTTAAACAATTTTTTGACCGACCCGGCAGTTTAGATGCAAGCTCAGTCCTATTGGGCATTGGTGATGATGCAGCAGTTATTCGCTTGCCGGCTGACCAAACGATGGTGTGCTCAATAGACACTTTAATTGAAGGTGTGCATTTCCCCAAAGAAACGCCTGCTGATGCAATTGGTTACAAAGCGATAGCAGTTAGTCTTAGTGATATGGCTGCCATGGGGGCAGAACCTAAAACGGCTCTATTATCACTGACTTTACCTCATGCTGATAACAACTGGCTAGAGGCTTTTTCTAAAGGCTTATTTGAGTTAATGGAAACCTATCATGTGCAGTTAATTGGGGGTGATATGACTCGAGGACCTCTATCGATTACAACGGTTGCCCATGGTTGGGTTCCGCAACATCAAGCACTGCTTAGAAGTAGTGCCCGTGTTGGTGATGCTATTTATGTCACTGGTGTACTAGGTGATGCGGGTGTGGCTCTGACAAATCATCCAGATCCTGATTGTTTACAAAAACTAAATTGCCCTCTACCACGTATCCAAGTGGGCATCGGCCTACGTGGCATTGCTTCTGCTGCTATTGATATTTCCGATGGCCTAGCGACTGACTTAGAGAAACTTTGTCATGCGAGCGGTGTTGGAGCTGATATTGAAACCGATAAAATACCACATCGCCATGCCTCGTTGGAGATGGCATTAACAGCAGGTGATGATTTTGAATTATGTTTTACAGTTCCTGCAAATCAGGAAGCACAATTAAAAAGGCAACATTTTGATTGTCGTATTCAAAAAATTGGGACTATTACTGCAAAAAAAACAGTGCAATTTATTCATCCAGACGGCAGTTTAATAAAATTAAAATATAAAGGCTATGAACACTTTTAAACAACAGCGTTTGATTTGGAGCGATCCCTGGATTTTTATTGCCTGTGGCTTTGGTATTGGATTATTGCCTAAGATGCCTGGCACCTATGCCACACTAATCTCAGCATTGTTGTATTTATTGTTAATGAAACTCCCTTTAGTACTCTATCTCACTATTACGATCATTTTAAATGGGCTAGGTGTTTGGCTGTGTGGTCGCGCTAATCGCGCTTTTGGTACCCACGACCATCCTGCTGCTGTATGGGATGAAATCGCAGCATTTCCTATTGTGATGATTGCCGTTCCTTTTACCTGGTATTACTTACTTTTAGGTATTATTTTATTTCGTATATTCGATATTTGGAAGCCAGGGCCTATTGCTTGGATTGACCGTCATATGCAGGGGGGCTGGGGCGTCATGCTCGATGATATCGCAGCAGCCCTGCTCGCTTGGATCATACTACAGGGGGTCACATGGGCTTTTTCTTAGGATATAGCTGATCCTGAAAGATAATCTATGCACATTGATTCATTAAATTTGACGATATTTAATTCATAGTAGTCATTTTTATCATTTCACTAACACAGGGATCGTACTCTTGGCAATACGTACTCCCTTATTTTATAAAATCAAGAACGCCAATCAATCCTAGGAGTTTTTTCGGCACTCCCTGTTCAATATTTACCAATCGTGCTGACTGTATGGCTGCTTTTTCCGCTTTGCGCTTGTTGAGATATAAACGGCAAAGTTATATTTTTTTCTCGGAGTCTATTTCTGCTTTTTCAAATGCAAGGACGTCCTGTTCTTCTAATTCCACATTGAATTCGACACGGCTTTGTAAAATTATTTCTTGAATTAAAACCGCACCCTTTCCAACACTTATAATTTCTTCAAGAATATTTGTTAAAGCTGGTATATTGATAATTTCCTCGATAGACTCGATATATTTGTTAACAATGCGTTTTATCTGATATTTTTCTTCTGCTTGTGAGGTGATTTTTTGTAAAATTTCTTGGCTTGTTTCATTTGTTTTTACAACGAATGTGATGGGGTATCGTTGAACTTTATCTATATCAAGAAAATATTTACCTGCATCTACAGTTTCAGTTACTTGAAAAAAACGGCCGAGTGGCCTCATAACAAAATCAATTCCGCCATCGTTAGCATTTGTTCGACCTGTCTTGTAAAGAATCAATGATTCTTCAATAAGTTCCTCTGGAGACCAGCCCCAATAAATTCTTTGATCTGCATAGTGTTGTTTAAGAACGGTAAAACTAGCGATCTCGAATATTCTAGCATCAACATTTGGCCTAAATAATCCTTTGACAAATTGAATCGCTTTATCAGGCGATTCTTCTTGTATGTTAATTATTTCTTGGCAATACTCCATAAACTCAGTAAAAGCAGTTTGTCTTGCCTTTATGTAACTTTCAATAATTTCTTTTATTGCTTCTGCAAGGTTTATTTTTTCCCCATTTAACTCAACAATTATAAGTTTCTCATTAATCCAATATCTATTACTTTCTGAGTCTCTTATAATTGGAAGATTTTCACAGGTTGGGAAGTATTTCTTAAACTCTTCATTTAAACGGTGGTTTAATGCATGATTCTGTAATTTTCCCCCAAATGGCAGCTCACGCTGTCGACGAAACAAGTCACTGAATTTCGCGCCTTCATAATTTAGATATTCGCTGTTAACATTAAATTTCTTATTAATGTAGTCTTCTATTAAAACATAAATAGCATAATGGTTTGCAAACCCAGCTCTAGATTTAGAGCCACGATTTGCTGCTTTTGTTTTTATGTTTAAATATCTAATAATTTCACTGTTTTTCAGAACCTTTTCTCCATTATTACTGGAATATTTATCCAAAATATCAACTATTTTTTTTGTGAAATTATGTATATTAACTGGCACTGAATAATTCTCCATTTACACTTTCGTGTTTTGCACCACGAAAATTCTTAATTGTTGTATTTTTATTTATAGCTTCCAGCTTTTCTCCTGCATGATGCGACATTTGTAAAATACGACGCAACCCAATTTTTACATATTCATATTGTGATTCTATACTAATACTACTTCTTTGAAGTCTTTTGGCTACTGCAGCGGTTGTGAAAGTGCCAGAGAATGGATCAAGAACAACATCCCCATTATTACTACTTGCAAGTATAATTCTTTCCAGTAATGCTTCTGGTTTCTGAGATGGATGTTGTTCGTATTCATCCATCCGGTAGCGTACCCTTGGAAATTCCCACACGTTACCAGGAACTTTTTTTGTATTATATGGTTTTGGAGAGTTACCTCTATAATCTATTAAGTTTCTTTTTGCTCCAGTCTTCGCTTCAACCATTATCTCATCGGCATTAAAACAATATGATTTTTTATTTTTAACGCAATGTAATATTGGCTCATACAATGAACCGTAATAGTTTTTAGCTTGAATTCCAGAACTATCATATTTCCAAATAATTCGGCTAAGTACATTAATCTTCTCTCTCACATATAAGTCAAAATACGGCATTGCTTGAGTGCTGGTCATTAAATACATAGTTCCATTTGGTTTAAGCACCCTTATGCATTCATCAATCCATCGGCATGCCCACTCTACATATTCAATATCCGATGACCAACGATCATTAAACTCTGAGAATTTTTTACCGATGTTGTATGGGGGATCTACAAAAATTAAGTTCACAGATTCATTTTTAATTTCTGTTTTTAACAACTCTAATGCGTCACCATGATGGATTATATGTCCGCTATCTTCAAATTTAGTGGTCATATAAAAATTTCTCCTAAAATTATTTTCAATACCAAATGCAATGGGCACTGTTGCGAAAAATCTATTAGTAAAACAAACTTTGCATTTTTGTATAATCTAAGCTGCTAAATCGAATAATTTAACCATGAAATCATTTTGTGCCCTCAGGTTACCTTTAGCTAGGAATTTCACCTGGCCTTTTTGCAGCATTCGCATCGCTTCCATGCCATCAATTATTTTGGCAGCAGTCTCAAAAGATTGATACCATTGTCGATAGCGTGATTTCCGTTTTATAAATTTGTGATCGTTTTCAATTCTATTATTAAGGTATTTCACTTGGCGTAGCCAGGTCTTTTTTGGCGTAATCTCTTCGTCTTGCAGCTCACTATGAGCAGATGGAAAGGCAGCATTTTTATCAACATTAATAACTCGAGGTTTATTGACACGATGATTGTCGAGGACTTTCTTGAAAAATCGTTTAGCCGCTTGTTTATTACGGTATTGACTGAGCATCCAACCAAGTGTTTGACCTGATTTATCAATCTCTCGATAAAGATAATACCACTTCCTTTTTATTTTCACGTAAGTTTCATCGACTTTCCAAGAGTCATTAGTGACTTTTAAATAGGGTTTAATCTGTTTATTAATTTCAGGCCCATATTCATGAACCCAACGACATATCCATATCGTCGATCTTTCAACAGACATCCCTCTTTCTGCTGCTCTCTCTTTTAAGTCACCATAAGACAGAGCATAACGATCATACCATCTGACTAGCCAAAAAATAATATCACCCTTAAAGTGCTTCCATTTGAAGGGTTTTTTACTCTCTTTATACTTCTTCATCATTATCAATACATCCACATGCTTCCTTACAGGGCTAATTTTAACACTACCTTTCTTTTTGCAACAGTGCCTTTTAATGAAGCTTCTAATCTTTAATTTCAATCTTACGACATTGCTTTTTCAATTGATCTAAAATGGCATTAATATATTTATGGCCTTGCTCAGAACCAAATTTTTTGGCGAGCTCAACACCTTCATTAATAACCACACGATAAGGAATATCGATTCTCTCAAGCATTTCATAAGATGAAATACGAAGTATAGCAAGTTCAACTGGATTAAGCTCTGTCAATTGACGGTCTAATAGTGGTGCTAACAACGTATCAATTTGATCTACACGATTTAGCGTACCTTCAACTAGAATCGTAAAATATTCTTGATCTAACTTTTTTGCACCTTGTTCTGCTAACAAATCCGCAATTAGCTCATGAGCAGAGCCATGATTGTAATACCACTGATACAAAGCTTGCATGGCTAAACAACGCGCCCGATGACGCTGTTTTCTTTGGGACATAGTTTTATTCGTCACAGGTTTGGCGTTGCAGACGCTGAATCTCTTCATGAAAGGCATTGATGTCTTGAAAACTACGATACACCGAAGCAAAACGCACATAGGCAATCTGATCCAAATCACGCAATTCATTCATCACTAACTCGCCTATACGCTGTGATGTGATTTCACGTTCACCGCCAGAGCGCAAATAGCGCAGGATGTTACTCATCGCTGCATCAATTTTCTCAACACTCACAGGTCGTTTTTCCAAGGCTTTCATAATACCTTTTCGCAATTTATCCTGATCAAAAGCAGAGTGTACTCCATCACGTTTAATCACACGCGGTAAAATTAATTCAACAGTCTCATAGGTTGTAAACCGTTCCGCACATTTTAAGCACTCCCGACGACGGCGGACCTGGGCTCCTTCTGTGATAAGACGTGAGTCCACCACTTTGGTTTCTTCTGTATTACAATAAGGACAGTGCATAATGATTGACTTCCTGCATTATTATTACGATATTCGATCCTTTTCATAAACTGGAAAACGATGACATAACTCAAGCACTTGCTCTCTAACTCGTTGAACGAGCTGATCATCGTCGATATTGTCTAAGATATCACAGATCCAGCCTGCTAATAATACCATCTCTGCTTCTTTAAAACCTCGTGTGGTGACAGCCGGGGTGCCAATACGCAAACCACTGGTCACCATAGGAGACTTAGGATCATTAGGTACTGTGTTTTTATTAGCAGTAATATTAGCGTGGCCCAATGCTGCCTCTGCAGCCTTACCGGTGATGGCTCGATCAATCAAGCTAATTAAAAACATATGGTTTTGAGTACCATGAGAGACTAATGAATAACCGCGATCCATAATTGATTGCGCCATAACTTTGGCATTTTTAATCACTTGCTGTTGATAGATTTTAAACTCTGGGTCAAGTGCTTCTTTAAATGCCACTGCTTTAGCGGCAATGACATGCATTAGAGGCCCTCCTTGCAAGCCTGGAAAAATGGCTGAATTTAACTTTTTGGCAAGTTTGGGATTTTCTTTTGCCAAAATAACACCGCCTCTGGGGCCTCTTAGCGTTTTATGCGTTGTCGTTGTGGTGACATCGGCAATACCTACCGGAGAAGGATATAAGTTTGCAGCAACTAAACCTGCTACATGTGCCATATCCACCATCAAATAAGCATCAACCGAATCGGCAATATCACGAAAACGCTGCCAATCGACAATCCCTGAATACGCTGAAAAACCCGCAACGATACATTTTGGCCGATGTTCTTTCGCTAACTTAGCAGCCGACTCATAGTCAATCTCACCTGTTTGGGTATTGATACCATAATGAAAAGCACGGTAGAGCATGCCAGAAAAATTCACTGGAGCACCATGAGTTAGGTGCCCTCCACTACAAAGATCCATCGCTAATAAAGTATCGCCTGGATTAAGCATTGCCATATAAGCAGCCGCATTTGCTTGTGAACCTGAATGAGGTTGCACATTGGCATAAGCAGCACCAAATAAGGTCTTAACACGGTCAATTGCAAGTTGCTCGACACGATCCACATACTCACAACCGCCATAATAACGTTTCCCTGGATACCCTTCGGCATATTTATTCGTTAGCACTGAACCTTGCATTTCCATAACACGTGGACTGACATAGTTTTCAGAGGCAATTAACTCTACATGGTCTTCTTGACGTTGTATTTCTGCATCGACTGCAGACCATAATTTGGTATCAAACGCTTCAACACACAGCTTAGGATAGAACATAAACAAGCTTCCCATTCACTATAATGGCCGCATTGTATCACAGGTATTGTAGTAATTCGGGTAAAGTCTCAATGGCAATAACCTCCATTCCATCAAAACCCAACTTAGGGGCATTCAATTTAGGAATAATAGCACGTTGAAACCCTTGCTTATGCGCTTCTCGTAAGCGCTCTTGACCTGCCGGTACTGGACGAATCTCACCGGATAAACCAAGCTCAGCAAACACAACCGTACCCGTTGAGAGAGCCTGATTGTTTAAGCTTGATAAAACCGCAACAATAACAGCTAAGTCAGAACCAGTTTCCGTAATGCGTAAGCCCCCCACAGCATTTACAAAAATATCTTGATTGTAGGTTGCAACACCGGCATGACGATGCAAGATTGCCAATAACATTGATAAACGATGAGGATCTAAACCCACTGTCACACGACGTGGATTTGCCAGATGGCTAGTATCAACCAGCGCTTGAATTTCCACAAGCAAAGGACGACTGCCCTCCCAACTGACCATCACAATGCTACCTGCAACTGCCGTTTGATAACGCGATAAAAAAATAGCTGACGGATTATTCACTTGTTTTAATCCTTTATCCGTCATAGCAAAGACACCCAGCTCATTGATCGCCCCAAAACGATTTTTTACGCTGCGAATCACACGATAAGAGTGATTTGAATCTCCTTCAAAATAAAGTACTACATCGACCATATGCTCTAGTACTCGCGGCCCTGCAATCACACCCTCTTTGGTCACATGACCGACAAAAAATAAAGCTAAGCCTTTTTGCTTAGCATAGTGCACTAAGCGCGCTGCGGATTCACGCACCTGTCCAACACCTCCGGGCGCTGAGCTCACCGATTCTGTATAAATAGTCTGAATCGAATCCACTACCATTACTTTTGGATTTTCTTGTTCGGCTAATTCAATAATACGTTCAACCTGGGTTTCTGCTAATAAATTCAGTCGTTCAGAATCCAAATTTAAGCGTTTAGCACGCCAGGCAACCTGTTGTAGTGATTCTTCACCTGTCACATAAAGCGCCGGATACTGTTGAGCAATCTGACATAATATTTGTAACAATAAGGTTGATTTACCAATACCAGGATCACCACCGATTAACACCACTGAATCAGAGACCAAACCACCTCCGAGTACATGATCAAATTCTGCTAAACCTGTGGCTAAACGCGGCTGCGACTGTAAAGAAACGCAAGACAATCGGGTAGGCTGTGATGGCTTACCGACATAGCCTGTAGTATGGGTGTGAGAGGCCTTGCTCTCTTCAACTAAAGTATTCCACCGTCGACATTCTGTACACTGCCCCTGCCATTTCGGGTATTGTGTGCCGCAACTCTGACATGCAAATAAGGTTTTTACTTTAGACACGCTGCCGCTTCCAAAGCATAGTATGAAATGATGAAATCAGCCCCTGCACGTTTTATCGCAAGCAAGCTCTCAAGCATAATAGCCTCTTCATCCAACCAATGATTTCTAGCCGCTGCTTTCATCATAGCGAACTCACCACTGACCTGATAGGCACAAACAGGCACTCCAGGATGGGCTTGTTTAACACGATATAAAATATCTAAATAAGGACCTGCTGGCTTGACCATAAGCATATCGACCCCTTCTTCAATATCCAATTGTACTTCGCGCAAAGCACGTTGACCATTGGCCGGATCCATTTGGTAGGTCGCCCGATCCTGGTGCAATGGCGCACCATCGGCTGCTTCACGAAACGGGCCATAAAAACTCGACGCATACTTCACTGAATAGCTAAGAATAGGAATAGGCTGATAGCCAGCACGATCCAAACCGAGACGAAGAGCACCTACCATACCATCCATACTACTACTGGGAGCAATCACATCAGCTCCTGCTTTGACATAACTTTGCGCCTGCTGCACTAATAAAGTCAGGGTACGATCATTATCAACATCGAAGCGGCCATTGGATTGTTGCATAGCAGCACCACAATGGCCATGTATCGTGTACTCACAAAAACACACATCAGCGATCACCAATACATTCGGACATTGCGATTTAATATGCCGAATTGCCTGTTGAATAATGCCTTGATCATGCAAAGAGTCTGAACCGATACTATCTTTTTGGTAGGGTAATCCAAATAAAATTACAGCAGGAATATCTGCTTGCACAACGGCTGCGAGCATCTCGTCCAAACGATCGATACTCCACTGATACTGTCCAGGCATTGAGGCAATCGGGCATTTAATATTGTTACCTGCTTTAATAAACAGCGGCAGTACAAAATCACTGACTGCGAGTTTTGTCTCACGCACTAAATCACGGAAACGACTACTACTTCTTAAACGACGAAGACGAACTTTAGGGGTATAAATAGCTTCTATCACTGACATAGATCTTACTCTGCTACTGAAAAAAATCCCTATCAAACAGTTTACTTGACAGGGATTATACTAGGGTCTGTCTACATTGACCCTCCTAGCTATAAAACGTGTTGGATTGGCTCAAATAACACAACTGTTTCGTTCAATAGTGCGACTATTCTACCTCAACAGTGCGTTAATTTGACCTCAATCTCCACATTTTTTGCTTCAGCTAAGCCCATGTAAACAGACCCTACTCTAATTTTCAAATAGCGTTTTTTATTTCACAATCTTCCAGGCACCATCAGGCTGGCGACACGCTCGACCATAGCCTTGCTGCCATTTACCAGCGACTTTAATACGCGTTTGGAACTCACGACAATAACGATTGCCCTGACGATAGTTTTTTACAGGACGAACGACATAAGTTCTATTAGTTTTTGCATTAGTCCAAGAAGCCTCTTGGCCTACTGGCGTATTCACAATCGCACTCTGCATATTCATACGATCACGACGGTCCATGGATTGACCGATTTGATTACCCACAATACCGCCTAATAGAGCACCACCGACAATACCGGCCCATTGACCACTCCCATGAAATAAGACACCTCCTAACAAACCTCCAGCCACTGCACCGGCTGCTGTTGATCCAGGCACATTGTTTCCTGGCGTACACGCTGCTAAGCTTAATACTATTGAAGAAGCAAGCGCCATAATACCCATCTTTTTCATCAATCAATTCCTTAATAAAATATACTATATTCATAGTACCACAGCCTCTTTAATACGATGGAACCTATAGCAAAATCGCGAGAAATCCTAAAATATCCTTCTGACCTTCTTGATTAATGCCTAATAAATTATAAACGGCCTTGCTCACTACCTTGCCACTGTCTCGGGTTTTAAAAAACATAGCGTCTAAAAAAACAATCGTATACACAGATTCTAACGGTCGATGTCGCCATTCCGTAATCACCGGTAGTAATTTATCAGTAATCTTACTCAGTAACCCCTGTGACACTTCAGTGCCATACACTTCTTGCCTGTGTTGGCGGATGTTTTGATAGCTCATACCCAGGCCAAATAACCCTAATATTTTATTGTCCAAGCTCTCATTAAGAATTGTTTGCCGCTTCTTCACCAATTGGGGGAAAAGCTGCCCGCTCGGTCACGGGGCGTTTCTAACTCCATCGGGCCACTGCCTGTTTGCACAGTTTTAGAGCTTTTACCATTGCGCCTATTCGTGATACCCGCCTCTTCAAGACTCATATGTTGATCCATTTCAGCCTCCAAGGAGGCTTCGATAATGCTTTTTATCAGGGAGGTCAGTATACCTCCTTCTCCCGTGAGTGAATGACCTGATTTCAACTTTTCAACCGCTTCTTTTTGGAAACCAATAAAATCAAACGATGAGGCAGATGCTTTTTGTGTCATCATAATTTCCTTCTTTGCTAGAGATAAAAGTAATTCTTATTTTACATCTCTTAGGTTTTTATTTGTGACACAGTTTGATGAACAATCCCTTTTTTAAGATAACAGGATTTAATCTTTAAACTCAAGTTTGTGGTAAAATCTTTTTAATTGACGACAATATCTATTGGCCCTGAAAGCCCAGTGACACCAGGAACACAACTATTCAAGCTACCATCAGAATTGACTATGCATATGCTGACAGTATTAGCATTTGGATTGGCAACATAAGCACGTGTATTAGCAGTGTTAAGAGCAATACCCGATGGTATTGAAAATCCACTGCCAGTAGTGGTACAACCGCTTAAATTACCATTACTATCAATTTGGCATGTGCTGACAGTATCAGAACTACGGTTAGTAACATAAGCACGTGTATTAGCAGTATTAAGAGCAATACCTGCTGGTGCTGAAAATCCACTGCCAGTAGCAGTACAACCGCTTAAATTACCATCACTATCAATTTGGCATACGCTGACAGTATCAGAACTACGGTTAGTAACATAAGCACGCGTATTAGCAGTGTTCAAAGTAATACCTGCTGGTGCTGAAAATCCACTGCCAGTAGCAGTACAACCGCTTAAATTACCATCACTATCAATTTGGCATATGCTGACAGTACTAGAACACGAGTTTCGCATTTGCCTAAGTTTCACTCAATAAACACTGCATCCGGATAGAAATTGCTTGTTTAATTACTCGCCAGTTTTGTTCGTAAAAAGTTAACTTTTCCAAACATCGTCGTCGATGCTGACTAAACCAAGCAGCAATTGCTAAGCCAATATGATTTCTCTGCGCTCGACCATTTCGGGCCTGACAACGCTCAATACCACAGGTTTGCTTTAATTCACGGTGATAGACTTCCACTGACCAGCGTGCTTTTATGATGGTTGCCACTTGATCGCGTGTTGGCGATTCCAGGTTGGTGGCAATGTAATCCGTGCGCCTATTACTTGCGACAAACCGAAATACCCAAACCCATCCATAACCCCGCAGATGCACCTTTAATCCTTCATCGGGAATATCCAAGTCGGCTAATGAAATATTTCTATTAACTTTGCGATTTTTCCTTAATCCAGTGACCCAATACCAACCCATACTGCGAATGGTTTTTAGGTTGGTTAAGCTTGAGTACCAGGAGTCCATAACAACGGCATTGGGACAAATACCCCTGTTTTTAGCAAGCTTTAACATCTCACAAAAATGTGAGTTTTTTGTTTTCCCATCTGTTGGTTTATCATAAATACGATAATCAATTGGAACCGAGGCGCTTGATTCAAGCCCATGCCAAAGCAAGTTCACCAAACCAATTCCAGCAATGACATCATGTGCGTTACCTGAATATTGGTAGTGAACTAAATCAATTTTTTTACTTCGATGTTTAGATAAAACAGAATCGTCGGCAATCAGCAAACATGGCTCTTCGTCTTGGATAAAATCCTTGGCTTCCTGCCAAATTTCACGTGGTCGAAAATGTGCGCTTTGCAACCAGCGGCTCACGCTATCGTGTGAAAAACTTTTTGGAGAAACTTCTGATAATGCAAGGCCAGAATAGCGAATACTGCTCGCCTGCAAAAACGTTTTGTAAATTTCTTTTGTGCACTTATGCTTCGACATCCTTGCCCAACCCTCAAATGAAAATTGCAAGATTATCTCAATTTACGCAAATGCGAAACTCGTGTAGAATTTAGATTAACAACATAAGCACGCGTATTAACAGTGTTCAAAGTAATACCTGCTGGTGCTGAAAATCCGTTGCCAGTAGTGGTACAACCACTTAAACCACCATTAACATCAACTTGGCAAAAAGATACATTGTTGGAAGTGGAAACATAAGCACGTGTGCTATCGGTATTAAAAGTAATGCTGCTTGTTGGTTCTGAAAAAGATCCTATATCAGTGCAATTGCTTAGGCTACCATTAATATCAACTTGACATATTTTGAAATTGTTAGAGTTTAAGTTGGCAATATAGGCGCGTCTGAATCTGACTGCAATATTTAGCACATGTGGACTATTATCTACGTTACTACCATTAGCAGTAATATTATATGTAACGCTTGGATCGGATGGAACCGAAATGCTATATATTAAATTGCAGCTGTCATTTCTTGCTAAGCTAGTAATTGTCCTGCAGTTACCAGTAGGACTTACGCGAAATCGAATTTCACTTGAGGTTGCCTGAGTTCATTAATCATATATTGTTCTAATAAATTGTCTTTTATTTGGTAAATGGTTTTAGCTGCATGATGAGCGACAGATTTGAGTTTAAGCCAGACCAAATAGGCACAAGTGATATGATTACGCTGAATACGTTGCTTGCGGCACTGACATTTAGCTACGCCAGTCAATTGTTTATCTTCGCGGTGAAACTCCTCAACACACCATCGGATGTTATACACATTTTGTATAGCCTCAGCGGTTAATTGAGATTTATCGTTAGTGACAATAAAGTCCGTTCGGCAGGTAGAGGCCGTAATGCGGTAAAGTTGCACATGAAAATCATTAGGAAATTTATTCAGATGCACTGTCTTTCCCTGTGCGAGTGAGGTTTGATCCCAGGAGAGTTTTGAAGTAGGTATATGATGATAATCTTGCTCAGTTTCGCTCACCAAGCGATTAGCTTTGATAGGACAATAAAATAGTTTACCCAGCGCATCAATCGTTAACATTACTTTATGGGTGGCATACCAGCTATCCATAAGAACACCTTTGTAAGGTAATTGCTTTTGATAATGAATATTACGCTGCATATCAAATAAATGGTCAAGCTTGCTCTTACCGTCTTGTTCTGGCGCATAAATACGATAATCAATCACCCAAAACTGCTCAGTCTCCGGATTGACATAAATTGCATTGACCACACCTATCCCATTAATAACCTCTTGGCTATTACCACTATATTGATAACGTGCTAAATCAATCGCCTTAGCATAGCTCTTATCTAGTACAGTATCATCGTAAACGATAAAGCTATTTTCACTCAACACTACCTGATGTTTTGCATGTTCCCACAGCATTCTTGGGGATAACTTCTCACTAGCAAGATAACGATTATAGGAGTCGTGACTAATACCTTCCTTATATTTGGCTACATAGGTTAATGTATAGTTGGTTTGGCTGGAGAGTAAGTATTGACAATAATCAATACGATTGACTTTTCTTCTACGTGACATCTCTTTAGGCATCTCTTTCATTATTTTCGACATCTTAAACAATTAGTGAAAAAATAATAAGTAAAATTCACTCAATTCATCCTTTCGCGTAAGTCCTAACCAGAAAACGAACTGCTAATTGCTGCTGGCGAAAATGTGAGTGCAATCCCACTGATTGCACTGCCTCCAGTATTGTTCAATGTGATCATCCCTGTATCACTTGGTGACAGACTGAGACTATTAATCTCCCGACCACCATTATCACGAAATACAAAATGACCTCGCTCCGCAACTGTTACTGCTAACTCAGTCGGATTGTTATCAACGTTCGTACCACTAGCCTCAATACTATAACTCCCAGCCGTCGGCACTGCTGGAATCGCATAACTTAATTGGCATTGTGCATCTTTCGCTAGCTGAGTCGTACTCCTACAGCTCCCTGTAAAGTACTATCGATCTCTGGAGAAAATGTGAGGCTAATCCCACCGATGATACCGCCTCCCGTATTGCGCAAAGTTATTGTCCCGGTATTTCCTGGTACCAAATCTAAGCTGGTTATGTCAGTACCTTGTGCATTACGAAATACAAAATGACCTCGCACGGCGATAGTCACTCCCAACCTCAGAGGACTGTTCTCTGCATTACTGCCAATCGCCTCAATACTATAACTCCCAGCCGTCGGCACTGCTGGAATCGCATAACTTAATTGGCATTGTGCATCTTTCGCTAACTGACTTATATTCCTACAGCTCCCTGTAAAGTAGCTATCGATCTCTGGAGAAAATGTGAGGCTAATCCCCGTAATTGAGCTTACTCCCGTATTGCGCAAGACCACCGTCCCCGTTTGATTCGGTGTCAAATCCAAATCTTTAATATCAGCGCCCTTGGTATTACGAAATACAAAACGACCTCGCGTGGCAACAGTCACCCCCAAACTGAGAGGACTGTTCTCCGCATTGCTACCAATCACATCAATGCTATAACTCCCAATGGCTGGAACTGCCGGAATCATATAGCTTAATTGGCACTCCTCATCTTTCCCTAACTCCGTCCTATCCCTACAGCTCCCTGTAAAGTAGCTGGCGATTTCTGCAGGAATTATAAGAGTAAACCTCGTGATCGGACTCCCTCCCGTATTGCGCAAGGTTAATGTCCCCGTTTGACTCGGCGCTAAATCTAAAGTGCTAATGTCCTCACCACTTTCGTTACGAAATACAAAATGACCTCGCACTATAATATTCAAATGAACCTGATTTGCACGGTTAGCCACATTACATAGTAATTCTCGTTTAATCCCACACACACGAAGCGGCTCTAATAGCACACGACCAACCGACTGAACTTGATCAGGCACACGCACCGTCAATACTACAGTACAAGCCGCTCCTTGATTTAACGTATCTGTACACGTCCCACCTGACCTTGATGCCAAGGCCGGCGGAATATATTCCATGTTAGAAATATCCGTATTAACTCGACTAGTAATAGTATATGTAACATTTGCTACTGCACCAGGTGAAAGATTTATCTCTTTTGTAGCGGTAGTAATCTCAAAAAAAGGTATGGCTTGAGCTACACTACTGAGCCCTAGTAACATCAAGCAACATCCCAGTAATCGTCTCATTTTGCAAAGACTATAGTGAAGAGTTGAAAAAGACAAAGCTTACTAAACATAGGACTTTATTACTCTTTTCCATAACCATGACTTATCCCTGAAAATTAATTTAACCACCACTAAATATTAGAATATACTGAATATTAGAATATACTTATCATCAACTTTGCCAATCTTGACTACTTTACTAATAAATTCTTAAAAATTGGCTTGAATCAGCCGTCGCGGTATAAGGCGTTGCCCTTCAATCATTTCACCAACACCAAGAAACTGCCCTGCCTTCGTAGCAATACGAACAAAGCCTACAGTATTGATATGGGAGAGCATCACAGACTGTCCCTGTTGTAGATAAAAAGCGATATTTTTATTTAACTTCACCTCAGGCAGTTCAGCAGCTGCGGTTGCTAAAGGGAGTAAACGTTGATCTAGTACCGTTAAATGGTCACGCTCACTTTCTAGTGTTTCCATCGTCACCATCGCTTCAGCACGATAAGTCCCAACAGACAAACGGCGCAGTGCCATGACATGGGCACCACAGCCTAGCACTTCACCAAAATCATCTACTAAGGTACGCACATAGGTTCCTTTGGAACAGCTTAGATTAAACTCAATCACTTGATTTTTATAATGGATCACCGCTAAATCATAGATCGTGACTCGACGAGACGGTCGTTCAACTGTAATGCCTTCTCTTGCTAATTTATAGAGTGGCTGACCTTGGTACTTTAATGCAGAATACATAGAAGGGACCTGATCAATATCACCACGAAACTTATCAAATACTTGATCTAGTTTTTTTAAATCAATAGCAGGCACTAAACGCCGATCAATAATATCACCTTCTTGATCACCGGTCGTTGTACGTACTCCTAGTAATGCCGTTACCTGGTATATTTTATTTGAATTTAATAAGAACTGGGAAAATTTAGTGGCTTCGCCAAAACAAATAGGTAACATGCCACTAGCTAATGGATCTAAACTACCAGTATGTCCTGCTTTTTTGGCACGAAAAATTCGTTTCACTTTTTGTAGCACAGCATTAGAAGAGAAGCCTACTGGCTTATCTAATAAAAGTACTCCGTTAATAGACCGTTTCTTCAACATTGAATCACGCACTATTTTGACTTAATGGTGTCTATTAATGAAAGTAAATGTTGGGTACGATCTACTGATTTATCGTAATGAAAGCTAATTTGAGGGATATAACGCAATTTTATACGTGTGGAGAGCTCATGACGAATATAACCTACGGCTTTTTTTAAAGCAGAAGCTACATCATCAAGTTGCACTGTATCTACAATATAGTAAATATGAGCATGACTTAAATCGGAAGATAGATCAACATAATTGAGCACAATATGAGTTAAACGAGGGTCATGCACTGCTGTTTTAAGCAAAAATGCAACCTCACGATGAATTAAATCGGCTACTTGACGGTTTCGCTTAGAAACAGTTTTCATCAATTATAGAGTCCGCTTAACAGTGATCTTCTCATAACACTCAATCTGATCACCCACCTTAACGTCATTATAATTTTTAACACCAATACCACATTCCATACCATGGCGTACTTCAGTAGCGTCTTCCTTAAATCGTCTTAATGACTCCAGTTCTCCTTCATAGATAACTACATTATCTCGTAACACACGAATCGGTAAATTACGTTTCACATAACCATCAATAACTTTACAACCAGCAATCGCACCTATTTTAGAAGAACGAAAGACATCTCGTACTTCGGCTAAACCAACGATTTTTTCTTGCACTTCAGGCAGCAATAGCCCGCTCAATGCCTGTCTTACTTCATCAATTAAATCGTAGATAACACTGTAGTAGTGCAAGTCAATGTTTTCTTTCTCGATGAGTGCCTTAGTAGATTGGTCTGCTCGAACATTAAAACCAATAATAATAGCATTTGAAGCCAGAGCCAGTTGCGCATCTGATTCGGTAATACCACCGACTGCACTTGCTACTATATTGATCTTAGCTTCATCTGTTGACAATTTATGTAAAGCATCTGTAATTGCTTCAAGTGAACCTTGGACATCTGTCTTCAATACTACGTTTAATGTCACTACTTTATTCTCTTGGCCTATTTGATCAAACAGACCTTCCAAACGAGCCGTTTGCCGTTTTGCTAAACAAACTTCTCGATAATCACCGCGTCGGAAGGTCGAAATCTCACGTGCCTTCTTCTCATCACGAACTACAATAGCGGTATCCCCCGCTGAAGGCGTTCCTGATAAACCTAACACTTCAACAGGCATAGCAGGACCTACTTCAGTCCGTGGTTTCGCATCATCACCCATCATTGCACGCACACGGCCAAATTCACGACCCGCTAATAAGATATCGCCTTTATGCAGCTTACCTTGCATCACCAAAACAGTAACTACAGGACCACGTCCTTTATCTAAACGAGATTCAACCACTATGCCTCGTGCAGGACCCTCTGGAACTGCCTTTAACTCTAAAATTTCTGATTGCAACAAAATACTCTCTAAAAGGTCATCGATACCCTCTCCTGTTTTTGCTGAAATATTTTGAAAGATCGTATCACCGCCCCAATCTTCAGGAACGACATCATATCGACCTAACTCGGTTTTAACACGATCAGGATCGGCTTCAGGCTTGTCAATTTTATTAACAGCGACAATGATAGGTACCTTCGCTGCTTTAGCATGCTGTATTGCTTCAATTGTTTGGGGCATTGCACCATCATCAGCAGCAACCACAAGCACTACAATATCGGTACACTTGGCACCACGAGCACGCATTGCAGTAAAAGCTTCGTGTCCTGGTGTATCTAAAAAAGTAATCATTCCTTTATCCGTATTGACATGGTAGGCACCAATATGTTGCGTAATACCACCGGCTTCATTTAATGTAATACGTGTGCGACGAATAAAATCAAGCAAAGAAGTTTTACCATGATCCACATGACCCATGATGGTTACAATCGGCGCACGCGGCGCAGGTTCTGCCAACAACTCTTCTTCTGCTTCCACTTCTAGCACATCTTCAACGGTACTCGCTTTTAGAGGTTTTGCCTTATGACCTAACTCTTCGACCACTAAAATAGCGGTATCTTGATCAATCACTTGGTTAATTGTAACCATAGCGCCCATAGTCATCATTACCTTAATCACTGCAGCTGCTTTGACCGACATTTTCTGGGCAAGTTCAGCTACTGTTAGGGTCTCAGGAATAGACACCTCATGAATAACTGGCGCTGTAGGCTTTTCAAAACCATGATCAATTGTTGTTGCCGTTATTAAATTTTGTTTTTTCTGCCCTCTACTACCACTTTTTCGCTTACGATGTGCACGATCTTGTACCGGCAGTTCTTTACGTTCTCTATAAGTGCGCTCGTGACGGTGAGTACGGGAATCCTTCCAAGTACTTTTCGATTTATGAGGTTTATCCTCCTTATTTTCTAACGAGCTATCGTCTGATTTTGAAGATTTATTTTTCTCTTTTTCTTGCTCAGCAGAAGTGGCTACTGCCTCTGTTTTTGGTGTTTCAGAAGGCTGTTGTGGCAGCTCTTTAGCAGCCACTATTTTCTGTTGATCAATATTCTGTGGCTCTAGTTCTGTTACTTTTTCTATTTGCTCTAGATCTTCTTGAACAGTTTTTTCAATGACTCTACGTTTTTTACGAAACTCAACACTAACACTATTTTTCCCTTGCTTAACAACTCCTATTGATTTGCGCTTTTTTAAAGTAATTCTTTTTTTAGGAACTACATCAACACTACTTTGCTTCCCTTGTAGATATAACAACAATTGTTGTTTTTGTTCATTTGAAATCTTCTGATCTTCTCCAACAGATACTCCTGCTTTTTCCAACTGTTTAATGAGGTACTCTGGTTTTGCCCTCACTAACTTGGCTAGTTCTTTTACACTCATTTCTGCCATTATTTTTCCTCATTAAGCCACAGGTGAACTATTTCTCAGCTTCATTAAACCAGTGTTCACGGGCTTTCATAATTAACTTTGCAGCCGATTCTTTATCAATTTTAATGATCTCTTGTAACTCATCTACTGATTGCTCTGCTAAGTCATCACGCGTTTTAATATCACAACGGGTTAATTGCTTAGCCCACTGTTCTGTCATTCCTTCCAATGACAACAAATCTTCTGCAACTTCTGTATCTTGCTCTACAATTTCTTGCATCAATAAATAATTGCTCGCACGCTTTTTTAGCTCTTCGACAATATCTTTGTCAAAACCTTCTATTGACAACATATCTTCTAATGGGACGTAAGCTACTTCTTCAATATTATTAAACCCTTCGTGAGCTAATGCTTCGGCTACTTCTTCATCAACATCCAACCTTTCAATAAATAATGACTTCACTGAAGAGTTTTCACTCTCATGCTTATCAACAGCCTGATCTTCTGTCATCACATTTAATTTCCACCCGGTAAGCTCACTGGCTAGGCGCACATTTTGACCTGAACGGCCAATTGCTTGTGATAGCTGCTCTTCTGTTACTGCAATATCCATAGTATGGGTTTCTTCATCCACAACAATAGATGCCACTTCAGCAGGCGCCATCGCATTAATTACCAGTTGTGCAGGATTATCATCCCATAAAATAATATCAATACGTTCACCACCCAATTCATTTGACACAGCTTGCACACGAGAGCCTCGCATACCTACGCATGCTCCAATGGGATCAATACGACCATCATTGGTTTTAACTGCAATTTTGGCACGAGAGCCCGGATCACGTGCTGCTCCTTTAATTTCAATCACTTCCTCTCCAATCTCTGGCACTTCAATTTTAAAAAGCTCAATCAAAAACTCTGGGCGTGTCCGACTGACTTGTAACTGTGGTCCTCGCTTCTCACTGCGTACATCAAATAAATAAGCACGCAGACGATCATTAATACGAAAGGCTTCACGCGAGATCATTTCTTCACGAAGCAACAGTGCTTCTGCATTATTACCCATATCTAAAATAATGTAATCACGTGTTACACGCTTCACAATACCAATCACCAAATCACCAATACGATGTTGGTATTGCTGAACCACTTTGGCACGCTCTGCTTCACGCACTTTTTGAATAATGACCTGCTTAGCTTGCTGAGCTGCAATACGACCAAACTCAGGATTCTCGATGCGTTCTTCAATAATATCACCCTCTGCCAACTCAGCATCTACCTCATAGGCTTTAGACAAAGCAACTTGCTGTGCAGGAAACTCTAATGCCTCATCTGCAACTACAGTCCAACAGCGAAATGTTTCATACTCTCCTGAATCACGATCAATAGCCACTCGCACTGATACTTCTTCCAAATAGCGTCTAGCAGCTACTGTAGCCAATGCAGCTTCAATCGCCTCAAAAATAACCCCTTCATTAATCCCTTTTTCATTTGAAAGAGATTGTACAATGAGTAAAATATCTTTATTCATACCATTCTCACCCTACAGATCAATATTCTGGAACGAGATTCGCCTTATGAATCTCCTCAAAATCAAAAGTGATGTTCTCACTCGAATCCATCACCAATACAATCTTTTGACCGTCAACAGAGACTAATTTGCCCGTATAAAAGCGACGATTGTCTCCTTCTTTTGGGACCCGCAAAGCTAAGCTCACAGATCGACCAATGAATTGATGATAATCATTCAATCTAAATAACCGCCTATCTAAACCAGGCGAAGACACCTCTAATGTATAATGATTTGATAAAGGTTCTTCAACATCAAGAACTGCTGAAATTTGACGACTCACTTTTTCAATACTCGCTATATCAATGCCATTGACCGTATCAACGTAGACACGTAATACCGTACTACCTCCTGACTGAACCAAATCGCACCCGACAAAATCAAAGCCTAAAGCAGCCACTGCTGACTCAATAATACAATTTAGGTCGTGTTTAATAGGTGCCATTCCCATACTTCACATACAAAAACAGGGCACTAAGGCCCTGATTTATCTAATCAATGGTAGCGGGGGTAGGATTTGAACCTACGACCTTCGGGTTATGAGCCCGACGAGCTGCCAGACTGCTCCACCCCGCATCAAGAGGGCTATCTTATATAGAATCTCTTAGAAAAACAAGCTAAAAACTAAGATGACTTAAGGCAAAAAGGAGTCCTGGGAAAACACCAAGCAACAAAACTGCCACACTATTGATACTGATTACTATATTCATTCCAGCAGAAAGACGAACAGGTTGACAGTCTAATGGGGCCTCTTCAAAGTACATTAACTTCACAATGCGAATATAATAATAAGCACCTATGATCGCAAATAAAATAGCAACCACTGCAAGCCATATGAGATGGGCTTTAATCAAGGCTTCCAAAACTCCTAGTTTAGCAATAAAACCCACTAAAGGTGGAATCCCTGCCATAGAAAACATCACAATTAACATTAGAAAAGCTAACCAAGGATTACGATGATGCAATCCCGAAAAATGACTAAGATCATTGACTTCAAAACCAGCACGACTCATTAAAACAACAAGACCAAACGCAGCTACTGTCATTAATGTATAACTGATCATATAAAAAAGTGCCGCTGTATTACCGTAGGAGCTAGCACATAACAAACCTAAAATCATATAACCCATATGGGCAATGGACGAATAAGCCAACAATCGCTTTATACTCTTTTGAACTAATGCGACTACATTACCAATGGCCATAGACAACAAGGCCATGATAATCCAAACTGACTGCCATTGTAGATACAAACTTGGCATCCCTTCTATTAATAAACGGACTATTAAACCAAAAGCCGCTATTTTTGGTGTCGATGCCAAAAATAGGGTTACTGAACTTGGAGCACCTTCATAAACATCAGGCACCCACATATGAAACGGTGCAATACCGAGTTTAAATGCAATCCCTGCCATCAAAAAAACAAGACCTAATATAAAGATCTGACTTTGATATAATGGCGTCTTTGCAACAAATTGTGCAATATATGCAATGTCCAAAGACTTGGAAGCACCAAAGAGCATTGACATACCATAAAGTAATAGACCTGTTGCAATAGCACCCATGACAAAGTATTTCATAGCCGCTTCAATGCAAACAGATCTACCACGTTGTAAGGCAATCATGGCATAAATAGGCAAAGACAGTAATTCTAAGCCCAAGAAAATAGTAAGCAAGCTATGGGCTGATACCAATATCATCATACCTAACACAGATAACAAGGCGAGCACATAAAACTCATTTTCAGAAATACGACGAGCCTCATTATAGGAACGCGAATATAAAAATGTTAAAAACGCCAACAAATAAATCACTGATTTCAACACTACTGCTAACCGATCTAATATAAAAGCATTATGAAAGGCAAGAATAGGTTTATGAAGAAAACCACTCATGGAAAAAGTAAGCCAAGTTAACCCTGCTGCTGCAATAAGTGTCGATTGCACCAAGTAATAGCTTATGTGTTTCAATCGCTTGCCACAAAACAAACCAACGATTAAGGTGGTGCATATCATCACAAGAATAAACACTTCTGGAGTTAAGGGTACAAAATTCAGTAAGGCTCTTGTCATAACTATACGCCTATTCTCAGCTTCGATTGCATGGTTTGCTCCAACAAATGGCCAATCGAGGTATGAAATGAATGCAACAAAGGTTGAGGATACCATCCAATCCATAGTAGAGCGATTGACAGTAGGGCAAACAGTATCAATTCAACTCCTTGAACGTCTTTTAATAGCGCTACATTAGAATTCACTATTGGCCCAAAAAAAACTCGCTTATACATCCATAAGGTATACGCAGCACCAATCACTAAAGTAGAGGCTGCCGCCAGAGTCACCCAAAAACTCGCTTTAAAAGTGCTTAAAATAATCATAAATTCCCCAACAAAACCTGAGGTCCCTGGTAAGCCTACATTAGACATTGCAAATAACATAAAGAATGCCGCAAATATGGGCATTGTCTTCGCAATACCCCCGAAATGTTGTATGGTTCGTGTATCCAATTGTTCGTATAAGACTCCAAACGCTAGGAACATCGCTCCTGATCCAAACGCATGTGAAATCATCTGCACCATAGCACCTTCTAAACTAAGATAGGCATCTTTATAGTTCCCTGTATGGGCAACTATGACATACACCATAAAACAACCTAAAGTAACAAACCCCATATGAGCGACAGAGGAATAAGCAATTAGTTTTTTCATATCAGTTTGTGCTATTGCAATAAAGCCAATATACACAATAGCAATTAAAGATAAGGCAATCATAAGCCAATCAAAGTAACGACAGGCATCAGGAACGATCGGTAAACTAAATCTTAAAAAACCATAAGCACCGAGTTTTAACATCAAGGCAGATAATACAACTGAACCTCCTGCAGGCGCTTCTGTATGCGCATCAGGCAACCAAGTATGAAGCGGCCACATAGGTACTTTGATTGCAAATGATAATAGAAATGCAATAAAAATCAGAATCTGCTCATGCATTGACAGCTTTAAAGTAAAAAAAGAAGGAATATAAAAACTATTTGCCTTAAGTCCCAAATAGAGTAAGGCAACTAACATTACTGCTGAACCTAAAAAAGTATATAGAAAGAACTTAATCGCTGCATACGAACGATTTTGTGCACCCCAGATACCAATACTCAAATACATCGGGATCAACATGCCTTCCCAAAAAAAGTAAAATAAAATAGCGTCCAAAGAGGCTAAGACACCTACTACCATACCCTGCATAATTAAAAATGCTGCTAGATATTCTGCTACTTTCCGATGCACCATAGTCCATGAGGCTAAAATTACAATCATCGTTGTAAAACAAGTTAGAATAATCAGTGGCATTGAAATACCATCAACACCCACATCATAGTGAATATGCAGAACAGGAATCCAATGCAGATGTTCACGAAACTGCATATTAAGAGTAGAGGCATCAAAACCAAACCATAATGGCAGGCATAGAAAAAGACATAATAGAGCAATACATAAAGCAAGCCAACGTGAGGCTTGATGTTGACACTTTCGTCCTAAAATCAGGACTGGAATAGCTCCTAAAACAGGAATCCAAATCAATAAACTTAATAAAACGCTTCCTAACATCAACACACTACCAAAGCAACCAGAACAATAAAGCCAACAAGCTCACAATCATTACAAAAGCATAGTGATACAGATAACCCGATTGTAAGCGACGCAACCATTGGGCAATTCGTGTCATTCCTCGACCTGAACCCTCTACTAAGTGATAATCTATAATCTTTAAATCGCCTGTTTGAAAGAAAAGACGGGCTAATCGCTGTGTATAGGGGACAACAAATTGATTACTGAGCCAATTAAAACCATATTGAGCAATTAATATTTTACAAATAAGCGAGAAATGTTTGGCCAAAGTATTTCGAATTGATGGCATAACAATCACTAACCACCAGGCTAAAAAAATTCCGCCAACGGAAAACCAAAATGGCTCTGTGAAGATACTATGCAACGCTTGATGAATTACACCATGATAGACTGATGCCATATGAATCAAGACAGAATGTTGCGCCTGTGTAGCCACTGAAAAGCCAAGCAAGCCTGGCGTTTTATATAAAATAGAATTAACTAAAATAGCACCTAAAAAAATTGAAGGAAGGGCTAAGCCGATCATCGGTACCATCATAGTCCAACGTGTTTCTACTAAATCACTGCGTAGCGTCTCACTCATGCGCTCTTTAGTATGAAATGCCATAAAAAAGGCACGAAAAATATAAAAGCTAGTTACAAAGGCTCCCAATAATAAGCACCAATAACCATATTGAGCCCCTGCCACAGTGGATAAATGCACTGCCTCAATAATCGAATCTTTTGAGTAATAACCAGAAAAAGGAGGAATTGCTGACAATGATAAGGCACCTATTAAAAAACAAAGATAGGTAACTGGCATATACTTTCTAAGGTTGCCCATATGTCTCAAATCCTGGTTATGATGCATAGCAATAATCACAGCACCTGAGGATAAGAACAATAGCGCTTTAAAACAGGCATGAGTGAGCAGATGAAAAATACTTGCATTAAATGCACCTACCCCATTTGCTGCCATCATATAACCTAACTGCGACATCGTTGAATAAGCCACTACTCTTTTTATATCATTCTCAACAAACGCTAAAAGGCCAGTAAACAAAGCTCCAGTAGCACCTATAACCAATACCATGCTTAGCGCAGTTGGCGACCACACAAATAATGGTGACAAACGAGCGACCATAAAAACACCCGCTGTGACCATAGTGGCTGCATGAATTAATGCTGAAATAGGCGTCGGACCTTCCATAGATTCTGGCAGCCAAATATGTAAAGGTACTTGCGCTGATTTACCCATTGCACCAATAAATAATAAAATACAAATCATCGTTATCACAGAGACCGAGCACCCTGGAAATAGGGTCAAAGTTGCGTGGAGTATGGTCGGTGCCTTCGCAAAGACAGTACTATAGTTAAGAGTGCCAAAATAATCTAAAACAGCAGCAATACCAAGAATTAGTCCACAATCACCAATACGATTTACAATAAAGGCCTTTAAACTACCAAATGCTGCTGACTCTTTGTGAAACCAAAAACCAATCAGAAGGTAAGACACTAAACCCACACCTTCCCAACCCATAAACAATTGAAAAAAATTATTAGCAGTAACAAGCAATAACATAGCAAAAGTAAACAAAGAAACATAAGAGAAAAAGCGTTGATTACCTGGATCAGAAGACATATAACCAACACTATATAAATGTACTAGCATCGACACGAAAGTAATCATAACCATCATTACGACGCTAAGACGATCGATCATAAAGCCAATATCGAAATGAAAATGGCCTGAGGTTCCCCAAGTATAAATCACTCCATTAAAATGATTATTTTTGAATACAACCCATTCAAGAAGAATCAGTGCACTGATCAAAGAGACCGACATTAAACTGATCGTAACCCAATGTGCACCTCGTTTTCCAATCAGACGCCCTGCCATTCCCGCTATCAAACATCCCAATAAAGGTGAGCACACTGTGATTAACGACAAAGATTTTAAGAGCATATTCACACTATCCACCTCACAGGCTACCCTTTTAACCGATTCATATCTTGCACATTAATAGAGCCACGACGACGGTAGAACAATACTAATAAAGCTAAACCCACTGCAGACTCTGCTGCGGCTACAGCCAAGATAAAAAACACAAAAACCTCGCCTGACACTACCTGCAAATATTGACTAAATGCCACAAAATTAAAATTAACCGCTAATAACATCAGCTCAATACACATCAGTAATACAATGATATTTTTTCGATTCACAAAAATACCGGCCAAACTAATACTAAATAAAATTGCAGCAACGATCAGATAATCATTAAGGGGTATCATGATTTATTGACCTCTATATCAACCAAACGCAAACGATTCTTCTTGTTAGCTTTTAATTGTTCACCTACCTGTTGTGATTTACTATCTGACCGACGACTGTGATAAGCGAGCGTAATAGCTGCAATAATGGCTGCCAACAAAATCAAAGAGGCGATCTCAAAAGGATATAAATAATGAGTATATAATGCCATACCCATTGTTTTGACATTACTATATCCTATACCGTAATTAGCAGGTAGAGTTACTGCCATTTTCAAATGTGGTGTGCCGCTAATCACCAAAAACAAAGCTCCCATTAACAAAACAGCAACTAACAAACCTAGAGGCAAGTAGCGCACAAAACTGCTTTTCTTTGTTGATAGATCTACATGCAGCATCATCACTACAAACAAAAACAAAGTCATGACAGCACCCACATAAACAAAAATTAATACCAGTGATAAAAATTCTGCTTGCAAGGACATCCACAATACTGAACTCGCAAAAAAGGCCAGCACTAAAAATAATATGGAATGCACTGGATTAGACATAAAGATCACCATCAGTGCAGCACCAATTAAAATGGCTGAAAAAACAAAAAATACGACTTGATGAATAGGAAACATAAACTCTGTCATCAATAATTACCGATAGTTTCTATCTTTAGCACGATCTTTTGCCAATTGTTTTTCATAGTAATCTCCTACCATTAATAAACGCTCCTTAGTCATAATATTTTCGCCTCGATTCTCCATGTGATAATGCATCTCTGGCGTTAATACAACAGCATCGACAGGACAAGCCTCTTCACAAAAACCGCAGTTAATACATTTAAACGCATCGATATCATAGCGAGTTGCCCGACGTGAGCCATCCGTTGCACGAGGCCCTGCATCAATTTTGATTGCTAAAGCAGGACATACTGCCTCACACAGCTTGCACGCAATACAACGTTCTTCACCGTTAGGATAACGTCGTAGCGCTAACATACCCCGAAAGCGAAAAGAGCTGGGAGTTTCTTCTTCAGGGTATTGCACTGTTGTCTTCTGTTTAAAAAAATAACGTAATGTCAATCTCATGCCCTTGAGCAATTCCCACAAGGTTATTGTTTTAATCCACTGCCTTAACATGCCTTACACCCTTATTGGAACCAAATGCCTACATGAAATTGAACCGCCAATGCCGTTATCAATAACCAAACCATAGCCACGGGAATTAACACTTTCCATCCCAGACGCATAATTTGATCGTAACGAAAACGTGGCAATGTGGCACGCATCCAAAAATATAAAAAAATAAAAAAACACATCTTTAAAATAAACCAGATAATACCAGGGACCCAAGAAAATATTGACGCTAACACAGGAATACCTTCAAACGGCGATAACCATCCTCCCAAAAAGACAATCGCAGCAATAGCAGAGACCAAAATCATATTGGCATATTCAGCTAAGAAAAATAATGCAAAGCCCATACCTGAATATTCAACATGGAACCCAGCAACAATCTCAGACTCCCCTTCTGCAACATCAAAAGGGGCACGATTGGTTTCAGCCACTGCAGAAATCCAGTAAATGACAAACAACGGCAATAACGGCAACCAGTACCAATGCCAAAAGCCACCGGTCTGGCGCAACACAATATGTGATAAATTCATGGTATTAGTTGCCAATAGCACACCAACAAAAGCAAAACCCATAGCAATTTCATAGGATACCACTTGTGCTGCTGAACGCAGTGCCCCTAAAAATGCATACTTTGAGTTAGACGACCAACCGGCAATCAAGATTCCATAAACACCTAATGATGTCATTGCAAAAATATAAAGCAGCCCTGCATCCACATTCGCCAAGACCCAACCTTTAGCAAAAGGAATAACCGCCCATGCCGCTAATGCGGTTGTCATAGATAACATAGGGGCAATAATATATAGATATTTACTGGCTGCTGAAGGCACAATGACTTCTTTTAATAATAGCTTGATAGTATCTGCAATGGGTTGACCTATCCCACGCACACCGGTTCGATTAGGACCCACACGACCTTGCATATAGCCAATGACTTTACGCTCAGCCATTGTAACATAAGCAACTGCCACAAATAGCGGAATAATAATGATCACAATCTTGATAATGATCCAAAGCAAGGTGAGCAGCTGATCTGCCATTATACAGGGACTCGCTCTAATTCAACCCAGGCCATTGCTTCACCAAAGCCAGATGTCTCATTTAAACCTATAGGAATCGATACGATACCCTCTGCCAAAAAAGGATCAATTCTAATCGGTAATATAATATAACTATCACCCTGTCTTGCTCTTACACGATCTCCCATACTAAACCCTCGCTTATCCGCTTCTTTGGCATTAAGGCCAATAGCCATTAGCTTAGGATCCATTGTATCTTGTAAGCTTTGAGCACGACGTACCACACCATCGATACAATACATGGGATAAGCACCTACCCTCAATAAATCGCAGTTTAATAGAGGCGGTTCACCTAAGGAGCTAGGCGGGGTAATAGGGGCTGGTGGCCTGGAATCAACCTGACTTTTCAATTCATCACGAATATCAGTCACTCGGGTATAATCAAATCCTGTTAACTGCATGGCACGCGCCAAGCCACGAATCACCTGCCAAGCAGGTTTTGACTTTCCTTTCGCAGTACTGGCACTCTCAAACGACTGCCAGAGCCCTTCTGAATTCACCAAAGTGCCTTCATTTTCAGTAAAAGGGGTAATGGGTAAAATGACATCAGCATAGGCTTTCATCGTGTCAGTGACAAATGAGGTGAAGCACACCACAAAATCAGCACCCTGCATAGCACGCATTGCGGCAGCAGGATATCCTGTGTCGTATTCTGGTTCAAACCCTAGTAGAAAATAAGCGCGAACAGGCTGATCGACCAACAGTTGTCGGCATGTCAGGCCTTCTAATCCATGCAAAGCAGCTCCTGCGGGACCACGATGCGGTAGTGCACCGGCTAAATAAGCACCTGCCGCATTAGACCCTTGAGTCAAAATACCCACAGAAACTTTGGTAAGTGCAGCAATAGCGCGTAGCTGTGCACGAAGGTAAGCTGCATGTGGATGCCTTGATGAGAATGCACCTAGAAAAATAGCAGCGCGCTTTGCATTTTTTAACGCATCGGCAAGAGATTGCACAGTTTCAACAGTCTGATCAGTTTCTAAAGCCCTAATGAGTTGCGCAAGTGCCGCTATTATATCCGCTGTTATTATTTTACCCGCGCAATGAAAAGTAAACGTGTAATCCACTGGGTTAATGACAAACACTTGGGCACCCTTGAGAACCGCTTTATTGATACGATGGCTGATCATAGGTTGCTCGAAGCGAATATTAGAACCTATCAATACAATTACATCTAAGGTTTCAATATCTATCATGGAAATGTTCTGACCTGGAAAAATAGGCATAGACGCTTGATCACTAAAATCTTTCTCATGTAAACGATGATCGATGTTATGACCTCCTAAGGCCCTTAACCAACGTTGCCATAAAAAGCATTCCTCAACGGTAGCATTCGATGAGCTTAGTGCCGCTAACTGATGCACACCAGCATCCTTCATAATGTTATAAGTACGTAAAGCCACCTGCTGCAATGCAGCATCCCAACTGATCGTATCCCAGCGATCATTTTGCTTGATCATCGGCTGCAAACAACGTTCAGCATGATTGACACCTTGATAACTAAAGCGATCACGATCACTAATCCAGGTTTCGTTAATCGCATTATTCTCACGAGGCACAACACGCATGATGATACGTTCTTGAGTATGTTCCTGTGCTTTGCTATGCACATAAATATGACTGCCTACACAATCATGAGGCGCAATCATCGGGTGCTCACTCACTTCCCAACCGCGCACTGAGTAGCGCGAAGGCTTAGCAGTGAGTGCGCCGACTGGACAAAGATCAATAACATTCCCTGATAACTCTGATTGCATAATATGACGGATATAGGTGCTAATTTCAGCTTGCTCACCGCGATTCACAACACCCAGCTCACGCAGCTGGGCAATCTCATCGCCAAAGCGAACGCAACGAGTGCAATGAATACAGCGCGTCATTTCAGTTTCAATCAGTGGTCCAATGTCTTGACTTAACACAGCACGCTTTTTTTCATCATACCGAGAATCAGCTGCCCCATAACCCATGGCTAAATCTTGTAATTCACACTGCCCACCTTGATCGCAAATCGGACAGTCTAACGGATGATTGACTAAAAGAAATTCCATCACTGCACGCTGTGCATCAAGCGCTTTTTGAGATTGAGTAAAGACTTTCATATCCGGCGTGACAGGTGTTGCACAGGCAGGCAGCGGTTTGCCTACTTTCTCAACTTCAACCAAACACATACGACAATTAGCGGCTACTGATAGTTTTTTATGATAACAAAATCGAGGAATATAAATATCAACTTGATCAGCCGCTTCAATAATTGATGCACCTTCATCAACTCGTAGTCGTTTACCATTAATTTCAATGTTTATCATAAGGACACCATACAACGCTTCTGTTGAATATGATATTCAAACTCACTATAAAAATGCTTTAAGAAGCCTGCTACAGGCCATGCTGCTGCTTCTCCAAATGCACAAATAGTACGACCTTCAATACTTTTAGCCACCATAGCAAGACGCTCCAAATCTTCTAAAGTGGCATCACCTGTCTCAATACGTTCCACTAAGCGGTAAATCCAACCGGTTCCTTCACGACAGGGTGTGCATTGGCCACAAGATTCGTGCTTATAAAACCGTGAAATACGTTGCAAGACGCCTACCATGCAGGTATGTTCATTCATCACAATGACACCGCCTGATGCTATCATCGAGCCTGCTTGCATAAGACTGTCATAGTCCATGCACGTGTTCATCATAATATCCGCTGGGATAACAGGCATGGAACTGCCACCAGGAATCACCGCTTTTAACCGGGAACCCTTTAACATACCCCCTGCCATCGCCAGCAATTCAGAAAAGGGCGTGCCCATAGGCACTTCATAATTACCAGGTCGATTCACATGGCCACTAACACTAAAAATTTTAGTCCCGCCACTTTTTGGAGGCCCTAAATCAGCAAACCACTGTGCCCCTTTTTCTAAAATAACCGGCACTGAAGCATAGGTTTCGGTATTGTTAATGTTGGTAGGTCGACCATAGAGACCGTAATTAGCAGGATAAGGCGGTTTAAAACGAGGATAAGCACGCTTGCCCTCTAGCGCATCCATGAGCGCTGTTTCTTCACCACAAATATAAGCACCCGCTGAGCGGTGATTAAAAAGCTCAATATCAATTCCTGAATTTAGGACATTTTGACCAATATAACCAGCTTCACGCGCCTCTGTTAAAGCGTGTTCACAACGTTGAAAAGGTAACCAAAATTCGCCTCGTAAAAAATTATAGCCAACACTGGCACCAATCACATAACAAGCAATCACCATGCCTTCAAATACTTGATGTGGGTTATAACGCAAAATATCACGATCTTTAAAGGTACCAGGCTCACTTTCATCAGAATTACAAATAATATATCTTTGACCTGGAATATCCCGAGATACCAAGCTCCACTTCAAACCTGTTGGAAAGCCTGCTCCCCCTCGGCCTCGTAATGATGAGGCTTTAAGAGTATTAATGATTGTCTCTGGCGGTGTTTTTTCTTTTAAAATTTTTTTTAATACCTGATAACCACCTACACTTTCATAAGCCGCTAAAGTCCAAGGCTGCTCTAATTTTAAAGTACGATAACAGACTTCATTGATCATACTTAACAAACCTCTCGCTCTAATCGGTCAATAATTGCCAACATCTTCTCAGGTGTTAAACATTCGTAATATTCACGGTCATTAATCTGACACATAGGCGCACCACCACAAGCGGCCATACATTCCACCTCACGCAAACTAAATTGACGATCCGCTGTTGTTTCTCCCAAACCAATACCTAAACGTTTCTTCAAACAGGCCACAATCTCATCAGAACCTCTTAACATGCATGATACATTGGTACAAACACTAATTTTATGCTTGCCTATAGGCTTTAGCTCATATAAATCATAAAACGTCGCCACTTCATAGACCGCAATGTGGGGTAGTTGTAAATAATCAGCAACTGCCTCCATAGCAGATTCACTAAGCCATCCTCCATTTTGCTCTTGTATATAGAGTAGAGCTGCGATCACAGCGGAACGCTTTTGATCAGGTGGATATTTGGTCAACCAATGGTCAATTTTTTTTCGATTCTCATCACTAATGACAAAGGTACTCAACGATCTACTTCCCCAAATACTACATCAATCGTTGAAATAACAGCGACTAAGTCGGCAATCATATGACCACGACACATTTCATTAATTGCTGACAAATGTGCATAGCTTGCAGCACGCACTTTAAGACGATACGGTTTGTTTGCCCCATCGGACACTAAGTAGACACCAAACTCTCCTTTGGGATGTTCAATAGCCGAATAGACCTCACCTTCTGGCACACAGTATCCTTCAGTAAACAGTTTAAAATGATGAATTAATGACTCCATATCTTTTTTCATGGCTTCACGCGGCGGGGGTGCTACTTTATGATCGTCAATCATAACAGGACCAGGATGCTGATAAAGCCACTTAACACATTGTCGAATGATATGATTAGACTGCCGCATTTCTTCAACACGAACCAAATAGCGATCGTAAGTATCACCCTGACTACCCACTGGAACTTTAAAATCTAGTTGATCATAAACACTGTAGGGTTGTTTTTTACGAAGATCCCACTCAATCCCTGAACCCCGTAACATGGGCCCTGTAAAACCAAGTTGTAGGGCACGTTCTGGAGACACGACCGCAATACCTACCGTGCGTTGTTTCCAAATACGGTTATCTGTCAGTAAGGTTTCATACTCATCGATCAACTTGGGAAAGCGTTCAGTAAAATCCCAGATAAAATCTAGTAATGAACCTTCACGATTAGCATTCATTTTTTTAACACGACGTTTACTATGCCACCTTGAAGGTTTATATTTTGGCATCTCATTGGGCAAGTCACGATATACACCCCCTGGGCGATAATAGGTGGCATGCATACGACTGCCAGAAACAGCCTCATAACAATCTATTAAATCTTCTCGCTCACGAAAACAATATAAAAATACGGTCATAGCCCCGATATCAAGACCATGCGAACCTAACCACATCAAATGATTCATAATCCGTGTAATTTCATCAAACATTGTGCGAATATATTGAGCTCGAATAGGTACCTTAAGCTTTAAAAGCTTTTCGATAGCCAATACATAGGCATGCTCATTGCACATCATAGAGACATAATCGAGGCGATCCATATAACCAATCGTTTGATTATAAGGCTTTGATTCTGCTAACTTCTCAGTGGCACGATGCAACAAACCAATATGTGGATCAACATTTTGAATCACTTCACCATCCACATCAACAATAAGACGCAACACACCATGAGCAGCAGGATGTTGCGGCCCAAAATTAAAAGTAAAGTTGCGTATCTCACTCATAGTCTTTTTCTTTTACTAGGGTATTATGCAAGTAACGATGATCCTGACGAATGACTTTGGGTACTAAAGTGCGTGGCATAATATCAACTGGCTCATAAAGGCACCTTTCTTGGGCGGCATCATAACGCATAGCCACCTCCCCTATCAAAGGAAAGTCTTTACGAAAAGGATGACCTTTAAAACCATAATCAGTCAGCAAACGCCTTAAATCAGGATGATCTTTAAAATAGATACCAAAAAGATCAAATGCTTCACGCTCATACCAGTTAGCAGAGGCCCAAATATTGCTGACAGAGGGCAGTATTAATTCACCTGATAAATGCACTTTCAAACGAACACGGTGATTTTGGGAAACTGATAACAAATGATAAACAACACCAAAGCGGGGCTTATCCCATGCAATAACACGCTGACGGTTGTTAGGACAGACACCGCGACTAAAACCACTTTCAGTCGTTTCTTCTGTACGCCACTCCATATATCCATAATCGCTATAATCAATACCACAAATATCAACAAGCTGCTCAAAATGGAATGGGCTTGTCTCACAAAGCTGATGACATACTGTTAATAAATTATCAGAGGACACCTCAAGGGTCACTATATCTTTTAAAAATATGCTTTCGATAAGGTGGCCCACAGGCGATACCTTCACTGCTTTAGCTAAGGTTTGTAAATCAGCCACTCTCTATTACACCTTATCGTTCAATAACGTTACTACGCTTCAATTTATTTTGTAATTGAATCACACCATAAGCGAGTGCTTCGGCTGTAGGCGGACAACCAGGAACATAAATATCTACTGGAATAATGCGGTCACATCCTCGTACAACGGAGTAGGCATAATGATAATATCCTCCTCCATTCGCACATGAACCCATGGAGATTACCCAACGAGGTTCTGCCATTTGATCATAAACTTTACGCAACGCAGGTGCCATTTTATTACACAACGTACCTGCCACAATCATTAAATCAGACTGGCGAGGACTTGGACGAAATAGACCGCTACCAAAACGGTCAAGATCATAACGCGAGGCAGCGCATTGCATCATCTCAACAGCACAACACGCCAAGCCAAAACTCATTGGCCAGAGCGATCGCCCCCGAGCCCATTTCACTATACGATCCAC
This sequence comes from Coxiellaceae bacterium, assembly GCA_965214015.1. Classification (GTDB taxonomy): domain Bacteria; phylum Pseudomonadota; class Gammaproteobacteria; order Coxiellales; family Coxiellaceae; genus CBDCAS01. Next base: position 75,698 of record CBDCAS010000019.1, read on the forward strand.
AGAAGTGAGCAAATAGCCTTGCCCTTGCCCTAGAAGTAAGTTGTCTATTCCCATTCCAAGGCACCTTTTTTCCATTCATAAATGAAGCCCACAACTAAGATACCCAGAAACATCATCATAGCACCAAAACCAACCCAGCCTATTTGACGCAGCACCAGAGCCCAAGGAAACAAAAAGGCTGTTTCAAGATCAAAAACAATAAAAAGAATAGCAACTAGATAAAAACGCACATCAAAGGGCATACGTGCATCACTAAAAGCATCAAATCCACACTCATAGGGCGATAACTTTGCTTTATCTGGCTTTCTTGGCCCCATAATTACACCCATCGATAAGGCAACGAAGCCAATCACTAAGGCAACACCAATAAAAACAAGAACAGCGAAATAATGAGCTAACATATTCCCTCTTAATCGGGATCAACACAATAAATAGCTTACCTATAAAAACATAAACTATATGGAGCCAAAGTTACAGTAAAGTAGATTTTTTTGCAAAAGAATGGAGCTTTAAAGCGCAAAAATTATTAGGTTTTGTTTACATGTGCTTAGCTCGAGCGAAAAATATAGAGACTAAGATCCAATGAACGAACTGTTGGAGCACAACAGCATCACTATTGAACAAAACATCTTGTTAATTTGAGCCAAGCTAACACGTTTTATAGCTAGAAAAGTCAATGGAAACAGACCCTAGCTTTATCAGGAAATAATCTCTGTTGTTTGCGGCCGAGTTGTTGAAATCACAAAAAATATTACCTGCCCCTAAACTCTTTTATCCTCTCATCGCATTGCTTTACTTAAATGAGATACAGAGGTTTGAAGTGATTTAAAACACAGGACTCTGTTCTAAACCTACAAAATTGGTGCCGAAGGTCGGACTCGAACCGACACAGCTCACGCTACAGCCCCCTCAAGACTGCGTGTCTACCAGTTCCACCACTTCGGCATGAATTAATCTCGTTTTATTTAGGAATCAGTGGCTGCTGAACATGAGCACTTGTTAATCCATCATGTTTTTTTTCATAAGATGATGATAAATAACTTAAACCCATACTCGTTGCAAAAAAGATAATCGCTAAGAAGCTGGTTAATTTCATTAAAAATGACATATGGCCTTGGCTACCAAAAACGGTATTAGCCGAACCACTGCCAAAAGAAGCTCCTACATCAGCCCCTTTGCCCTGCTGCACTAAAACTAAAGCGACAATCGCTATGGCAACCAAAATATGAATCACTAAAATCAATTGCTGCATAATCCAATCTCTATAAATTTACTGGCCTCTAAAGAAGCACCACCTACCAAAACACCATCAACATCGCACATTTTAAAAAAGTGAGTCGCATTGCTAGGAGTCACACTCCCACCATAAAGAATGCGCACCTGCTCTCCTACTACTTGACTAATAGCTAGACAATGTTTACGAATAAGCTGATGTACCTCTTGCACTTGCTCTGGAGTAGGCTGATTACCCGTACCTATGGCCCAAACAGGCTCATAAGCAATCACAAATTCAGACAACTTAACGCAATTATCTGCTAAAGACAATACGGCATCTAGCTGGGCAGAGACAACAGATAAGCTCTCACCTGCTCTATATTGCTCTAGAGATTCGCCAACACACAAAATAGGACAAAGCTCTGCTTCTAATGCGGCAACAAATTTTTCAGCCACTTGGGAATCTGTCTCACCATACCGCTTCCTTCGCTCAGAATGACCCACTATCACATAGCGACAACCAAAATCGATCAGCATAGAAGCTGAAATTTCACCGGTAAATGGCCCTATAGGTTCTTGACTTACATTTTGTGCTCCCCAAGCAACAGAGCTACCTGCTAGTATTTCAGCAGCCTTGTTTAAAAAGACATAGGGCGGAAATACTACTAGCTCAGCAGCGACATTAACAGCCTCTGCTTTAATTGCTTTAAGAAGAATATCCACACTGTTACAAGATCCGTGCATCTTCCAGTTGCCAGCAACTAGCATTCGAGTCATCACTGAACTCCACATAGAATGGGGTGGGTATTTTAGCTAAATGATCATTTGAAATCAAAAAGGCCGCTATTTAGCGGCCTCACATTCTGTTCTGGAGCATCCTTGCTCCTTAATTTAGCATCCTTGCTAACAGACCCCGGAATACTTATACTTAGAAACCCTAACACCATAGGTTCTAAAGTAATCTGTTTGAAAATAAAACGTGGCTTCCTGCCTGAGTCTTTATATGACTATCAACTTCCTAGTTGATCTTTTTATTATCAAACAATTGTTTTCCTAAGGGTCTCTAAAATTATCAGTAAGCATAAACTTGAACAATACATTTAGGAAACCGTATAAATATCATGCACAATCAGCAATCCCTCTTTTTTTATAAAATTAAATAGAAACAGATAGTTACAAAAAAAATCAAATAAGCAGTTAAAACGATACAGATTTTTCTGTATATAAAAATATCAAATATATTACATTCGCACAGAGAAATTTTGCACAAAAAGCACAATTAAAAGAAATAGCTTTTTACTAAAATAAAAAGCTACAGAAGCTAGGACTAAAAATACTATCATATTTCAAAAAGAAAAAAAGCCAGATAACAAAATTTTATAAAATTTTGTTAAAAAAGATCAATTAAAAAACACATTAAGTGCCAGATTGATTTAAAAATAATCACAAGCTTAGTTTCTCGACTCAATATTTTTACTATCAATACGAATTTTTGAAAGATTTGTTATAGATTGTGTATAAAAACGATATTGTTGACTGACATTTAATTGATTTAAATGTTTTTTAAGCTGATCAAATTCTTTCATTGGTATATGAGAGATATCAGCAAGCCTTAGAGCAAATACTTTAAAAACAACATAATCTCCATTTGCCAAAACTAAAGTATTTATCCCTGATAAAGTATTATTTTTTATCCTTAAAGGAGGTGATGTTGAAAATACACTCGACAGAATGGGTTTAGGTACTGTGTGATCATTTCGTTGCACAGATTTTTTACTAATCCACTTAATATTAAAACGTTTTGCTAATGACACAACCGTTGTTCCTTTGGCTAGAGCAGAACTTATCTGATAAGCCTGCAAGCCTGCAGCAGCTTCTGCTTTATTTTTCTTCAATATGCCAATAATTAAGGGCTTGACTTCGGACAAAGGCCTCAATCGAGTCGCTTTATACTGATTAACACGCAATACTACCACACTACCATCTGGCAAATTAATAACATAACTATTATTTTTATCCTGCAAAACATCATCACTAAAAGCAGTAGTAATTAATTTATTATTTGAAAAAATACTGTTCTTTAAACCTTTTCTAGTCAACCAAGGGCTTGTTTGAATAGGAATAGTCAGTTTTTTTGCTGCAACATCTAGTGTCGTTGGATGAGTATAAGTCAAGTCTGCCAATAGTTCACTTTTCTGTGATAAGATTTGCTCTACTCGCTGTTGTAATAGACGCTTTTGAATATCATTTTTGACAGTCTGAAAAGAACGAAGTTTCTCAGGAGTAATAGAAATCACTTTGATAAAGAAAACTGCTGAAGGGGTCGTTATAAACTTAGATATCTGTCCCAAATCCGTTGTAGTAATTACACGAGCTCTATTTTTTGGCATCGTTGCTAAAGTATACACATGGGTTGAAGAGGTTGCCTTTGTCTGTTTTAAAATAGACTTTAGCGAGCCCCCTTTTTCCAACTGATGTTGAATTTGCCTAAGATGTTGTTTTGCCATAGAGATTTTTTGGGAATTTGCTGCCAAAGCAATAGGAACTGTAATTTGTAATACTTTCCATTGCTTAGGCTCTTTAAAAGAGGCTTTATTAACCTGATAGTAACTCTGTAGATCCTCTAATGATATTTTTATATTCTTCGCAATAGATTGTGATGACAGTAACAAATAATTGACTTTAATTTTTTCTGCGCTCTTATAAGAGGCTTTATGCTTGTCATAATAGTTTTCAACCTCACGATTAGAAATTTGAACATTTTTTAGAAATTGAGCAAAAGGCACAGTAAAATATCCAAAATCTCTTTTCTGATGGGTTAATTGATACAATCGATTGATTTCGCTTGGCAAAGAGAATACTGAATTTTCTAAGCCCATACGCATTTGATTAGCTAAAAGATTATCATGAACCTCACTCATAAATTGTTTCTCTGTCATCCTGGCAGAGAGCAAAAGCTGTCCAAAGCGTTGTGGCGAAAATAAACCTTTGACCTGAAACTCTGGCGCCAACATAATAGCTTGTTCTACTTGCTGCCAATTAACAGCAAACCCCTGTTTTCTTGCTGCTTGAAGTAATAGTATTTTGGAGATTATGCGCTCGAGTGCAAGAGACTGTATTTGTTTTTGCTCTTGTAGGCTAATCTGTCGATTAGACTGAGATCGTATACGCTGAAGCAGTTGATGATAGAGCAGGTTGAGTTGTTTTTCAGAAATTTTTTGGCCATTTACAGTTGCAACCGACTTTGAACCAGCACTGTCTCGACCAATGTAGTATTCAACTCCCCAAAGTGCGAAAACTAAGGCTATAACGACCACCATAACACCAGCAACCCATCCTTGAATACGATCGCTAATTTTCTGAAGCATCTAATGCATTCCTTTAAGAATGGCGGAGTGGACGGGACTCGAACCCGCGACCCCCGGCGTGACAGGCCGGTATTCTAACCAACTGAACTACCACTCCAACTTGACTCATCATTTATCTATAGAACTAAATCATCTGAAGAAAATTATCTACTGACTTACTCAATAGTCAAACTGATCTAGCTCTCACCTGCCAACATGGCCAACAACCTCTTTTAACCCACACTTTAATAAAAAGGCAGGCAGGCATTCTACAGAAGCTATCGCCGAAAAGAAAGTTTATAGACCCATGAGTTATAAGTCACGGAATTTACATGTTGTAATCCATATCGGATACTTTAGTATCTAATCTAGGCCCTGAGTTGTCATAAAATTGACAAACTAACTGCAAAATAGGACATAAAATCAATGAGTTCATCCTCAAATTACAAAGGGCATGCCCCATAAAAGACTTTAATGAGCCTGTTATATCAGTTGAGCCTAATCTAGAAAAAATTTAAATTACTTAAAAATTGCGCTCACGCACACAAAAAATTAGTTAGGAGTCAAATCATTGAAAAATTTAACTAGAACCTTTCAAGCTCTTATTAAAATATTCAAAAGCAGTCTATTAATTGCAAGCTTGATACTCTCAAGTGCCTCTGCTGCTGAAGGTATCAACTGTAGTACCCTGCCAAAATTGAGTAACACACAACCACCTGTCAATTTACATCATATTTTTTGTGGTGAGCTAAATCGCCGAGGTCGGGCAGTTGGCTATCATTCCAATCCCGATGCCCACCCTCCAAGTACTTATAGATCACATACGGAAAGGAGCCCTCAAAACCATGCTGGTATTTATATTTGGGAAAAAATACACTTAGTCATGAACAGTAAATCAGTGACTAAACGGATGTCAACAATGTTTCCTGACCACTGCTCCGAGTCTCAGGTTATCAATAGTATTGTCTATAGCGCAAAGCATATAACTCAAAACTGCTCAGTGCGTTGGGCTCAGTGCGGCCCTTCTGCACCGAGCATTACTGCCAGCGGCAATCTAGATAATTATTGTATTGGTAAAGATGGACATATGTTTATAATTGCTACAGCAAAGAAGGGTGCTAAGATAAATACAGCCTTTCCAGTTTATGCAAGACACTGATAAATAAATCCACCAATGAATAAAAGTATTTATTTTCTCATTTGACTGAAAAGTAAAGTAGGTTATGATACATCGCTTTAATGGACAAAGGGATAAATGACCCTTTAACTATTTTTTGATAAATGGAGGACACATTAGATGAGTAAATCATATTATTGGCTAATTAGTTTTGTCTTGGTAGCATTATCAAGCATTAACATAGCAAACGCTGCAGTTAGCAATCGGCAATTATTTAATCCATACCATAACCAAGGAATTGCGATTCAAATATCGACTAAATCACTGGGAGTTGGATTTTATGGCCCTTATCATAGCTTCACTGTTGGAGCAGGTATCGGCCCATACACTTATGTTGACAGTGATCCAAGTAATCACTATATCGACTATCATGCTTATATAAGGAAAAATTTTGCGATTACTAATCACACTATATTTGGTGTTGGTTTTATTGCAGGCAATCGCTCAGGTAAAGAAGCAGGTATCACCATCAACCATGACTATAATTTAGGACCTTATGTAGGTTTTGAATATGCTGCAACTCAGCATGTCTTGCTCGGTGGTTTTATTACACTCTTTAACTATCGTTCAACTCGATTATCTGGCGGATCTACCATTGATTCCTATAAAGCATTACGCGGCGGTTCAGTACAATTTACCTATCTTTTCTAGAAATATGCTAAGTGCATGACATGGTTCGGCCCTTATAGGGCCGAACATACTTATACACCGTTGGCACTTAAGGCTGAAGCTTCTACCACAACATTTCTATTGAAATTGAAGAAACTGAAGCAATTTTTCTTCTGAAACGCATTAATCATCATAGCAAATCCAACTAAGGTCAGCCATATAGCAACACCGGTAAAAAAACCAATTAGTCCACATAGCAGCGCGCCAGGAATAGCGCCTATACCAAATGCTGCAGCACCACCTGCCCCACCCACACTTACACCAATAATTGTGCAAGAAATAACACAAGGAATTAAAATAATTCCACCAACAAATGTTTTCTTATCTAACATACTATATGCTCTCCTATCAACTATTTAACCTTACTTACACCACCTTGTTAGGTGATGCTAAAAATGATACAACTTGTGTCTAGCACACAGGTCAAACGATAAAATTAAATATTAGTGTCTATTGCTTACCTGAAGAGATAAACATATGCTTACTGTGAAGAAAGTTGCCGATTTAGCTGGTGTAACGATTGACTCCGTTCGCTATTATACGAAAATAGGCTTACTAAAGCCTAAGCGTAATCAGGATAATAACTATAAAGAATTTTCGTCAAATGATGTCAAACGTATTAAATTCATTCACCGCGCAAAGCAATTAAGATTTTCATTACGTGAAATCGACCGTTTACTCAGTACTGCGGCACTCGGTAGATCACCTTGCCCTATAGCTCGTGATATCATAAAAAACAAAATAACTGAAAATAAAAAGAAAATTACCGAATTGATTCAACTACAGTCTCAAATGGAAAAAGCATTAGCAAAATGGAATCAAATGACCAACAAAATACCGTACAGAAATATAGTTTGTCATTTGATTGAGTGCTGGGAGACTACACCAGAAATTGAGTAAATTTCTCGATACTTTTACAATTTAGCTACCTAACGTTTTTTTCAAAATGAAATTTTTATAACAGCCTCAACCACATTATACTAGAATTTGGTGGGTGCTGAGGGATTCGAACCCCCGACATTTGCCTTGTAAGGGCAACGCTCTACCAACTAAGCTAAGCACCCGCATAGATATTCATGCTTAAATAAAAACCCCAGCTAATGCTGGGGTTCAAAAGATAGCTTAATTAGCTATTTGATTCAACTAATTTAATTCACTTATATTAACAGCCTCTTTAAGCTTTTTACCTACTTTAAACTTGGGAACGATTGTAGCAGGAATGTTTATTTCTGCCCCTGTTTGTGGATTACGCCCTACTCGTGCTGCACGATGACTCGCTTCCCAACTGCCCCAACCAACAATACTGACCTTACCACCATTGATCAAAGTTTCAGTAACATAGTCTGTAAACGCATTCAGAGCACTCTCAGCCGTTATTTTTGGAATACTGGCCCGCTCAGACATAATATCGATCAAATCTTGTTTATTTTTACTCATTGTTCTTATCACCTTATCCTATGGTTAAACAAAAATGTCCATAACATTAGCAGAATACCAATAGCTTTTACGGGCTGTCAAACAAAAGTCTGACCTATTTTAGACTTTCCAGGCCCTACTACTCTTAAGAGATTTATTGCTTGAATCTCTATTGATCAGAGTTAGAACTTCCACCGACTGTCATAGAATCAATTTTTAAGGTGGGCTGACCGACACCAACAACAACACTTTGTCCTGCCTTACCACAAACGCCTAAACCAGAATCGAAGGCTAAATCATGACCTACCATGGACACCTTCTTTAAAATATCGGGACCATTACCAATTAAAGTCGCTCCTTTTATAGGGCATGTAAGCTTTCCTTTTTCAATCAAATACGCCTCACTGCTAGAAAATACGAATTTACCTGAAGTGATATCTACTTGTCCTCCAGACATATCAGCCACATAGAGGCCTTTTTCAACAGAGGCAATAATCTCTTTTGGATCTGATTTACCAGGTAGCATGTAAGTATTGGTCATTCGAGGCAGGGGCATATCCGCATAAGATTCGCGTCGACCATTTCCAGTAGAGTGCACGCCCATCAACTTTGCATTATGACAATCTTGCATATAATTTTTGAGCACTCCTCGCTCAATCAATACTGTCTTTTGTGTTGACGTTCCCTCATCATCCACTGTTAAAGACCCAGGTCGGTTAGGGATTGTTCCATCATCAATAATTGTACAAAGTGAAGAAGCCACCTGCTCACCTACAAGTCCACTAAATGCTGAGCTCCCTTTTCGATTAAAATCTCCTTCTAAACCATGACCAACCGCTTCATGTAATAACACAGCAGACCAACCTGGTGCTAATACAACTGGCATCATCCCAGCAGGTGCTTCTTTGGCCTCCAAGTTTATCAATGCTTGTTCTACCGCTTTATTCACATAATCCATGGCCTTATGATCACGAATAAAAAATTGATAATCTGAACGGGCACCACCGCCTCCAGCTCCTTGTTCTCGACGCCCTGCCGCCTCCACAATGACACGAGCAGAGAGCGTCACTAAAGGACGAATATCACTCACCATTACACCATCACTGCGCATTATTAATATGACATCAAAAATCCCAGTTAATTGTAACCTGACTTCTTTAACACGAGGATCTATCGCCCGTGCTTTTGTGTCTAGTTTTAATAGAAAATTCACTTTTTCTGACTCATCCATATTATTAAGTGGATTAACAGCAGAATATAAAGGTTCTATTGCGTTACGATGATGAAAAACTGGTAATGCATTCTCTTGGCCAAGACGGACAATACATTTTGCAGAGTCAGCTGCCTGTTGTAACGCTTTAAAATTAATATCATTAGCAAAGGCAAAGCCTGACTTTTCACCACTGACTACACGTAAGCCAAAACCACGATCGACACTAAAATCTCCTTCTTTGACGCGACCTTCTTCAAGAAACCAAGATTCTTGCTGTATACTTTGCAAATAAATATCTGCTACATCAATATGAGAGCCTGTGAGCTGACCGAGCACTTTGCCAATTTGATATTGATCTAGTTCAGCACTCATTAATAAAGACTGTTCGGCAATTTTGTTATTCAAATCAATCATATAATCACTTCCTTAATGAGAATAGGTTCTAGCAGGCACAGGAAGTGCTTGAGTTTTTGAACGATTCCAACTACCTTTTGCATGGTATACAAAGCCCAACATTTTTCCAATCTGTGGTGTCATAATTTTATTCATAAGCCAAGCAATGATACCAGCAACTGGCCCACCCACAATACCCACAATAACAGGCACACTTGAAGTCACGTAAGGAAACACAGATACATCTAGATTGTAGTATTTCTTAGGAAAATTGATGATGCCTTTTATTTTTAACTTGGCTGTTGCACTCTCTAACATTGTTTTGCGCAGCTTACACACTCCCTTCTTGATATTCATCTGCCCCTCTAAGCTATGAAAAGCTAAGCCTTTTGCAGTCAAATCACTAAAATCAAAAGAAAAGCGTCGCGGCAATGAATCAATACTTAACATATTGATTATACGTCCCAAACTTAATTTTTTTGCCTCATTACTATCCATCTTCAAAATACGACCATGCTGAAAATTAAACCCTAGCTTCCCTGTCACAGTATCGAACATCATATGATCATCAGAACCTTCCCACGATAATTGAAATTTTGACATACCGCGACCACCCAATACAGCTTCCTTAATATTCCAACCCAGCAATGCTTGTCCTAAGTTTTGCGTTTTAAAATAGCCTGATACAGCTAAAGATTGATGATGAGAATACTGTTTCCATAAACCGTGCATATTTAGATTAAAGTGTGTTGAGTCTACTGAAAAAGTAGAAATGGCCACCCCCTGTGATACTGGCAATACATGTAATTTCAAATGGCCATAATCAGTATCACCGTAACGAAGTTTTTTGATTTCAATATCAATTGGTGGAAAAACACGAGGATCTATTTTTAATGGTTTTTGTCGCGGTTTTGATTGATTGGTTTTAATGTTAGAAATTAATAAATGTCTTAAATGTCCAACCCAAGTACCACCACTGTAATTAGGAATTAACAAAGTACCCATTACCTTGGCACTTTTTATTTGAAACATCCAATCATGTATCCGCGGCATAAGCTTAAAATACATATTACTAATTAACTGATGATAAGCCTCTAATTGACTGAACTCTAACTCAATATCATGCAGTGGCAAACCCAATACCTTAGGAATATCAATTGCTCCATTTTCCTCATGAATAAATGGCATAATCAATGGCTGCCACAGTCCCCAATTAAAATGAGCTATTTTTCCGTAAACTACAAAACCTGAGCTAATGTGACGTTGGGGAGGTAGTTTACGACCGATATAAACCTCACCACTTAATAATTTAATATGATTTTTTTGATAATTCGCTAATAAACGTATAGAAGTATTATTATGTTGTAACACAGTGGCAATAGGCTTGTTTCTATAATGCCAAATATGTATTTTTACTGAATTTAGCGAGCACATTGCTTTATTAATAAACTTTGGTACACCAGAAAAAACCAGATCCTGCAACTGGGCCGTTAGATGAGCATCAAACTGCTTTAGATGCTGTTGAGGCTTAAACATTCGGATGGTTGCTTGATATTTAGCATGACCTGATATTTTATTGAATACATCAAAGGGTAATAATGAATGTGCAGAGTCTAAATTGGCCTTTCCATTTAAATCAAGTTGCGTTACTAAAGGCTCAGTATGTAATTTAAAATTCAATGGATTGCCCATAATGCTCGCTTCCCCTTCACTCCTTATAGGAAAAACAGGCTTAGAGAAATCAATATCTAGTAGATAATGCAGCGCTAAAGGTCCTTTTTGCAAAGGTTTATTCAATTCTTTTCGAAAAGCGATTGGTGAGCTTTGTATTAATTGATACATATGCGCTATATCGGAATGAAGGGCACTTTCTATTATCAAATGAGGCTTCATAAAATTATCAAGATGGGCTGTTAACTCACTGATGGGTTGATGATTCAAATTTGCCTTGAAAAAATAAGCACTTATTTGATTATTATTGACCTCGATATTAGTCTGCATTGATCTGAGAGTCGGCCAGTTAAAATAATAACTGAAATTTAAATCTTGTATTGGAAATACAGCAGATAAATGTCCCCTGTGATTTTTAAAAGCTTGATCACTAAATGGCCCATGATAAGCCAGGATAGCATTGTCTATATGCCCCTTTAAGAACGCCTGATGTAGCCATCGATTCCATGAGCTTAAGTGGTGGTTTGGAAATAAACGCCATAGATTAGCAAGCTGCGAAAAACGATAGTTTGATAAAAAATCAATAATGGGCTCTCCTGATATCGGTAATGTCAGATAAAACCGACCTTGTGTTTGCAAACCCAAGAAATCAAATTGATAATTGGGTACATACAGATGAGTTCCTAGATGATCCTCACTCCATCGAAATTGCATTTTAAAATTCTTTACAGCAAGTGGGGCGTCATACTCATTTGGTAATGTAAACACCATGCGTTCAATATTAAAATGTACTAAATTATCTGCTGAATTCCAGATAAAATAAGCGAACATATCATTCACATCCAGCAATTGATGACTTGCTAGCCACTGAGTGCTTAAATGTTTAAGATGCCCTTGCCCTTCCCAATGAGTCACATGCGTTTTATGCCAATCGACCCAGAGATCTAAATCAGCACAACCATCATCATGCACTAACACATCCTTAACATAGGGCCTTAATCCACTTAAATGAACCCAATTTGATATCTGAAGATTACGAAGTTGAATATAAAAGCGTGCATTGAATCTAGCATCTGTAAAATCAATATCCTTCAGCTTAGCAGTAAAGCGAATGTGGGTTGGTGATTTATTACTAATAGTAGCACCACCAAAAATACGGTGCGTAAAAAAATGGTTTCTCACATGGATATGCACATTATGCAGAAAATAAGTAAATCCTTGTTGAGTATGGTAACGAATATTCACGTGCTTAATCTCAACATGACCTTTTGCTAGAATCCAATTTAGGACATCAGATAATGCGCTCGCATAATTTGATAACTGTAAATGATCTAGATAAGATAAAATACCACGAACCTGTAGATGATGTGCTTTGTTATCCACATCAAGATTAACACCATCAATGGTTAAACGACCTGGCAACAACTGCCAACGCAATACACTCCCTAGAAGATCGACATCTAGTGTGAGTTGCTTAATCTTTATAAAAGATTGTTGATTCACATCTTTTATTAGAACATTTTTAAATCTAATCCCTGGATCTAAACTCGTCCAATCCGCATGGACTGCCTCTATCGTGACAGGCTGCATAAGCGCTGTACTCATCCACTTCTCAATAAACGCAGGATATTGTGCAAGAACAATCACTAGAATACGAGACATTGTTAAAATAAAAGCGACTAATAATAATAACGTTGCCAAGATGTTGATCTTCCATTGAACCACCCATCTGAACCAGCACTTTTTTTTCACCCAAAACCTCTAACGACTTCAGATCTGTCTTTAAGTAGTATATAAAACCAAATCCAAAGTAACATAGAAGATAAGGCAGGTAGCCAATAATAAATATTCTGTACTGAGGTGCCAGTCATTGTGAATATCCAATACTGCAATACTAGCTGCAATAAAAGGAGCACAAAGACTATGCTCAACTGTTGCCACAATAGAAACGATTTAAAGTGTGGTAAAAATATAGTGATTAAATAAATCATGAATGTAAATATAAAGGCATGCTGCCCTAACACAGTCCCTGTTAACATATCCATTAAAATACCCATGCAAAACGCAATACATAAACCAACGTATTGTGGCTGAGAGACAACCCAAAAGAGTAAAATAATAAAAACCCATTCTGGACGCGCCCAAATTGCCCAATGGGGCAAGGGCATGATTTCTAAAATCATACCTAACAAAAAAGACCCTACTATGATCAGTAGGGATGGTTTGACTGTATTTCTCTTTTCCATTCTATATGCTCTTATCATGACACCGTTGGAATCGGTTGATGTAATTCTCTTTTAACCGCTTTAGTCAAGGCTGCTTGATCAGACCATACTAAAATTACTTGTTGTGTTTGACTAAAATGAGCTAAGGGCACTAAGGTGACTTTAATAAAACGTTCACCTGATATCTGTTGCACTGCAGAGACTATCCCGACAGGATAACCCATTGGAAAATGCAAACCTAAACCTGAGGTCACAAAGACATCTCCAACCCTGATTGCCTTCTTGTCGTTAACATATAATAAAGTCAATTTCTGCGCTGCTTCCCCTCTTGCAAGGGCTCGAAAACCATTACGCTGATCTTTTACTGGAATAGCAAAGCGATGATTAGTAAGTAACAACACCTTGCTCATTAATGGCCCAACATCGACCACTTGGCCAATAACACCATAAGCATCTAATACAGGCTGACCTACATAAACGTGATCATGATACCCTTTATCAATGATAATCTGCTGGATTGCAGGATCTAAATCTATCGCTAGCAATTGTGCAATCTTCACTTTGCCAGCAACGTGAGCACTTGATTTTAATAATGCTCTTAACTGTTTATTTTCATGATTTAATACAGTAAGACGATGTAATTTTGATTGTAATAATAGTTCATAAGCTCTAAGCTGCGCATTTTCTTTCAATAAATGTTGTTGAAGCAGAACTCCTGTACTTAACCAATGTACCCACTGAATAGGTTTATCTACAATAGCCTGAATAGGAAGTACAATAATGGAAAAATTCTCACGAAAACGATGAAAGACAGTAGAGTGATGATCTAAAATCATAAGGATCATCGCTAGCAATAACAACAAACAAGCTCGAAGCCCAACCATACTATTACGTAAAAAGATACGTTTAATAGCACTTCTCCCTAAAAAACCAAAAAGGGCCTGCGCTACCTTAACCTAAGCATCTGTTTTAATCTCGCGACAGGAAATCACTGCTAACAACCTTCATTAACTCCAAGGCACGACCACCACCACGCGCCACACAGGTGAGTGGATCTTCAGCAACAATAACCGGCAAACCAGTTTCTTCCATCAATAAACGATCTAAATCTTTCAGCAATGCACCACCCCCTGTTAATACCATACCACGCTCGGCGATATCAGAGGCCAGCTCCGGAGGGGCTTGTTCTAGTGCACCACGCACAGCACCTACCATGCCAGATAACGGCTCCTGCAGGGCTTCTAAAATTTCGTTACTATTTAATGTAAAACTACGCGGCACTCCTTCTGCTAGATTACGACCACGTACCTCAATCTCTTTTACCTCACTGCCTGGAAAAGCAGTTCCAATATCTTGTTTAATACGTTCAGCCGTTGTCTCACCAATCAAACTGCCATAATTGCGACGCACATAGCTAATAATTGCTTCATCAAAACGATCACCACCAATACGTACTGATTCTGCATACACAATGCCACTTAAAGAAATAATAGCCACTTCGGTTGTACCACCACCTACATCTACGACCATAGAGCCACTGGCTTCTTCAACAGGCAGTGTCGCTCCCATAGCAGCCGCCATAGGCTCCTCAATCAAATAGACCTCACGTGCACCTGCACCTAATGCCGATTCTTTAATAGCTCTACGTTCTACCTGTGTTGAGCCACAGGGGACAGAAATCAGAACACGAGGGCTTGGACGAAAGAATTTGGTCTCATGCACTTTGTGTATAAAATGCTGCAACATTTTTTCAGTAATATGGAAATCAGCAATCACACCATCTTTCAAAGGACGCGTCGCCATGATATTACCAGGCGTACGCCCCAACATACGTTTTGCTTCAAGGCCAACTGCAGCGACTCGACTCTGTGTTGATGAAGGATCCTTACGTAAAGCAACTACCGAAGGCTCTGCTAAAACAATCCCCTTCTCTCGAACATAGATCAGTGTATTCGCTGTACCTAAATCGATTGAAATATCGTTAGAAAACAACCCTCGTATCTTTTTAAACATGCCTTCTACTCTTAAATTTTAAAGTACAAGATACTGTAACTGATAATATAGAGAGAGTCGAGATACTACTCTTTATTATTTCTGCCATATTCGAGATAATAGCCAACCCTCAACATAAGTTGTAAAAAGAGGTTATACTATGAGTTTTAACATCAACGATATTGAGAAAATCGCGCATCTCTCGCACTTAATCATTACACCTCATCAGACCAAAGAACTGGCTAATAATTTTAGCAAAATCATCAAACTCGTTGAGCACATGAAAGAGTGTGATACTGAAGGCATTACACCGCTGTCCCATCCCCTTGATACTACTCAACCTATACGACCTGATATTGTTACAGAAGAGGACCAACGAGAACGTATGCAGGCTATGGCACCTGATACAGAAGCTGGCCTTTACATCGTTCCACCCTTTATTAAAACCGACTAGGATTCTACAATGCATCGGAAAACACTCTCTGAACTTAGCCAATTGCTACAAAAAAAAGAGCTCTCCAGCGTTGAATTAACCCGCTATTTTTTAGATCGTATTAAAAAATACGATCCAATAATTAATAGCTTTATTTCAGTCACTGAAGAACACGCCCTAGCACAAGCCAAGGCTGCTGATAACCTGCGAGCCAGAGATCAAGCACACGCCTTAACAGGGATTCCTTTTGCTCAAAAAGATATTTTTTGCACACAAGGCATTAAAACCAGTTGTGCTTCAAAAATGCTTGATTCTTTTATAGCCCCCTACAATGCCACCGTGATTGAAAAATTCAATCAAATAGGGGCTGTTCTGCTGGGTAAAACCAACATGGATGAATTTGCTATGGGTTCTTCTAATGAAAACAGCTATTACGGTGCTGTCAAAAACCCATGGGATATTGAGCGTATTCCTGGCGGTTCTTCAGGCGGCACAGCCGCTGCTCTAGCGGCCCGCCTTGCACCTGCTGGTACCGGCACCGACACAGGCGGTTCAATCAGGCAGCCTGCTGCACTGTGTGGCTTAACTGGACTAAAACCGACCTACGGTCGTGTCTCCCGCTTTGGCATGATTGCTTTTGCTTCAAGTCTGGACCAAGCAGGTCCAATGACACAAAGTGCCAAAGATGCGGCTCTAGTGATGAATATCATCGCTGGCCATGACCCAAAAGATTCAACAAGTATTCAAAAAGAAGTGCCGGATTACACAGCCACATTGAATAATAGCCTTAAAGGCTTAAAAATAGGATTGCCCAAAGAATACTTTGACCATAAACTAGACACATCGATACACTCTGCAATCGAAGCGAGCCTCAAAATCTACGAATCGCTAGGTGCAGAAATGATCGAAATTAGTCTTCCACATACCCAATATGCCGAATCAGTATATTATGTCATTGCACCTGCTGAATGCTCATCCAATCTAGCACGTTACGATGGCATACGTTATGGCTATCGCTGCCACAATCCAGTTGACTTAACAGACCTTTATAAACGCAGCCGCAGCGAAGCCTTTGGTGATGAAGTAAAGCGCCGCATTATGGTCGGCACCTATGTACTATCGTCAGGGTATTATGAAGCCTATTATAGCAAAGCACAAAAAGTACGCCGACAAATTCGTGACGATTTTAGCAATGCATTTGGAACCGTAGATGTCATTCTAACACCGACCACACCGACTCCAGCATTTAAACTCGGAGAAAAGTACCACGACCCTATTGCTATGTATCTTTCCGATATTTTTACAGTCGCTGTTAGCCTAGCAGGGCTTCCTGGATTAACCCTACCTGCTGGATTTACCGACAACGTGCTACCCATTGGAATGCAATTAATCGGAAATACATTTGAAGAAGCTAAGTTGCTTAATGTGGCACATCAATACCAACAAGTCACACACTGGCATCGTAGATTACCTAAAGCATTTGAATCATGAGGACATTAAAATGGAATGGCAACCTGTTATTGGCTTAGAAGTTCACGTACAACTACTGACCCATTCAAAATTATTCTCCGGTAGCGCAACGGCATTTGGTGCTGAACCAAACACTCAAGCATGCGGCATTGACTTAGGCCTACCAGGAACCTTACCTGTACTAAATGAGAAAGCGATTCGCCTCGCTATTAAATTTGGGCTGAGCATTCATGCTAAACTCGCCCATCGTTCTGTTTTTGCCCGTAAAAATTATTTCTACCCTGATCTGCCTAAAGGCTATCAAATCAGTCAATACGAAACACCTATTGTCGGTGCCGGATCTCTTAACATTACAACAGAAACAGGAGCACAAAAACCTATTGGCATCACACGTGCTCATCTTGAAGAAGATGCAGGAAAATCACTACATGAAGAATTCAACCAGGCTGCCGGCATTGATTTAAATCGTGCTGGAACACCACTACTGGAAATCGTATCCGAACCTGAGCTTGATTCCGCTAAAGAAGCTGTCATCTATTTAAAGACATTACATCAACTCATACGCTATCTAGAAATCAGCGATGCCAATATGCAAGAAGGTTCTTTTCGTTGCGACATTAATATCTCTTTACGACCTCAAGGTGAAACAACATTAGGTACCCGTGCTGAAATTAAAAATGTCAACTCATTCCGTTTTGTTGAACAAGCGATTGAATATGAAATAGACCGACAAAAAGAGATCCTAGACAATGGAGGGCATATCATCCAGGAAACACGCCAGTATGATGCCAATAAAGAGGTCACACGTTCAATGCGTTCAAAAGAAGAAGCACACGATTATCGCTACTTTCCTGATCCCGATTTACTACCTGTAGAAATAACGAACGCATTAATTCATGAAGTGCGTCAAACGCTCCCCGAACTACCCTGGGAAAAACAAGCCCGCTTTCAAACAGATTATGGTCTCAATGATTATGACGCACGCTTTCTAACTAGCCAACTTAATATAGCGCAGTATTTTGAAGCTACATTAAACGCTGCAAAGAATACCTCCGCTAAACAGGTGGCTAATTGGATAGCCGGTGATGTCTCTGCTGCACTGAACCAAGCGGAACAAACCTTTGCGCAATGTCCTGTTAGCCCACACGATCTAGGCGCGCTATTAGCTCGTGTGACTGATCAAACTATTTCTAATCACATTGCAAAGCAAGTTTTTAAAGCGATGTGGGATCAACAGGGTTCAGCAGATGAAATTATTGAAAAACGAGGATTGAAACAAATTACTGATGTGTGTGCTATTGAAAAAACCATTGATGAGATCATAGCACAACATCCTCAACAATTAGCAGATTATCGCGGTGGTAAAGAGAAACTGTTCGGGTTTTTCGTGGGACAAGTGATGAAAGCAACTCGTGGGAAAGCCAACCCACAACAAGTCAATATGCTTTTAAAAGACAAACTGTCTTCTAAATAACGGCAACTACTTCACCTCCTTGAGTTGATATATTAACAATAGATTTTGGCGAGGCACGAAAAAAACCCACACCCAATGTATTTAAATTATAAGAGGCTAACATGCCAACAAGATGCTGATTTACATACTGCAACTTATCGTCTTTCATCACTAAAACAGGATATTTAGCCTGCTTAATATACCGTTGTATCACATAGTGATCCGACTGTGTCTCCAACAGCTTAGACAAAATAGGAATTGGTGTATCACAGCCTAAATACATACCCTCCCCCTTCCCTGATAAAGTCTTTTTAAACACCCAACGCTCTGGATCATTCAATATTGCGCGTTTGTTACCTGCATGAATGGCATGAGTTTCTATGATATGTTGTTGTAACAGCCTGACTTCGTTATTCGACAGATATCGTTGCATAATGTGCTGATCACATAGTATCGATAATAATCGTTTATCATGAACGATTAAGAGAGTACGAATATCATTAAGATAGTGGGTTTGTGATACTAAGTGATGTAAAATAGCATTTGGCAAACTGAGTAGCTCATCTTGATGCAACTCTAAAATAAACTGACGACACGGTAATCCTGCCACTAATAAGCGATTGTGATCAAACTCTAGGCGCTTGGGATCAACAAACGCAATATCATACTGATAACGCAAACTGGCTAATTCACGATACAAGCAATGGATATCATACCCTGGCTCTCTCCCTTTTAAAATGCACAGTGGCTGTTGTCGATCAAATACATGAGCAAAATAGGGTAGTATATCCTCTATGGTTGGTTGTCGATGACCATCCTTGCTTTGAAAATAATTGACGAGGTAATGTGATAAAATAATACCATTGGTTGGAAAACGAGCATTAATTTCACACACTTTTAGCTGATGCTGCGCATCAATAATAAAATCCGGTCGTAATACTCCTATGTGATAAGGTCGGCAAGTTGCGAGTTTAAGTAAGTTTTTACACTGATCCGTTAACGATAGTTTTACCTGTAGGTCCACATCTTCTAAATAATGCGCTACGATGGCCACCACTGCTTTCACAATTAATTGTTGTAATACTCTAGCTCGTTCAAAAAAAGAGTGCTCCAGCTCAATTGGATAAGGATTAAAACAACTTTGATACAGTGATCTATCAACCTGCTGATATTGGCGCAAAAAATCTATCAACTGATTCTGATCCTGTTGATATTGCATTGTTGATGGATTATCTGAAGAATAAATCTGTCTCAATATCATGCTCTTTCACATCAATTTGATTTAAGAAAAAAACGAATCCGTTTTAGATGACGATGCTTATCAAGAACCTTGGTTCTTGCGTGTAAATAGCGACTATTACTCAATAACAAAATTTGATTTTTAACTAATAAAAGTGATCTTAATAAGAAAGGACTATAAACCAGCGTTTCAAATTCAACTAAAGCATGGTACTGAACACTCGTTAAACTATCAACATCGATAATGTCCCGACGATAACGAATATTGCCGTGTTGGTCCATCACAGGCGCGATAATATAGGATGTATTCTTTTTAAATTCCAAGGGTACAATTATTTTAACAGGTTGAGTTTGTAACACTTCAATTGTTTTTTGAGAGAGCTGTTGGAGCAGCCTATGAGTATCGACTAAAAGATTAGTACCCCCTCCATAACGATCGTGTTGAATGACTTGTAAACCGAAAAAATTAGGAACTATGACTTCATAAGAACAGTCGGTATGTAAAAGAAATTCATCCATGGTATGGGATCGAGCCAAGGTCTGATGACCATGGCTCCCCCCTGATTTAATGTCCCACATCGCACGATAACAGGCATCGTGTCGATGGATTTCACCGAGATGACTTGCAATCTTTTGCAAAGTCATGCCACCTGTATCACTATATTTTATCGCTACTAAACACAGACCATATTCTATTAAGGCACGATGTATCGTCGCCAATTTAGAATCGACTTGATCAAAACAGCTCAACTCACAATAACATTGCGCAGGCCATTGTAGGGGCTTGATATTATTTTTTAATATACTAATATCATTTAAGATAGATCCATTATTATACAGCATCCAATATACCATGGGTGGACGCTTAATCATTAAGCCAACCGATATCCTTATTTTTTACAACACAATAATTTAAAAAATATATAATAAAAATTTATTGTATAATAGTACCATTAAAATAGACACGACTTTAGGATGTCCGCTTTTTATTTAGCATATTCAAAAAATCTAAAGGCATAGGAAATACCACTGTGGAGGTACGATCGCCCGCTAAATCTAATAATGTTTGCAAATAACGTAATTGAATAGATTCTGGCTGCGTTGATAAGATAGTAGCAGCTTCTTTAAGTGTATCGGCTGCTTGCAGCTCACCTTCGGCATTAATCACTTTAGCACGACGCTCCCGTTCAGCCTCTGCTTGACGTGCAATAGCGCGAATCATTGTCTCATTCAGATCCACATGTTTAATCTCAACATTAATAACCTTAATGCCCCAAGCATCAGTAGCTGCATCTAAAATACTCCGAATGTCTTTGTTTAATTTATCGCGTTCTGATAGCATTTCATCTAAATCATGTCGCCCTAATACGGAACGTAATGTAGTTTGTGCTAATTGGCTAGTCGCTTCAAAATAATCTTCCACTTGAATAATCGCTTTTTCAGGATCGACCACACGAAAATACACCACAGCATTAACACGAACAGAGACATTGTCTTTTGAAATGACATCCTGACTTGGCACATCCATCACCACTGTTCGTAGTTGCACACGTGCCATTTGCTGAATAATAGGCACCACAATAATCAAACCCGGCCCCTTTACTTTCCAAAATCGCCCTAAGGTAAAAATAACCCCTCTTTCATATTCTTTTAAAATATTAATGGCACTCAATAAGAAAATGGCAAAGAAAACAAGGGCAATATATAGAAGTATTGTCATAATTGATTATTCCTTTATTTTAATATGTAATTAGCCTTATACGTACTTATTCTATGATAAAATCCGATAAAATAATCACTCTTTTAAATTTACTAGCTCTACTGCCAAATAAGGTAAGCGAAGCTCGCTATAATAAAGGGTCAAAAATACCAGGTCGACAATTCTATACTAGCGATTTACAAACAGAAGTGCTACTACTTCTTATAAACAAAGCGGCACTCATTGTTCAGGTGGTACCACATTAGGCACTTGAACCATATCCCAAGTGGGCACCTCAGTACCATTAGGTGGTGGCGGATAAAAAACAAACGGATTGCTAGCTGGGTTAGCCACAGCCACTATGGCACAACTGTTACCATTACAAGATGGTGGTACCCCATTACTTTCACAAGAGTAACCCATAATTCGATAATGAGCTTCTGTGACGACCTGAAATAATAATGAAAGCGTCGATGGTATATGTAACCGATCTATATGCAGGTCAAGTTTTGAAATATCCCCAAAGCGAGTTGACAAAGTGACAAGTTTATTACATAGCTGATTAAAAATATCAGTTAGTCTGTCCACAATGCTCCTTTTTTCATCATATGAAACATCTGAATTATTGTATGAAAAAAATTGCTTTTCTAATTTTAAAACCTCTTGACTTGCTGCCTGTGCTATATTAGAAATTTCAGTTAATTCTATTCGATACAATTCTATAGGATCATCTTCCTGTTGCTCTACCCCATGAGCTTGATTTAAATTACACTCTTGTAAAAAGAGCTCCATTTGTTCCAAAATATTAGAAATATTTTTAAGATAGAGTTTATTTTCGTCTACCTTCCGATAGCTTTCTATCGCTAGACAAAGCCTAGCTATGGTGGTTACAGGTCGTGTACTAGCACTTGGTATATTCAGCACAACAGCTAGCTCTTGTTCATCAATAGCACTTATCTGAAATAATACTTTGTCTTCTTCTTTAGAATATGTCCACAAAAAATCTTGGTATTGTCCTGAGTTAACTCTACTAATCATATCTTTAATACGACTGTTATCTATCTGATTTAAATCTAGTAATTCGCCCAAGGCTGTTACGATTAAATTACGAATAATATCGGACATTTTTTCTTTTGCACAACGAATGTCTTGTTCAGACAACTGGATATCTTTTGCAATACTTTTTAGGCGCTCTACTAGCAATGGATATAATATTTGCTCATCATATCTAAGATAGTATTTATATAAACCCTTTTCAATTGCATCTTTTACTCCTTCACTCTGTAATCGTAAGTCGATAATATCGTAATTCTTCGCTAAAATCGTTTGCTCTAAGTTTTTTAATACTATTGATTCCTCTAATTGTAACATAGTACTAGATACACTTTCTTGCCATATTTTGGGATTGCTATCAGAGTCAATAATAGAGGTCGCTGCACTAGCAGATCTAGACAGGGTGGCAGCTGTTTCTCCTGTACTAGGAACCATAGTCTCATTTTTTAGATCTTGCATAAAAGAGTGTGTTTTATTTTGTTTCTTTCGCCTCTTTTTAAAAGAAGCAATCGGAGACTCTTTTTGCAACAACACAGTCACTGAAAGCCAAGCATCTTGGCAGGAGGTTATACGAGCTTCTATATCCTGTATCATTTGACGATTGCATGCTAGCGCAATACCACATTGGCGATACCAAGTAGTTAACTCTATTAAGGTATCTCTTTCAGATTTTAAAACAGTATATTGTTCTTCAAATGAGTTAGCAAGACTCATAATTCCATCATACTGCAATTTTTGCAAATCATATTTTATAAAATTATCAAGGCATTGCGTTGTTTTTTCTAATAATACTTTACAATGGTGATGATATTTTTCAGTAATCTGTAGAAACTCCTTTTTTATATTGGAACAATGATCACTAAACATTACTTGAAATAGCTGATAGCCCTCATCGATAGAATTTTTATCGACTGAAAATAATGATGTAGGATGCTGAGTGTTCTTGACGTTTTGATATAAAAAATCAATTTCATGTTTCTTATTGGTAATAAAAGTGGTGTACTCAATATCCCCTTGTACTATTTCTTCTAAGAATTTTTTAGCTTCTGGGCTACGAGATATTAAATTGAGTTTTTTTAATATATTCATTGGACTATCATTAGGATTCTCTATACTTTGATTCACATCAGAAATAAACCCTTTATAAAAGTTTATTAGGGAGTTTAAGGATCTTTCAGCTATTTTAAATTTATTATTTGCAACAGCATTGATACTATGTTGTTGTTCCCTCGTTTTTTGCACAGAATGAATGGAATGCTTAATCATTGATAGGCTATTTTTAAAATTATTAATTATCTTTCCAACATCCTGCATATCCTTTCTTTCTCTATCAAGTAATACACCTAGTCCCTGTATTGCCTCATCAGTTGGCAATGTTTCAACTTCGATACTAGATATTTCTAATTCTATACCTGAATTCTGTGCCATTTCTTTTAGGAAGCCTTGTCGTTTCTTAAGGATATCATCGATACCAACTAATCCTTTAAAGTCAATCAATAACAATGGTGGAGTCTTTTGTACTTCTTTTTTAAATTTTAATAATTCTAATTTTATATAATCTAGAGAGTCTCTAAAATTGTTCTGTATTTTCAGAACATTGTTAAACTGAACCTCAGAATCTTTCAGAAATTTTTCTAACGATTGTAATTCTTCTTGATATAAATCTCTATTTCTATATTGAGATTCCTTATCTCTTAATTTCAATATAGAACTATTTATTCTCTTTTTTACAGGCTTTAATCTTTTTAAATTATCTGATAAATTATTATATTGTAATCCTATATTTCCTACCCACTGTTTATATTCTTCCTGCAAAAAATAATAGCGCTGATGGCAATGATTGTCTTTCAATTTTTCTAATTTTGAAAAATGTTTTTTAAAATCGACTGTATTATAAAACACCCGTATGGTTGATAATAGTATAAGATAGGACTCCAGCGATTGATAATGTTCTTTTGATAAAGTGTTCAGGTCTACAACTTTAGAAGATGGTGTATTATCAAACTTAGATGGTAATAAATTAATTAGATCTTTAGGATATCTGAGCAACTGAGTAAGTTTATGTAAATTACGACTACCAGTGATATTATTGTAACAATACAAGATAAGATTTTTAACATCTACCTCCTCCATATGAATAATAATCAATAACCATAGAGCATAATTGGACTCATATGCTTTTTCCTCAATGCTAACTATTTCTTTTTGCAAAGACTCAATTTTTCTCGAATAATTCTGAATATAATGCTCAAGCTTTAAATCAGTTCTTTCATCATAATTGTTCTTTTGTAGCACAACCAATTGATTTATTAAATCTATATTTACATTTTTATTATTAAAATTATAAAGCAAATAAGATATCTCTTTTATCATACTTTGAATATAATTATCTTGATCAGGATTTAAAATTAGCTCATATTTTGACAATATTTTAATATTTTTTTTACTAAGCTGATTGTTATCAGAAATAATTTTTAAATAGATTTTTATCTTATTTAAAATACCCATATGGGATTCAAAACTAGAATCTGAATGTAACAGATCTAAAGCAGAGATTCGCACCATGATAAAAAAGAGGTAGGATGACTTTTGTGTCAAATAAGAAAATTTTGATGTAATATCTTGCTTATTTATACTCTCCATATGAAAACGAGAGCCCTCTTTTGAATACAATTTTTCAAGAAATTCGATGTATTGCCTAGAGTATTTTAAACGTAATAAGAGCCATGCTTTAAAGTCATGCTTACAATTATTAATCCTTAGCTCTGCTAAGGATTCCTCAATCTCTTTAGCAGATTCATTGACAATATTAAAGAGCACAACAATAATATAAGTTTTTACATCGCAGCCTAAATAATCCTTATTTTTTAAAAACTCAGGTACTATCTGTTTCAAAACACACATAATCATAAGATGACATACAGCAGCTAGTCGACTGCTGATCATTGATAAACGTGTATAGATATCATCCACATTTTCTCTTGTAATTTTTTCCCGATCATTTAAGATAGATTGGTAGATTACTTCTTCCATTTTTATGAGATTAACGATTTCGTATAATAAATAATCGATACAAGAGAACGGCACCAGATTTATCAACTTTCCATCTTTTAAAAACCGATGTAAATTATTATCTCTATTGCGCCAAAATATTTTCTCAAAAACAGTAGAATCAAATGGAATTTGATTCTTTTCTTTTTCTGTGAAGTAATCAGGTTTTTTGAGGTTTTTAATATTTTTCTGATATTCATTGTGCGTTTTTCTAAAATTTCTTTCGGGTTTTTTCTCTCTAGCAGATAAATCACTTGATAAAAAATAGATAACAAGATCATGAAGATCTGATATACAGTCAACACTTCTTAACCATTTTTCAAAAAGCTTGGGATTTTTCTGGCATAATTCTAGTAGGATCATACAAAAAAAAGAGGGATGAACACCAGAGAGCATTTGCTTAGTACTCATGCATCGTGTCATCATCACTTCGTGCCAAGGCTCTAGTAATGAAATTGAGTTAGGATCGAATTTAATGATATCTAAACTATAAATACTCTTGACAAATTTTATTTGATTATCTTCCATAGCAAATAAAAATACCAATAACATGAAAGAAGATGGTTTTAATCCATGCAACCATTGCGATGATCCTTTTTCATGCTGAAATTTATTCAGCGTGTCACACATCAAATTAACTGACTTTGAAACAAGATAAAATACTTCTTCAAATTTATATTTTTTCTTCTTATCTGAGAATAAATATATTGAGAAATCTCTAATGACAGGGATGATAATTCTAATAAATTCTTGCAATCTTTTTAGAATATGTTGATCGTCTTTATAATATTTAATAAGAAATTGTGTTAATGACTCTTCTGAAAGCTTTAGTAACAACTCTTTCACTTTTTTACTAAATTTTTTGTCATAATGGCTAGGTAATAATTTTTGGTATGTACTTTCAATCTGCTGATACAGATAAAACACAATAGGCTCGTTTAAAAATGTATAGGCACTGGCTATTTCTTTAAATTTATTTTCTCGAAAAAGGATTGTAGTACAAGCTTCATGGTATTCTATAATTAGATTAAGCTTTTGCTGTGCTGTTTGATCATTTTTGGAAAGATGATTCTTTTGTAAAAAATACCCTTGATATTTAGAATCGACCTCCTGCTTAAAATATTTTAATTGCTTATCGCAAGCATGTATAAACCAAACTTCTTTGTCATCTTGTTCAAATACTATCAAGTCCCCACGTTTTACCGCTTCGATATCTTTATCATGAAGTGGTGATGACATAAAGTATAAGTCTGGATATTTATTTAAATTATGACATTTATCAGGGTGCGTTTTTTTTGCTTTCTCAAGATATTTTTGTCTAAGGCCATATATATTGGAACCAACCTCTAGATTAAATAACGAAAAATAATCAACTGCAGAAGCTTCTGGCATTACTAAATCCTAACTGTTAATTAAAAAATAAATTATAAAGATTTTGTATTAATAAAATATTAAATGTTAACCTATTTTATTCAGAAACCCTGCCGCCATACGGTCCCTTTGGCAGTGTCTTCAATGGTAATACCCATATCCATCAATTCTTTGCGAATTGCATCGGCCTGTTGCCAGTCTTTTTGATCGCGTGCACGTTGACGTGTATTAATTAAAGCTGCAATTTTTTTAACATCAACTGAGCAGGCTTGGCCTTGAAAATATACTTCAGGGTCTTTCTGTAATAACATCAAAACACCGGCTAATTTTTTTAACTGATGGGCATAAGCTGCTGCTTTATCATTCTTATTCGATTCACGTAACCGTTGGATATGACGCGCTAAATCAAATAAAACAGACAATGCCTCAGGAGTATTAAAATCATCATCCATAGCTTCTATAAAGCGCGCTTTAAACTCACAGGTTTGTTCATTTTCAAAATCAACGACTGGCATGCCTCGCAAAGCCATATACAAACGATTTAATCCATGGCGTAATGCAGATAGATTGGCCTCAGTATAATTAACAGGACTCCGATAATGCGCTGACAGCATAAAGTAGCGAATGAGTTCTGCATCGTATTGTGCCAAAACCTCACGAATTAAATAAAAATTACCTAAGGATTTTGACATTTTTTCGCCATCTACCTGCAATAAACCTGCATGCATCCATAGGTGTGCAAAATCACAACCCTCTACTGCCTCCGATTGGGCAATTTCATTTTCATGGTGCGGGAATTTCAAATCAAGCCCTCCGCCATGAATATCAAAGGGCTGACCTAATAAATCCGTTGACATGACTGAGCATTCAATATGCCAACCAGGACGTCCTTCTCCCCAAGGAGAGGCCCATTTGGGTTCATTGGGTTTGGCTTTTTTCCATAGCACAAAATCTAATGGATTGCGTTTTTCTTCATTTAAAGCAACCCGAGCTCCGGCATTAAGTTGCTCAAGATCACGATGTGATAACTTGCCATACTTAGGGAATTGGTGCACATCATAATACACATCACCGAGTTCTGTCACATAAGCATAAGCTCGTTCTATTAATCGTTCGATCAATGCAATCATCTTTGGGATATATTGCGTTGCACGCGGTTCCTGATCAGGTGCTAATAGCATTAATGCCTGCTCATCTTCATGCATCGCATCAATAAACCGTTGGGCTAATGCACTCCAAGACTCGTTATTATCATAAGCCCGTTGAATAATCTTATCATCAATATCCGTAATATTACGCACATAATGCACTTGATAACCGCGCCAACGTAAATAACGAACCACCATATCAAAAACAATCATCGAACGTGCATGACCAATATGACAAAAATCATAAACGGTCATACCACACACATAAAGAGTGACATGCTTAGCTTTAATCGGTGTTAACTTGGACTTTGTTTGAGTAAGGCTATTATAAATGTGCATGCCTTAGTCGCCTTTCTACCTCTTGATTCCCCAACAACCCCATTATTTTTGCTAATTCAGGGCCATGAACCTGACCTGTTAAAGCAATGCGCAATGGCATAAATAAGGCACTCCCTTTAAGATTAAGCGTTGATTTTAAATGACCAATCAAATCACGATATTCTACACCCTTTTCTACTATAAAATTAACAGCACATTCAAAGTAGTGAGGACTCACATTCTCTAATAGCCCCTTTTGTTCTGCATTCAATACAAAATTAGTAGATAATAACAATTGAATCCAATGAGCTATGTCACTAGGAAATAATACATTAGGCTGGATCGTTTCAACAAAAAAATTACGTTGTTCCTCAGGGACTTGTTGCTCTAATGCCGTACCTGCCCATAACCAAAAACTACGTTGATCTAAATCCGCTACAGCCTGCTTTTGCCAATAGTGCAGTGCCTCTAAATGAAATTGTGCGGGTGATTTGGCTAAAGACGAAATATGAAATTGCGCTGCTAAATTTTCAAAAGAAAGCAATTCATCATGACCATAATAATGCCCTAAGCGCGCCATATAGTTTACCAACGCCTTGGCTAAATACCCATCATGACGCAGTGCTTCAATACTGCGGCTGCCATGGCGTTTTGATAGCGGGCTGCTATCATGACCAACAATTAATGCAATGTGCCCATAAGTGGGGGCTGTTAAACCTAATGTATTTAATATCATTAATTGCCGCGGCGTATTGGTAAGATGATCTTCACCGCGCAAGGCATGAGTGACCCCCATTAGTGCATCATCAATGGCATTGCAATATAAAAAAGGTGCACTACCATCCGAACGTCGAATAATAAAATCACTAATATCATCGCTATTAAATTGTTGATGACCTCGCACTAGATCATCAAACTCAATTATCTCCCCAGACACTACTGCAAAACGCAAGCTTGGCTTTACACCTTGTTCCCTTTTTTTTTGACGCTGCGCTTCATTTAATAGGCGACAAGTTCCTGGGTAGCGGGGCGGTTGATTTGCAGCACGCTGTCTTTTGCGTTGTAATGCCAGCTCTTTTTCACTGCAAAAACAAGGATACGCTCGACCCATCGTTTCTAGACGTTGATAGTAGTCGTCATAAAGTGATTGGCGCTCTGATTGATGATACGGGCCATAGCCTTGATCATGATTTGGGCCTTCTTGCCAAGAAAGACCCAACCACAGTAAA
Source organism: Coxiellaceae bacterium (assembly GCA_965214015.1). Lineage (GTDB taxonomy): Bacteria > Pseudomonadota > Gammaproteobacteria > Coxiellales > Coxiellaceae > CBDCAS01. Next base: position 105,480 of record CBDCAS010000019.1, read on the forward strand.
TCCTCCATTAAAGCATCTGTATAACGCTGCTCTGAACGCACTTGATCAGTATCTTCAATACGCAAAAGCCACTGACCATGACTCTGTTTTGCTAACAATGCATTAAACAATGCAGTACGTGCATTGCCTAAATGCATCAGCCCAGTGGGGCTAGGACAAAATCGTGTCTTTAACTCACTCACACTTTATCTCAATTCAAAAACTGACTATTATGACAATTTTTCAATGCCTTTAATAGAGTTGTTCTTTATGGCGACATCACACACACTTTTTATTTCTGATTTGCACCTATCACCTGATACTCCTGAAACAGCCACTTCATTGATTCATTTTCTTAAGCACATTGCCTATGAGGCAGATGCGCTCTATATTTTAGGCGATTTTTTTGAGTGCTGGGTCGGTGATGACGATCGTAGCGACTTTAATGAACATATTAAAGCAGCGCTAGGTCACTATACTCGTAGCGGTATTAAAACCTACTTTATGCCAGGTAATCGTGATTTTCTCATCGGAGCTCGTTTTGCCAAAGAGACAGGGATCACTCTCTTAAAAGAACCGACTCTCATTACTCTCTATGGACAACGCATTCTATTGTTACATGGTGACAGTCTCTGTACTCTTGACCAAAAACATCAACGATCACGAAAGATCATGCACAATCGCTTCTATCAAAAAATGGTACTCTCTTTATTGCCACTCACATGGCGAGTGCATTACGGCCAACGCTTGCGCCGTGCCAGTATCGAACGTAAATCACAACTAGCCCATTCGATTATGGATGTTACACCAGAAGCGGTCACACGTGCTATGTCTGAAGCTAATACCCAACTACTTATTCATGGCCATACCCACCGTCCTGCAATTCATTCACTTTCTATCAATGGCTCCGATGCCCAACGTATTGTGTTAGGAGACTGGCACCATAGAGGCACCTATTTAAAAATCGATACCACAGGTCAACGCTTATTGCTTGAAACCCCTTGATGTATCCGTGACTTCATCGCTTTAATGACTTGGGGTAAACCCTCAAAAATAGCTTGTGCTACTAAACTATGACCAATATTAAGTTCATTGATGTGAGGTATCGCTGCAATAGCAAGCACATTATCATAATGCAAACCATGGCCTGCATTAACCACCAAATGCTGTTGATGCGCATAACCTGCTGCTGCTTGAATCCGCTGTAATTCATCCGCCCTCTTTTTAGTCGATTGTGCATTCGCATAATGGCCAGTATGAATTTCAATCACAGGGGCACCACAGCGCACTGCCGCATCAATTTGCGCCCTAATAGGATCAATAAACAACGATACCTGAATCCCTGCTGCTGCCAGGCGCTCACAGGCTTCTTTAATCTTTACTTCCTGTATAACGATATCAAGACCACCCTCGGTGGTTAATTCTTCACGTTTTTCCGGAACTAAACACACCTGTTTAGGTTGGTATCGCTCAGCAATCGCCAACATCTCCCAAGTCACAGCCATCTCTAAATTAATTGGCACCGTGCTTTGCTCTGTCAACAAAGCAAGATCTGTTTCTTGAATATGACGACGATCTTCCCGTAAATGTAAGGTAATGTTATCAGCACCTGCTTGAATTGCACACAAAGCTGCTTTGACCGGATCAGGATAGGCAGAACCTCGCACTTGGCGCAGTGTTGCTACATGATCAATATTAACACCTAAACGAACAGATGAGGCCATTGACACCCTCCCCCACTTCACTCTACTTATTAATTAAGAGCTAATATTATACCAATAGCTCACGACTTTTAATTGGTTTAGGACCTAAATAACGACTCAATACTAGACGAAGAAGACGTTTTGATTCTGATAATGCTACCTCATCAAAAAGTTCTTGCGACAATGACAACAGAGTATGACCTGAAAAAACCCAATGATTATCATGTTGTGGATCACAGCCTAAAAAACCACGCTCTGGAACAAACTGATAATAGCGATCAGGTTCAATGGGTTCACGCGACTGACTCTCATAGTGCAGTGGCAAACCATATCCTAAACATTGTAAGATATTTTTTTCAAAACAACGCAGTGCAGGGCGTGGATCTGTGTTCTGTTCCAATGCATTTAATGTAGACTGATATAGCGCATAAATATTGGGATAAGGATCTTCACGTTGTAGCAAACGCTGCAAGAGCTCATTTAAATAAAAACCACAGATCAGCGCTTGTCCCTCTAGACGATAAATCGCGCCTTGCCGTTCAACAGCTCCCAAATTTTTTAATTCACGAGCCCCCGTCCATGAGGCCAGCAAAGGTGAAAATAACTGTAGCATTCCTTTGTAACGCGACTTTAAGCCTCGCGCACTACGCGCCATGATCGACAAGCGTCCATAGCGTCGGGTTAAACAATCTAAAATTAAACTGGTATTACTATAAGGACGAGAATGCAAAATAAATAAAGGCTCTAGGCTAACTCGCTGCACCAACTAATAGTCCTCTTGTTGTGTCGGTATTCCCACTTTTACCCATGGCGTTAAAAATACCTTCTTTTCAAAGTAATGCTCCATATCACAACGTGCTTGAGTAGCAATCCTTTTTAAACGATCGCCTTTTTGGCCAATCACAATCGCCTTCTGGGAAGGCTTGGCTACCCAAATAATAGCAGCTACCTTAATAATCGAGGTCTCCTCTTCAAAAAGATCAATGCTTACCTGCACTGCATAAGGGAGTTCCTGACCTAATAAACGAAATAACTTCTCACGCAGTATTTCAGAGGCCATAAAGCGATCACTACGATCAGTCCATTGATCAGGCGAAAAGCCGGGGGATCCTGCAGGCAAATAATCGATTAATTCCTGCTCTAACACCTCTACTTGCTTTCCCTGCTTTGCCGATATCGGCACTATCGTTTTAAAATGAAATTGCTTGGATACAGATTCCAGATAAGGCAACAATTTTTTACGATCTGTTAGGCGATCGATTTTATTGATTGCCAAGATCACAGGTAATGAGGTGGTTTTCAGTTGTGCTAAAATCCAATCTTCCTCAGCAGTCCAGTGGGTTAGATCGACAACGAATAAAATCACATCGACTTCTCGCAATACAGATTGCGCAACACGATTTAAATAACGATAGGCAGCGGTACGACGATGCAATCCTGGAGTATCCACATAAGCAATCTGAGTAGCCCCTTTGGTTTTAATACCTAAAATACGATGACGTGTGGTCTGTGGTTTGCGCGAGGTGATACTGACTTTCTTCGCCAACAAACGATTTAATAGAGTAGATTTACCGACATTCGGTCGACCGATAATAGCCACAAAACCAAATCGCTCATTAGTGTTTGTCATCTAATAACTCCAAATAAGCCTGCGCAGCGACTTGTTCTGCACGACGACGGCTGGTACTTGTACCTTCTGTTTTATACGGCAATCCTTCAACACGACACACAACATGAAATGTTTGCGAATGCGCCTTACCTAAAGCAACCGCTTCATAAAGCGGCAGAGGTAACTGGTGTCTTTGCAGCCATTCCTGTAAAGACGACTTGGCATCTTTTTCTGATAAAACTTTAGAGAAAGTAAAAATATCATCACCATAAATAGCCACGACCATCTCACGACATCGATCCATGCCACCATCTAGATACACAGCACCCACTAAAGCTTCAAATGCATTGGCTAAAATCGAACGACGCTTAGAACCACCACTTTTCTTCTCACCCATACCTAAAGTAAGATAAGAACCTAAGGAAAGTGCTCTTGCCATATCCGCTAAACGATCCCCACACACCAGCATCGCACGCATACGACTTAGCTCACCTTCACGCGCTGTCGAGTACTGTTGAAACAATACCTCAGCCACAATATGGCTTAACACGGCATCCCCTAAAAATTCCAATCGCTCGTTATTAAGCGCTCCTGGCAAACTACGATGGGTTAGAGCACATTTTAATAATTCTAGATCTTGAAAATCATATCCCAAGCGTTGTTGTAACTGATCTAAAGATTGAATCAATCTCATTCCTCACTTGCTACTTGTCAATTAATACTATTATTAAACTGATTTTTTTGATACATCACCCACTTTCAATACTGCTAAAAAAGCTTCCTGTGGAATCGATACCCGACCCACTTGTTTCATCCGTTTTTTTCCTTTTTTCTGCTTTTCTAATAATTTTTTCTTACGGGTAATATCGCCCCCATAGCATTTGGCTGTGACATTTTTACGCAATGCTTTCACCGTGGTACGTGCAATAATTTTACTACCAATGGCAGCCTGTATAGCCACATCAAACATTTGACGCGGAATTAAATCTCTTAAACGATCGGCTAAATCACGACCACGATGAAAGGCATGATCACGATGCACAATAATAGCCAAGGCATCGACCTTTTCCATATTAATTAAAACATCCAATTTGACTAACGGGGCTGTTTCAAAGTAGTCAAACATATAATCTAATGATGCAAAACCTCGACTGACTGACTTTAAACGATCAAAAAAATCTAATACTACCTCACTCATTGGGATAGCATAGCTCAACGACACTTGATTACTGAGATAATGCAATTCTTTTTGCACACCACGCTTATCGACACATAAGGTAATCACAGATCCCAAATAATCAGCCGGTACTAAAATCGAGACAGTAGCGATCGGCTCACGAATCTCAGCGATAGCGTTTGCATCAGGTAATGCACTGGGATTATCGATATAAATCGTCTCATTGGACTTTGTAATGACTTCATAGACTACTGTCGGTGCGGTAGTAATTAGATCTAAATCATACTCTCGCTCTAAACGTTCTTGCACGATCTCCATATGCAGCATGCCTAAAAAGCCACAACGAAACCCAAAGCCTAAGGCATGTGAATTTTCAGGCTCATAAAATAAAGCCGCATCATTGAGCTTAAGTTTAGCCAATGCCTCACGAAAGGCTTCAAAATCCTCTGAATTAACAGGGAATAGACCGGCAAATACTTGAGGTTTCACCTGTTGAAAACCAGGCAGTGGCTCTCTAGCGGGTACCTTAGCATGGGTTAGAGTATCACCTACTGGCGCACCAAAAATAGCTTTAATGCCAGCCACCACAAAACCGACCTCGCCGACGCCTAAAGTCGGTAATTGCGTGCGTTTAGGATTGAATATACCCACCGTATCGACTAAATAATCTTTGCCGGTAGACATGACACGAATTTTATCACCTTTTGCCAAGGAGCCTTGCATAATGCGCACTAACGACACTACACCCAAATAACTATCAAACCAAGAATCAATAATGAGTGCTCGTAATGGCGCATTTAACGCGCCTTGTGGTGGTGGAATTTTAACGACTAGCTGCTCTAGTAATTCAGCCACTCCAGCACCTGATTTTGCACTCACTGCTACAGCCTGCTGCGCTTCAATACCAATGACATCTTCAATTTCCTGCTTAACCCGATCAGGATCGGCTTGTGGCAGATCAATCTTATTTAAGACGGGCAAGACTTCAAGCGCTTGATCAATAGCGGTATAACAGGTCGCCACCGTCTGAGCCTCTACGCCTTGAGCTGCATCCACTACGAGCAATGCACCTTCGCACGCCGCTAAAGAGCGCGAGACCTCATAGGCAAAATCGACATGGCCTGGAGTATCAATAAAATTCAACTGATAGGTATCGCCATTACAAGCTTTATAGTGCAGTGTGACACTTTGTGCTTTAATGGTAATACCACGTTCCCGCTCAATATCCATACTATCGAGGACTTGCGACTGCATTTCACGCTCAGTCAGACCACCACAATACTGAATAAAACGATCGGCTAAGGTTGATTTACCATGATCAATATGAGCGATAATTGAAAAATTGCGAATACGATTTAGATCCACGCAAGCCTCACTCTAAAAAAGGCTTATAATATCAGGCTGTCACCAAAGCACCAAACCTATCTCAGCGCTCTGTATTTAAGTAGAACCTACAAGAACAGGGGCTTTATTTTGCGCTCCAGATTTTTGCTTCATCATGGAAAAATAATTTTTCTGTTTTCCCCATAATTTAGGGATTATAAATTCAGAAATCTTTGTATCCTTTGAATCATGTGAATGGCTCCCCCAATAGACTAAAAAATTCTTTTCAGCGGATTCCTTCCATGTCTTCTGACTTAAGAGCTTATAGAGCACCAGATTTAAAGCCAATAAAGGAAACAACGCAATACATAGTAGTCGACCTAATATATTAGAGTGATGGTGACCTTCTTCTTCACTGATTGACAATTCCGACTTATGAGACTCTTGTGTATTTTCAGTCTCATGAACATAGTGAAAATCAGTGAGGCCTTCTGCAATCGCATTAGAAGCAGCAGCAACTGCATTGGGAATGATAAAGGCATTGTCAACGGTCACTCCTTCACTAAGACAATGACCAAGGAATGCTAATACATTCCACACCGTGAAAATAAGATGTGTTACTGCTTGTAATAGATAAGCGATACAAATCAACATCAATATCATCGGCTGTGCTATATATCTGAATGCCTGTTCAGCAATGACCAGTGTCATAATAAGCACAACAGGTACTGTATCTGTATATACCGGTAACTGTCCATGAGTGCATGATTCACAAGACATAAGTACTGCACGTATTAACGACTGCTCACCTGTGAGTGCTTCAAAAGGCTCTCTAAAAATTGCGATTAATTCTTTTTTAATCTTATCAACTGCCTTACTGAATTGCATATGTTGCAGTTGTTCAAGCGTTTCTGCTGAATTTTTAATATTAAATAGGACACCTGTTAGAATATAAGGTACCAAAAAAAGCCCCATCACTAGTTTGCTGACTAAACTAGCCATATGAATCAACAGCTGTTGACCAGCCAACCCCATATGCCACCACGTTCCTGCTGTGGCTAAAGTTAAGCAGACTAAAAGACCCATAAATACCATAGTGGTAAGAATCATTGCAAAACGTTTTTTTGCACCCCCATCGATAAATAATTTTTTTAAATTAGTCCACTGGGCACTAAAAAAATCGCTGTAAATGATCTGCATCAATGTACGATAGGTTACAAAAGCATAGGACAGTGCGGCAATTGTAGCAATGAAGATGGCACCTCCCATTGCAAATGACGAAGTTAGACCTACAAATAATAAAGCCGATTGGGCTACTCCTAACATAGAGCAATAACATCCAACCATTGAAATGAATGTTGTGAACTGCGCTAAGTACATTAAAAGACGTTTTTTTCGGTAAATTTGATGAAACTTTTTTTCACTTTCATTATTAAAAACCGCATTCAGTTGATTTTTAATATCTTCTAAAAACTGAGCTTTTTCTCCTCGTAGATAAAGAACAATGGTTTCTTCCACAACAAATTTATATCTTTCTAATTCCCTTATTTTTTCCTTATGCTCCTTAGTTTTATGATGTAATGATTTTAGTGTTTTTAATTGAGTCAAAAGATTACGATAAAAAGAAAAAAAATCTTTATTTTGTTGTTTTTCGTTATTTTTATTACAGAGATCAACCAACATTTTTTCGACGATTTTATGTTCTAAACATTCTGCTGAGATAAGATCCCAAAACGCAGGTTTAATATTGCCAAGAAATACTTCTCCTTCTATTCCAGCTGCAAACACACCAGAGGCAGCTGCAAAAATCTCAGGGCGAGGAATCGGTGAGCCTCTGAGTAAAAGCAACATGCCTACCATACTAAAAGCAGCTTCAGTAATAGTGGCCCCTGCAGTAATTAAACCGATAAAAAAGTAATCGACATAATTCTTATTACTCATGCTGTGACCTTTTTCAGATATTTTATTTTATTACGAACTCTAATTTAAAACGATGCTGATACTATCATGCTTACAAATGCGAATGCAAATCATTATCATTAAAACTGGAAATATTGAAATACAAGAACGAATAAAAACGAACGTCTATATTATTTTTTATACACGATTGACACTAGTTTCTCTAACACATAACTTTTAAAAAGTTTGATTAAGTAAAAACCAGAAGAAAATTTCAACAATTCAGCCGCAAGCGACTAAGATTATTTCCTGATATGATTTTGCCTGCACGAAAAACCCCCGCTAGAGCGACCTACCGAAGGGGATGCGCTAAAAATATACAATTACTATCCCGGTTTTTGAATGGAAAAGTGTAGATCTCTAATACTCCTTTTTTCTTTAAAATTTTTGGAATAAGCACTAACTGAACTCCAGAGCAAGGATAGTGCCACTTGTAGTTAGTCAAATCAATCCACTTAGCTACAACTACTACTAGCATTTTTACTCATGTATGAATCAATATTGGTAATCCTCCTGCATTTTGCAATGCTAACACGGATACCTGAAAAGGTCCTGTAATCATTTCCTTGACATCGACATCCCATGCATGAGACATAAAAGGGCTAGTATTTCCATAAGCTATATCCCAAGTTGCACACTTCTTTTCAAAAAAACCAGCATAGGCCATACTATAACTAAAAAATAACGAGAATAAGTAGATACTGTAATTTTTTCATCAAAATTTAGCCTCTGCCAGTGGAGGAAGCATTACCCACAAATATTTAAGGGGAATTTTCTTTCCATCACTGCGATTAGGACATCTTTCCATACGTACACTATCGTTATCACTACCATTAACTTGTGTTAAACAATAGTCAGTCATCGCATCACGGTTCTCTATCATAACAGCTAAAGTAGATGTCGGAATTAGAGTGAACTGCTGTTTGGAATCATCATAGTTACATGGCCGACTGATAGGTCTATAATCCACACCATAACTAGCCATACAAATCCAAGGGCTATCAACATTTTTAAAAGCAACAGTTCCATTAGATAAGTAAATTAAGTACCAATTCGCTTTATTTTCCCATGTTTTGTTTAATCCATAAGCTGGTTTCATCGCTAAAAATGCATTACTTTGAGACCAGTATTTATAGATTAATACACTAGAATAGAGATTATACAATGAAACTTTTTTTTCTTGGATTGAAGACATTGCTTCAGATACCTTGAAACTAAAAAAAATTGAAAATACCAAAACTAAAATCATCAAGCGATTGCTAATCAACATATTGTAATTTCCTTACTCTTTAGCACTTTCCATGCGGTTACATATTTTCTATTGATGCACATAGCATACATTTTAATAAAGTATTATTAAACATTTTAAAGTAAAAGCCAACTAAAAAACATAAGATACAAAACTTTTTAAAATGAGCATATATGCAATTTTATAAAATTATTATGTGCTAATTTTTTATTCTTGAATTTTAGAATTTATGAAATAGGCATCATACTAGAGTAGCTTGCAATTAAATCTAAAAATCTTTCCATAATGATTGTTTTTTATGCTCTAAAATACTATCCGTACGTTATTAATACTAAATGAACCGAATGCTGTAATTTTCAAATAGAACCCTCACACAAGTTACAAACTGTTACAAAAATAGACAGATCTGACATCCTCTAGAAGAGTCTAACAGTCACAATAAACTCAGTTGATCAAAATAAAGTCAAAAGAAGATGGCAACTAACAGCTCAATTTCTACAGTATCATTTAACCTGGGATTAAAACCACCTAGCGATCACGATATTAAAGAAATAGCTAATGCAGTTGCACAAAATAATCCTGAGATTATCATTGTCAATAGTCAAGAAGGTTTAAGAAACCAAAAAGATCAATTTGATTTCTGTCTCAATGAAAAATTGCAAAGTTATTCCATTGTATCACGCTGCACATTTTCTACTTTTACGGGGAAACCAGGAGAAATAGCACAAGCAATACTGGTAAAAAAGGACTGTGAGCAAAACTATGAAGTTAAATCTCTACCCTCTTATATCGATCGTAACGGTCTTAATTGGAATAAAGGAGCTGTTAGTCATGCTATATCCCGTAAGGGAAATAATGAAAAAACGATTAAAGTCAGTGGTGTTCACCTAGATTCTTATAAAGATAATCGCCGCTGTAAGCAACTTTATAAAATCTGGCAAGGTTCAAAAGATGAACCTTATTATGATGAGCATATCATTGCTGGTGATTTTAATACACGTAATATCTATGATAGAAACAACGACTCAGACAATGTAGAACCGACCCACTATCTTGATATTTTGGGTTTATCTGAAGCTATAAAAGAAGAGGATAAAAGTAAACTAACTTATGCGGATAAAAATAAAATACCTAATCAAACAACTAGTGATATTAGCGATCAAACTGATCCAAAACGTAAAGTGGGTGGAACAAATACTCATTACAAACGCTCAGGACGGCTAGATAGAGTATTCCATCAAAAAACTACATCAATAGAAAGTACACAAAGCGGCATTATAGAAACAGATTGTAGCGACCATAATATAGTTTATGCCTTATATAAGATTAATTGGCAAACATGCGAAAAACATCAACAGCAGGCATTGATTAGCAAATACAGTTACTTTCTATCAGAAGCACTTCAAAATGCTATTTCAGAAACAACAGATAACAAAGTACTCAAGGAAATTGAAAGCTACTATAGCAAAGTACTCGATCTAGCAATGCTTGGCCAACAATTAAGACTCTCTGGCCTCAGAGAAAAAAGTGAAGCCATTGGCTATAAAGAGAAAGGATTGGTACAGCAATTATGTCAAGAAGGTGAAGAGAATTTTAAAAAAAATAATGTAAATAAAGAAGAATTATTAAAAAAAGTTGAAGAACATATTCAAGATACATTAAAAGAGACTCCTAGCTTAAAGTATCATGATAATTTTTTGAGTTGGATAAAAAATTTTATTAATGAGCTCTCAGGGAAAAGAATTTTTAAAACAGAACTTGAAAAAAAGGTTCAATCACTTTATACACTATTTGGTAATAAACAGTTTGAAGAGCAAGCAACCAATACCCATAGACTATACTGTCGCGGTCCCGCCACAGCTTGAGCTATTAGCATCGATTCTAATCATAAATAGCACAATAACCAATAACCGCAATTAATCGTTCCTTTTCAAATAACAATGGAATGCGATCACGCTGCCAGGGTGGCACATGCCATTGTTGAAATAGTTTTTTTAATGACTGCGTCGATGAGCGATTTGCTAACTTTATAGTTTCACCACCTCGACGAAAACGCACCGTCAATTGATCAAACCGGGCTGGTAGCGGATGCAGCTCTCCTAAATCATCAGGCAAAGTTAAGATTGATCGACCATCCCATGGCAGCTCAAAATTAGCATCGATTGGTTTAGTAGGTTGTACTAAATATAAATCATCACGATAACGACGCAGTTGATGTAACTCTAAAGAAAAAATGGGCATAGCCTCTGCGCTAGCTCTTAAGACATCATGCTCTAATTGTTGTAACTGTTGCGTGCTGGGCATACGCTCCCCACATTGTAAAAACCAATAGCGCAATACATTACTACGACGTGCACTGGATAAGGCCAATAAAGCAGAGACACTCACGGTATTGGCTTGTGTTCCTTGTGATAATAATAAGTCTTGTTGTGCTAAATGCTCTAACAACTCGATAGCATGGCCACAATGAGCAGCAGAACGCGTTATATTATTTACTGTAGTTGGCCAACGTTGTTTTAATAGTGGCATGATCTGATGACGTAAATAATTACGATCAAAACTTAGCTCTTTATTACTCGAATCCTCAACCCACGATAGATTATGCGCCTTTACATAAGCACATAATTCCTGGCTTGTTATTTTTAATAAGGGACGTAAATGCAAAGTATGAGCAAATGGCTTGCTAGAGGGCATGGCTGACAGTCCTTTGGGTCCGGCACCACGCACTAATTGTAACAATACAGTTTCAGCCTGGTCATCTTGTGTGTGGGCTGTTAATAGACATTCGTTCTGTTTTAAATGATTCGCTAACACCTGATAACGGGCTTGACGTGCTGCAGCTTCAATACTATCACCAAAGGGGATCGTTACTTTTTCTAATAAAAAGGGAACTTGATAGTTTTGACACACTTGCTTGCAATGTTGTGCCCAATCATCCGCATCAGGGCTTAACCCATGATGCACATGCAGTGCACGTAAATGAATTGTCGATGATTGCTGACGTAGCTGCGTTAAAATATGCAATAAAACATGAGAATCTTTGCCACCACTATAGGCTATTAGATAATTCTGTCGCTCACTAAGACGTGCGAGTTCTGCCGAAACTAAGCCAATGGTCATAACGTTGATCAATTAAAGTATTCAAAGGAACGTCTTCTAATGCGGCTAGGTGATTTTTTAAATAAGTTTTTACAGTCTCTGCCATTTGCTTCACATCCCGATGGGCACCGCCTAAGGGTTCTGGAATTATTTCATCAATTAAACCCAATTGATGTAAACGATTGGCTGTTAAGCCTAGCGCTTCGGCGGCCTCTTTTGCTTTTGCTGCATTCTTCCACAAAATAGAGGCACAACCTTCTGGTGAAATCACTGAATAATAACTGTACTCTAGCATCAAGGTTTTATCACCCACACCAATAGCCAACGCACCCCCAGAACACCCCTCTCCTAAAATAGTACAAATGATAGGGGTACGTAACTGCGACATTTCAAATAAATTACGAGCAATGGCTTCACTTTGATTGCGCTCTTCAGCACCAATACCAGGATACGCACCTGGGGTATCAATAAAAGTAAAAACAGGTAATTTAAAGCGTTCTGCTAACTGCATCAAACGCAGCGCTTTACGAAAACCTTCTGGCGTTGCCATACCGAAATTATAATGAACCTTCTCTTTTGTAGTACGCCCTTTTTGTTGACCTAATACCACCACAGGTTGACCATCGAGGCGAGCAACACCCCCTATCATCATGGATGCTTTAGAAAAATGACGATCGCCATCTAATTGCTGAAAGTCGGTAAATATCAAATTAATATAATCTAGTGTATAGGGACGCAGTGGGTGTCGAGCTAGTTGCACAATCTGCTGTGCCGTTAAATTAGAAAAAATAGATTGTGTTAATTGAAAGCTTTTTTCTTTGAGCTTAGCAATCTCTTCACTAATATTGAGGTCTTGACCAGCTCCAACACGACGAAGCTCCTCAATTTTTTCTTTAAGCTCAGCGAGCGGTTGCTCAAAATCCAAATAATCTAAATTCATCACCTTGGTCCTAATTTAAGGGATCTTACTCTATCAGTTTCATTGTTTTTCATCCAGATGAATGAATAAATCACCATTATCAATTAAAAATCAAATAGTTATAATGATTTCTAAAAAAAGTATTCACTAAAAATATACTTTATGTATTTATAGTACATAAAAAAGCCTATACCACAGGCCACTGAAGTATATAATGGCAACTTCATAAAGGAATCGAAATGACACTATTTGAACTAAAATGGCTGGCTGCTGTCATTATTTTTACAATGACCCTGCTCTCAGGGCTGTTATCTATTAGCTTAAGCTATCGCTTTAGGAAACAACTTGAAATAGGGGATGCCATTGCTAATGGTATTTTTATCGGTGCTGCCCTATTTCACTTACTGCCTAAAGCCGTTGAAAGTTTTCAGCGCATTGGCTCGCACTTCTCCTATACTCATACTTTTCTATTACTGATCATTAGTTATTTGATTTTTTGGCTGATTGAAAAGGTTTTTTTACATCATAAAGAAAAAACACTAAAACAGTCAGCCCATGTTACTGTGATGGTAATCACTTTATCCATTCATGCCGCCATCGCTGGTATTACACTGGGTAGCTCTGAGCTGTTTTCTTTAGTCTCAATTTTATTTATTGCCATTGTGGCTCATAAAGGTTTTGAAACCTTTGCTTTTGTTATTAACATTTACCGACGAATCGGCCGAAACTGGATACTCATTATTTTACTGTTCATTTTTTCGCTCATCACACCATTGGGCATTTTTGTAGGTATGTTAAGCAATACTATTCTCCCTTCTTCTCTAAATAATCTCCCTACTGCCTACTTTAGTGCCATTGCAGCAGGTACTTTTTTATATATTGGAACCGCACATTCCTACCATTTAAAAAATCAGGACAGTTACCAACAATATATCCGATTTATTGCGACTCTGACCGGCATACTATTGATGGCTATTGTTGGAATTTGGGTCTAGGTGCTCTGTACTGTAACAATGAATACAGGGCTTATTTTGCTCTTTGGGCGTTAGTACACCACGACAACGGTAGCATTGTATAGTAGCAGTTTCTTGCAAACGCGAATCAAGTGCTACCCGTTTATCGAATACAAAACATTCTCCTTGCCAGTAAGTGCCACCACAATGCTCGAAATAATTTAAAATCCCACCTTCGAGTTGATATACCGTTTCAAAACCTTGATTTATCATATATTGTGCAGCTTTCTCACAACGAATGCCGCCTGTGCAAAAAGTGATAATCGGTTTTTTTTTCATCTCATCTGGCAATAGAGTCACTGCATTAGGAAAATCACGAAAAGTCTCAATATTCAAATCTAGCGCATTTTTAAAGCTGCCTATCTCAACCTCATAGTCATTGCGCGTGTCCAATACGATCATCTCTTTATTGTTCTCATACCAACTTTTAAAAACTTCCGGAGTGATATAGGGCGCTTTTTCTTTCTCTGGTGCAATTTCAAAACGGCCCATAGAGATAATTTCTTTTTTTAAGCGCACCAACATACGAGAAAAAGGTTGATAACTTGTTGTAGATTCTTTGAATATCATATCCATAAAGGCAGGATAAGACTTTAAAAAAGCCTTATAGGCATCAATATGCTCGCGAGATCCCGATAGAAAACTGTTAATACCTTCAGTACTAATTAAAATTGTTCCTTTTAGACAATATACCTGCGCCTTCTCTTTAAGCTGTTGACTCAACTTAGGAAGCTCCACCTCTGGCAATGTTACAAATTTATAGGCGGAAGTATTAATAAACTCCATCGACACCTCTTCATTCAAAGGACCCAATTATACTTATTTGATCGAATTTGATCGAAGCAAAAAGATCCAAAACACTTAAGGACTCACTCAAAGTCTCATTAGCAAATAGTGGTAAATACTAGCACTACTTTAGAAAATCAGCTACACTGATTGAGCTTTTTTAGGGATTATAAAGGGCTCTACGATGGGAAGGACAGCTTTAGCACTAAGCGTTTGTACGGTGTTGGCGATAGTAAGCTTAAGTAGTGGTTGTGCACGCAAACTCAGTAATCCAGCTACCGATCCTTATGAACACTTTAATCGCGTTGTGTTCGCTTTTAACCAAGATATTGATCATCTAATCTATCGTCCTGTCACAAAAGTCTATAAAACCCTGCTGCCTTCACCGGTACAAACAGGGATTCGTAATGTTTTTGACAACATCAGTGAATTAACTACTTTACCCAACGATCTTTTACAAGGCAAAATAAACTACGTTTTTCTTGATTTTTGGCGTTTTGTGATCAACTCAACGTTTGGGATCGGTGGCTTATTTGACATCGCCACTCGGGTTGGCCTTAAGAAACATCATAACGATTTTGGTATGACGCTCGCTTATTGGAGCGGTAATAAAAAGTCAACCTATTTGCAAATTCCATTCCTCGGCCCTGCGACATTTCGTGACGCCTTAGGACTTGGATTTGATTATGTCATGAGTCCTTATCCCTATCTAAGACCAACGGGTTGGAACTACTATTCACAAGGAACACGCTTTATCAGTACACGTGCTTACCTGATGCAAACCGATAAACTCCTTGACCAGGCCTTTGATCCTTATATTTTTGTGCGCAATGCGTACCTACAACACCGTAGTGCAACGATCAGAGCAAACAAGCACACTAAAACTATCGGCAGAGCTGTTAAATGATCACATTATCGTACCACAGAAGATGGGCCCGCTGCACAATCAATTCCACTTAATCAACAAGATACAAAACACCATAAATTATAACTACTAATTCTTCCGCTCTAAAGCTTACTACACTTCGGTAAGCCACGACACATCAAATGACAACATAGAGCACCCAATAAAATAATCAACCACATGACATAGAGCCAAATCAAAAATATAGGTATGGTTGCTAGCGCACCATATATTAAACGGTAGGTAGGCACAAAGTGTAGATAAACACTAAAACCAAACTTTGCTAGTTCAAATAAAAATGTTGTTAAAATACCAGCAACTACAGCATAAACAAAACGAACATGCGTACTTGGCAGTACGTAATTAAAAAATGAGAACACAAACAGTTCAACTGCATAGGGTAGCGCTAAAATAATGGGTTTTGTAATAAAGTGGGCTGCTTTTAATGAAATAATAAAAGGTAAAGAGAGAAAATAAGATAGGGTCACCAATAATAAAGCAAATAATAAAGGGGCTAACAGTAGAACTAATAAATAAATACCTAAGGTGATCGCAAAGTGTGTCTTAGCATGCACATGCCAAATTTCATTAAAAGCACCTACCATATTATAAATGAGTAAAATAGAAACAATCCCCAAAAAACCAATATTGACTAAGGATAAATCCCGAAGATGACCTACAAAATTACTTAGATAATACGATATCGTATTTGCTGAGTCAGTCACAAAATGAGATACAATAAACTTTTGTATTGCAGGGCCCACATCTTTAAACATGGGCACCCAGGATAAAATATAAAAACCTACCATCATCAAAGGTACAATTGATAGCAACGTAGTATAAGCGAGTGAGGCCGCACGGCTGGGACAATGATCCTCAAAAAAACGATGGTAGAGGGTGGCAAATATGCTCCCAATTTGCTGTAATTTTTGCACCATAGCTTTGCGAATCCCTATGATTTACGGTATCGTTTCCACTATTCTTAATGGAGATCTCATCATGCCAAATGTCACGATTTACCACAACCCTCACTGCTCAAAATCACGGCAGGCTCTAGCACTACTAGAAGCACATCATATCCAACCAAAAATCATCGAATATTTAAAAACACCGCCAAGCATTGAGGCACTTAAAATGATTCTCAAACAATTGAACTTACCTGCGCTAAAACTCATAAGAACCCAGGAAAAAATCTTTAAAGAAAAAAACTTAGGGAATCCTCATCTTTCAGAAGACCAGCTTATTGACACTATGATCTCTTATCCTGCTCTTATTGAACGTCCTATCATTATCGCAAATGGCCGGGCTATTATTGGCCGCCCACCGGAAAAAGTTCTGGAACTTATTTAATGGCTTACGTGTTAGTACTTTATTTCACTCGCACAGGTGCCGTTGGCCATATGGCACACGAAATTACGCGTGGTATCGAATTAGTAGAGGGCATTGAAGCCCGCCTACGACAAGTGCCTTCAGTATCACCCAACACGCAAGCCAGTGAAGATGCAATACCCGAAAGCGGCCCTCCCTTTGCAAGCTTAGAAGATCTTCGTCAATGTGCAGGTCTAGCACTTGGCAGCCCAACACGCTTTGGCAATATGGCAGGGGCTCTTAAGCATTTCTTAGATACGACAGGAGGGCTTTGGCAATCTGGAGCACTAATTGGTAAGCCAGCGGGCTGCTTCACCTCTACCGCTAGTTTACATGGTGGCCAGGAAACTAGCTTAACCAGCATGATGCTTCCTCTGTTACACCATGGGATGGTGATCGTCGGCATGCCTTTTAGTGAAACAGCGCTTTTTACAACAACCACTGGCGGCACTCCTTATGGCCCTAGCCATTTAGCCGGTATTAATAATGACCAACCACTCAGTAATGATGAAAAAAAATTATGCCGTCACTTCGGAACTCATCTTGCTCAAATCAGCCTAAAATTACAATGACCCCTTTGGAGTCTTATCAAAAAAAGCTCGATGCTGGTGACATTCGTCAAAATGAGCAACAACGCAAGGTCATGGAAACATTCGAAAAAATCTATGATAACTTGGTAAAACATCATGACTCGCTAAAAGGCAAGCTCTACCAAAAATTTAAAATGAAGCAAGCTATAAAAGGGCTCTACTTATATGGATGTGTTGGTGTTGGAAAAACACGCATGCTCGATATTTTTTATGAGTGTCTGCCCATTGGCAAAATACGCCTCCACCTTCATGCCTTTATGCAAAAAATTCATCAATCATTACACCAAACACAAGGCCTCAAAAACCCTCTACAACACATTGCAAAAAACATCGCAAAAGAGGCTTATGTTCTTTGTTTTGATGAGTTTTTTATCTCTAATATTACCGATGCTATGATTTTAGGTGAACTTCTCAAAGCTCTATTCAAAGAAGGGATCTGCTTTGTGACCACATCAAATAGTGCACCTGATGATCTTTATAAAAATGGATTACAGCGAGAACGTTTTCTGCCTGCTATTGAAATCATTAAACATAATGTATCTGTCATCCATCTAAGAACTGATATTGATTACCGTCGTCAATTTACTAAAACAGTAATGATTTACTTTACTCCCCTTAACAGTGAAGCTGAAAAAAATATGGAGCATGCTTTTCAATACTATTCAGATTCAGACACTCAAAAAAATACAACCACAAACACTATTGATGTGTTAGGACGTCCAATTAACATTATTAAACAAGCAAGCAATACAATCTGGTTTGCATTCGACAAGATTTGTAAACGACCACGCTCACAAAATGACTATCTTGAATTAGTCAAGCACTACGACACGTTTCTTGTTAGCCACGTTCCAATTTTGGATCAAATCAGCGATGACCAAGTCTTATCTTTTATTCATTTTGTTGATGTACTCTATGATAAGAAAAAACGCCTTGTTATCTCTGCTGCTGCACCACCGACTCAACTCTATCATAGTAAAAGATATCAAATGGCCTTCCAACGTACTGAGTCGCGCCTTATTGAAATGCAAACAGACCATTACTTTTCCTATCAATAGCTCATCGTGTCTGCCGTGGTTGAATAGATAAGATGACCCTAACATCAATCAATATTAAGTTCTGTTTACATGTGCTTAGCTCAAGCAAAAAGTGGAGATTGAAATCCAATGAACGAACTGTTGAGACACAACAGTATCACTATATTAAGGGAGCCCACATCAACACAATCCATGCTTTATGTTCATTTTTAAGTCAAAATGTATTTTTTATGAACTAAGAAAATATTTTCATATTCTACTTGA
The DNA here is from genome assembly GCA_965214015.1 of Coxiellaceae bacterium. GTDB lineage: Bacteria > Pseudomonadota > Gammaproteobacteria > Coxiellales > Coxiellaceae > CBDCAS01. Next base: position 124,459 of record CBDCAS010000019.1, read on the forward strand.
GAACGAAAATTGCAGTGCTATAATGAGCAACCACTACCGGGTCGGGCGTTTTGAAGACATCACTACCCACCTAATGGGCAACATGAAAATTTTTTTCATGTTCTTGGATAAATAACAAACTTATTCGAAGGAGTCAGTAAGTTGAAAGGAATAGCAAAAATCATGGATAACGAAGTTATCTCAATGACATCACCTGAAGCCAAGCAAGCGATGACTCAAAACTCTCTGCCTGAAAGCGTGAGAGAGTCACTGAAAAACTACTTTGCCAAGCTAGAGGGACAAACACCTTCTAACCTCTACAATCTAGTAATTGCTGAAGTAGAAAAGCCATTAGTTGAAATGGTTTTACAGCTTACTAGTGGCAATCAAAGTAAAGCAGCAAAAATCCTTGGTATCAGTCGAGGTACATTACGTAAAAAAATGGCTGCTTATCAAATTTAATGATATTTTCTCTACATGACCGCAGCTAAGCCTTCCATTAAACGTGCCCTAATTAGCACATCGAACAAAAAAGGTTTAGCTGCCTTTGCCAGTCAGCTTCATCAGCTAGGTATTGAATTAATTGCAACAGGAGGTACTGCCTCTCATCTTCGGCAAGCTCAAATTCCTGTTATCGATGTTCAAGAACTTACAGAATTTCCAGAAATTATGGGAGGTCGTGTTAAAACCTTACACCCCAAAATCCATGGTGGATTGCTTGCGCGCCGTGGTATAGATGATGCTGTGCTCATTGAACAGAACATTACTCCTATCGACCTAGTTATTGTCAATCTCTACCCTTTTCAAAAAGTCATTTCCAGTGCTCATTGTACTCAAAATGAAGCAGTTGAAAATATTGATATTGGCGGTCCTACCATGATACGAGCTGCTGCAAAAAACCATGACTATGTGACTGTGATCATTGATCCTCAAGATTATTCAAAAGTTATAGAAGAAATTGAGAAGCAGGGCAACACTTTTATAAAAACTCGCCAATACCTTGCCCAAAAAGCCTTTGCTCATACCGCAGAATACGATACAGCAATCGCTCATTACTTCATGAACCAGGCTGAAGCAAACCTTAACTTAACTCTTAAGAAAAAAATGGAACTCCGTTATGGAGAAAACCCTCATCAAAAGGCGACACTCTATACCCAAAAGAAACAAATCGGTTCATTAACTGAAGCCAAACAATGGCAGGGAAAACCGCTTTCTTTTAATAATCTTATGGACAGTCATGCGGCGCTAAGCTGCCTACGTGCCCTAGGAGAGAATACTCCTAGCTGTGTTATCGTCAAACATGCTACCCCCTGTGGAGCAGCACAAGGGAACACACTGAAAGCAGCTTATCTAAAAGCATTGGCAACGGATACTAGCTCTGCATTTGGCGGCATCATTGCCTTTAACCACAAACTAGATGAACCAACAGCGACAACTATCATTGAAAAACAATTTGCTGAGGTTATATTAGCTCCTGAATTTGAAACTAATGCACTAAGAGCACTGTCACACAAAAAAAATCTACGAGTTTTAGCGACAGGCTACTGCCCTCCACCTCATCATGCCACTACCTTCCATAGCATTTCTGGCGGCTTATTGATTCAAGAGGCAGACAATATACCTGATGATCCTTCTACTTATACTGTAGTCACTGAGCGTCAACCCACGCCATCAGAGAGGGCCGACTGTTTATTTGCCTGGAACATTGTTCGCTATGTCACCTCTAACGCAATCGTTTATGCTAAAGATTATCAAACCATGGGTATTGGTACAGGACAAACCAGCCGCGTATTCAGTGCACAAATAGCGGCATTGAAAGCCAAAGCAGCGAATCTTTCATTAGAAGGAGCTGTTGCTGCTTCTGATGCCTTTTATCCCTTTGCAGATGGAATTGAAATCGCAGCAAAAGCAGGTATAACTGCTATTATTCAGCCTGGCGGCTCTCTACGTGATGCAGAAGTCATTGACGCAGCCAACCAACTTAATCTTGCTATGGTATTAACTCATGTTAGACACTTCAAACATTAATGTCCTCATTATTGGCCGTGGTGGCCGAGAACATGCACTCGCCTGGAAAATAGCTACCTCACCCAAGGTTAATAAAGTATGGGTAGCGCCTGGCAATGCAGGGACTGCTCTAGAGCATAAAGTAGACAATATTGCTATTGATGAGCTTGACATTGATCAGTTAATTAAATTCGCAAAAGAAAAATGTATTGATTTTACCATTGTCGGCCCTGAAGCTCCTCTAGCTGCCGGAATTGTTGATACATTTGAACAACACCATCTTGCCTGCTTTGGACCCACTCAAGCAGCTGCCAAGCTAGAAACGTCAAAAGCATTTTGTAAACAATTTTTAAACGAAGAAGGTATTCCAACGGCTGCCTTCAAAGTATTCACCAATAAAACAGCTGCGCTACATTATGTAACCACACAAGCACTACCCATTGTCATTAAAGCCAGTGGCCTAGCGGCAGGAAAAGGAGTTGTTGTTGCTGAAACTATGGAACAAGCAAAAGCAGCCATCTGTTCGATGTTAGACGAACACCGTTTTGGTAAAGCAGGTCACAAAATCATTATTGAAAAGTTTTTACAGGGTGAAGAGTTGAGCTTTATAGTGATGGTAGATGGAAAAAATATTCTACCACTAGCGAGCTCACAAGATCATAAACGCCGTGATGATGAGGATAAAGGCCCCAATACTGGGGGTATGGGAGCCTATTCACCAGCCCCTCTATTAACAACCCAGCTACACCAAAAAATCATAAATACCATTATTAAGCCAACAGTAACTGCCTTATCTCAACGCGGCACTCCTTATCGTGGATTCCTGTATGCAGGCCTAATGGTTTCAACATCCGGTGATGTGAATGTTTTAGAATATAATTGCCGCCTCGGCGATCCAGAAACTCAGCCTTTATTATTTCGTCTACAATCCGATTTAGTCCAGTTGTGTCAAGCAGCACTCACAGGTCAGCTACCATTAGTGACTGCCCGTTGGGATCCACGACCTGCCATTTGCGTTGTTCTAGCTGCTGGAGGGTATCCTGGGAACTATCGTAAAGGTGATACCATCGAAGGGCTTGATATAAAGTCACCAACAAACTGCAAAATTTTTCATGCAGGAACACAAGCCCAAAAAGACAAAGTCATTACCAATGGAGGTCGTGTCTTGGGTATTACAGCAATTGGTGAGAGTTTATCAGCAGCACGCCATACTGCTTATGATAGAGCACAAAAAATCTACTGGCCTAACTATTATTATCGACATGATATTGGTGACCGCGCGTTAATGCATACCATGTCTGAGTCTTAATGTTACTACCAAAAGTAAATAAGCTATAGAAGCCTTTTGTAGCAAGTATCATGATAACTTTCGCTCCGATTATAATTAAAAAAATCTCAATAGCTAAAACTAGCAACAACTTCTGTCCCAAATTTAGCCGAGTATGGCGAATTCATCTTAGAATTTAAAAGTAGGAAACCTCCTGCTTTCCCTCCCGATAATCTAGTGGGACACTATTATTGTGCTTGCAATTAGTTGAAAAAATATTTGATGTATTCAGCGCTGCATAACTCTTAGCAAAAAAATCTGGTGCTGTTATAGCTACTTTTTCCAGACGATTTGCTACTAATGGCATAAAAAATTCTGATTGGTCAGCATTAACTGTGCGAATATGCCATAATATAAAATTGGCTTTTTGCTTTAAGTTGGGGGTATTTTGTACTTCTTCACTTAGCAAAAAATCTATACCAGTAAACACACTTTTTTCTAGATCTTCATTATCATATAATAGCGAGCTCAATGACATTGCAACTGTCGTCAACAATACTCCACATGCAAAACTAGCTATCCCTGTTTGTTGGCCTTTTAGCCCATGAACTAAATGATCGAAGATAATTTTATTGTTTATAAATGGAAAGCTCATAGCCTCAAAATAGGCATCTTCAAATTTTTGCATGTGTTGTTTAATAGAGTGGATAAAGTGCTCAGCAAATTTAGATTCACACTCTGGATATTCTATATTAGCTAAATAAAAATCAGGGAAAGAGAAAATTTTATTGTCAACGATCATTTTTTCAAAAGGTATTGGGAGATGTCGAAATATCTCAACATATTTGTATTTTTTAGTTTCAAACCCCCCAGAGAAATTATTACTCAAATCAAGTGAAGTGACGCTAGTGTCTTTAAGGGCACTTATTACTTTCGACAGCTCTTCTGCTTCAAGACTATCAAGACAGTTAGCACTCAAATTAAGTGAGGTGACACCAGTGACTTTAAGGGCACTTATTACTTTCGACAGCTCTTCTACTTCAAGACTATCAAGACAGTTAGCACTCAAATTAAGTGAGGTGACACCAGTGACTTTAAGGGCACTTATTACTTTCAACAGTACTGCTGTTCCAAACAAACCAAGAGTGTTATGACCCAAATCAAGTGAGGTAACACTAGTGTCTTTAAGGGCGAGCATTACTTTTGGCCATCCTTTTGCTTCTACTATTCCAAGCACATTAAGATTGTTATAACTCAAATTAAGTGAGGTGATACCAGTGTTTTTAAGGGCGAGAATTACTTTTGACAATCCTTCTGCTCCAAGGTTACACAAGAAGTTACCACTCAAACTAAGTGAGGTGATACCAGCGCCTTCAAAGGCACTCATTACCTTCGACAGCCTTTCTGCTCCAACCTTATACGGCAAGGTGTTATACAAATCAAATGAGGTGACGCTAGTATCTCTTCGCGCACTATCGATTTGCTTCAACACTGATTGTAATTTTAAATTTTGATCCACAGGGTCATTTCGCATTAAATTTACCTCTAAATTATATAGTTTGAGTTTAGTACCGCTTCATTCTTTAAAAACTAGCTAGGTTTATTGATTCGGTACTTTAATCAAGCTTAGTTAAATAAGAAAATTGGTCGCTATTCCTGCAATAAATCCAAATACATGCCCTTCCCAAGAAACTTGCTTTTTTCTAGAGGGAAATAAATTAGTTAACAAGTCACTAAAATAATAGATACATGCAAAGAAAATCATCATAGAGATCATCGAAGGATGACTAATACTGTCTATAAGCAAATACCCAAAATACCCCATGACTAAACTGCTCGCACCAATGTGAATGCCATATCGAGCAAACAGCCAGATCAATAAACCACTCAGTAGGATAATATACAGAGTCGCTTCAAAATAAAGCGTACGACCACTGATTAGCATCAACGTAGAGAGCACTAATAGCATCATGCTATTGATCACCAGATGAGCTAGATCAGAATGTAGAAAAGGAGAGAAGAGAATACCTGATAATCCTACAATACGACGTGGAACAATACCTAAACGATTAAGGCGATATTTCAAAAGATAGTTGACGAAGTGAATTACCCACAAAATAGCTAGCAAATAAAGCAAAAAGAATAAATTACTAATAATAGAATGAACTATACCATCTAAAGCATTAATAAAATGACTGATCATGTACTATAAACTAAAAAGGCTCTTTAAACTCTAGTGTGTTTTTTCCTGACGATCTACCAACTCAACTATGGCCATAGGTGCTGCATCGCCTGCACGAAAGCCACATTTTAAAACACGCAAATAACCACCCGGGCGATCTTTATGACGTGGGCCAATCTCAGTGAAAAGCTTACCTACTGCTTTTTTATCACGGAGACGGGAAAATGCTATACGGCGACTCGCTACACTATCATTTTTCGCTAAAGTAATTAATGGTTCTAAATATCGGCGCAACTCTTTTGCCTTTGTAAGCGTAGTTTTAATCAGCTCTTGGTTCAAAACAGAAACTGACATATTACGAAACATTGCTATACGGTGACTACTATTACGATTTAATTGTCGACCACTTTTACGGTGATGCATTAGCTTACTCTTCTTTTTTTAGTCTACTGTTTTTCTGACAAATCAGCAGGTGGCCAATCATTAATCGTCATACCTAATGACAGCCCACGCTGTGATAAAACTGCTTTAATCTCAATCAATGATTTTTTACCTAAATTAGGAGTCCTTAATAAATCATTTTCGGTACGCTGAATCAAATCACCAATATAATAAATATTTTCAGCTTTCAAACAATTGGCTGCTCGAACTGTTAATTCTAAATCATCAACAGGGCGCATTAAAACAGGATCAATATTCTGTTTATTTTCATCAGACTGATGGATTTCTTCATGTTTCAATTCAATAAAAGCAGCCAACTGTTGCTGAAGAATAGTCGCTGAATGGCGAATAGCATCTTCAGGATCTAAAGTACCATTGGTTTCTAATTCAATCACTAACTTATCCAAATCTGTACGTTTTTCAACACGAGCATTCTCAACTGAGTAGGTAACACGACGCACTGGACTAAATGAGGCATCTAAATGTAGTACACCAATCGCACTACTAGTTTCCTCAGTGTCTACTTTACGTACACTCGCTGGCTGATAGCCACGACCAATAGACACTTTTAATCTCATATTGATCTTGCCATCTTGTGTCAAATTAGCAATCACATGATTTGGATTCATAATCTCTACATCATGTTCTGGCTGAATATCACCTGCTAAGACAGGACCTGGTCCCCTTTTACTAAGAGTTAAAGTCACCTCATCACGACCATCGAGCTTAACAGCGACTCCTTTTAAGTTCAGCAATACATCAACCATATCCTCACGAAGACCTTCAACAGAACTATACTCATGTAAAACATTTTCCATTTCAGCTTCAACAATAGCGGCACCAGGTATTGAAGAGAGCATAATACGACGTAAGGCATTACCTAAAGTACAACCAAACCCTCGCTCTAACGGCTCTAAAATAATTTTTGAGCGTAATGGCGTAATCTCTTGTACCTGAATATTTTTAGGTCTTAAAAAACTCTGATAAATATCTTGCATATTAAATGCCTCTACTTCGAATATAATTCAACAATCAAATTAACCTTAAATTCCTTTGGTAACTCAGAAATTTCCGGCTCATCTTTAAAAATCCCTGCGAATTTTTCAGTATCTACATCAAGCCATGATACTGGTTCGCGTTGCTGTGCCAAATCTATGGCAGCTACAATTCGCAGTTGCTTCTTAGCTTTATCACGAACTTCAACTGCATCACCAGTTCGCACGACATAAGAAGGAATATTGACAACTGTACCATTAACTAAAATGGATTTATGAGAAACGAGTTGACGTGCTTCAGCACGCGTTGCTGCAAAACCCATACGATACACTACATTATCCAAACGAGATTCCAATAGGCGCAATAAACTATCACCAGTAGATCCTTTCATACGATCAGCACTTTTATAGTATCTACGAAATTGCTTCTCTAAAACACCATAATAGCGACGAACCAACTGCTTCATACGCAACTGCATGCCATAATCTGTTGAGCGGGTACGACGCTGCCAATGCTGGCCTGGTGTTCGTTCCAAGTTACATTTGTTATCGATGGCACGAATACCACTTTTTAATTGAAGGTCTGTTTGTTCACGACGTGACAAACGACATTTTGGTCCAATATATTTTGCCATATCTACGACCCTCTCTATACGCGACGTTTTTTACGCTGACGACAACCACCATGCGGCAATCGCGTCTTATCTCTTAATTTTTTAATCTTCAGAAACTTATCAATAGCTTTAAGGGCAGGATCATAACCTGACCCAAGCCCATTAGTACGAGCTTCAGAAATTAGCTCCATTCCAAACTTTTCTTGTGCTTCTTTAGCAACCATCTCTGCAGCCTGTTGAGCTGCGAAAGGAGTACCCTTACGAGCATTTTTGAAACCTACGCAACCTGCTGATGACTGGCACAAAACATCACCTGAAGGTGTGCTAATTGCAATCAGTGTGTTATTAAAAGTTGCTTTAATTGTTACAATACCTTCAGGATATCGCTTTTTTATTTTTTGTTTTGCCATGCAATCCAATTACCTTAAAAAATTAATTAACCACGTACTGGTTTTCGCTTGCCTTTACGTGTTCGAGCGTTTGTCTTCGTACGTTGACCATGAACTGGTAAACCACGACGATGACGAATACCAGCATTACAACCAAGGTCCATCTTACGCTTAATATTCATCGAGATCTCACGACGTAAATCACCTTCTAAAGTATATTTAGCGACTTCTGCGCGAATACACTCAAGATCTTTTTCCGTTAATTTCGAAACTTTCATAGCAGGATCTACATGAGCTGATTTACAAATTTTTACAGCTCGAGCCATACCAATACCATAAATAGACGTTAAAGCAACTAGAGCATGCTTATTGTCTGAAATATTTACTCCGGCTATACGTGCAGCCATTCAACTACTCCTAACTAGATGCTTGTCAAAAGCCGCCTAGCATAGCGTTTAGATCACTGAAAATCAATGTCTATCCCTGCTTTTGCTTATGCCGTGCGTCTTTACAAATTACACGTACAATACCCTTTCTACGAACAATTTTACAGTTCCGACATAACTTTTTTACCGATACTCTTACTTTCATAAAATTATTCCCCCAACTATCTCATTAAGCTCATGCCACCAGAGCCTTTAATTTTGGACTTTTTCATCAAAGATTCATATTGATGACTCATCAAGTGAGCCTGCACTTGTGCCATAAAATCCATAATAACCACTACGATAATCAATAGTGAAGTTCCACCAAAATAAAAAGGGACATTCCATATCATCTTTAAAAATGAAGGTAATAAAGTAATTAGTGCTAAATAGATAGCCCCAACTAAAGTCAGCTTAGTCATGACACTGTCTACATATTGAGCTGTTTTTTCTCCAGGACGAATCCCTGGAATAAAAGCTCCTGACTTTTTTAAATTATCAGCTGTTTCTCTTGGATTAAAAGTCAATGCCGTATAAAAAAAGCTAAAGAAGATCACTAAAAATGCAGTCAGTAACATATTAGTCAAGGTACCGAATTGTAAAAATAAAGTCACTTTATTGAGCCAACCAAAACCCTTGGCTGTGCTAAAAAAACTTGCCAAAGTGACTGGAAAACCAATAATACTTAGAGCAAAGATAGGGGGAATAACTCCAGACATATTAATTTTTAACGGTAAGTGACTCGACTGCGCTGCATACAACTTTCTACCTTGTTGACGCTTTGCATAATTAATCTTAATACGACGCTGAGCTCGCTCAAAATAAACCACAATGACTGTCACCATAATCACTACAGCAACAATAAGAATTAAACGAATAGGAGACATCTGCCCTTGCTTTACCTGAGTGAATACCTCTCCAATGGCTGCAGGAAAACGGGCTGCAATACCAGCAAAAATAATAAGGGAAATACCATTACCAACACCACGCTCTGTCATCTGTTCACCGAGCCACATTAAAAATAAAGTGCCTGTTACTAAGGTAATAGTCGACACGAAATAAAAGCTAATACTAGGATTGACTGCAACACCACTACTAACAAGCCATTTTGAAATTCCTACCGCCTGCAATAATGATAAAACAACCGTAGCATAACGAATATATTGATTAATTTTGCGCTGACCTTGCTGCCCTTCTTTTTTAAGCTGCAATAGTTTGGGGGAAACTGTCGCATACATTTGAATAATAATAGAAGCTGAAATATAAGGCATCACACCTAAAGCAAAAAGAGTCATGCGACTTAAGGCACCGCCTGAGAACATATTAAAAACGCCTAAAATACCTCCACCATGTTGTGAAAATAGCGCAGCAACACGTCCAGGGTCTAATCCTGGAACAGGAATATAAGCACCTAGCCGATAAATCACTAACCCTACTAGCACAAATAAAAGACGGCTACGCAACTCTGCTAAACTGCCTGAAGACAGTCCTGAACCTAGTTTTGCTTTTTCCATGTCCATACCTGATGTTTTATATTGATTTTCCTAGCATCCTTATAAAATCCTCTAGCCATCATCTGATTAAATTTATAATTCAACTGAACCACCTGCCTTTTCAATAGCCTCTTTGGCACCTTTAGTAACCAATAAGCCTCGCAGAGTTATTGCTCTATCAATAGAACCACTAAAAATTACTTTTGCCGTTTTAATTTTACTAGAAATAAGATGGGCTGCTTTTAAGGATAATAAATCTACGACACCATCTAATTGATTTAATTCGTGTAAACGAATTTCAGCGTGAGTCATTGCTTTACGCGATGTAAAGCCAAACTTGGGAACACGACGCGCTAAGGGCATTTGTCCTCCTTCAAACCCAGCTGGAATTTTTCCACCTGAACGGGAAGTCTGACCTTTATGACCACGGCCACAGGTTTTGCCAGAGCCAGAACCGATACCGCGCCCTACTCGATGTTTATTTTTACGAGCTCCTTTATTAGGACTGATTGTATTCAAGTGCATTCTAAGCTTCCTCAACTTTTAGCAGATAAATCACTTTATTAATTAAACCACGTATACAAGGAGTATCATCCACTGTAACTGTGTGATTCATTCGACGTAGACCTAAACCTTCAACACACTCCTTATGACCAAATTTGCGACCAAATTTGCTACGCACTAAGGTTACCTTTAATTTTCTACTCGCCACTATGACTACCCTCAAATACTTCTGTTATCGACTTATTTCGCTTAGCTGCTACTGACTCCGGTGTCATCATCGCTTTCAAACCATTAATAGTAGCACGAACGACATTAACAGGCGTGGTTGAACCAATACATTTTGATAAAACATTCTCCACACCCATGACTTCAAATACAGCACGCATAGTAGTCCCTGCAATCACTCCCGTACCTTCTGAAGCAGGCAACATTAATACCTTGCTTGCCCCATGACACGCCTTAATAGGATGATGTAATGTGGATCCTTTCAAAGAGATTCGAATCATATTACGACGTGCACTTTCAGTAGCCTTTTGAATAGCAGCAGGTACCTCGCGTGCCTTTCCACGACCGTAACCGACTTTCCCTTCCCCATCACCAGCCACCACTAATGCAGAAAAACCCATTTGACGCCCACCTTTGACTGTTTTAGAGGTGCGTCGCACTTCAACAAGTTTTTCAACTATTCCATCTGTTGTTGTATCTGAACCTACATCACGCATTGATATCACCTTAACTTTTTACTTATAGTTGAACTAAAACTCAACTCCACCTTCTCTTGCAGCCTCTGCCAATGCTTTTACTCGACCATGATATCGATAACCAGAGCGATCAAAAGCCACTTTTTTAACTCCTGCTTCAAGAGCACGCTTTGCAACTAAACAACCTAAAGCAGTGGCAGCCGCTATATTGCCACCATAGCCTACTTCTTTTTTAACTACTTTTTCCGTCGTCGATGCTGACAATAGCACCTTTGAACCATCAGCAGAAACTATTTGCGCGTAAATATGATTTAAAGTTTTATGAATACATAACCGTATTTCATTTAACTCACGAATTTTAGCACGAGTACGTTTTCGACGATGCATGCGAGATAAAATCTTTTTATTTTTCATTATTTTTTCTTCGCCTCTTTCATAATAACATCCTCATTGTGGTAGCGAATTCCTTTACCTTTATAAGGCTCTGGAGGACGTTTTGCACGAATATTAGCTCCCATTTGGAAAACAGCCTGCTTATCGGCTCCTTTTAAAACGATTTCTGTCTGACTAGGTGCTGTAACAGTAATACCCTTTGGCATTACCATATTAACAGGATGCGATAAGCCTAGAGTCAAACTTAACTGATCTCCCTGCACTTTCGCACGATATCCAACTCCAATTAAAATCAGCTTACATTCAAAGCCTTCAGACACACCTCTTATCATATTCTTCACTAATGCTGTCATTGTGCCTGTTAAGGCATTTGCCTCTTTACTACTATTGATAGGTGAAAAATGAATATTACTGACTTGATGGTCAATCTTCACCATAGAATGAATTTCTTGCTGTAACTCGCCCTGTTTCCCTTTAACTGATAGAAGACGTTCAGCCAGTTTCAAATCAACCTCTGGTGGAATTTCAATAGGATTTCTAGCGACTCGAGTAACCATTTAATTCTCCAAAATTAGGTAACAGAACACAATACTTCTCCTCCTAAACCCATGTGACGTGCTTTCTTATCTGACATCACACCCTTTGAGGTAGAAATAATCGCTATACCTAAACCATTATTAACAACAGGTAAGGTATCTTTACTTTTGTAAACACGCAGCCCTGGTCGACTCACTCTTCTAACATAGTCAATAACTGGTATTGAATTAAAATATTTTAAAGTAATTTCTAAACTTGATCGATTTACATCGTCTTTAATGAAATAATCAGTGATGTACCCCTCATTTTTCAACACACTTGCAATAGCTACTTTAATTTTAGATAACGGCATGCTCACCTCTTTTTTCAAAACTGCTTGTGCATTTCGAATTCGAGTCAACATATCGGCAATAGGGTCTGTTTGCATTTTCTTACCTCCTACCAGCTTGCTTTTTTCAAACCAGGCACATCGCCTCTCATTGCTGCCTCACGCAAATGAATACGGCAGAGCCCAAATTTTTTAAAAGTACCATTAGAACGACCACATAGACGACAACGTTCCCGAATACGAGATGGACTTTCATCACGACGACGTTTTTGTAACTTTAAAATAGCATCTTCACGACCACTCTCATCTTTAAGAATAGTTTCTTTTAGTTTTCTACGTGACGCACGCACGCACTCAACAATGCGTATTCGCTTAAGATTGCGTCTTATAATGCTCTTTTTTGCCATAAATCAACCTCGATCTTTCAATGGAAAACTAAAACCTCTGAGTAAGGCGCGCGCTTCCTCATCTGTTTTTGCTGTTGTAGAGATAGTAATATCTAATCCTCTTAATGCGTCGATTTTATCGTATTCAACTTCAGGAAATACAATTTGTTCTTTAATACCTAAGCTATAATTACCTCGTCCATCAAACGCTTTTAAGCTAAACCCTCGAAAATCACGAATACGTGGAATGGCAATGCTAATTAAACGCTCCAAAAACTCATACATACGAAGCTGACGCAGTGTCACCTTACAACCTAAAGGCCATCCTGCTCGAATTTTAAATCCAGCAATCGATTTTCGTGCTTTTGTCTGAATAGGTTTCTGGCCTGTAATCTTTGCCATATCATCCATTGCATGTGCTAATACTTTTTTATCTGCAACTGCCTCACCAACACCCATATTAACAGTAATCTTGGCAATGCGCGGGCTTCCATAACACTTTTATAGCCAAATTGTTTCACTAACTCAGGAATAATTTTTTCACGATAATGTTTTTGTAAAGTTGCCATAATAATAAACCTTTAGATATCAATCACTTCATCATTGGATTTAAAATAACGAACCTTTTTCCCATCTTCTAATCTTTTATATCCAATACGATCTGCCTTTTTCACAGCCGGATTATAAATAGCAAGATTTGATATATGAATCCCTGATTCTTGATCAATAAGGCCCCCTTGTTCATTTTTTTGCGGATTGGGTCGGATACTTTTCTTTACCATGTTAACGCCTTCTACTAAGGCACGATCTTTTGACAAGAACTTCATTATCTTGCCAATACGACCTTTATCCTTACCTGTGATCACAATCACACTATCATTTTTTTTAATTTTCATAACACTTCCAAAGCTAAGGAAATAATCTTCATAAACTGGACACGTAATTCTCTAGTGACTGGACCAAAAATACGAGTACCAATCGGCTGATTTTGTGCACTTAATAACACAACCGCATTATGATCAAAGCGAATGAGTGACCCATCATCACGACGCACCCCTTTTCGTGTACGCACAACAACGGCTTTCATCACTTCCCCTTTTTTAACTTTACCTCGTGGAATAGCTTCTTTAATACTGACTTTAATAATATCACCAATACCTGCATAGCGACGCTTTGATCCACCTAGTACCTTGATGCACATAACACGACGCGCACCACTATTATCAGCAACATCAATAACTGACTCTGCTTGTATCATGACAACCTTCCCACTGTCTCTTCTACTTTAACCAATACCCAGCTTTTCGTTTTGGAGATAGGGCGACATTCTTTAATTGTGACAAAATCACCTATCTGAGATCGATTACCTACATCGTGTGCATGTACTTTAGTGGAGCGTTTAATAAACTTTCCATACTTTGGATGTTTCATCTGACGCTCTAACAAAACAACAATACTATCTTTCATCTTATTGCTAATTACCCGACCTCTCATTGTTCTAGCAGATGACTGACTCTTAGAGCTCATGACTGCCCCTCCCTTTCTTTCTGACCAATGATCGTTTTAATTCTGGCAATATTACGACGTACTTTTTTAAACAAATGGGGGCGTGGCATCTCACCGATTCCTTTTTGCATACGCAAATTAAACTGCTCACGTAAAAAGTCTGTTAACTGCTGATGTAACTCACTAATATTTTGATCTCTCAATACATTATTTCTCATATTAAAACCCTACTGTTCGTTCTACAAACACCGTATGTACAGGCAGCTTAGCCGCTGCTCTTGAAAAGGCCTCACGAGCGAGTTCTTCTGGGACACCTTCAAGTTCAAAAAGAATACGACCAGGTTGAATTAAAGCAACCCAATATTCCACATTACCCTTACCTTTACCTTGACGAACTTCCAAAGGCTTTTTAGTAATTGGTTTGTCTGGAAAAATACGAATATATACCTTACCACCTCTTTTAATATGGCGCGTTATAGCACGACGAGCTGATTCAATTTGACGGGCAGTAATACGACCACGACCTGTTGAACGCAAGGCATATTCACCAAAATTAACACGATTGCCTCGTGAAGCCACTCCGCGATTACGGCCTTTAAACATTTTACGAAATTTCATTTTTTTCGGCTGAAGCATAGCTTAATTCCCCTACGGTTTTATATCACTTTTAGTAGCTTCTTCAGTAGCTTCTTTCTTAACTTCGTGAATTTCGCCTTTAAAAATCCACACCTTAACACCAATAATGCCGTAAGTTGTTAACGCTCGTGCAGTACCATAATCGATATCAGCACGGAAGGTATGAAGTGGCACACGACCATCACGCGACCATTCTGTTCGAGCAATTTCAGCACCTGCCAAACGGCCACTTAATGAAACCTTAACTCCCTTGGCACCTGCACGCATAGTAGACTGAATAATACGTTTCATCACTCGACGGAACATTATACGACGCTCTAATTGCTGAGCTATATTTTCTGCCACTAAACGGGCTGATAATTCAGGCTTACGGACTTCTTGAATTGTAATATGTACTGGCACCTTCATAATTTTTGAGATTTCACTACGCAGCAATTCTACTTCATTCCCTTTCTTACCAATAATGACTCCAGGACGGGCTGAATGAATAGCAATACGTGCATTACGCGCAGGACGTTCAATCTGAATATTACTGATAGCAGCTCCTTTGAGCTTTTTTTCTAAAAACTGACGTACTTGAATATCTGCATTCAAATAGTCGGCATAATCTTTTTTCTTGGCATACCATTTAGCATTGTAATCTTTAGTGATCCCTAACCTTATACCCATTGGGTTTACTTTCTGACCCATAATTACTTATTCTCCTCATCGGAAACCATTACCGTAATATGACAACAGCGTTTCAAAATTTGGTTACCACGACCTCGAGCTCTTGCACGAAACCGTTTAACACCTGGCCCCTCATCTACAGAAATATGTGAAATCACCAAATCATCAATATCAGCACCTACATTATGCTCTGCATTAGCAATTGCTGAATCGACTACTTTTTTAACCAGCAGTGCCGCTTTTTTTGTACTAAAACGTAATAGCAAACTCGCTTTTTCAGCTGATAAGCCACGCACCTGATCTGCAATCAGTCGTGCTTTTTGTACTGAAATTGGTGCATAACGATAGCGCGCAGCAGTATTCATTTTATTCTCCACTTTGTACAGCTATTCTTTCTCATTACTTAAAACCCAATTATTCACCCTTTTTCGCCTTACGATCACCTGAGTGACTACGAAACGTACGTGTTATGGCAAATTCACCTAACTTGTGACCTACCATATTTTCTGAAATATAAACTGGTACATGTTGGCGTCCATTATGGATAGCAATGGTCAAGCCCACCATATCAGGCAACACCATCGAAGACCGTGACCATGTTTTAATAGGACGCTTAGAGCCACTGGCTATAGCTTCCTGCACTTTTTTTATCAAATGGTGGGCCACAAAAGGCCCTTTTTTCACTGATCTAGGCAATATTCTACCCCTTTTATCGTTTCTTTTTAGTACGTCGACGACGAATAATCATGCTATTGGTTCTTTTGTTCTTGCGCGTCTTATAACCTTTAGTCGGAATACCTGTTGGACTTACCGGATGACGCCCACCTGATGTCTTGCCTTCACCACCACCATGAGGATGATCTACTGGATTCATTGCAACACCGCGCACTGTTGGACGACGACCACGCCAACGCGAAGCACCAGCTTTCCCCAATGAACGCAAGTTATTTTCTGCATTAGATACCTCGCCAATGCAAGCACGGCAATTCGCTAAAACTTTGCGCATCTCACCAGAACGCATACGAATAATAGCATAAAGTCCTTCACGTGCCGCTAATTGAGCCGATGCACCGGCAGCACGCATTAATTGTGCTCCTTTACCTGGTTTCAATTCGAGACAATGAATGGTCGAACCTAAAGGAATATTTTGTAGTGGCAAACAATTACCAGGCTGGATAGGAGCTTCAACTCCTGATACTACTTTTGATCCTTTAACTAAGCCTTTGGCTGCAATGATATAACGACGCTCACCATCTGCATAAACGACTAAGGCAATATAGGCACTGCGATTAGGATCATACTCAATTCTCTCAACACAGCCTACAACATTATCTTTATTACGTTTAAAGTCAATAACTCTATAACGTCTCTTATGACCACCACCACGATGTCGTACAGTAACTCGACCTTTGTTATTACGTCCACTAATCCGTTTTTTAGGAGTCAATAAAGGAGCATAAGGCTTACCTTTATAGAGTTCTGGACTAACTACTCGAATAACAAATCGACGCCCAGGCGATGTTGGTTTTGTTTTTATTAATGGCATTTGCCAATAACCTCTCACTAGTTTTTTTATTCAATGGACCCCAAGTCAATCTCTTGATCAGGATCTAGACGAACATAGGTCTTTTTCCATGCCTTATGGCGTCCTTTTGTTCGGCCGAAACGTGTCAGCTTACTTTTAATATTTACAATACGAACAGATCGAACATTGACCTCAAATAACTGCTCCACTGCTTGCTTAATTTCAGGCTTAGTCGCATCTTTAAGCACTTTAAACGCATAAAAAGCATCTGAACTATCTTGCGAACTTTTCTCAGAAATATGAGGTTCTAACAGAATCGTTAATGCTCTTTCATTATTCATGAGAAATCCTCTTCTTTATCCACTACTTTATTTTCATTGGCTTTTTTACAAGACAACAATAAAGTAGCTTCCAGCTTCTTTAAAGACCCTACAGTCATTACTACATAATCAAATGCAACTAATTCAACGGGGTTCAGTCTATCTACTGTACTTAAATCAACCTTAGGGATATTTCGCGAGGATAAATGTAAATTAATATCTTCTTTTTCAATTACCAGCAAGGTAGATTTAGACTCAATAGACAACAGCTTTAGCTGGGCTATTAAGTGTTTTGTTTTTGGAGTATCTATATTGATATCATTAAGCACAAATAAACGCTCTTGACGAATCAACTCAGATACAATAGATGAAATCGCTAAACGATACATTTTACGATTCACTTTTTGCAAATAATTACATTGCCCTGGCCTTGTGGCAAAAGTGATGCCTCCTTTACGCCATAATGGGCTACGAGTAGTTCCTGCACGTGCACGACCAGTTCCTTTTTGTCTCCAAGGTTTTGTACCCCCACCTTTTCGCTCAGAACGAGTTTTTTGGGCCTTGGTTCCTTGACGCCCTCCTGCTAAATAAGCATTTACTACTTGATGGACTAAACCTTCATTAAAGCAACAAGCAAAAAAATGATCAGAAACATTAACTTTGGACAGCTCTTGACGATTATTTGATAAAACAGGGAGTTCCATTATTGAGCCTCTTTTTGCTTGACTGATGGCAATATAACGACATAAATACCTGATGGCCCAGGTACAGCACCTCGAACTAATAGCAAACGCTTATCCGCATCTAATCGAATAATTTTTTGATTTTGAACAACAGTTTTTACATTCCCCATTTGCCCTGCCATTTTTTTCCCTTTAAAAACACGGCCTGGTGTTTGACACTGTCCTGTTGAGCCTAAAACACGATGTGATAATGAATTACCATGGGTAGCATCTTGCATTCTAAAGTTATGGCGTTTCACTCCTCCTTGAAAGCCTTTACCTTTTGAAGTAGCGTGAACATCTACTGCTTGGCTTTCTTTAAAATGATGAAAAAAAACTTCATCACCTAAGTTAAAGTTCTGCAATTCTTTTGGTGTAACACGGAATTCACGGGTTATATATCCAGCTTCAATACCTGCTTTTTTAAAATGGCCAATTTCTGGTTTTGATACATGGGATGCACGGCGGGTTCCTGCAGTTACTTGGATTGCTGCATAGCCATCTTTCTCCAACGTTTTCACTTGCGATATACGATTAGAGATTACATGAATTACCGTTACAGGCACTGACTGACCTACTTCGGTAAATACACGTGTCATACCACTTTTTATTCCAATTAATCCAACCGACATCTCTTAATTCTCCAATGAGCTAAAACAAGCTAAATATCTATCTCTTGTACCCATTAAACCTTACTCCACATTCTCTACACTAATCTGCACATCCACACCAGCGGCCAAATCTAACTTCATCAAAGCATCTACAGTTTTATCTGTAGGTAAATGAATATCCACTAGACGTTTGTGTGTACGAATTTCATATTGATCACGTGCATCTTTATTAACATGAGGAGAAACTAGAATCGTGTAACGTTCAATTTTAGTGGGCAATGGAATAGGACCTTTAATTGTTGCTCCTGTACGCCTTACTGTTTCTACAATTTCTTTTGTAGAAGTATCAATGAGCTTATGATCAAATGCTTTTAAGCGAATTCGAATTCTTTGGTTATTCTTCACCACTGCCATTTTAATACCTTATTTAATAATTTTAGAGACGACTCCGGCACCAACAGTACGCCCTCCCTCACGAATAGCAAACCGTAAGCCTTCCTCCATCGCAATCGGCGCAATCAACTTAACCACTACCTTCACATTGTCACCAGGCATCACCATCTCCATATCCGCCGGCAACTCCACCGCACCTGTCACATCCGTCGTCCTAAAATAAAACTGCGGACGATATCCTTTCAAAAACGGCGTATGACGACCTCCTTCCTCTTTCGATAACACATACACTTCCGCTTCAAACTCAACATGCGGCGTTATCGTACCTGGTTTCGCTAATACCTGACCTCGCTCTACCTCTTCTCGCTTCGTACCGCGTAATAATACACCTACGTTATCTCCCGCTTGACCCTCATCCAACAGCTTACGGAACATCTCCACTCCCGTACACGTCGTCGAACTCGTCTCCTTTATCCCTACAATACTCAACTCATCTCCTACATGCACCACGCCTCTCTCTATACGCCCCGTTACCACCGTCCCTCGACCCGATATCGAAAATATATCCTCTATCGGCATCAAAAAATCTTTATCTACAGCTCGCTCCGGCAACGGTATATACGAATCCATCGTCTCTACCAACTTCAATACCGACGGCACTCCTATCTCACTCGTATCCCCTTCTAAGGCCTTTAACGCAGATCCTACTATTATCGGCGTCTCATCTCCCGGAAAATCATACGCACTTAACAACTCCCTCACTTCCATCTCTACCAATTCCAGTAGCTCTTCATCATCCACTAAATCCGACTTGTTCATATACACTACTATGTAAGGCACTCCCACTTGTCGAGCCAGCACTATATGCTCTCGTGTTTGCGGCATCGGACCATCTGCCGCACTCACTACTAAAATCGCTCCGTCCATCTGCGCCGCACCCGTAATCATGTTCTTTACATAATCCGCATGTCCTGGACAATCCACATGCGCATAGTGACGCTTCTCCGTTTGATACTCCACATGCGAGGTCGCTATCGTTATACCTCGAGCTCTTTCTTCCGGCGCGTTATCTATCTCTTTAAACGCCTTCGAATCTCCTCCATATTTCTCCGATAAACATTTCGTTAACGCCGCCGTTAATGTCGTCTTACCATGGTCTACATGACCTATCGTACCTACATTTACATGCTCTTTGTCTCGGATAAATTGCTCTTTCGACATCTAATCTTTCCTCTTCTAAAAAGCTCAGGATTGTTTCTTAATAATAGCTTCAGCAATACTTTGCGGGGCTTCAGCATATTTCAAAAATTCCATTGTATAATGCGCACGACCTTGACTTAATGAACGCAAATGAGTGGCATAACCAAACATCTCTGCCATAGGCACTTCTACATTAATCACTTTACCAGCAGGATTCTCATCCATACCTTGAACTACACCACGACGACGGTTCAAATCACCCACTACATCACCCATATAATCTTCAGGAGTAACCACCTCAACTTTCATAATAGGTTCTAGTAAAACAGCATTGGCTTTTTTAGCACCTTCCCTAAAACACTGAGAACCTGCGATTTTAAATGCCATTTCACTTGAGTCAACATCATGGAAAGAACCATCATATAAAGTAACTTTAACATCAACAACGGGATAGCCTGCAACAACACCATTTTCCATCTGTTGTTTAATACCTTTGTCAACTGCTGGAATATATTCTTTTGGAATAACACCACCTACGATCTCATTGACAAACTCATAACCTGCTCCTGGTTCTTGCGGCTCAATACGTAACCAAACATGACCATATTGTCCGCGCCCTCCTGTCTGTCTTATATACTTGCTTTCTTGCTTTATCGATTTTCGAATTGTTTCACGATAGGCAACTTGTGGTTTACCAACATTTGCTTCCACCTTAAATTCACGCAACATACGATCCACAATAATCTCTAAATGCAACTCACCCATACCAGAAATAATGGTCTGTCCTGATTCAGCATCAGTATGAACACGAAATGAAGGATCTTCTTGAGCTAATTTACCTAGAGCAATCCCCATCTTCTCTTGATCTGCTTTTGTTTTTGGCTCTACAGCGACTGAAATTACCGGCTCAGGAAACTCCATCCGCTCTAAAGTGATGATATGATTTAAATCACATAAAGTATCTCCAGTCGTTACTGACTTAAGACCTACACAAGCAACAATATCACCGGTATGCACTTCTTTAATTTCTTCACGAGAGTTGGAGTGCATTTGCAAAATACGACCAATACGCTCTTTTTTATTTTTTACAGGATTGTACACTGAGTCTCCAGACTTCAACACACCAGAATAAGAGCGAATAAAAGTTAAGGTACCCACAAAGGGATCTGTCATAATTTTAAAAGCCAATGCAGAAAATGGCCGATCATCAGAAGCTTCTCGAATATCTTCTAAACCATCTTCATTAACCCCTCGAATTGCTTCAACATCCGTTGGTGCTGGCATATATTCAATGATTGCATCCAGCAATGCTTGCACCCCTTTATTCTTAAAAGCAGTACCACATAACATCGGTACAATTTCATTAGCAAGTGTTCGCGCGCGCAGACCTCTTTTAATGTCTTCAAGACTCAACTCACCTTGTTCCAGATACTTTTCCATAAGTTCTTCATTGGATTCAGCCGCTGCTTCTACCATTTGTTCATGATACATTTTACAATCTGCAACTAACGCAGCTGGTATCTCTTTCGCTTCATAAGTGGTTCCACGATCATCTTCATTCCAATAAATGGCCTGCATACGAACCAGATCAATGACCCCTTCAAAATGCTCTTCAGCACCAATAGGCAACTGAATAGGAATAGGAGTTGCTTTAAGACGGTTTTTTACCTGGTCTACGACTCGTAAAAAATCAGCCCCTGCACGATCCATCTTATTGACAAAACCAATACGAGGTACCCTATACTTATTTGCCTGACGCCACACTGTTTCACTTTGTGGCTCAACACCACCTACTGAACAGAACACAGCAACAGCACCATCAAGTACACGCAGTGAGCGTTCTACCTCAATAGTAAAATCAACATGGCCAGGCGTATCAATAATGTTAATACGATGCTTCGGAAATTGTTTATCCATCCCTTGCCAGTAGCAAGTCGTTGCTGCCGATGTAATAGTAATACCACGCTCTTGTTCCTGCTCCATCCAGTCCATGACAGCACTGCCTTCATGCACTTCACCCATCTTGTGAGAGACACCTGTATAGTAAAGTATACGCTCCGTTGTTGTTGTCTTTCCGGCATCTATATGAGCCATAATCCCAATATTGCGAATTTTATTTAGTGCAATGTCTCTTGGCATAACGACTACCACCTATAGTGAGCAAATGCTTGATTTGCTTTTGCCATACGGTGCACATCATCACGCTTACGAACAGCACCACCTCGATTATTAAGAGCATCCATAATCTCATTAGATAGACGTATCACCATAGTTTTCTCATTGCGTTGACTTGAATATTCAACTAGCCAGCGCATAGCCAACGCAGTACGTCTTGTAGATTGAATTTCAACAGGAACTTGATAAGTAGACCCTCCAACCCGTCGTGATTTCACCTCAACCAAAGGAGTGATATTGTCCAAGGCTTTTTTAAAAGCACTCAAAGCTATTACACGAGCCTCCTCACTTACACGAATATCACTAACAGAAACTGATCGTTCTTCTTTTGAACTGCTCATTTTAGTATTAACATCATTTTGACTGATTACATCAGCAGCTTTTCCAGTAGATTGGAGCTTTTGCACTACATCATCTAATGCACCATAAACAATACCTTCAGCAAGAGATTTTTTACCATTACACATTACTGAGTTAATAAACTTCGCCAGTGGGATGCTATGGAACAAAGGGTCTGGCAAAATAGAGCGCTTTGGTGCTTTTTTTCTTCTAGGCATAAATGATTCCTTACTCTTTTGGCTTCTTCTGACCGTATTTAGAGCGACCACGACGACGACCTGAAACGCCAGTAGTATCTAAACTGCCACGAACAATATGATAACGAACCCCTGGTAAGTCTTTGACACGACCACCTCGAATCAACACAACTGAGTGCTCTTGAAGATTATGGCCTTCACCACCAATATAAGCAGTGACCTCATAACCATTGGTAATACGAACACGCGCTACTTTACGCAGTGCTGAGTTCGGCTTTTTAGGAGTTGTTGTATATACACGCGTACAAACACCTCGACGCTGCGGACAACCCCCTAAAGCAGGGACATTAGATTTTTTATTTTGAATTTTGCGGGGCTTACGCACCAGCTGGTTAATTCTTGCCATAGCTTTCTAACTCTTCGACAAATTTAAAACTTAAAACTACAAGACTTCATTACTACTAAGAAGCAATAATAACGTCAAACAAAGACATAAGGATCGTGGATAATAAGTAAGGCCACCTATCCTGTCAAGTATTGAGCCCTTTACTTTGCTTTTTCTTCACTTTTTTCGACCATATCATTCATTGGTGATGATTTCAGTGCTTCACTCAATGCTTGTTCTGCTTCACTGGCCATAACTACCTTCTCTTCCTCAGTGACCTCATGACTCTCAATTTTACGTTTATCGGAACGTTGTGCATGATAAGAAAAACCAGTCCCTGCTGGAATAATGCGACCTACAATAATATTTTCTTTTAAACCACGCAGATCATCACACTTACCAGCAATAGAGGCACCAGTTAATACACGCGTTGTTTCCTGGAACGATGCAGCGGAGAGAAAAGACTCTGTTGCTAAGGATGCCTTGGTAATCCCTAATAATAAACGTTCAAACTTAGCAGGTATTTTATCTTCCTTTTTAAGAACATCATTTTGTTTTAATAAGTCATAATATTCTGCCTGTTCACCCGCCAAGCATTCTGAATCACCAGCTTCTGTCACCAAGACTTTACGCATCATTTGACGAACGATGACCTCAATATGTTTATCATTAATTTTAACACCCTGTAAGCGATATACTTCCTGCACTTCATTAACAATGTAGTTTGATAAAGCAGTAACACCTAGTAAACGTAAAATATCATGTGGATCCATTGCACCATCAGCAATCACTTCACCTTTCTCTACTGTTTCACCTTCAAATACATTGACACGACGCCACTTAGGAATAAGTTGCTCATAAGTAGAGCTATCAGGTGCTGTAATAATAAAACGTCCTTTGTCTTTGGTATCTTTGCCAAAACTTACAATACCCGATACTTCTGCCAAAATAGCGGCATCTTTTGGCTTACGTGCTTCAAATAAATCAGCTACACGAGGTAAGCCTCCAGTAATATCGCGTGTTTTTGATGTTTCTTGTGGAATACGTGCAATCACATCCCCTACTGCCACAGTCGCTGCATCTTCCTGATTAATAATCGTTCCTTCTGGCATAAAATACTGTGCAGGTACCTTACTACCTGGCAAGAAAATATCATTACCTTCATCATCAACCAACTTTAACATCGGCCGCAACTCTTTCCCACTTGAACCGCGTTGCTTTGCCACAGTAACAACAATACTGGTTAATCCTGTAAGTTCATCAGTTTGACGATTCATAGTCGATCCTTCGACTAAATCAATAAATTTCACTCTACCTGTTACTTCAGTAATAATCGGATGAGTATGTGGATCCCATTGCGCCACTACCTGACCAGCTTTTACCACCATGCCATCTTTAATCATAATAACAGCACCATAAGGGACCTTATACTGTTCACACTCACTGCCTTGACTATCGTGAACTACTAATTGTCCAGAACGAGATACCGCTACTAATTTACCTGATGGATTTTTTACAGTCTTCATGTTAACCAGTTTGACCTGTCCACTGGTTTTAACTTCAATACTATTTACCGCAGTTGCACGAGAAGCAGCTCCACCAATATGGAAAGTACGCATCGTCAACTGGGTTCCTGGCTCACCAATTGACTGCGCTGCCACCACACCAACGGCCTCGCCAACATTCACCATATGCCCACGTGCTAAATCACGGCCATAACACAACGAACATAAGCCATAACGTGTTCGGCAAGTAATTGCAGATCGAACAACAACACGATCAATACTATTTCGATCCAACAACTCAACCAGCTCTTCATCTAACATGGTATTAAAAGGGATCAGCTCTTCATCAGTTTTTGGATGTAGCACTGGCTGTGCTGTAACACGACCTAATACTCGCTCGCGCAATGCTTCAACTACATCACCTCCTTCAATATGTGGCTTCATTTCAAGCCCTTCTTCTGTACCGCAGTCTACCTCAATCACAACAAGATCTTGCGCTACATCTACTAGGCGACGTGTTAAATAACCTGAGTTGGCTGTTTTCAATGCGGTATCTGCTAAACCTTTACGTGCCCCGTGGGTAGAAATAAAGTATTGTAAGACGGTCAAACCTTCACGAAAGTTAGCGGTAATTGGCGTTTCGATAATAGTACCATCAGGCTTGGCCATCAAACCACGCATACCGGCTAATTGACGAATTTGCGCAGCAGAACCTCGCGCACCAGAATCTGACATCATGTAAATCGAATTAAACGACTCTTGTGTTACTGCATTACCTTCTTTACTTACAATCACTTCTTTTGATATTTTCTCCATCATCGCTTTTGCAACTTGGTCATTAGTATGCGACCAAATATCAATAACCTTGTTGTAGCGCTCACCATGAGTCACTAGGCCAGAAGCGAACTGTTGCTCAATTTCACGAACCTCTTCATCTGCTTTAGCAATAATATCTTGTTTTCCATCTGGAATTTCTAAATCGCTAACACCAATTGAAACACCAGAATAAGTGGCATAACGATACCCCATATACATTAGCTGATCAGCAAAAATGACAGTTTCCTTGGTGCCCAAACTTCTAAAACAAATATTTAGCAATTTTGAAACCATTTTTTTCGTCATTGGCCGATCGATGAGATCATAAGTCAACCCCTCAGGAACAATCTCCCACAGTAAAGCACGACCTACTGTTGTTTCAACCAAATGACGGCGCTTCTCTTTTTCACCTTCTGCATTAAGCATCACTTCATCAATACGAACTTTAATACGTGCGTGCAATTCCACCATGTCATTCTCATAAGCACGTGATACCTCATCTACATCACTAAAAATAAAGCCTTCACCTTTGGCATTAATGCGCTCACGCGTCATGTAGTAAAGGCCCAAAATAACATCCTGAGTCGGTACGATAACCGGCTCGCCATTAGCAGGATGCAAGACGTTATTAGTCGACATCATTAAACAACGAGCTTCAAGTTGCGCCTCTAATGTTAAGGGAACATGTACCGCCATTTGATCACCATCGAAATCGGCATTAAATGCAGTACATACTAAAGGATGTAACTGAATAGCTTTACCTTCAACTAATACAGGCTCAAATGCCTGTAAGCCTAAACGATGCAATGTCGGCGCTCGATTAAGAAGAATTGGATGCTCACGAATAACTTCTGCCAAAATATCCCATACCTCAGGAATTTCAGACTCAACCATTTTCTTTGCTGCTTTAATCGTTGAGGCCAAACCACGACGTTGCAATTTGCTAAAAATAAATGGCTTAAACAACTCTAATGCCATCTTTTTCGGCAAACCACATTGGTGCAATTTTAGGGTTGGACCCACTACAATAACGGAACGACCCGAGTAATCAACTCGTTTACCTAATAGATTTTGACGAAAGCGCCCCTGCTTACCTTTAATCATATCAGCCAATGATTTAAGGGGACGACGATTAGACCCTAAAATCGCACGACCTCGCCGCCCATTATCGAGTAAGGCATCAACTGCTTCTTGTAACATTCGCTTTTCATTACGAACAATAATATCTGGCGCACTAAGATCCAATAAACGTTTTAAACGATTATTACGATTAATAACACGGCGATACAGATCATTAAGATCAGAGGTTGCAAAACGACCCCCATCCAGTGGTACCAAGGGACGCAAATCAGGCGGCAATATTGGCAATACATTTAAAATCATCCACTCAGGTTTATTACTTGATTCTAAAAATGCCGTCATGACTTTAAGTCGTTTCGTGTATTTCTTAATTTTAGTTTCAGAAGAAGTTTGTGGAATTTCTTCACGAAGCCTTGCCACTTCTGCCTGTAAATCCAGCTCTTTTAGTAAATATTGAATTGCCTCAGCACCCATATGGGCTTCAAAATCATCACCATATTCTTCTAAGGAGTCTAAATAAGCTTCTTCAGAGAGTAGTTGCCCTTTTTCAAGAGGCGTCATACCTGGATCAACAACCACAAATGCCTCAAAATATAAAATACGCTCGATATCACGCAAGGTCATATCCAGTAATAAACCAATACGAGAAGGTAATGATTTAAGGTACCAAATATGAGCCACAGGACAGGCCAATTCAACGTGCCCCATACGCTCACGACGTACGCGCGCTAAAGTAACCTCAACACCGCATTTTTCACAAATAACACCACGATGCTTCAGTCGTTTGTATTTACCACAAAGACACTCATAATCTTTTACTGGACCAAAGATTTTTGCACAAAACAGGCCATCACGCTCAGGCCTAAATGTACGGTAGTTAATTGTCTCTGGCTTTCTTACCTCACCAAAAGACCAAGAACGAATTTCTTCTGGTGAGGCTAGTTTAATACGTAAAGCATCAAACTCTTCTGCTTGATTGCCATGAATCTTTTTGACTTGTCTTAGTAAATCTCTCACGCTTTACTCTCCTAAAAAATTCGTCTTTTTACAACAAAACTTATCGATTAAAACGATCCTTCCACAGAATTACACTACTCATCTTCTTCTAAAGCAATGTCTATACCTAGTGAACGAATTTCTTTGATAAGCACATTAAAGGATTCTGGCATACCAGCCTCCATTCGATGATCACCATCCACAATGTTTTTATACATACGAGTACGCCCATTAACATCATCAGATTTAACAGTAAGCATCTCCTGCAAGGTATAAGCTGCCCCATAAGCCTCCAGTGCCCATACTTCCATCTCACCAAAACGTTGCCCACCAAACTGCGCTTTACCACCCAATGGCTGCTGAGTCACTAAACTATAAGAGCCTGTAGAACGAGCATGCATTTTATCATCTATCAAGTGGTTGAGTTTTAACATATACATGTAGCCTACAGTCACTGGACGTTCAAAGGCTCTACCCGTGCGCCCATCATATAAAGTCACCTGACCTGACTCAGAGGTTAATCCCGCTAAATCAACCAAACGCTGCACCTCTTCCTCACTAGCACCATCAAACACAGGGGTTGCAATAGGTACTCCATCACTTAGGTTATGTGCTAATAGTCTCACTTCCTCCTCTTCTAAAGTATCTAAATCCAATTTTTGCCCATAGCTAACATCATAGATTTGACTCAATTCATCACGAATGCTGCTCACTGAGGGGTCAGTATCTAACATATGCTGGATCTTCGTACCTAAACCTTTTGCGGCCCAACCTAAATGAGTTTCTAAGATTTGACCGATATTCATACGAGAAGGTACACCTAAAGGATTCAATATAATATCTACAGGCGTGCCATCTTCCAGGTAAGGCATATCTTCAACTGCAACGACCTTTGAAATAACTCCTTTATTACCGTGACGACCCGCCATCTTGTCACCTGGCTGAATACGTCGCTTCACCGTCAGATACACTTTAATAATCTTAATAACACCTGGCGCTAAATCATCGCCTTGTGTTAATTTTTCTTTCGAGGCCTTCAACTTAGCATCACGCTCTTTATAAAGTAATTTATAGTGCGCCTGTATCGCCTCAACGCGTTGCGTCACCTGCTCGTCCTTTAGACGAATTTCAAACCACTGCTCATGTGGCAAGTCAGATAAATAATCTTTAGTGATTTTTGATCCTGATTTTAATCGTGCAGGACCGCCTAGAGCTACTTTGTCTAAAATCAGTGCCTCGAAATCATAAAATAAAGCATCCTCACGAATACGTAGCTCATCATTTAAGTCTTTTTGTGCCTTCTCTAACTCTGCCGCTTCAACTTCTAAAGCACGTGCATCTTTTTTTACTCCCTCTCGTGTAAAGACACGAACATCAATAACAGTACCATTTGCTCCTGGTGGCACACGCAGCGAACTGTCTTTAACATCAGAGGCTTTCTCACCAAAAATAGCACGGAGTAATTTTTCTTCTGGCGTGAGTTGAGTTTCTCCTTTTGGAGTCACCTTACCAACAAGAATATCACCTGGCTTCACTTCAGCACCCACATAAACAATACCAGACTCATCTAGTCGCGACAGTGCACTTTCACCGACATTAGGAATATCAGCAGTCACTTCTTCAGGCCCTAGCTTGGTATCACGCGCAACACAGGTCAACTCCTGAATATGAATCGTAGTAAAACGATCTTCTTCAACAAGGCGCTCTGAGATCAGAATGGAATCCTCAAAGTTGTAACCATTCCAAGGCATGAATGCAACCAACAAATTTTGACCCAAAGCCAATTCACCCAAGTCAGTTGATGGGCCATCAGCCAATACATCTCCTACTTCTACCACATCACCTGCTTGCACAATAGGACGTTGATTAATACAAGTATTTTGATTTGAACGCGTAAATTTAGTGAGATTGTAAATATCAACACCAATACCTTCATCACTTTCATTTAAAGTATCTTTATTAAACCGTACGACGATGCGAGAAGCATCCACTGAATCAACAATACCTCTACGCTTTGCACTTACTGTAACACCAGAATCGACAGCAACAATTCGCTCCATGCCAGTACCCACCAGTGGTTTCTCTGGGCGCACGGTTGGAACTGCTTGACGCTGCATATTAGATCCCATCAACGCACGATTTGCATCATCATGCTCTAAGAAAGGAATTAATGAAGCTGCCACTGATACGATTTGTCGTGGCGATACATCCATATAATCAATTTTTTCAGGCTGGGTTAATGTAAATTCTCCCTTATAGCGACAAGAAATCAAATCATCAGTCAAACAACCAGCAGTATCTGTATTGGTATTGGCCTGAGCAATATAAAAATTGCCTTCCTCAATGGCTGACAAATACTCAATGTCATCTGTAACCTTACCGTTAACCACCTTGCGATAAGGGCTTTCTAAGAAGCCGTAATTATTCGCTCGCGAAAAAACAGCTAATGAGTTGATTAAACCAATATTAGGACCTTCAGGGGTCTCAATGGGACAAAGACGACCATAATGCGTTGGGTGAACATCACGAACCTCAAAACCAGCACGCTCGCGTGTTAAACCACCTGGGCCTAGTGCAGAAACACGACGCTTATGAGTCACTTCTGATAATGGATTATTCTGATCCATAAACTGAGACAACTGGCTTGATCCAAAAAATTCCTTAATAGCTGCAGATACTGGTTTTGCATTAACTAGGTCTTGAGGCATTAAATTTTCAACATCTACTAAACTTAAACGATCCTTTACGGCACGCTCAACACGTACTAAACCCACACGGAATTGATTTTCTGCCATTTCTCCAACACTGCGCACACGTCGATTACCTAAGTGATCAATATCATCAACTTCACCTCGACCATTGCGAATTTCTACTAATACTTTTAATACAGCCACAATATCTTCTTTTGTAAGCACAGAAGAGCCCGTAATACTGTCAATACCCACACGACGATTAAACTTCATTCGACCTACTAGAGATAAATCATAACGCTCTGGATTAAAGAACAAATTCTCAAACAATGCTTCAGCTGCTTCTTTGGTGGGCGGCTCACCTGGACGCATAATACGATAAATTTCAACCAGCGCTTCTAATTGATTCGTTGTAGAATCCAAGCGCAACGTATCAGAAATATAAGGACCACATTCAATTTCATTGATATAAAGTGTTTCTAATCGTGTGATGCCCGCTTCACGTAATACTGCGATTAATTCAGCTGTGATTTCAGTATTAGCATGAGCAATAACCTCACCAGACTCCTCATCAATAATTGCTTTAGCGACCACCTTACCTATTAAATATTCATCAGGAACAGTAACCTGCTCAATACCTGCTTTTTCAATCAAATTAATATGGCGTACTGAAATGCGACGATTTTGCTCAACAATTACCTTACCTTTACTATCTTTAATATCAGCAACAGCTAACTCACCTCGTAAGCGGCTCGGCACAAGTTCTAAAACTAAAGCATCCTCACTAAGCTGAAATGAATTTGTCACATAGAACATATCTAAAATATCTTCTGTCGTATAGCCTAATGCACGCAAAATAATTGTTGCAGGTAATTTACGACGACGATCAATACGAACAAAAACAGTATCTTTAGGATCAAACTCAAAATCTAACCAGGAACCACGGTAGGGAATAATACGCGCAGAATAGAGCAACTTACCTGAAGAATGTGTTTTACCTTTATCATGCTCAAAGAAAACACCAGGAGAACGATGCAATTGAGACACAACAACCCGCTCTGTACCATTGATAACTAAGCTACCTGCTCCTGTCATCAAAGGGACTTCACCCATATAAACTTCTTGTTCCTTAATATCTTTTACAACCGGATTTTTAGACGAAGATTCTTTATCATAAATAGTAAGGCGCATCTTCACTTTAAGTGGTGCTGCATAGGTTAAGCCACGTAACTTACACTCTTCCACATCAAAAATAGTATCTCCCAAGCTATAACTCACATAATCTAGGTGAACATGGCCTGAAAAACTGACAATAGGAAATACAGAAGAAAAGGCAGCGTGTAACCCCATTGGTTTTCGTTTTTTTGGTTCCACATCAGCTTGCAAAAATTGTGCGTAAGAATCTAGCTGAATTGACAGCAAATAAGGTATTTTCAAAATTTCAGGTTTACTCTTACCTAAACGCAAGCGAACACGTCGCTTTTCAGAATTAGAAGTCACTACATAACGATTTACATTTTTTGTGCTACGAGCCATATTGCTGTGCCTCTTTTTTATAAAAAAAATGAGTGGCGGATTGATCCACCACTCAATTAACTTCGTCGATTACTCTAGTTCGACTGTTGCACCCGCTTCTTCAAGTTGCTTTTTAATTTCTGCTGATTCATCCTTGGAAATCCCTTCTTTAACCACAACAGGAGTTTTTTCCACCATATCTTTGGCTTCTTTTAAACCCAAACCTGTGATTGCACGAATCGCCTTAATAACACTGATCTTGTTAGATCCAAAGCTTTTCATCATCACATTAAACTCAGTTTTTTCCTCACTAGCGCCTGCATCAGTGCCACCTGCTAGAGCTGGGCCTGCTACTGCTACTGCAGCAGCGGCAGAGACTCCAAATTTTTCTTCCATTGCACTCACGAGATCACAGATATCCATGACACTCATATTAGCAACAGCTTCTAAAATATTTTCTTTATTTAATTCAGCCATTTTTTTCTCCAAAAATTTACATAGTAAAATATCAATTTTCTTGCTTTTGATCGCGCACTGCAGCCATAACTCTGACTAACTGAGCTACTGGTTCTTTTAAAGTACGTACAAACTGAGTTATCGGCGCTTGAATCATAGAAACCAGTTTTGCCAGCGCTTCTTCACGCGAAGGCAAGCAAGCAATGACCTCCAGTTGACTTGCTGCTAAAAGTGCACCTCCCATTGCAAGAGCACGGACTTCTAAAGCTTTATGCTTTTTTATAAAATCACGTAATACTCGAGCAGCAGCCCCTGGTTCTTCTACTGAAAACAGCAAAACAATCGGGCCATTCAATACTTCTTTTAAACAAGCAAACGCTGTTTTCTCCACAGCACGACGCGCTAGCGTATTACGATAAACACGCATCCTAACACCCGAATTACGGGCATGATAACGCAACTCCGTCATAGCAGAAACAGTTAAGCCACGATAATCAGCAGCGACAGCCGAAACAGCACTACTTGCTATTTCTGCTAACTCAGCAACTATTATTTTTTTATTTTTAAGTTTTAATGCCACCGTTTATCTCCAAAATTAAGCAACTGCTCACTAAAATGAACTGAAAACTTGACTTACTTTTCCAATTCAATACAGCAGAGGCAATCACTCACCCAACATGGTGCACGCTGAATTAAATATTCAATGCGATAACACCGTCTGCGCAGGCTGACATTGTACAATTTAAGCGATAATGTATTTCTTCAAGAAAGAAATACATTAGCACACCTACGGTCTTCGACGAAAAAACAACAAATAAAAGACATAAAGGGCACTTAGTTCAAAAAACTTGAAAAGCGACTTATGCCTTACTTTACTTAATGTTTTTATCGCGAAACTCTAAATCCTCGAAATATAACAAGGATTACAAACACTCCTTCATTTATTTCACCAAAACCCTAACTCTCATTGTTTTACTAAATACTCAATGAGGCCAGATCTACCAAAATACCAGGACCCATCGTTGAAGAGATAACAAGTTTTTTCAAATAGCTACCTTTAGCAGAGGCTGGTTTTATTTTTTTTAAATCTAATAACAACACCTCAACGTTTTGTTGCAATGCACTATTATCAAAATTAACATTACCTACAGTACAATGAATAATACCATTTTTATCAGTGCGATAACGCACACCAGAGCTCACATTTTTAATAGCCTCCTCAACGTCTGCTGATACTGTTCCTACCTTAGGATTTGGCATTAAACCACAAGGGCCCAAAATCTGACCAAGTTGACCTACAATACGCATTGCATCTGGAGTAGCAATCACCACATCAAAATCAATTTTCTCTTTTTTCAGTTTTATTCGCTCAGCAAGATCTTCAAAACCTACTACATCAGCACCTGCTGCTCTTGCCTTATCTGCATTTTCACCCTGTGCAAACACAGCAATTCGAACTGCTTTACCAAGGCCATTTGGCAAAATAGTAGCCCCTCGAACAGTCTGATCTGATTTACGAACATCAACACCCAAACGAATCACCGCATCAACACGCTCTGTAAATTTCACAGTGGCACACTCTTTCACTAAATTGATTGCTTCTTCAAAGGGGTATTGTTTCGCTATTTCAACTTTTTGCCAAAATGCTTGACGTCTTTTCGAGAGTTTAGCCATTACTCAATACCCTCCACTTCGATGCCCATATTACGTGCCGTTCCTGCAATAGTACGAATTGCAGCATCAAGATCGGCAGCAGTTAGGTCAGGTTGTTTAATCTTGGCAATTTCTTCTAGTTGTGATCGTGTTGCTGTCCCCACTTTATTAGTATTAGGTGCTGCACTTCCCTTACCTCCCCCTAATACAATTTTCTTAAGCAAAAAAGCAGCAGGTGGTGTTTTCGTGACAAAAGTAAAACTACGATCAGCATACACTGTAATTTTAACAGGAATTGGCATTCCTTTTTCCATGGATTGGGTCTGCGCATTAAATGCCTTACAAAATTCCATAATATTGACACCTTGTTGACCTAAAGCAGGACCGACAGGTGGACTTGGATTTGCTTCCCCTGCTTTAATCTGCAGATTGACATAACCTGAAATTTTCTTTGCCATAATAATATCCTCGTGGGTTCAATCACTTAAAAAAATTTAAGCTCCCCATAATTTAAGTAACTACTAACTCTTTTCAACCTGGTTAAACTCTAGCTCAACCGGAGTTGCACGACCAAAAATAGACACTGAAACACGTAGACGATTTTTTTCATAGTTAACATCTTCAACGGTCCCATTAAAGTCAGCAAATGGTCCATCAATAACACGAACTACCTCACCAGGCTCAAACAAAACTTTTGGTTTAGGCTTATTTTCACCTTCTTCAACACGTCGTAAAATATGATCAGCCTCACGATCTGAAATCGGCGCAGGTCGCTCAGCAGTTCCCCCAATAAAACCTAAAACACGCGGTACACTGCGAATTAAGTGCCAAGTTTCATCATCCATTTCCATTTTAACTAATACGTAACCTGGAAAAAATTTACGCTCACTTTTACGCTTCTGCCCCCCTCGCATTTCAACTACTTCTTCTGTCGGCACAATAATTTCATCAAAGCGTGTCTCAAAACCTTTGAGCTTAATACGTTCAGATAATGCACGAACAACATAATTTTCATAGCCAGAATAAGCATGAATTACATACCAACGTTTTTTCAATCTTTTCTCACTCTGCTCCAACATGACTTCCATTCTCTTTAAGCTGATAACGACTTCACAATCCAGAAGAAAAGCGCATCTAAACCCCACAAAATAAGAGCCACAATAACCACCATCACAATCACTAACAAGGTCATCTGCATTGTTTCTTGTTTCGTTGGCCAAACTACTTTACGTAATTCAACACGCGCGCCTTTAACAAAGGCAAATATTGCCCGACCCTTTGCTGTTGCGCTAATCACAACAACAATCAAAGCAGACCATATAATACCGACTGCTGCACGAATTCCCCAAGCAATATGTGCAAAATAATTATTTGCATAAACAGCAAAAATAATGAGTAAAAAAACCAAAACCCATTTAAAAACATCATTTGATTTTTTCATATTTGTTTTTTGATTTGTACTCTCTCGACTCATTATTAACCTTGTTACTAATGGCAGGCCAGGAGGGAATCGAACCCACAACCTGCGGTTTTGGAGACCGCCACTCTGCCAATTGAGCTACTGGCCTTCAACTTCAATTTATTTAATAATTTTAGAGACGACTCCGGCACCAACAGTACGCCCTCCCTCACGAATAGCAAACCGTAAGCCTTCCTCCATCGCAATCGGCGCAATCAACTTAACCACTACCTTCACATTGTCACCAGGCATCACCATCTCCATATCCGCCGGCAACTCCACCGCACCTGTCACATCCGTCGTCCTAAAATAAAACTGCGGACGATATCCTTTCAAAAACGGCGTATGACGACCTCCTTCCTCTTTCGATAACACATACACTTCCGCTTCAAACTCAACATGCGGCGTTATCGTACCTGGTTTCGCTAATACCTGACCTCGCTCTACCTCTTCTCGCTTCGTACCGCGTAATAATACACCTACGTTATCTCCCGCTTGACCCTCATCCAACAGCTTACGGAACATCTCCACTCCCGTACACGTCGTCGAACTCGTCTCCTTTATCCCTACAATACTCAACTCATCTCCTACATGCACCACGCCTCTCTCTATACGCCCCGTTACCACCGTCCCTCGACCCGATATCGAAAATATATCCTCTATCGGCATCAAAAAATCTTTATCTACAGCTCGCTCCGGCAACGGTATATACGAATCCATCGTCTCTACCAACTTCAATACCGACGGCACTCCTATCTCACTCGTATCCCCTTCTAAGGCCTTTAACGCAGATCCTACTATTATCGGCGTCTCATCTCCCGGAAAATCATACGCACTTAACAACTCCCTCACTTCCATCTCTACCAATTCCAGTAGCTCTTCATCATCCACTAAATCCGACTTGTTCATATACACTACTATGTAAGGCACTCCCACTTGTCGAGCCAGCACTATATGCTCTCGTGTTTGCGGCATCGGACCATCTGCCGCACTCACTACTAAAATCGCTCCGTCCATCTGCGCCGCACCCGTAATCATGTTCTTTACATAATCCGCATGTCCTGGACAATCCACATGCGCATAGTGACGCTTCTCCGTTTGATACTCCACATGCGAGGTCGCTATCGTTATACCTCGAGCTCTTTCTTCCGGCGCGTTATCTATCTCTTTAAACGCCTTCGAATCTCCTCCATATTTCTCCGATAAACATTTCGTTAACGCCGCCGTTAATGTCGTCTTACCATGGTCTACATGACCTATCGTACCTACATTTACATGCTCTTTGTCTCGGATAAATTGCTCTTTCGACATCTAATCTTTCCTCTTGATGAAAACTATTCACTATATTTTATAGGCTCTGGAGCCTACAACCGGATTTGAACCGGTGACCTCTTCCTTACCAAGGAAGTGCTCTACCCCTGAGCTATGTAGGCCTTAATGGAAGCACCTCAGCCCGCAACCTTCCTTTGGAGCGGGTGATGGGAATCGAACCCACGCCATCAGCTTGGAAGGCTGAGGTTCTACCATTGAACTACACCCGCTGCTTTTACATTCTCCCCCAACTTTGGAGGGGGGAGGATTCGAACCTCCGAAGGCTAAGCCGTCAGATTTACAGTCTGATCCCTTTGACCGCTCGGGAACCCCTCCTCGCCACTTTATAGCCACTAAAAAGTAAGCCGCTTATTGTGCTTAAGTCACTTTCTTATGTCAACATGATCTCCAAAGTAATAAACTAAGGTCCGTTTATAGTGGAGAATAATTGGCTTACTTGAAGCGAAAAACGTGGCGATTGAGATCCAGTGAACGAACTGTTGAGACACAACAGCATCACTATTGAACAAAACGGTTTGTTAATTATGATATCAAGCCAACGTATTTTATAGCCAAGAGGAGAGCTAAACAGAGACCCTGTTTAGCGATACGAAAATGACCAATGATGGGTTCGTAACTTCTCTATAGAAGCTTTAACGGCAACAGAGGCCAAATAATGATTATTCACGCTAAAAGAAAATACCGTCCATTTCGATCGAATTGATTGATCACTATGATCAACCTGCAACAAAGCATGCTGCTCATCTGGAGCAAGCGACACTGTAAATTGATGCAAGGGATAAGAGAGCCCTAAACCGATTGCTTTAAGATAGGCTTCTTTACGTGTCCAACCTCGATAAAAAGCAAGGCGACGCTCAGCAGCTGAAGTATATGAAAAATAAGCCCGCTGCTCCTCTTTAGAAAAAAATCGTCTTACTAAAGCATCCAAATGACGGGATCTTTCCAAAAACTCTACATCAATGCCTACCTCGTGTTCAGCAGTGACTGCTATGAGTACACACTCATTAGAATGCGTCAAATTAAATGTAAAATCTGAATCCACTAGATAAGGTTTACCATGTGAGCTTCGACTCAAGCGCATCTGTTGTGGTGCTTGATGAGTATAATGTGATAAGACATCTCGCAATATCGCCTGTGCTAATAAAAATCGAGTTCGATGTTCAGAATTAATAAATTGCTCACCACGCAACTTTTCATCACGAGTCAAATAGGTCACTAGATGACCTATATGAGGTCTTGCATCATTGAGCCAAGCTTGCCAAATATGTAGTTCGTTCCTCATCCTACTTCTTATCAGTAATTCATAGCTCTAGTAAATAAGACATTTTATTCTCAAATGTACGCAAAGGATGAGTTTTTTTACATCAATCCAATCTAAATCATAATCGATCAATAACACTACTTAAAGAAATCATTATCATGCAGAAAGCGTATGAGTTCATTTTTATTGCGAACACCAAGCTTTCTTCTTATATTGCTGAGATAAAATTCTACCGTACGAGGTGATAACGAGACCTGCTTTGCTGCCTCACGAATAGTGAAGCCACTTGCAATCAGTCGGCTCACTTGGGCTTCACGCGAAGTCAAATAAAGACCAGGGTTATCTTTAACATAGTGACGCTCAGATTTTCTACGCCCTACTTTTCGCTGAGACTCCATTCCTTCTTTTGTAGGCAAATACCCAAAACGCTTTAAACACAATGGCTCTTCTTCATCCATGAAATCCTCCTTAAAAGTGACAAAATAGAACATATTAAAGCTTGAAATGCTCACATGAAGCCAATTGTTACGCAATACGGGAATTTTAACTACAGTTAAAATCACTTAAGTTAAACTAGTATTTATAATTCGGGAACAAAGTGTGCATTTTTTAAAAACGTGTATGGCCATTTAAGCTTTATAGATCTTCTATCTCAGTTATCCTAACCTATCTATAAACCATTAAAAACATAAAACCGAATCTTATTCAACAAGAAGGCAGGAGTTTCGCACTTTTGTTTTTAGGTGAATGCCCTAATAGATCGAATGCTTTGAGTGATAGCAGGCTTGATGGTATGCCAGTCTTGCTGATAAAAAGAGATTTTGTCTTGTAGGCGACGCATATTTTTATTAATCCAAGCGATAATGGCCATACAAATGTGATTTCTTTGCGCTCGACCCTTTCGTGCCTGACAACGCTCAATGCCACAAGTCTGCTTAAGTTCCCGATGATAAGTTTCGATTGACCAACGCGCCTGCACAATAGATTGAATGGTTTCTCGTGTCGGGTGAGTCATATTAGTCGCCACGTAATCAACGCGGCTATTTTTAGCCACGAACTTGAATACCGTAACCCACCCATAGCCGCGTAGATGAATAGACAACCCTTCATCTGGAATGACTAAGTTTTCTAATGTTTGATTTCTATTCACCTTGCGGTTTTTTCGCAAAGGAGTGACCCAAGTCCACCCATGATCTCTTATTGCTTTGAGGTTTTTTAAACTTGAATACCAAGAATCCATCACCACCGCCTCAGGAATAAACCCTCTGCTCTTTGCCAAGGAAAGCATCTCACAAAAATGGGTATTTTTTGTTTTGCCATCACTGTCTTTATCATAAATTCTATAATCCACTGGAACTCCTTTTCTTTCCTCTAATCCATACCACACCAAATTCACTAAACCTATCCCTGCAATCACATCATGGGCATTACCCGAATATTGATAATGAACCAAATCTATTTTTTTACTGTGTATTTTTGATAACACTCTATCGTCCACTATTAATAGCGATGGAGTTGAATGATCTACATAGGCTCGTACCGTTTGCCAAACCTGGGACGGTCTAAAATTTTGATCCGATAACCATCGGCTTATACTGTCATGGGAGAGTGCTGTTTCTGGACTCACCTCTGATAACGCTAATCCTGAGTAACGTACACTGCTCGCTTCTAGGAAGGCTCTATAAAGTTCTTTTGTGCATTTGTGTCGAGACAATCTGGGTTTCCTATTCCGTTCGTTCAATCCTAAAAATTATAATAGTTCATTACTAAATGCGAAACTCCTGGAAGGTTTATTCATTATGTGGATCCGCAATAAAAGATACACGACAGTTGTTTTTTAGGAAATTTTTTAGGAGAATAGCCAGCTTAGAAGAATTTCTAAAAAATAATAGGTTTGCAACTTATTGAATTCAGTTATTACGCTGGCGTAGCTCAGTTGGTAGAGCGGCTGATTTGTAATCAGCGGGTCGGGAGTTCGAATCTCTTCGCCAGCTTCAGTAAAATCAATGGGTTATAAAATAAATACTAATCAAGTGCAACCGAAAATTGCAAAATGGGACAAATTTGGGGCGCTTGGAAAATAATATCGCTCTGCTTTACTACCTCCTAATCATCATAATCCAAACCACTGTTTTACATTAACCCTTGGTAATTACCTGACACAATCTATGCACACTGCCCCATATACACCCCCACGGCGTTGAATTATGATTAAATCAACAATATATCATTAAGTTAAATACAATAACGCTTATGATTATTGTGATCTGATCTGAATGTTAGTAGACTATTGTAAGCAGTAAGTGATAACAGAGCACATGGCGCACAACTTATGGCCGCAATTGAAAAACGCATTAGCAAAAATAGCCAAAACATTACCTATCGGGTCAAGGTTCGCCTGAAAGGGTTTCCAACCCAAAGTGCTACGTTTACTCGCCTTACTGATGCAAAGCGGTGGGCTCAACATACTGAAAGCGCAATCCGAGAAGGACGCTATTTTAAAACAAATGAAGCGAGGCGTCGTACACTAAGTGATTGCATCGATCGCTATTTGTTAATGGTAATGCCACATAAGCCTAAAGCAGAGCGGATGCAACGTCCTCAGTTATTGTGTTGGAAGGAAGCAATAGGTGAACGGTTACTGCACCAGGTAACACCTGCCTTAATTTCTGAGCACAGAGATCAGCTATTGTTAAGCAACACACAGATCGCTAGAGCGCGATCACCAGCCACAGTGAATCGCTATTTAGCCGCGTTAAGTCATGTATTTACCATTGCAGTGCGTGAATGGAACTGGATAGATGAAAACCCTGTGCTAAATGTTAATCGTTTAACGGAGCCAAGGGGACGCATTCGATTTTTAGATGATGATGAGCGATCTCGCTTACTATCTGCCTGTAAAAGCAGCGCAAGCGAGTACCTATACACAGTGGTGATTTTGGCATTATCGACAGGTGCTAGACGCATGGAAATTCTAGGACTACATTGGTCAGATATTGATTTCCAACGAGAAGTCATTACGTTGCATGATACCAAAAATGGTGAACGGCGTGTGCTGCCACTCGTAGGTCACGCTAAAACCATCTTATTGGCGTATGCTAAAGTTCGCTATTTTAATACTGATCTTATTTTTCCAAGTAAAGACAAAAAACGTCCTATTGATCTACGTACTCCTTGGAAAACAGCGCTAAGAAAGGCGAGTATAGATAATTTCCGCTTCCATGACCTTCGTCACAGTGCCGCTTCTTATTTAGCTATGAATGGTGCCACACTCGCTGAAATTGCTGAGGTTATGGGACATAAAACCTTGCAGATGGTCAAACGCTACGCCCATCTATCGGAAGCGCATACCGCCAAGGTCGTGGCCAGCATGAATAAGAAGATCTTCTCTTGAACATGCTCAAACCTTTCCCTTTACGCGGCTGTGGAATAAAAACACTGCAATTATCGGAGTTAGTGAAGCGATGGGATTTAACTAAAGAGTATAAGGGATTAAACGATGCGAACTTTACATGCTCGATTATAAATCACTTAGTTAATCTTAAGTTACCATTATATTTTCGATTACAAAATAGATTCCCATACCCACGAAATAATTATCCACAATGGGTTGTCCTTTCTGATAGCAAATTATTTTGTGCTGTACCTACTACTAAGTTATTAGAAGTATTACGTAAGCCTAAAGCAAATAGGCAATCATTAAAAGAGGCTATTCTCACGACGCTCCGCAATAATGAGCGCAATCCTCATGCTGCTGTCATATTCCCCGCACTTGATTTTACTGGGGAGTGTAGTAAATGTGAATTTATTCTGCAATTAGACATGGAATCATATGATGCAGTAGAGGCGCATCGTGGTTCAATACTTGATACACCGCCTATGACAATATGGTTGCGGGTGAAGAAATATTCTGGTCAACATCTGCATATTTGTATGTTTCGACCACTACTTCCTTCGGGTGAGTCAAAGTTTCTACTCGAACCGCTTACCCACATTATGATTCGCCCTAATGATATTTACGTAGAGCTCGATGATGTTGAACACCACGAAAAGGCAAAGGATGGGAAAAAACAAACTCGCAGCCACGCTCTGCACAAGGTGATAGCAAAAACAATAGATAAGTTATCAGCAAATAGTGAAAAACCCCCAAGCGCCAAAGCTGTATGGGACGATATGCGTGAGCAAGAAGGGTCTCTTGGAATAATCCAAGAAATGACAGAGTGGGGTGACCGTGCCCCAAAAATACAGTGGATAAGCAATAATGACAGGGCACAGACCATGGGAAAGCGCACCTTTGAAAATTATGTTTCCAAGTGCAAGGGGAAAAAATAGCATAACCCCACTTTTTAGGTAGCGCCTCTACTC
Source organism: Coxiellaceae bacterium (assembly GCA_965214015.1). Lineage (GTDB taxonomy): Bacteria > Pseudomonadota > Gammaproteobacteria > Coxiellales > Coxiellaceae > CBDCAS01. The sequence goes on from CBDCAS010000019.1 coordinate 166,906, forward strand.
TGTTTATTTAGTACAATTTCTTTCTTTTCAGGGAGATTAGTAAGTAGCGAAAATTGATGTAAAATGTCAAGGCTGCCAAGGAATTCATGTTGTTAAATGTAGATTAAGCGATGAAGGGAAACAACGTTATCGATGTAATAATATTCTCTGTGAAAAAAGACATTTATTCTTAATTATACAGGAGTTTTGTGGAAAATAAGAAAAATCAGCGGTGGCTATAGTATGCGATAGATCATTGCTCTCACACTGTATTAGCTTATCATTTTGGCCCTAGAAAAGAGGCTGCCTTCAAGGCATTGAAAGAAAGGCTAAGTCGATTGAATTGACTTTTATTACTCAGATGAGCGGGGGCGCCTATGAGCGTCATTTACCAAAACAAAAACACTTAATGGGTAAACGCAATACCCAAGAAAATGAAAGAAAACATTTAACATTTAGGACAAGGATAAAGCACTTAGCCAGAAGAACCCTTTGTTTTTCTAAGCTTGAGATTGTCCATGAGGCTGTAATTCGCTTACTTATCAACTTATTTGAAGTCGGGAGGTTAATCTAGATAATCAACAGATCAGAGTCACTACCACTTTTTATACACAGAACCAACCAACTATTCCCATTTTAACCCAGCACTTGTTGAGACAAGCCAGAATTATTTTATCTAAATTAGACTATTAATCAGTAAGTTAATAAATTCACAATTTCACAACTTCATAAAATGAAATTAGCCGTGAATACCGTCTGCTTAAATCTAAAAAGTCAAATAAATGACGTAAAAACGCAGCAGGTGGTGAGTCATCTTGTTGCTCAAAACTAACTCACAAGAGGCAAATAAAATGGTTGACAATACACTAATACCAACAAAACGGTTAGCAACTGTAAAGCTAGCAGCGCAATTATACCCAGCATTCACTGAGTCATCATTACGCTGGTTGATATTTAATGAACATGAAAACGGATTCGACAATTGTATAAGACGCATTGGTCGTAAAATTCTAATCAATCTTGATGCGTTTGAAACGTTTATAGAGCAACAAGGAGGAGATCAACATGAGTAAAATTAATATCGATAATTTCAAGGCAATTAAAACACCTTCTACAGTAATACAAGAAAGGGAGGTGAATCCGACAATTCCAGTACGGAGGCCAACGAAAGTGGAATGGTTTAGAACACACAGCGAACTTTATCTTGAGGCGTATGTGTTCGAGGATAAGGAGAACTCAGAGACCTATCTGGTTAGTGACAAGGCATTAGATGGAAGTCAAATTTATGAAGTGTTACGTTTTGTGAGGCTATATCCAGTAATTTCAGCGCGTGGTATTGTAACGCTTTGGGCAATCCCCTTGCCGGCCGCTGACGGCTCGCATAATACATGGCATAAAAAAGCCATACAAGCAGCGGAACAAGCAAAAACACAATGGACAAGGTTAGCAGCAAATAAGGCACTAGGTAATTATCAGATTTATACATCCGATGCTTTACCACCGCCAAAATGGCCCGATTATGTTGAGCCAGCTACGGCATTAGAGTTTATAATCAATACTGCCTTTGATCAACACTATATTGACAACTCAGAACACATTATTATCCAGCAACTACAAGGCCGAGCATGAAGCCACATTACCGCGAGATTTGGGTCATTGATTTCGAGTTTCGCGGTCCTGAAAATGGCAAGCTTGAAATACTGTGCCTAGTAGCAAAGGAAGTCAATAACGGCACGGTATTGCGGCTCTGGCACAATGAATTAGAAACGTTAGACTCAGCTCCGTTTGGCATTAATGCGGATACTCTTATTATCGCTTTTTATTCCTCAGCCGAAATACGGTGTTTTTTAAATCTCGGCTGGCCCATCCCAGAATGTTTATTAGATTTATACGTTGAACTTAAACTCTTTAACAATGGCTTAGCATCACCACACGGCTCTGGCCTACTCGGACGTGCACTGCAATATGGTATCACTGGTGTAGATAAAAGTACCAAAGAAGATACACGTGATTTAATCCTCGCAAAAGGGTTGGATGTGACCAAAGCAGAAAAACAGGCAATCCTCGATTATTGCCAATCGGATGTTAATATCACTGCTGATTTATTCACTGTGTATCTGCGCCAAGCACCTCAATTATTCACCCAAAATATACAGCACTATTGGCAACAAACATTATTCCGCAGCAACTATATGAAGGCGGTGGCAATTATCGAGCAACACGGCATACCTTTGAATCAACACCAACTTGAACAAATCACAACACACCGAGCGAAGATCCAGGAGAAATTAATTAAGAAATTAGACTCTCACCATCTTTACGATGGCATAACATTCAAACGAGATCGGTTTATTAAATACATCAAAGACAACGATATGGTATGGCCATACCAACATGGCATACCCAAATTAGATGCAAAAACCTTTAAAAAGCTAGCTAGGCAATATCCATCTATAAAACCACTGGCAACACTAAGAGAAACGTTATCAAAATTAAAAGACCATCAACTTAAAGTGAGTAATGACGGGCGGCAACGCATATTATTATCACCCTTTGCATCATGCACAGGACGTAATCAACCGAGTAATTCTCGATATATTTTCGGAGCTCCGAAATGGATGCGTCATTTGATACAACCAAAACAAAATACCACATTAATTTATGTGGATTATTCACAGCAAGAATTTGGTATTGCCGCGGCACTTTCTGGGGATCAAGTAATGCAGGAAGCATACACAAGTGGCGACCCTTATTTAGAATTTGCCAAACAGGTAGAATTAGTCCCATCCAATGCCACCAAAGAGAGCCATCCTAATGCGCGAGAAAAATGTAAAGCATGTGTGCTTGCTGTACATTATGGTATGGCAGAACGCGGGTTGGCTGATAGACTGCAAACTGGTATTGCAGAAGCGCGCCATCTCCTTAATCTTCATCGTCAGGCCTATCGTCAGTTTTGGAAATGGAGTGAAGCCACTGTGAGTACAGCATTAGCACGGGGCTACATTGATACCGTTTGTGGATGGCGTCTTCACCTATCGCCAGATACACGCCAAGTCAATAAACGGATGTTGCAAAACTTTCCTATGCAAGCCAATGGTGCGGATATGTTACGAATCGCTATTATCAACTTAGTGCAGGATAAAATAAAAGTATGTGCGCCTGTGCACGATGCATTACTCGTAGAAGCGCCAAATTTGACTGTAGAGGAGACTTTAAGAAAAACCACTGCCCAACTAGCCTTAGCCTCTGAAATACTATTAGATGGCTTTATATTGCATTCTAGTGCCTATCGTGTAGATTATCCTGATTCATTTACCAATGAGGCAGATAGCAAAACGTGGAAAATTGTCTTAGGTGCCCTTGATGAAGCATAAGGGACATAGCAAGGGTAGGATACACCGAGGGGATACGATAGGTAAGGCAAATTAAGGGGGTTCCCTACAATATAGTAATATATTAGTGTTATATGTATGTTATCCCTCTTACCCCTGTAATGCCCATTACCTCCAAGTATTATTCTGTGGCGTGCTAACACTTGAAAATGATTCTGCTATTGGCAACGGTCAATAAAGTTATTTGCTTTTTTCATCCTGTTTGGGATCATGCCTTTCTAGCTCATGATCAAATCGCCGCTGATTCTCCTCATAGCCACCAGTCATCTTATTGATCTCGCCGGTGGCTTTGAGTGCAACGGCTGCCATACCCAAGCGATGAGTCGTTGGATTGTCAATATCTTTAAATTCATCGTAACCAACATCGGCAAGGTCAGCCATCATGGCGAATCGACGTTGACGATCTCGTGCTTGTTTAGCTAGCTCTTTTTGCATAGCAGTTAATGCCTGAGAAGGTTTAGGTTTTGTAATGGCTATACTGCTTTTATAGCCAGCCTTTTGTGCGGCCTTACGCTGTGTAGAACCCATCATACACCCATGGGTATATTTAAGGGCTTTCCTGCTAGATTCGATCTCACGATCCGATAAATAAATCAGACCATCATCCATTGTTTTTTTGTCTTTGGGTACATTTTGATTTTGAATGTTATTAAATTGCATTTTTTGCCATGGCATGATATTGATCCTAACTTCACCAATAATAAGATATAGGTTACAGTGTAATATATTATGTATAGAATAACCTCATTTGTAATTTAGCTAGGTATTGATAACTAAACAATTTTTAATTTCTTTATATTGTTCAAGCTACTTGTTTTTTGGCATCAGTATGGATTTCTTTTCCATACTTGCAAAAAACTAGACTTTCTTTTAGAGGAAAATATTAATTACATTAGATAATTTTTAAATGTTAGATTCAATGGCTAACTTTTACAGGTTAATTTAAAGTATCTGAGGTTGTCGCTAATTGTTCTTGGGTCTTGCAGCCTAATTCTGCGAATTGCATTATTGCTTCTAACATTAGCATGTCTATATTCCGCTCTAAATCCGGATTTTGTTTAAAAATTTTTTCTATTATATCGCCACATAATTCACTAGATATAGGAGTATAATAAATGCCATCTTGAGGTTGTTTTTTACTTATGAGATTTTTAATGTCATTGATTTTATCCTGTTCTAATAAGCGTTTAATTTTGTCGATAAGAGATCTCATTTCTTGATATTCATTGTTACAGAGTTGAGTTGGATCCAATGTATAGTTTTCATTTTTAGAAGGTTGAAGGTTATGATAACGGTCGAAGTGAAAAACATAAAATATACAATCTAATCTTATACCTACAACTCTTCCATTTGCTTTTGAAATCTGAAATTGTACTACTTCAATCTCTTGAGCAAGACTTTCCTTTGGGAATTTTACTTCTTCCAAAAGCTCTGCTTGTGATTTGTAGGGGCAATTTTTATTTTGATAATTTATTCTATGCCATCTTAAGTTATTCTTGAATTTTTGAGAACTTAGAAACTCTGAAATAGGTATAGTACTCATCTGTTTTAATTGCTCTAAGACACTAATAAACCACGCTGAGTTAGTACCTTTTAATCCGAACCATTTGGACTGTTTGAAGTAACTGAAGTTAAAAGATAATTTGTCGGTACTATTGGTCTTAGGGCTGGGAGGTAACTTCGTTTTTGCAGTATTATGAGGATCGGGAATAAAAGCCTTTTTATTTCCTTTTGACATAATTCATGTAATTCAATTGTTGTTATTTGTTGATTTCATCAGAAGGTAGAAGGCTGCGGTAATACTCTTTCATTGCATCGTCTGATATTACTGTCTCACAACGTTCGAAAGGCTCTATATCTCCCCTTGCATTCTGCCAAGGAGGCTCCTTATGCGTTAAAATTTCAAGCTCTATGCCACTAAGTCCTCCATATTTGTCTAATACTGCGTCGATATGATTATTGATATTTTCAGAATCAGCGAGTTGTTTCAGTTCTTCAGGGGATGAAGTTAAATGTTCTTTTTTAATGCAACTATAGAGGTACAAATTTTGTTCATATTTAAGCCTACTGTATAAAGCAGGAATACAAGGCCCATGTGCCCACGCTTCAAAGGTAGTATTAATAAGTTTTTGATTATAAAATACCAAATGCCATGCCTGAATGTAATAAAGCAATTTTTGAAGTTTAAGAACTGATATTTCAGCCCCATCGGATAGAAACTTCTGGATTACATAGTCAGCAGCTACATCTATCTCTAGTATTTTTGATCGACAATCTGAAGAAACAATAGCCATAGTTAAATACCCTATGTAATTTCCAGATAATTATAGCAGTTAAAATAATTATTTCTATCTTACAGAGTATTTTTGACAAAAGGCAAAAACTTTTTAATTTTGAACAAATATTTAGATGAATAAAACTTACCTAAATTTATCAGCCACTACAGTAACATACATTATGAGATATTCTTATTTGATTAAAAAAGTACAATATATTGATATTTCTACCTATATTCATATCTGCCAATACCAACGTACATTGTTGTCATGCTGGTTTTTGTTTTAAAGTCTCTAAGGCATGAATGCTAGCCTCAGTGGCTTGCTGCAATGCTTCATAAGAAGCTTCTAACAGCTCTTTGTTTTGAGGGTGCTGTTTTGCTTCCTTGTGCAAAGCTTTAAATGCAGATTCTAGTTGTGGCAGTTTTATATAACAAAGGGCTCCTTCTTGATGATGCAATTGAGTACACAGTGCTTTGGTATCGTGTTTATTATAGGCTTTCTCTATAAGCTGGTGTGATATCCTTAATTCTTTTGCATAATTGATTAGCAAATTACACACAGTATCAATATTACGATGATGATGGTTAAGACACTCTTCCCAATCAATTAGAGGCAGTGCATTGCCCTCTTCCTTGGTGTTCACTTTTTCTTCTTCGTGTTCTTCTTGTTCTTGATCCCAAACCCAGTGCTTTAATAAGGACTCTAATTGTTCCTCATCTGTAGGTTTGCCAATCACTTCATTCATGCCCACCTCAAAACAGGTTTTACGATACTCAGGATTTTTGGCATGACCGGTTAAACCAATAATAGGCCCCTTCCATCCTTGCTGACGTAGCTCTTGAGTAACTTCAGTCCCTTGCTTATTGGGCAACCCAATATCCATAAAAATTAGATCATACTGTTTTTGCGCCACTTGATCCAAGGCTGATTGACCTGTAGCAGCAATATCCACAGCACAGCCAATCTGTTGCAAATAAAATTGATTTGCCTCTGCAATTAACCAGTGATCTTCCACCAGAAGTACTGTAGCTTTTTTATTTTGAGAAGAGGAGCAAGCTTGGTGAGACTTTGATTCTATGGTGGCCATGGTTGTTTTGTGAAAGGAAGGAGCTAGTGTTCGTTCTTCTTTTGCAGGAGCATCAGAGGGTATATCGTGCTTTGCTTCCTTTGAATTCTGTGTAAGGTCTGAGGCTTTGGCGACTTTTAAAGGCAATGTGACCGTAAAACAACTGCCTTTACCCAGTTCACTCTCAAGATCAATGTGGCCTTGCATTTGTTCTACGTAACGCTTTACTGCATATAAACCTAAACCTGATCCTTGATAAAGCCCTCTATAGGCAGGGATTAACAGCGTAAAAGGCTCAAAGATTGTTTCAAATTTATCTTTAGGGATACCCATACCCGTATCAGTCACTCGAAAACGTAAGATGATTTGATCACCTGGTATATGAGTAACAGGTTTTTTATCCTCTTTCTCGACTAAATCAATCTGCACAGTGACTGTACCCTGCTTCGTAAATTTCAGGGCATTATTGATGATATTTAATAAAGTACGACTGAGTGGATGGGGTAAGCTATGCACATAACGAGGTACTCGATCGGCTATTTCCAGGGATAGGTTGAGTTTTTTCTCTAAAGCTATTAGTTTGGATAAATTAATAGTGCGTTGTATTAAAGCAGGTAAGTCAAAAGATTTTGATAGCACAGGTTGTTTTCTACCCGATTCTAATTGGAGGGTCTGTAGAATGTCATTGAACAAATCCATCAGTGCACGACTTGACTCATAGCCTCCTTTTGAAAATTCCGAAATGATCTTTAATTTTTGAATCAGTTCATTACGAAAAGAGGGCGTATCCGTTATTTCTGCATGGTCTATGAGCTGAGGAAGCAGCGTTTTAAGGATGTTATGGCTGTTTTCCAAAGCCCCTAAAATACCTGACATCGGGGTTCTTAGATCATGACTCATGTTGGCAATAAATTCGGATTTCGCTTTACTCGCTACCTCAGCTTTTTCTTTTGCTTTCTTTAACTCAGTGATATCTGTGTATATTCCAATCACACCACAAGGCTCTCCTGTAGACGCTAATAAAGGTACTTTACTGGTTAAAAGAACAATCTTTTTTCCATCGAACGTCGTTTGCTCCTCTTCTATATCCAGTTTTGGCTGACTGGATGCTATGACATTTTTATCATCTTTCTGGTAAAGAGCAGCCTGTTCGAACCAGGGCAAATCATAATCCGTTTTTCCTATAATATCCTTAGGAGTTATAAGACCAGCAGAACGTGCAAAATTCCTATTACAGCCCAGAAATACTGAATTTATATCTTTCCAAAATAAAAAGTGAGGCACATGATCAATCAACTGTTCAACATATTGGTTATTTTCTTGTTCTAATGGTTTCAAATCATCAACAGAGTTCTTGCAACCCATGATAAGAAAATTTTTTGAATGTTCTAAAACTGTTAATTTCCAGCTAATTGTTATCACCTCATCATTTTTTTTGATATGACTATAAAATTGCTTTATTTTCTTGAAATTATTTAATTTCTCTAAAAAATTAGTATGATAATTTTTATCAATATCTTCAATAGACTTTTGCTGCTCTAATACAAACAAACAACCTGCTGCTTCATTCCATTCAAGGATTTTTAGGCTAGAAGAAATTAAAAGGGTAAAAAAAGTATCATTTTTAATAAAAGTATGATCTTGCATATCATGCGACCCTTAATGTTCTGCTCAATGGATCAAAAATACTAGCATCTATAGTGCTCACTTTAAAGTGAGCTGTGATGATGATTGACTAGTAGCAAACTTTTTAATATCAGATGGTAAGAAAAATTTATTATAATCAAAAATTCTCCTTAATTGACTTATCATAAGTTCCTTATTTTTTTTAACTTTAATATGTTCACTCAAAAGCTTATTAACTTTTTTTGCATTCTCTAAGAAATAAAGTAATTTCATACAAGAATTGTTTATCCATCCCATTCTCTCTTCACTGACGCCATAATCATCACGTCGATGAAACTGACTGTTAGGATCATAAATATCAACTTTTCCTAGAGTTTTAATAATACCAAACTTTATGTCAATTAAAGTAGCTAATTCCATGAGGTTAATGTACTTCGATATACCTTTTACTATCTTATCTCCTAGCTCTTTTCCTTGTAATTTAACTCTTTCTGATCTTGGTTGATTTAAATACTGCTGTATATCTTCCTCAGGAATTAAAGCAGTAGAAGATTTTACATTTGTTTCAGGAGCATAAGTAATCATACCTGTTCCATTACCCATGTTTGAAAACATGGCATGAGGTCCCATACAAAAAAACATAGAAGGAGCTTTCGTAAGAGAATCTGGCAATTGAACAGTAGCAATCGCTTTAAGCCGATTAGTTCGAAATACTTTAGAGCATTCCATTTGATCATTAGAACATTCTAACTGATTATTAAGATATTCTAACTGCTCCCATGTCGAATTAATAACATAATCAGCATAAACTGATTTACCATTTGCATCAAATAAAAAGCCTCGACCATCTAAACTATAACGAGGATTTTTTATCTTGGTGTTACAATAAACACGAATATTAGGGTACTGTTCTATTCCTTTTGTTAAAATAGAACGTAATTTAGACCAATTAATTAATTCCTCTCGTGTATTAATCACCGTGTCTGTTTTAGAGCAATCAACAATATGACTATATTTATTTAAATCGTCAATAATAAAAAAATCATCAGGCTCACCAAAGACTTTATTTTTGGAGTCTTTGGTAACTAATTTGCGATAATATTCCTTTAGTTCTTGATAAGTTTCTAAAATATCTTTTTTTGGAAAAATACATGCGAATTCAACATCTTCTTCTTTAAGATCTTGTTTCTGCTTCATAATAAAGTAAAGGCCATGTCGTAAATAATGACTCTCAGGTAAGCCATCTCCTAATAAGCAATCAGGATAACGACGCACAACATTAATTGTTGCTTCTAAATACATTTTACCTGTTTCAGCATGAATATAATGATAACCATGTCCTGCCCGACCAGGTGTTGCATTACTCGATCCTAATAAAAGATCACTTTTACTTTCAAATAAATAGATATTCCAATCTTTATGAAGCATAGCTAATTCTAATGCAGCTCCTACTCCGCCGGCTCCTCCACCAAAAACAGCTATCTCAATAGACATCTCTCATTTATCCTTCAAGTAATCATTTTATAAATTAAAACAATCAAAATGTACCTATTTTTTTGTACAATTCCAATACAGAAAGCCCATTAGGTATCAATTAGTCAAAACGAGAAAGATACTAGATTTCATACAAAAATCCAGTCAAAATGAGTTTTTATCATTAACTTTTTTGTAAGAAGTATTAGCATACGCTACAAACTCTTTCTATGTGGGTGGTTAATTTGTCAGTTGCAATTCTAGTTTCGTCGAACTTGCTTCAATTAAGCACTTTATCTACCGAGTTATTAGAACTTGATACGGGCCAGTGTACACTATTGAACTATGTATAATGAGATTATTTCTTTCACTCATTTTCTTTAATGAATAGTCGATACTTTAGTGATTATTATGAACAGATATTGGCCAGATGAAAGTTTGCCCAATTTTATCAGCTACTGGGGCCCCAACGACTGCCAACGCGAAAACACGCCCTTAATTCAGTAATCGCTTTGCTTAATGCAGTGATATGCCTGAGAGGAAACAAGTGTACCTACAAGCATGAAATAAATAGCGCAAAATTATCATTGTGTGCTTTGCAGGTTCGTTACCCCTGAATATTTATCATTACATTGGTCAATTCTTGCCTAGCAAAGAAATTTTGGAACCCATAAAGGAACCCATATGAGAGAAAGCTGGTATTCTTTTTGGAATTGATATAGTAACCCATTGATTTTACTGAAGCTGGCGAAGAGATTCGAACTCCCGACCCGCTGATTACAAATCGGGTACGGATATGAAAATAATACTATTAATCAATAATTTATAAAATAACCATTTTGGACACTAGCCTAAAAAATCCTTTAAAATCAACACCCCTATTTTCAGCATTGGCACAAAATAGGCACAGTTAAGATTTCATTAATAATAGCCGTGTATTATTGTACCTAAGTGTTATTTTAAACCAATATAGTTAAGGATCTTTTATCATGAGACCGCAAAAATCAGATCAACAACCTTTACTTTCTCCTAAATTAACAGGAGAGCAAATATCTTTATCCAATGCAAAAATAGCTGCATTTGTATTGACTTCATCGATTTGGGTTCCTTTTGCAGCTACAGCTGCTGTAATAACAGCCCCTGTTTTCTTTGCTATGTTCATACGAGCAAGTTTTCGTAAAGAATCTGAATCTGACCTAATTAATTCTACAACCCCAGAAGAAAAAGACCGGCTAGATCTTCAAATTGAATATGCTGTTACAAATCATTATAACTTACTTTATAAATTGTGCTGTAATCTAATAGAAGATTTTAATACGCTCAATAGCAATAGCAATACGGATATAGAATCTATTCTAGCTAATATCAAAGTTTTTGAGAAAAATTTGATAGAAAGTTATTATTACTGGTATGATTCTAAAGTCTTTTCAAATTTAGAGCAATCAAATGAGTTTAACTACAGCAAATCGCCTGAACAACTTAAAACATCTTTATTGGCACTAAAAAAGAATATTTCTAATTTTTATAATAATAGAGAGGCTTTTACAGAGGTAGAAAAAAGCACTATTACAAGAATCTTAGACACTGTAAAAGAGCTTTTTAGTCGGCTAATGGTCCCTGCTAACTCCTCAGTGCAGGGAAATAAATGTAATTTAAACGGAAAGCAAAGACAAGCCTACTCTAATATTTCTAAAAATGCTCAAACGCTCTTTGGCCCCATAGGTAAAAAGGCTGATCTAAAGCAGCAAACAAGCAATCAAGCACTTACTCGGGCGACGGCAAAGGCTTGCTAAGCCCGCCTGCCACGGCTTGAATGGTACTGCCGATAAAATTAGGAATGGTTTTTCGACCAAAGACAGCGGCACAAATCATGGCGAGCATATTCTCTTGAAAGAGCGTGAGGCTGTGCCAGAGGCTGACGGTATACTGATGGAAAGGTCGGTGAGATGAGTCCTGACCAGAAGGGGGAAGCGAATAATAAGAACGAGCTATAGCGTAGGATTTTGTCTTTATCCACGAGCTGCGCTAACTCCCACTGTGCCACTGCCAATTGTTTAGAGAGTACCATCTGCTTACGGGCTTCAATTTCGGCCAGTTTGAGATCTTGATTTTTCTGCGCACGGTCTTTAAGCCAACTGAACAAGTGTGGTGGCCCCTGAGAATACTAAGGAGAGCAGACTCATGAGGTCTGTGCCTTTTGTTCTGCAGAGAGCCGTTTCATAAAGGTGCGAAAAACCACGGCTAGAAAATAACTCATATACAGATCGACACAACACCACCAGATGGCCAGGCTTTGATGCTGGAGCAATTAAACAGGCATCAATTACTGAGGAGATTGGAAACCAAACGAGCAGAATTAAACTCGGCAGCCACAAGAGGCCTCTGTATTTTTTAAGGGCACTAAAAAGGGCGTCGGCACAGTGCTCCATCCAGCGTTTGAGGAAAAGGGCGAAACCCAGTTTGACGACTAAAAAGAATCCGGCAATGGTTTCGGTGTTTAGTTTTTTAAAGAAGTCGTTGATCATCGTTAACACACCCATCGTCCATGGTCACAACAGTCCTTATTGGGAATCAAGCAGCGCGGATCAGGGGTATTCCTGGGTGTCGAAGGGCTTGAGAATAGCGTGCTCTTTAAAGAGGTTAATAACGATGTCAGGGTGCCTGCGGTAGTTGACTCCACCACAGTGGTAGAGGGAGCCTCTGTTGAGAGACTGCTTAAAAAAGGCGTTCTCTCAGAAGTTGAAAGAACGGGTGTGCTCCCTGGTGTCAGGGTACTGGGGCTCTCACTGGAAGCCTCTCCCAACTGACTAAGATAGTCAATTAGGTAAAAGAGGAGAATAAAAAAGACACAGAAAGCAGCAGCCCCACCTACTTTTAACCACATATTCTGCGGGTCTTGAGCGCACCAAGAACCTACGCTTTGCTTTAAGGCCATGAGTTGAGAAGGTTCTTGAGAGACCCTCTCTTCTATCTCAAAAGTTTGATACTCTAAAGAGGCCTCAGGTGAGGGAATTGGGATCAATGGGTTTCTTTCCTGAGCGTCCTCCTGCAGTAGTGCTGTCTCTTCCTGAGAGTCATTGAAAGCAGTGGTCTCTGTTAATAAGGGCACAACGCTTAAAGAGCGCATCTCCATAGTGTTGTCTGTAGTTGGTCTCATTCGGTAGACTCCTGAGTAGTGGTTAAAGGGGTTAGGACTTACGCGAAATCGAATTTCACTTGAGGTTGCCTGAGTTCATTAATCCTATATTGGTCTAATAAATTGTCTTTTATTTGGTAAATGGTTTTAGCTGCATGATGAGCGACAGATTTGAGTTTAAGCCAGACCAAATAGGCACAAGTGATATGATTACGCTGAATACGTTGCTTGCGGCACTGACATTTAGCTACGCCAGTCAATTGTTTAGCTTCGCGGTGAAACTCCTCAACACACCATCGGATGTTATACACATTTTGTATAGCCTCAGCGGTTAATTGAGATTTATCGTTAGTGACAATAAAGTCCGTTCGGCAGGTAGAGGCCGTAATGCGGTAAAGTTGCACATGAAAATCATTAGGAAATTTATTCAGATGCACTGTCTTTCCCTGTGCGAGTGAGGTTTGATCCCAGGAGAGTTTTGAAGTAGGTATATGATGATAATCTTGCTCAGTTTCGCTCACCAAGCGATTAGCTTTGATAGGACAATAAAATAGTTTACCCAGCGCATCAATCGTTAACATTACTTTATGGGTGGCATACCAGCTATCCATAAGAACACCTTTGTAAGGTAATTGCTTTTGATAATGAATATTACGCTGCATATCAAATAAATGGTCAAGCTTGCTCTTACCGTCTTGTTCTGGCGCATAAATACGATAATCAATCACCCAAAACTGCTCAGTCTCCGGATTGACATAAATTGCATTGACCACACCTATGCCATTAATAACCTCTTGGCTATTACCACTATATTGATAACGTGCTAAATCAATCGCCTTAGCATAGCTCTTATCTAGTACAGTATCATCGTAAACGATAAAGCCATTTTCACTCCACACTACCTGATGTTTTGCATGTTCCCACAGCATTCTTGGGGATAACTTCTCACTAGCAAGATAACGATTATAGGAGTCGTGACTAATACCTTCCTTATATTTGGCTACATAGGTTAATGTATAGTTGGTTTGGCTAGAGAGTAAGTATTGACAATAATCAATACGATTGACTTTTCTTCTACGTGACATCTCTTTAGGCATCTCTTTCATTATTTTCGACATCTTAAACAATTAGTGAAAAAATAATAAGTAAAATTCACTCAATTCATCCTTTCGCGTAAGTCCTACACTTGTCTTTCAGCCTCAAGATTTTAATCAAGCCATGACACTGGCCACCATGATGGCACAGAGTCCCTTTGTACCCAATGAGTTTCGAGGACAAAAAGAACATGTATTTTTAGCCATGGCTGTGGGAGCTGACTTAGGACTCTCACCTTTTCAGTCACTGCAAAATATTGCCATCATTAATGGACGCACGTGCATCTGGGGAGATACCCTATTGGCTGTCGTAAAAAACTACAGTGACTTTGAAGACATCCAAGAGCGTATCACCCATCATGTCGCCACATGCACTGTCAAAAGAAAACATCAATCACCACATACTGTCACTTTCAGCGAAGAAGATGCTAAACGTGCTGGATTATGGGGTCGAAACGTATGGGCCAAATACCCTAAACGCATGTTACAAATGCGCGCGCGTGCCTTTGCTTTGCGTGATGTCTTCCCCGATGCCTTACGAGGCTTACAAGTGCGTGAAGAAGTCGAAGACCACGCCGATATACCGGATCAACCCATTGAGATTCAGTCTGTAGAGAGTCCCTCTATAGACACAACCCCGGCTCTGTCTCCAGCAAATGAAACCTCACGTCAATTACAACAGCTTATTCAACAACATGCGATTGATCAGACTATTATCCATCGTTGGCTACAAAAAGCAGGTGTAAAGGAGCTCAGTGAATTAAATTCTGAACAAACACAACATTGTATTCACTGGATCAATCAACACTATGCTCATACAACACCTAGCTCTGATCGTGCAAAAGAGTTAGTGCATCAATTAAATGCTTCAGAAACAATAGAAAAACCCACTCTCAATGACGAAATAACTTTTTAATTAATGATAAAAAATGAGGGCATCATGCATCTACATTCCACAGAACACACACGCATCCTAAGAAAAGATGAACGAGATGAGATCACTCAGGCACACCATCACTATGACATTATGGCCATAGATCGCGATGAAAATACAGTAGATTCGTTCTCTATCGCCTTCCAAAAAGGGCCTCTCGAAGAAGTTGGCCCCAATGGGATTATGGATGAAGATCTATTGGTTCTATTGATTGATCGGTTCAAAGGATTGCAAACCTCAAAATACCATTGCCATGAATATACCATGGCTTTAGTTCACCTTAAAAAAGCACACCATTATCTAAGATACCGAGCAGAAGAGCTTAAAATTAAACACAGTGAAAACTCATCCACAGGAACACACCATGCGTGCCCCTAGTCAAAATGAGCAATTGCTAACGCATTTAAAGCAAGCCCCTATCACGGCTCAAGAAGCTTTGACATATCATATCGGTCGATTAGCCGCGCGTATCTATGATTTACGCTGCAAAGGGTATGTCATTCTTACTTTGATGGTCACACTCAAAAAACAATACTCAGGACGAACCACTCGATTTGCACGGTATGTATTACTTCATCACAAAAGAGACACCCATGCAGTTTCAAAATGAACCACGTGGTTTTCGTAATAATAACCCTGGTAACATTCGCCTTGGTGAGCATTGGTTGGGTTTAGCAGAGCAACAAACTGATTCTGACTTTTGCCAATTTATCTCCATAGAATATGGCCTTCGAGCCATTTTTAAGATCTTGGACACCTATCGCAATTTATACCGACTGACCACTATCAGAGAAATTATCAATCGATGGGCTCCGCCTCATGCAAACAATACTAAAGCGTATATCGAATCTTTCATAAACTATATGCCCAATAGTGACCACTACTATGACATACGGTCTTTAGAGCAAAGTTCATGGCTCGTAGCTGCCCTCATTCATCATGAAAATGGGCTGCAACCTTTTTCTATTGAATTTATTAAAGCATGTCAGGAGATTCAGTGATGGAATCTACAGCAAATCCTACGTTAGCAACCCACCATGAATTGATTACTGAAGATGCCCTTAAACAATGGGTGGGCCTTAAGCAACGTCAAGCACTAAAACGCTGGCTACAAGAAAAAAATATTCGATTTTTTCAAGGTAAAGATCGGAGAATTTGTACTACAGCCACAAAAATTAATGCAGCATTAGAAGATAAATTAGACTTTGAGATTGATTTTATAAAAAATGGGACGTCATCGTAAAAAGAAACATCAACAATTACCTAAGTATGTCTATCTCTCAAAAGGAAGATATATTTATAAACGCTATTTGGGCAATAAACAATTTGATAAGGAGATTATCCTAGCGAAACAAGAGGCCCCTTTATCAAAAGTATATCGAGAATACGAGAAAGTGATCGGCATTTCCACAGATACCTTAAGCTGGATAATTAACGAATACTTACACTCCCAAGATTTTCAAGAAAAAGCCGCTTATACACAACGTGATTATCGACGGTATGCTCATACGCTGATTCATACTAAACTAATTACAGGTCAATTGTTTGGGGACTGTAAGCTAAACCAGGTTACCCCTAAAGTGATGAGACGGTATTTAGATTCTCAAGAGGCTAAAGTCTCTGCCAATCGAAGAATGTCTTTTTTAAAACTCGTATTCAACTGGGCGCGACAACGCTACGATCAAGTAATAGAAAACCCCTGCCAAGGTGTAAAGTTGAATCGCGAATCACCACGGACACGTTATATTGAAGATTGGGAGTTTGATCTCGTCAAACAATTAGCCACCCCACCCTATATTTCGATCTTTATGGAAATTGCCTATATTTGTCGAGCACGTTGGTCTGAGATCGCCTCTCTTACAAGAGAGCAAATCACTGAACAAGGGTTACACATTAAAAGAACTAAAGGGTCACGTGATGAATTAACCCTTTGGACATCCAGACTCAAAACAGCTGTTAATAAAGCAAAAACATACAACAGAACTCGAGTTAGTATCAGTATCTATCTTATTCATGATAAGCATGGACAGCCAATCCGTTATCAAGCGTTTAAAACAGCTTGGCAACGACTGATGCACACCGCTTTAAAGCAAGGGTTGAAAGAAAAATTTACCTTTCATGATATTAAAGCTAAAGGGGTGAGCGATCATAAACAAAAACACAGTGGTCATAAGTCAGCCACCATGCGTGCAGTCTATGATAGAACATTAGATAAAATAAAAGGGACGCGCTAGTTGTTTTTTAGGAAGTTTTTTAGGAAAATACCACGTACAAAAAATTTAGTAATTTATTTTTTATATAACTTATTGAATAAATTGAGATTAATTATAAAAGGCCAGATAGCTCAGTCGGTAGAGCAGAGGACTGAAAATCCTCGTGTCGGCAGTTCGATTCTGCCTCTGGCCACCACCGAGCTCAATTATTTAAAAATAATTTTTTTCACTTTACCCTTTCCCATGTATTGCTTCTTTATGTGAATTTATTTTAAACTTAGAGTATTAGAGTTAAGGTAGTAATAAATGCAAGGAGGCAGGAGCTATGGACGACTGGAGTGTCTGGCCAATTTTTAGTCTACAGCTAGTAACAATTATCCTATTTTTTTTCAAAAAAAGGACTACTTTTCTTAAGTTATCTCCAAGAATTGCTGTATTAAGTCTCTCCTTGATTTTATGTATTGCTATTGTGGTATCCCTTTATCATGACAGCAATACAGTTCTTCACCTCTATTTTTAAGGTAATATCATGGCATCATTACAATCAATTTCTAAAAAAATACTACAAACTATATGTATCTTCGCTTTTATACTAACCATTATTATCTTAGCAGGTGCTCTCTATATTCAATTTTTCTTTGATGAAGCACCTTGCCCACTTTGCCTATTGCAACGTGCTGCATTTGTCAATATATCTATTGCTTTAATAATGAACTTACGTTACGGAGAAAGAGTCAGTCATTGGGCTATGGTAATTTTAAGCGCCTGTGTAGGGATTGCAGTTAGCATTCGTCAAATCTGCTTGCATATTACTGATCCTAAAGGATTTGGATCTGCCATTTGGGGACTGCACTTATATACATGGTGTTTTATTGGTTTTTCAATCGCTATTGTAGGATCGGCTCTAATTCTCTTAGTATATTCACCAAAATCTAGGCTAAAAAATAGCTAAATTACATAAGATCAACAAGTTTATTACGTAAACAATAATGAGTCATTGCTAATAGCAATGCTGCCACTATGATGAATATTATTTCATTATAATTGTATATATCAACTACTAGAACTAAAGCTACTCCAGCTGCTGGCGGGTGCTCTACTTTAAATAATGCCATGATAAATAAACATAGACCTACTGAACTAGCGGCCATAATTCCAATGATGTAAGAATAAGGCATTTCTAAAATGCCATAATTAAAGAAACCCAATGACATTTTTACTATATACAGAATGATCCCAGTTATGATGCCAATCAGATAGCCACTGAGTATGTTTTTGAAAGCCGCTGGTGCTGTTGATGGCTTACTAAAAATAATATAACTACTCGATGATAAAGAACCAGCACCTACTGCCCATAACACATTACTGTTTGCAAAATAATTCATAAAAAAAAGAATCCATCCAGTAAAAATAGTGGCAAGTAAAGATTGCCAAATCAAGTTGAACCAGGGGTAAGCTCTCATTAATTTACGCCTCTTTCCTTTATATCCTCTTCTTTTTTTACACTCAAAGTTTTTTGTTGCGCTATAGACCAAAGTGAAGGACGCTGGCGTAATCTATTTACTGTCGATGTAATATGGTAAATGGCATTACTGACTTCTTCCTCTGTAGTAAAACGGCCTATGCTGATACGAATTGAGCAGTTAGCCAGTTCTCGCGATAGCCCCATAGCTCTCAATACATGAGAAGGTTCAGGGCTAACAGAATTACAAGCAGAACCATTAGAGATAGCAATTTTATCCATTTCAAAAAATAAGCTTTCTGATTCAATACCTTCTATAGAAATATTTAAACAACCTGAAATACTTTGGTTTAAATTTCCATTTAAAGTAATACCTTCTAGTCTAGAAAGGCTATGCCATAAACGATTACGCAACTGCCTTATAGAGTCATTATCTGACTCAAAGTTTTTCTTTGCAATATTGAATGCTTCCCCCATACCCGCAATCTGGTGCGTTGGAAGCGTTCCTGAACGCAAGCCATGTTGATGAGCACCTCCATGGATTTGTGCTTCTAAACGAATACGAGGTGAACGTGATACAAACAAAGCACCAATACCTTTAGGTCCATAGAGCTTATGCGCTGAAAATGACATCAAATCAACAGGCATTTTACGCAGATCAATGGGAATTTTACCTACTGACTGTGCTGCATCAGAATGAAACAGTGCTCCTGCATTATGAACAATATCGCCAATATCGGTTATATTATGAATAATACCTGTTTCATTATTAGCATGCATGATTGAAACTAAAATCGTGTCAGGTCGAATAGCGCGTTTTAGTTGCGTTAAATCTAATAGACCATCCTGCTCAGGATCTAGATAGGTTACTTCAAAACCTTGTGTTTCTAAATAACGACAAGTATCAAGCACTGACTTATGCTCTGTACTCATCGTAATGATATGTTTTCCTTTACGCTGGTAAAACCGAGCAGCACCTTTAATCGCCAAATTGTTTGATTCAGTCGCTCCACTAGTCCAAATAATTTCACGTAAATCAGCATTCACTAATGAGGCCACTTGATAGCTAGCATGGTGAATACATTCTTTTGCTTCATAACCATAACGATGAGAGTGCGAGGCAGCATTAGCAAATATCCCACCTTGCTCAAGACAACGGCACATTATTTGAGTTACTTGCGGATCAACAGGTGTTGTAGCCATATAATCCATGTAAATTAGCGATTTCATTAATTCTTCTTTAGCAACAATAATTTTTTTTCAATTTTAGAGAGAATACCACGCAAAATATGAACTTCTTTATCTTCTAAGCGAGCTCGATTAAAAAGACGCCAAAGACGCTCTAACAACAATTTGGGGTGTTTGGGATCCAAGAACTCAATTTTAAACAAGACTGATTCTAATTGCTGCAAGAAACCTGACACTTGCCCCATTGTTGCTGGCATACTATCTAAACTGCTATTAAACCCTGAGCTCTCTGTAGTGGCAATAAATAATTCATAGACAAGCACTTGAACGGCTGCTGCAAGATTCAAAGAGGCGAATTCTCTTGCTGTCGGGATACGAACATGATAGTGACATAGAGCTAGCTCTTTATTAGATAATCCATGTGATTCGCAACCAAAAACAAGAGCAGTAGAGTGTTTTATAGCTTGCATTACTCTTTTCGCACACTCTTTAGGCGTGCAAGATGGACATGAAAGTTGACGTGTACGAGCACTACTTCCAAAAACCAGATGGCAGTCAGCGACCGCTGCCTCCAAAGTATCTACAACACTAGCATTTGCTAAAATATCATCAGCTCCTGCCGCTCTCACCGTTGCCTCTTGATGAGGAAAATGCTTTGGCGCTACTAAATAAAGTGATGAAAGTGCCATGTTTTTCATAGCACGTGCTACAGCTCCGATATTACCAGGATGACTAGGATTTACCAGGATCACTCGAACATGCTCTAACATGTGGGCTATTGTATAAGAATTAAGCTTTTAAGGACAGTAAGGGTTTGATATTCTAATAAGATTAGCTCAAAAAAATGACTTTTCCTCAGGAGATCGTGTTGATTCAACATCCTTTTGTTAATATTGCTGTTCAAGCAGCGCGTAGTGCAAGTAAAATATTGCTTCGCTTTATGGATCATATAGATTCAATTGAAATGACCAATAAAGTCATTGACGAATTTATTACAGAAGTATACCAACTAGTTGAACAAGATATTATTCAACATATTCAAAAAGCCTATCGAGAACATGCCATTCTAGGCGAAGAATGTGGCTTAATAAAAGGCAATGAATACTGTTGGATTATAGATCCACTGGACGGCATTATGAACTATGCCCATTCTCTACCACATTTTACAACCTCAATTGCTGTGAAAAAAAACGATAAAATTGAGGCAGGAATTGTTTATGATCCTATTCAACAAGAGTTATTTACTGCCTCCCGTGGTAAAGGTGCTTATCTCAACAATCGACGTATTCGTGTTAGCGACTGTAAAAAACTGAAATACGCGCTTATTGGAACTGGATTTCCTTTTCGTAGGAAACAGCATATAAAACCCTACCTGACAACATTTGAATCGATTTTTCTTGAAGCAACTGATATTAGACGTACTGGTGCAATTGCATTAGATTTAGCCTATGTGGCTGCAGGAAGGCTTGATGGATTCTGGGAAGCCTCTTTAAATGAATGGGATATGGCGGCAGGTCCATTGTTAATTGAAGAAGCTGGGGGTAGGCTTACGGATTTTCATGCTGGTGACCATTATCTCTCTGCCGGTAACATTGTTGCTGGCAATCAAAAAATTCAACAGGCACTCCAGACAATTATTGCCAATAGTTTGAAAGAATAAGGTCTGTTTACATTAAAATCTTTAAAAAAGCTAATAGTAACTTGAAAATGTTATCTTCTTAATAAATCAAATAAAACTTTATAATGGTTATTAGCACTCCAAGCATACCAACCTTCTGCCCCTCCTTTCATTGCACCCTCTATTTGTGCTCTCACATAACGAATTCTTTTTTCATAATTCATAGGATAACGATAATTCCACATTTCAATGTAAGCATACACTTTAACTTCAGGATAGTTAATTAACTGTTGTTTTAGAGCACGCACTGAATTCAATACTGTACTGTAAGGTCTTGCAGAATAATATTGGTAAGGTTCATAGTGTGATGGATAAACCATCGGGTTAATAGCATCAACACTTCTTGCAAATAATACTGCATTTTGTCCAATAGTTCTTGTTGGACGATGGGCTACTACCCCAAAGACATCAATTTCTAACTGCACACCTGTGTTTTTTAATTTATTATGAAAAAACTGAATCACTTTATAAACATTTCTTTCATTTTGTAATGAAGCAGGTTGAAGTCTATGATATCGAATATAATCCAACTGAATTGCACTTGCCCCTAAGGAAATAGCATATTGTGCTCGTTGCCATCGGTTCTCCCAAATTTTACGATTGAGTAACTGCAAGCCTTTTGCTCCATGGGGAAACATAACAACTCGTGCCACATATCGGATACCTGCTTTTTGAGCTTTAGCAATATTTTGTGCATAAAGTTGATTACGGTAATAGGTATCAATCACAAAAGTATTAATTCCTGCCTTTTTAGCATTATAAATTAAAGAATCCATTTTTTTAGAGTTACGAGCTGTTTCTGAAGTAATATAAATTCCTTTTGGGTAAGCTATTACAAAAGTCGACATTAAAAGACAACTTATAAATCCTATATAAATCATAAAATTAAAAAGTTTTCTTGTCATAAAAAATTCCTTTTAAACAAGCTTACTTAATAATGAGTATAGGAGGATATTTGCTATTTTTTCTATAAAGAGTAAAAATTTAACTTATTTTATATTATTTTCTTTTTAAATGATTGATTATTCTCTTAATTATAGAGGGTCCTTGATAGATAAAGGCTGAATAAATTTGTAGAGCAGAGGCACCTAAACTCAACATTTCTTCTGCTCTTTGAGGTGAGTTAATGCCACCTACGGCAATAATAGGTACATGATTTCCTACTCTCTTAAAACAAGTAGCAACCACATTTTTAGTCTTATTGTAGATAGGATCACCACTGAGCCCTCCTGCTTCTTTAGCATATTGATCGGATCGAATAGATTCTCGCATCAACGAAGTATTTGCAACAATAATTCCATCAATACGATATTTTAAAAAAACATTAAGTGCTAAGTTAAGTGCTAATGTGTCAAGATCAGGGTCAATTTTTACAAAAAGTGGGACATAGCGCTGATACTTTTTTTGCATCATCTTGCGTGTTAGCATAAGATTGTTCAATATATTATCAAGATATCGTTCACTTTGTAATTTACGTAAACTAGGAGTATTAGGAGAAGAGACATTAACCGCTACATAATCTGCATAAATATATACTTTTTCAAAACATAAGCAATAATCATCAACTGCCTTATCTAGAGGTGTATCACGATTTTTACCAATATTAACTCCTAGAATACCTTGAATTTTTCGATGTTTAAGCTTTTCTACTAATGCATCAATACCCTTATTATTAAACCCCATTCGGTTAATTAAAGCTTCAAATTTTTTCAAACGAAATAACCTTGGTTTTGGATTACCTACTTGTGGCCTAGGTGTCACAGTACCTACTTCAATAAAACCAAAACCCAGCGCAAACCAAGCATCCAAACAACGACCATTTTTATCTAATCCCGCCGCTAACCCAATAGGATTGGGTAGTTGCATCCCTGCAATTTCAATAGGGCATTTAGGAAACTGTTGAATTAACCGCTTAGTCAGTGAAGGGTGGTAAATCCACTTTAATAGGCTTAATGTTAAGCAATGGGATAACTCAGGAGGTAAAAGCCACAAAAATTTCAAAAAAAATGGGTACATTTTTATAAATCTCAAAATAAAAGCAATTACTGTCACCATATACAGCTAAATCATTTAGATCAATATCAGACCCTGTTTACATTGGCGAGAAATGTGGAAATCAAGACTCAATAACGTACTGTGGAGTCAGAATAATAGCCAATCCAAAATATTGTTGGAGAATTAAATAGTTAATAGACTTTAATCAGCTAGAGCCAATAGAAACTACATGAATATACTGGCCTATTTTTGATCTACTTTATCAATTTTCAAAGGCTTAAGCAGCATCAATAAAAAGTATTAAAATGAAAATAATCATTGCATAAGCGTCTAAACTTCAACATTTAGATTGTTTTAAGATAGAATTTACTTGAAATTTTTTTTAAAAACAACAAAAAAGTTAAGAAGTCTATTAAAACAGCTTGATAATAAACAAATTTGCTTTATTTACTAAATTATCTAGAAAGACACTCTAGCAAAATCTGAACTCGCAGTATTACTAAAAATACCTCTTATGTCAAATTTAATAAACTTGAAAAACAACAAGACAGTTGAAAAGATAAACAAAAAAGGTAAAATTAGGCTATGTTACCAATAAATGCCCATCAGTGTAGAGTTTTATACAACCTTTGCAGTCTTTCGATGCATTTCTCCTTTTATCGATTTAGTGAGCATTTAACTGGCGGCAATTAAATTACCGTTTTAAAACAGTCAATTAAATGCAATTTTAACCACTTATCCCAATTAATTAAAAATTACAAATCAAGGTAGAAGATGATACAAGCTACTGATAATACAAGAATTAAGAATCTACGACCTCTAGTTTCATCAGGATTACTACTGGATGAAATTCCTATATCAGAGAACTCAGCGGCCCTAGTAGCTAGAACTCGTCAAGAAATTCAATCAATTTTAAAAAGCCAAGATGACCGCTTGCTAGTGATTGTGGGGCCCTGCTCTATTCATGATCCTGTTGCTGCTATTGACTATGCAAAGAAACTCAAAGAAGCCGTTGATCAGTATAAGAATGAGCTTTGCATTGTAATGCGTGTTTACTTTGAAAAACCAAGAACTACTGTTGGGTGGAAAGGTTTAATTAATGACCCGAAACTTGACAATAGCTTTGATATTAATCAAGGGCTGCGAATTGCCCGACAATTATTACTTGAAATTAATGAATTGAATGTACCTACAGGAAGCGAATTTTTAGATACTATTATTCCACAATATCTTTCAGATTTAACTTCGTGGGCCGCTATTGGTGCTCGAACTACAGAGAGTCAAATTCATCGTGAACTCGCATCTGGTCTTTCTATGCCAGTAGGATTTAAAAATGGCACCATGGGCAACATTGATATAGCCGTTGATGCTATTTGTGCAGCTCAACAACCTCACCATTTTTTGGGGGTCTCCAAGCAAGGTATTGCCTCTATTGTCAGCACTGCAGGAAATCATAACTGTCATATTATTCTTCGTGGCTCAAAAAGTAATACTAACTACGATGAAGCTTCTATCAATAAAACAAAACAACTACTATCATTACGAAAACTACCTCCTCGTATTATGGTGGACTGTAGTCATGGTAATAGTAATAAGGATTATAAAAAACAAAAGGTAGTGATCGAGTCTTTATATCAACAAAAAATTAACTATGATAAGTCTATTTTCGGTATTATGATCGAAAGTAATTTAATAGCCGGAAACCAAGAAATTACTTCTTCAAATCATTTAATTTATGGACAAAGTGTTACAGATGGGTGTGTTGATTGGGAAGAAACTCAACAATTCCTTAAATTAATGAGTATCGCTGTCCAAAAAGCACGTCAAAAATGAAATTTGAAAGGAAAATATAATGATATTACAAGATATTCGTAAAAAAATTGATGATATTAATTTTCAAATTTACGATCTTTTAAATCAACGTGCACAATTAGCATTACAAATAGGGAAAATAAAAATTCAGAAAGACGGGAGTGAGACTAATTTTTTAAGACCTGAACGTGAACATGAAATTTTGCATGCTATTAAAATTAACAATCAAGGCCCATTATCTAATGAGGCACTTGTTAATATTTTTAAAATTATCATGAAAGAATGCTACCAACTTCAACTCAATACTTACAAAAATATTCAATCATGATAAAAATTGGCATACAGGGTGAAATTGGTAGCTTTTCAGAACAAGCTGCAAACACTTTTTCTCAAAGAAAAAGTGTATCTGAATATAATATTAAATATCTAGTGAACTCAAAAAATGTATTAGAAGCTGTTAATAATAGTAGAGTTGATTTTGGAATCGTTGCTATTGAAAACTCACAAGGTGGTGTTGTTATTGAAAGTATTCAAGCAATGGCAGCGTATCGTTATGATATCGTTGATCTATTTCAAATTAGAGTTGAACAAAATCTTTTGACTTTACCTAATATAACTGCTAGCGATATCACTGAAATTCATTCACACCGACAGGCACTACGCCAATGTCGAGAGTATTTAGCCGAAAATTTCTGGGGCTGCCCATTGATTGAAGAAGAAGACACAGCTAAAGCTGCTAGAAAATTAAAAGAAGGATTTTTTCCAAAAACAGCAGCTATTATTGCAAGCCAATCATGTAGTAATTTATATAAACTAGAACTTTTTGAAGGAAAAATTCATGATCTTAAGAATAATCTTACTATGTTTATGGCTATCACACAGTATCAGAGCTAGCCAATGAATAGTGTAGGAATTTTTGGATATGGTCGCTTTGGGCAGATTTTAGCACAATTGCTAAGTGAGCATTATCAAGTGAGAGTATATGATCCTAATATTGATCTATCAGATGACTCCACTAAAATTCAATTAGTGTCTGAAGAAGAATTATTACAAGAAAAAAATATATTTATTGCTGTACCTATTCGCTCTTTTACATCCTTGATAAAAAAAATAGCAAATCGGCTCTCAAATCAGACTACCCTCATTGATGTATGTTCTATTAAACAATATCCAGTAGAAATAATGAAAAAATTTCTTCCTGATTATGCGGGTATTATCGCCACACATCCCCTTTTCGGCCCAGACTCTATGGACTCCTCTGATGTACTTAATTTCATGATGTATTCCGTACGGGATCTACATTTTTGTTATGAAAAATGGAAACATTTTTTTAGTCAAAAGTTTAATATTATCGAAATTACTCCAGATGAGCATGATCGATTAGCTGCTGAATCACAAGGTGTTGTTCATTTTGTGACACGCTTTTTAAATGAAGCGAAACTACATGAAACGTCGATCGATACGGTTGGCTTCAGGCAACTTTTAAAACTTATTGAAAATAACTGCCATGATAGTTGGGAATTATTTTTAGATTTACAAAATTATAACCCTTATTCAAAAGCGATGTTAAAACGTTTGGAGAAGGCATTTAGATCTGTAAAATCCTATCTATAATGCTATATTAGTCATATGGATAAAAAGAGAGAAAGAGATTTATTTGTTGGAACGCATGCTCGAATAGTGCTTAGTGATTATCCAGTGCTTGCTGATCTTATTATAAAATACAGTCAATTTGTTAAAGATCAACTTCAATCACCTAATAAACAGGCTACCTACCCTATTCATATCATCAAGCGTCGTGAAATTGAAGATGCCATTGAGGGCCCCATGAGCACTTTTTTTAAGCAAAAGCTCACAGCTTATATGACATTAGCTCGTATCCATATGAGTTTAAATATATTGCAAGAGGATACTTTAAAAAGTAAACACAGCGAGTTACTAGATATAGATAAAATACCTGAACCTCTCTTAAAAAATACTTCTCTCTTAGAACTATCAAAAATAAAACAACAGCTAGACCAATTAACCCTCGAACATGCCAAAGTATGGGAGCAATCCAGTGAACAATGGATTGAACATATTCTAAGCTGTCTTAACAAAGAAAATTTATCACTTTCAGTCATTGAAACTAAAGAATTTAAAGATCTTGAGCCAATCTCTGCGTTACTTGACCGTTTCACGATCTTAAATATTGATTTTCCAAAAATGCAAAAATCAGATATGAACTTTTCAAAGTATTTAACGTTAAAAGCAGATATTGCAATACAAAGTGCTTTGAGCCGTCAACATAAACCTCATAGCCAAGCTGACATTCAAAAAATATTGAATCAATTAAAATCAGAGTTTAATGCCATTGCGAAACAAGAGTTAGAAATTGCGCATACTCAAGGCATTGCCACCCACCAAATAGTTGCTAAACTAAGCTAGCCGTTATTTTATTCTTTGTTGATTAATTTCGTAGAGACAAATACCCGTTGCTACTGATACATTGAAACTATTTAAAATTCCTTGCATAGGAATACAAGCTAGATAATCGCAGTGTTCTTTGGTTAATCGTCGTAAGCCAAGTTGTTCAGAACCCATAACTAAACCGACAGGACCTTTTAGATCTACTTGATTAATAGGAGTATCCGCTCCACTTTCAGTACCCACTAACCAAATTCCTTGTTTTTTAAATTGTTTCAATACTCTTGATATATTGGTAACTGTGATAAATGGAGTAATTTCAGCAGCTCCACAAGCTACTTTTCTCGCAGCTTCTGTCAAACCAACTGCACGATTTTTAGGTGCAATGACAGCATGCACTCCAAATGCATTGGCAGATCGTAGACAGGCTCCTAAATTATGCGGATCTTGCACACCATCTAAAATTAAAAGCAAAACATTATCAATGGTTAATAACTTCTCTAAATCAATCTCTGAATAGCTCGGCAAACTGTGAACCTCTGCAACAACTCCTTGATGATGAGCCCCTTTAGGCAATAGAAGATCTAAATGTGAACGTGTTAATATTGTTAAAGCAATATGAGCCAACTGAGATAATGATCGAATTGTCAGCAAGCGCTGATTCTCATGGCTCCCTTGTAGATAAATTTTTTTAATGAACTGTGGTTTTGTTTTTAGAAGCGCAGTGACTGTATGAATACCATAAATTTTTTTCATCACATTTTTACAATAGTGTAAGAGAGGTTATAATACCACAATTGAAGGATGTTCCTATGAGTCAATTTAAAATAACGCTAGGTATAATGCTATTAGCGATAGTGTTATTGCCAGCTTGCAACAAAACCGTACAAGATGGACCTCCTTTACGCTCTGTTGATGTTAGCCACATCTCAAATGCAATTCCAAGGTATGAGCCAAAAAGTCATTATGGGAATCCTCACTCTTATGTAGCCCTCGGTCGACGCTATTTTACATTAACCAATGCTCACGGTTACAACAAAAAAGGAATTGCTTCATGGTACGGACGTAAATTTCATGGACGACTGACCTCAAGTCGCGAGCCTTACAATATGTTCGCTATGACAGGAGCTAGTCCTGTATTACCTATTCCTTCTTATGTTCGAGTCACAAACCTAGAAAATAACCGATCTGTGGTAGTGCGCATCAATGATCGTGGCCCATTTGCTGTTCATCGCATCATTGACCTCTCTTATGCTGCTGCTAAAAAATTGGGTTATATTCATAAAGGCACAGCATTGGTTGATGTGAGGGTAATTGATACCAATCCTCTTCATCTATTAAAACGATCTCATTATAATCGACGACTCTATTTACAAGTAGGTTCTTTCTCAAGCTATATAAATGCAATCCATTTAAAAAAACGCTTATCAAATTATATCAACAAACCCATTCATATTATTAAATCTAATACTCATCATTTGATTGCTTATAAAATTCATATTGGTCCACTTGCTAAAGTGAGAGAGTTCTACCAACTCTCTCACAAATTGCATCAATATGGTCTTAATCATGTGATAAAAGTGATTCATTAAAGGACATTAAAATGATAGTAAATACTGAGATAAAAACATGGAAATCTGTACTTGCCAAAGAGAAACAAAAACCTTACTTTCAACATATTTTAGACTTTGTAAAAAAAGAACGTGTCTCTGGAAAAATAATTTATCCAATTCAAACAGATATCTTTAATGCGTTGAAATACACCCCTTTTGAAAAAATCAAGGTAGTTATCCTGGGACAAGATCCCTATCATGGGCCTGGGCAAGCTCATGGACTCTGTTTTTCAGTACCTCCTGGCATTCCTGCTCCTCCTTCTCTAAAAAATATCTTTAAAGAATTACATGATGATATTGGCTTTACAATTCCTCATCATGGTTGTTTAGAACATTGGGCTAAACAAGGGGTATTGCTACTCAACACAAGTCTCACAGTAGAGCAAGGCAAAGCGGGATCTCATGCTAATATCGGCTGGCAACGTTTCACCGATTGTGTTATTCAAAGTCTTAATGATCACCCAAGTAGTATTGTTTTTTTACTTTGGGGCTCGCATGCACAAAGTAAAACAGACTTATTAGATGTCACTCGACATCGCATTCTAAAAGCACCCCACCCCTCACCTTTATCAGCCCATCGCGGTTTTCTCGGCTGTCGTCATTTTTCTAAATCAAACCAATGGCTTAAGAAAAAAGGTCGTAACGAGATTGATTGGCAGATCTAAACATGTTACTAACTAAAACACTTTGCCGGGGTGGTGAAATAGGTAGACACGCAAGCTTCAGGTGTTTGTGGGGGTAACCCCGTGGAGGTTCGAATCCTCTCCTTGGCACCAACAACCCAATAATTTGAGACAATAGTTCAATGGCAATTATAAGAATATTACAATACCCTGATCCAAGGCTACGTCACCAAGGCGATAAAGTGACAGATTTTGGGCATGAAACGCAAAAAATGATTGATGACATGTTTGAAACCCATTATGCCGCCAAAAATTGTGCTGCATTAGCATGTACACAGCTTGACTTTTTAAACCCAAAACATATTACAGTCATTGATTTTTCTCCAACAAAAAATCAACCACTCTGTTTAGTGAATGCAAAAATTACTGAATATGAAGGCGAACAAAATGAAGAAGAAGGCTGTATGTCCATTGGTTTAACCAGTGGTGTTATTTTTGAAAAAGTAAAACGGGCTTTTAGAATTAAAGTGCATGCCCAAGATCGTTATGGTGCCTCTTTTGAATTTGAAGCAGAGGGATTTATGGCAAAGTGTATCCAACATGAAATTGATCATTTGCATGGAAAATTATTTATTGACCATGTTTCCTTATTACGACGTAATAGAGTAGAGAAAAAAATTAAAAAAGCCCATCAGCTCCTTAAGAAAAAAGAGGTTTCAAAATAATAGTTTGATCCCGATCTGGCCCCGTTGAAACAATGACAATGGGAATACCACATAATGCTTCCAATCGTTTAATATAACATTTAGCTTTTTCTGGGAGAGCTTCATAAGTGGTCATTCCAAAAGTGCTTTGCTGCCATCCTGAAAGCGTTTCATACACCGGCTTACATTGCATCAATACATCCAAATCAAAAGGAGGCATATCCAAAGTCTTTCCACAATATCGATAATGGGTACAAATTTTAATAGTTTCTAGTTCATCTAATACATCCAATTTTGTTAACACTATGTGTGACACACTACTCGCTTGAAGAGAACGGCGCATAATAGGCACATCAAACCAACCACACCGACGTGCACGACCTGTGGTAGCTCCAAATTCTTTACCTCTTTTTAAGAGCGCTTGCCCTATGCCATCATCTAACTGAGTAGGTAGAGGCCCTAATCCAACACGAGTCACATAGGCTTTAGTCACTCCCATAATTGTATCAATATGACGAGGACCTAAACCAGAGCCTGTACTTACTGCACCTGCTGTTGTATTAGACGAAGTGACAAAAGGATAGGTTCCTAAATCAATATCTAATAATGCACCTTGTGCGCCTTCAAACAAAATAGCTTCCTGGTTTTGATGATATTGAGCGATTAAAGCAGTAGTTTCTGTAATCATTGGTTCTATTTTCTGAGCTGCTATTTTTAACTGCTTTAGTACTGTTTGATAAGGAATCGGTTTAATTTGGTAGTAATGTTCTAACTGAAAATTATGATAGCTCGCTAATGATTGAAGTAATGCCTCTAATCGATCAGGATGACACAAATCTATGACTCTTAAACCACGACGAGCTACTTTATCTTCGTAAGCAGGACCAATACCTCTTCCTGTGGTACCAAGAACCTGCTGACCACTCTGTGCTTCACGTGCCTGGTCAATAGCTACATGGTAAGGCAATAAAAGATGGCATGCTGAACTGATTTTTAAGCGTGTCGCTACTGGAATGCCCTGCTGCTCTAACTTCGACATTTCTTGCAATAAAGCCTCTGGCGACAATACAACTCCATTGCCAATAAGACAGGTGACATTACTGCGCAAAATACCTGATGGAATTAAATGAAGTACCGTTTTTCTACCACCAACAATTAAAGTGTGTCCAGCATTATGCCCCCCTTGGTAACGGACGACTACTTTCACCTGATTTGTCAATAAATCAACTATCTTCCCTTTACCTTCATCTCCCCATTGAGTTCCTAGTACAACAATATTTTTTTCCATACATTCAACTCTTAGCGCTATTTTGCTCCAATTAGACCAAGGTAGAAAGAATATCACAGCTTGTATAGTGATTCATAATAGATCTGTTTTTTGAAAGATTTTTTTATAGTCTCGATATTGAATTTGAAGCTCCACTCTCTGATTGCCTGCACTATCTATAGTTTCACTTTTTACAGCACCCAGATCATATAATAATGCACGCTGCTTAGCTTCTTGTGGTGTTAAAGTAATATGACAATGAATTCGCTGCTGGCCTAACAATTCAACGATTGCTTGAAATAAGAGATCAAATCCAATACCAGTCTTAGCAGAGAGCCAAACTCGTTTGGGACGACCCTCTGAATCGCGATCTAATCGAGGTTTGCAATCTATCAATAAATCAATTTTATTATAAACGAGCAGTTGTGGCACTTTATCAGCTCCAATATCTTTTAGAACACTGTTGACATTCTTAATAACTTCAAAAAAATCGGGCTGCTGACAATCAACTATATGTAATAACAAATCAGCCTCACACGTTTGCTCTAAGGTTGCAGAAAAGGCTGCAATGAGCTCATGTGGTAAGTTACGGATAAAACCCACTGTATCAGCCAAAATTACTTTACCTAATTGATTAATAAACATCTGACGTAAGCTAGGGTCTAAGGTAGCAAATAGTTGAGCAGCACTATAAACTTGTGATTGTGTTAACTCGTTAAATAAAGTCGACTTGCCGGCATTTGTATAACCCACTAAAGAAAGAGTCGGTAATCCTGCTCGATAGCGAGCACGTCGGCCTTGATGACGCTGTTTCTTAACCTTTTCTAATCGCTTATTCAGCTTACGAATTCTGATATCCACTAAACGACGATCAGTTTCTAACTGTGTCTCACCCGGGCCTCTTAAGCCAATCCCGCCTTTTTGACGCTCCAAATGGGTCCATCCTCGTACCAAGCGAGTGTAGAGGTGCTTTAGTTGCGCTAACTCAACTTGTAACTTACCTTCAAATGTCTTTGCACGTTGTGCAAAAATATCAAGAATTAATTCAGTTCGATCAATAACACGACAATGAAATAGATTCTCAAGATTGCGCCCTTGCGCAGGTGATAGGATATGATTAAACACTACAACTTCAGCATGCTGTTGTTCTACAGCCTTTTGGATTTGTTCTGCCTTCCCGGTACCAATAAAAAACTGAGCCTCTGGAACAGTCCGTTTTCCAGTAATAATTGCTAAAACTGATAAATTTGCAGCATAGGCTAATTCCTGAAATTCTTCTAAAGCACCTAGATAGGTAGTTTGCAATAAATCAATCTGCACAAGGATCGCTCTTTCACCTCCTTTATGTCGACTGATCAACCATTCACTAGAGCGATTCAATTAAGCATTCTCGTGTAGACATCCATTACGCAATAATAAAGTACGATCAAGATGAGCAGCCAATAGATCATTATGAGTCACTACAATAAAACTGGTATTCATTAATTTATTTAAATGAGACATTAACTCAAAAATTTGCTGAGCAGTTCCATGATCTAGATTCCCAGTAGGTTCATCCGCTAGAACGCACCTAGGTTCAGTGACTAAGGCTCTTGCAATAGCAATTCGCTGGCGTTCACCTCCAGATAACTCACCTACGCGATGCCGATAACGATGTGATAAGCCCACTTTTTCAATCATCACATTCGCTTTTTCCATCACTTTTTTCGGCTTTAAACCACGAATGAGCAAAGGCATCATCACATTTTCTAAAGCTGTGAATTCAGGGAGCAAGTGATGAAACTGATAAATAAATCCTAAATATTGATTACGCAATTGCCCCTTTTCTTTTTCGGACATAGTGAATATCTTATGATGAGCAATCGATACAGTCCCCTTGGTTGGGGTATCCAACCCCCCTAATAAATGCAATAGAGTACTTTTTCCAGAACCTGAAGAACCAATAATAGCCAGCATCTCACCTTCTGATACTGTTAAAGAGATATTTTTTAATACATCAATATGTAAACCACCTTCATTAAATGATTTATATAAGCCTTGGCAACGAATCGTCTCATTCATAACGTAATGCTTCTGCAGGTTGTGTGCGAAAAGCCATACGTGCTGGATATAATGTGGCAATAATACTCAACCCTAGAGCCACCACACTCACTTTAATCACATCAGAAAATTCAATTCGCGACGGCAAATAATCAAGAAAATACACAGAAGATTTTAAGAAATGAACTCCCAACATATTTTGAATCCAGTTGGTAATACTTGTAATATGAGCAGCGAGCAGCACTCCTACAATTAAGCCTATTAACGTACCCACCAAACCAATCAGAGCACCTTGTACCATAATCGTACGCATTACCATCCCTGGCGTAGCACCTAAAGTTCTTAAAATAGCAATATCGGCTTGCTTATCATTAACCACCATCACTAAAGTAGAAATCAAATTAAAAATAGCAACCGCAATAATTAATGACAAGATCACAAACAACATTGTTTTTTCCATAGCTAATGCTTGAAAAAAAGCACCAAATTGTATGGTCCAGTTAGTGACACTGTAATTCATTGGCAAAATAGTATGGATAAGATGACTCACATAAGGCGCTTCATAAAGATTATGTAGTTTAATGTGAAAACCACTGATTGCCTGGCTATTGGAAAATAACTGTGCAGCATCTTTTATGTTGATATAAATCACACTCGTTTCAAAACCAAAATCACTACCTGTATGAAAAATACCTGAAACAGTGAAGCGACGATAACGCGGAAAAACACCCACTAAAGTAGTATTGAGCTGTGGCGTTAACAAGTTAATTCGATCACCCACAGAGATTCCCAGTTGTTGTGCTAATTGCCAACCGATGATCATATTGTATCTTCCTGGTTGTAGACTACTGAGTGAACCTTGCTTTATTTTGCTCGCAATCTTCGAAATATTTGGTTCAATCCTCGGATCAATACCAACAGCCTGTACACCTTCTATTTGACCCTCATTAATTAACATTCCCTTACCACTCACATAAGGAGCTACACCGCTTACCGGTGGTAATTGATTTATTTTATTATAAGTTTTCTGCCAATCATTTAAAATATTTTTTCCTGTTAAAACAGTAATTTGAGGAGCAATTGCAAAAAAACGCTGCCGAATTTGGTAATCAAAACCATTCATAACCGACAACACTGTGATTAGAACCATAACACCAAGGGCAATACCCAGCATTGAGGCCATTGAAATAAAAGAAATAAAGTGATTGCGTCGCTTAGCACGCGTATAGCGCAGTCCTATATAAAGTGATAAAGGTCTTATCATGAGACTAATATACACTATAATCTGTTATTTGATGACTAATTTCATACCCCCTTAGAGAGAAACAAGCGATGTCATCTTAAATTATTTTTTAGGCCAATCACGCCTGAAAACACAGAGGGCAATCAGGTGAGGGCATTAAATTAAAAAAATTAAACGCTCCTGCTAAAGCATCAAATACAAGGACTCGGCCTATCAATACTTGGCCTACTTCCAAAACTAACTTTAATACTTCATTAGCCTGTAATATTCCTAACATACCAGGCACTGTGCCCACTACACCCGCTTGCGCACAGTTGTCTACAGGCTCTTTAGGAGGTGTTCTAAACAAACAACGATAGCAAGGTCCTTCATGACTGGGAAAGACAGTACAATAACCCTGCCATTTTCGAACACTGGCAAAGACATTAGGTTTCTTTAATTGAGAACATTGGTCATTAACAAGATAGCGTGTTGCAAAATTATCACTACAATCGGCAATAATATCGTAATGCCTCATAATTTCAGCAGCATTCTCTTTGGTTAAAAACTGATTATGACATTCAATATTACAATGAGGATTGATTTTTTGCAGGTATAGTTTAGCCACTTTTGTTTTTTGCTGGCCACAGGCCAAAGTATTATAGAGAATTTGTCGATGTAAATTATCCAGTGATACTGTATCTCCATCTACGATACCAATCGTACCTATACCTGCTGCTGCAAGATAGAGACAAAGTGATGATCCAAGTCCTCCAGCACCAACGCACAAAAGACGTGCTGCTTTTAATTGCTTTTGACCTGCATAACCAACCTCATCTAAAACCATCTGTCTTTGATAACGTTCAAGCTCTTTGACATCGATCATAAGTGGTCTCTATTTGATTTAAAAATAATGAAATCCTATCATCAGGATTAGACGCTTGTGTCACCGCAGAGATAACAGCAATACCTTCTACTCCAGTTGCCAATACCTCTGGCAAGCGTTCTAAAGTAATCCCACCAATAGCAACCAGTGGATAGTCTAAAATAGAATGCCAATACGCAAGCTGCGATACTCCTTGCGGCGCAAAGGACATCACTTTAGAAGTCGTTGTATAAATAGGGCCAAAGGCTATATAAGAAGGCCGGTAAGCATGTGCTCTTGCCACCTCATAGAAGCAATGGGAGCTGATGCCTAATCTTAAGCCAGACTGTCGCAAGGCAGTTATATCAACACTTTGTAGATCCTCTTGCCCCAGATGTACCCCATAAGCCTGGTACTTAATGGCTAAATTCCAATAATCATTAATAAAGAGACGTACCTGATATTGCTTTGACAATGCAATAGAGGTTTTGATGCTTTGTTCTAACTGATCACCTATCTGATCCTTAATACGTAATTGAATGGTGCGCACCCCTTGCACTATAAGACGCTTCACCCAAGCTACGGAATCTACAATAGGATAGAATCCAATTGGATCAGGGCCACAGTCTGGAAACACATAAGAGTTAGCCTGCATTTTTGTACGAATCCAAGGGAGGTCTGTCGACTTATAAATACACTGCTGATGATTCATTAACAAACTGCCTTTCCCTATAGAAAGACTGCTT
Source organism: Coxiellaceae bacterium (assembly GCA_965214015.1). Taxonomy (GTDB): domain Bacteria; phylum Pseudomonadota; class Gammaproteobacteria; order Coxiellales; family Coxiellaceae; genus CBDCAS01. Next base: position 203,719 of record CBDCAS010000019.1, read on the forward strand.
CGGATGGCTTGACTTACATACATTTTTGCAATCACTAAAGCATCATAGAAATCATAATTTTGTGCTATAGCCGCTGCTATAGCAGCACTTAAGACACAACCTGTACCATGTACTGCTTTTTTATCAGAACGTAAGTTCTGCAACCAAAATCCTTGTTGCTGATCTAAAAAATAATCGTTTGCTGTGGATTCTATTAAATGACCTCCTTTGATTAAAACACGCCTAACACCCATTGCTAAAAATTTTTGAGCGGCTATTTCCATATCTACATGAGTATGAATACGCATTTTTAATAATACTTCTGCTTCAGCAATATTGGGCGTTAATAAAGTAATTCGTGGCAATATTAACTCGCGTAATAGATCAATAGCCTCTGACTCTAACAATATTCCACCTGTAGAAGTCATAAAAACAGGGTCACAAATACTTTCTAATTCATAAGTGGCCAGATAGTGAGCGACACATCGAACAGCTGCCGTTGATCCCAAAGCCCCTATTTTTAGTGCATTTGGTGACAAATCTTGATCAAGAACTTGTATTTGTGATGCGATTACATTTTTTGAACTATCTTGCCGCTCTATCATTGTACAAGAATTCTGTGCCGTCACCGTCGTTATGACACCACAACCATAGACTCCAAAATGAGAAAAAGTAGCCAAATCAGCAGAAAGTCCTGCTCCTGCACTTGAATCAAACCCGCCAATACTCCAGGCAATAGGTTTCTGTACTGCCCTAGTCATGACAGCTCCTCATACCAAAAAGGGCGCCCGATTAAGGGAGTTGTAGCCACTGCCGTCTCTTGAACAGGCATGATTCCAGATTGATAAGCCAATTGCCCTGACTTTACTGCTTTGGCAAAAGCTTCTGCCATACCAACAGGGTTATCTGATAATGCAACGGCTGAATTTACTAATACCGCATCAAACCCAAGCTCCATGGCATAAGCAGCATGAGAAGGTTTACCAATACCTGCATCAATAATTAGCACCGTATCAGGAAAGCGCTCACGCAATAAGTGTAATGCATAAGGATTGATAATCCCTTTTCCTGTACCAATGGGTGCAGCCCAAGGCATTAAAATGCGACATCCACACTCTAATAAACGTTGGCAAAGCACTAAATCATCCGTACAGTAAGGAAAGACTTCAAACCCTTTTTTGACTAAAAGATCTGCCGCTTTTACAAGCTCAAAAGGATTAGGTTGCAAAGTATAGTCATCACCAATCAACTCCAGTTTAATCCAATGAGTATTGAACAGTTCACGAGCCATCTCAGCGACTGCAACTGCTTCATCGGCACGATAACAACCTGCTGTATTGGGTAATACATGACATGAGAGTGATTGCAATAACTGCCAAAAGCTATTAGAACGATTGTCTGGCATTTGACGACGTAAGGATACCGTAATAATGTCTACTTGCGCGGCCATAATGGCATCACATAATACTTGTGGTGATGGGTAACCTGCAGTTCCTAAAAGAAAATGAGACTTAAATTCTTGACCACCAATGTTAAGCACCCTACTAACCTCCTTGCATTGCCGTGAGTACCTCAACACGATCTCCTGATTTCAAAATGCTCTTCTGCCATTGACTACGTGGTATAAAACATTCATTAATCGCAACAGCAAACGAGTCCTCCTCATACCCTTTATCATGAAGTAATGTGTTTAAATTAATTCCTTCCTCAACAAAAAAAAGCTCACCATTAAACTGAATATTGATCATAGAACACCTCTTGAACTAGATTAGGATAATGTAATCGACTCAGTCCGTGCTCTAATAAATGCAGCACCTCATTGACCAAAGCTGGTGCGATTAAAAATCCATGACGATAGAGTCCATTCACAGCAATCAAGCCAGGCTGATACAACAAACGAGGTAGATTATTAGGAAATGCTGGTCGGCTAGCTGCGATTGTCTCTAGTATTCGAGCCTCAGCAAACCCTTTATGAATGGCATAAGCAGCCGACAGTAATTCCAAGCAACTACGCACTGAGATGGGTGATGTATCATGGCTTTCTATTTCTGTAGCACCAATTAAATACATTTGGTGAGGACGCGGAATGACATATAATCGATATCTTGGGTGAAAGAACCGAACCATATGAGTGAGAGACACTTCAGGTGCCTTAAGGTAAACCAACTCACCCCTTACTGCTCGCAAATCTGGAAATATCTCTTGTGCCCCCACTCCACGACAATCAAAGACCCAGTCAAATTGAAATGAATCATGTTGTGTTTCAATGGAATACGGGGCAACCTGCCTCACTACTGTTTTAAAATACAGTAGTGCTCCCTGAGCCTTTAAATACTCAACTAATGCCTTAAGTAAGGCACGTGAATCTATGTGTGCTTCATCGGGCAAGTAATAAGCCTGTTGAAACTCTAATTCTGGTTCCAATTTTTGCAAAGCATGTTGATTTAAAGTATTGACCTGATCAGATCCAATTCTTTTTTTAATACGCTGCACAATATGACGGAGCTTTAGAAGATCTTTGCTATGAGCTACTAAAATACTCCCTTGATGCTGAAAAAAAACGCTAGGTACTAATGTAGGAAGCCAAGTATGCCAATAAGCCAGGCTGTTATAACCTAATTGATAAATCAAAGGCTCAGCGCATTCTTGTTCTGCAATGGGTGAGAGCATGCCACCAGCTGCATAAGCTGCCGAGCCTTTTCCTAAACAAGCGTTTTTATCAAATAAAGTAACCTGCCAGCCTTGTTGCATCAAACGCCAAGCAAGCAGTCGACCTAATAATCCAGCACCGACAATACCTGCGTGCATATTACTCCTCTAAAGGAATGTAGAGCTCAGATCCCTGTGCTTTAAATTCAGCAGATTTCCTCTCCATGCCTGCGCTGGCATAGTCCCGAACCTCTTGACTGATTTTCATCGAACAAAATTTAGGGCCACACATCGAACAAAAATGAGCAACTTTAGCAGCGTCTTTAGGCAGTGTTTCATCATGAAATGATCGCGCAGTTTCTGGATCTAAAGACAAATTAAACTGATCTTCCCAACGAAATTCAAAACGCGCTTGAGATAGTAAATCATCACGCCGACGTGCTTGAGGATGGCCCTTAGCAACATCGGCTGCATGGGCTGCAATTTTATAGGCCATCAATCCTTGCCTCACATCGTCTTTGTTAGGTAGGCCCAAATGTTCTTTTGGGGTCACATAACACAAGAGAGCACACCCTTGCCAGGCAATCATTGCTGCGCCGATACCACTAGTAATATGATCATAGCCTGGCGCAATATCCGTTGTTAACGGACCTAAGGTATAGAAAGGAGCCTCATGACAGTATTCTAATTGCTTTTCCATATTCTCTTTAATTAAGTGAAGCGGAACGTGTCCTGGGCCTTCATTCATCACTTGCACATCATGCCGCCATGCAATGCGATTTAATTCACCTTGAGTTTTTAACTCAGCAAATTGAGCTTCATCATTGGCATCGGCTAAAGAGCCAGGTCGCAGACCATCACCCAATGAAAAACTGACATCATAAGCACGCATAATCTCACACAGCTCATCAAAATGCGTATAGAAAAAATTTTCTTGATGATGCGCAATGCACCACTTAGCCATAATAGCACCACCACGCGAGACAATACCGGTGACACGCTTTTCCGTTAGGTGGATATAACGCAATAAAACTCCGGCATGAATAGTAAAATAATCAACACCTTGTTCAGCCTGCTCAATTAATACCTCTTTTACAAGGTCCCAATTAAGCGCTTCAGGAGCGCCTCCTACTCTTTCCAAAGCTTCATAAATAGGTACAGTCCCAATTGGAACTGGCGAATTACGAATAATATACTCACGAGTTGCATAAAGATTCTTACCGGTTGATAAATCCATAATAGTATCAGCTCCCCAACGAGCTGCCCAAACCATCTTATCTACCTCATCCATGACTGAAGAACCCAGCGCCGAGTTACCAATATTGGCATTCACTTTAACCAAAAAACGACGACCAATAATCATAGGTTCTAATTCAGGGTGGTTAATATTCGCTGGTAGAATTGCTCTACCACAAGCAATTTCATCTCGAACTAACTCAGGAGATTGCTGCTCTCGAATCGCCACATACTCCATCTCTGGAGTAATGATACCCTGACGTGCATAAGCCAGCTGTGTCACTGCTTGTCCTGATCGAGCGCGCTTTCTTTGATGATGAAACTGAGCTTGTGATGGTAAATCAGCCACAGAGGAGGTTCTATCACTTATTGCAGTATCTTGTCGCTGATCAATCCATGAGTCACGTAGAGGTGAGAGTCCTTGATGAATATCAATGGTTACTTGAGGGTCAGTATAGTGTCCTGAGGTATCATAGACTGCCAAAGACTGGCCATTTGTTAAATGAATCTGTTTAGTAGGTACTCTAAGATCCGGATAACGTTGACCTTTAAGGTATTTTTTTTCAGCAGAATGAATTGACTGTTGAGACATTATCTCCTCCTTTCCTAAGATATTTAAGAAGAAGCAATACCTCTGGTAGATAGACCAAAGCATTTCCTCTTCCCTTCGCAAGCATTACCTTGTACAGGTTCAACGGGACTGATTTTTATCATCTCAGCTATTTAAGCACCCCGAGAGTAGCTAAGATAGTATATGAAATAGATAAAAATTCAAAGGGAGACAAGGATCTTTAGAATATTATCAGTTTAATTGATACTGCTAGTGACTTAAGCATTTTGATCCACTATGAAATAAATGCTCACCATCTCTTGTTTCTTAATATTATTTTCAGATTAAAGTACTAAAATAGGATATCAGAGAATTAACTTAATTTGAGAGGTATGAATTTATGTCGATCACTATTCACATTCATTACTTTGAAGAATTGGGATACTTTCTTGAACAGAAAGATAAACTAAAGAATGATTCTAATAATAGCAGGAGTTTCGCACTTTTGTTTTTAGGTGAATGGCATAATAGATCGAATGCTTTGAGTGATAGCAGGCTTGATGGTATGCCAGTCTTGCTGATAAAAAGAGATTTTGTCTTGTAGGCGACGCATATTTTTATTAATCCAAGCGATAATGGCCATACAAATGTGATTTCTTTGCGCTCGACCCTTTCGTGCCTGACAACGCTCAATGCCACAAGTCTGCTTAAGTTCCCGATGATAAGTTTCGATTGACCAACGCGCCTGCACAATAGATTGAATGGTTTCTCGTGTCGGGTGAGTCATATTAGTCGCCACGTAATCAACGCGGCTATTTTTAGCCACGAACTTGAATACCGTAACCCACCCATAGCCGCGTAGATGAATAGACAACCCTTCATCTGGAATGACTAAGTTTTCTAATGTTTGATTTCTATTCACCTTGCGGTTTTTTCGCAAAGGAGTGACCCAAGTCCACCCATGATCTCTTATTGCTTTGAGGTTTTTTAAACTTGAATACCAAGAATCCATCACCACCGCCTCAGGAATAAACCCTCTGCTCTTTGCCAAGGAAAGCATCTCACAAAAATGGGTATTTTTTGTTTTGCCATCACTGTCTTTATCATAAATTCTATAATCCACTGGAACTCCTTTTCTTTCCTCTAATCCATACCACACCAAATTCACTAAACCTATCCCTGCAATCACATCATGGGCATTACCCGAATATTGATAATGAACCAAATCTATTTTTTTACTGTGTATTTTTGATAACACTCTATCGTCCACTATTAATAGCGATGGAGTTGAATGATCTACATAGGCTCGTACCGTTTGCCAAACCTGGGACGGTCTAAAATTTTGATCCGATAACCATCGGCTTATACTGTCATGGGAGAGTGCTGTTTCTGGACTCACCTCTGATAACGCTAATCCTGAGTAACGTACACTGCTCGCTTCTAGGAAGGCTCTATAAAGTTCTTTTGTGCATTTGTGTCGAGACAATCTGGGTTTCCTATTCCGTTCGTTCAATCCTAAAAATTATAATAGTTCATTACTAAATGCGAAACTCCTGAATAGATTAATAATATTCTTCAAACAAAATATTTATATGGAATTTGTAAAAGAAATATTTGAATACGAAAAAGGAGACTGTGACATCTACGAGATAAAAAATAAGAGTAATAATATTCAGTTCTGCAAAGACTATCACTTAATTTCAAAAAACAATCCTGAAGTATTTATATACTACAGATTATTCTCAGATCCATATAAATCTTTAGATCTATTTAAGCAAGTTAAACCGCTTTTAAAAGAGCAGAGACTAATTAATATAAACCAAATAAAATATAAAATTTACAACAACAATATAGAAATTTCCGATAGAATAGAACAAGCTATTATATCTCTTAAACTTTACGTTAAACGCTACCAATATTTTCATTTTTATCAAAGTTATGCAGGTCTCATAGCCACTTTAATTATTCTAGGAGCATTTTTACTTTATGTTGGAATTGGCATTGCAACACACGGCGCAACATTGCCAATATTTATCCCTGCATTACTCAAGCTATCGACAGCATTGGGTTCTGGAGCCAAAGTATCCGCTGCTTGTGGTGCAATAGCTGGAGGAACTATTGTAGCAGCTGGAGGGACTATTACCGCTATGATCATCAGCATTCATAACTCGATATTCCACTTTCATTCGTCAATGAGCAAATCTTTTAAGCTAACCCATACTTTAACGCGATGCCATTAAAGTCATTAAACAGCCAATAAAAAATTAAAGGGAAATTTACAAGTTATTGTTTTAAAATGATTATACTGGGGTGGATGATGGGACTCGAACCCACGACAACCGGAATCACAATCCGGGGCTACTACCAACTGAGCTACATCCACCACAAGAGAGTAAAGCGCATATTATACGAACAGAACTTAAAAATGAAGTCGGATAATTCTGATCAACTAATTAAATCAATTTACAGTAATCAATAGGCTATTCTGATTTCACGATCTGAGGCGAAAAGCCGCCACTGATGCAGAGCAATTAGCCGGTCGAGAATACGCACGGCAGGGGCAGCTATTAGGCCATGAGTCTCAAAACATGACCAAAGGTTATATTAGCGGCTATCAAAAAGTAAAACCTTTAAGATGATTCATAGCGATTTTGATGAAAATATTTCACAAAGGCTATTTTAAAAATTACCTAAGTCATTGACTAATAAGCGCGCCTGGCAGGACTCGAACCTGCTACCCTCGGCTTAGAAGGCCGATGCTCTATCCAAATGAGCTACAGGCGCTGGTTACTATTATAAAAATGGTCGGGGTAGAGGGATTTGAACCCCCGACATCCTGCTCCCAAAGCAGGCGCGCTACCAGACTGCGCTATACCCCGTACCAGAGGGGATAATACGGATCTGTTTTAACGACGTCAATTTCATCTTATACTACATGCCTTCACATTTTCTAATTTAGAGAGATCATGAACCATTTAGAGCCAATAATTAATCAAGCATTTGACCAACGTAATCAACTCTCAGTGCACAACCTACCTGATGCTATTAGTGATGCACTCCAAGAAACCCTTGAGTTGCTCGATCAAGGAAAGCTTCGTGTTGCTGAAAAAAAACATAATCATTGGATCGTGCATCAATGGATTAAAAAAGCAATTTTATTGATGTTTAAAACTCAGGATAACCAAGTCATCAGTGGCGGATTCACGCAATTTTTTGATAAAGTACCTTTGAAATTTGCACACCATACTCAAGAGCTGTTTATAGAATCTGGAATACGAGTTGTACCATCAGCTATGGTACGCAAAGGGGCTTACCTTGCTCCCAATACTGTTTTAATGCCAAGTTATGTCAATATAGGCGCCTATATTGATTCGGGCACTTTAGTGGATACTTGGGCAACCGTTGGTTCATGCGCTCAGATTGGTAAAAACGTTCATCTCTCAGGAGGTGTCGGTATTGGTGGAGTACTTGAGCCTTTACAAACTAACCCTACGATCATTGAAGACCATTGTTTTATTGGCGCACGCTCTGAAATTGTTGAAGGAGTTATTATTGAACAAGGATCTGTTATTTCTATGGGGGTCTATATTGGCCAAAGTACTCCAATTTATAACCGCCATAATGATTCAATTAGCTTTGGCCAAGTCCCTGCTGGTTCTGTGGTGATTCCCGGTACTCTGCCTTCAAAAGAAGGGAAATACAGTCGCTACTGCGCCATCATTATGAAACAAGTGGACGAAAAGACACGCCAGAAAACCTCACTTAATGAATTACTGCGTGATGATATTTAATGGATTCGGATACCTTACAATTAGCACAACAACTGATTAACATCCGTTCAATCACTCCTAAAGACTCCGGCTGTCAAGATATTCTTATAAACCGTTTAAAACGATGTGGTTTTCAAATAAAACAAATTCCTGCTAAGAAGGTGCATAATTTTTGGGCCTACCATGGTAGAGGCCACCCTCTTTTTGTATTTTGTGGCCATACTGATGTAGTCCCTCCTGGTGATGAACAGCATTGGACTTCACCTCCTTTCACAGCAACAGTTCGTAACGGTCATTTATATGGCCGTGGTGCTGCTGATATGAAAGGTGCACTGGCTGCAATGATAACGGCAACGGAACGTTTTTTAAGAGAGCATCCCAACTATCTGGGCTCTATTGGGTTTATCATTACTAGTGATGAAGAAGGTATAGCAACTGATGGCACTTTAGCCGTTGTCAAATATCTACAGTCCCAACATATTAAAATTGATTGGTGTTTAGTCGGTGAAGCAACGAGCTGTAATCAAATTGGTGATGCAATTAAAATAGGGCGACGTGGCTCTTTACACGGTCAACTAGAAGTCTTCGGTCAACAAGGCCACATCGCTTATCCTCAACAAATTGATAATCCAATCCATCGTAGTTTTAAAGCATTGCATACTCTGGTACAAAAACAGTGGGATCTGGGTAATCACTACTTCGGCCCTACTTCGTTTCAAATTTATTCCATCAATGCAGATGCAGGTGCTAACAATGTCGTGCCAGGCTTATTAAAAGTAAAATTTAATTTCCGCTTTGCACCTATTAGCACGCCTCAACAATTAAAACAAAAAGTACACCAAACTTTTGACGACTATCAGTTGAACTATCACTTAAATTGGCACCTTGCAAGTCAGCCTTTTTTAAGCAAAGCAGGGACACTGACACAAGCAATTAAAGCCAGCATCAAAGAAATATGTAAATTAAATCCTTCTGTTAACACAGCAGGTGGTACATCGGATGGTCGTTTTATTGCCCCAATGGGTACTGAGGTAGTTGAATTAGGTCCTAATGGTCACAGTATTCATCAGGTTGATGAGCATATCAGCATCAAAGAATTAGATACTTTAAGTTTGTTATATGAGAATATTTTAAATCGCTTATTCAATAAGATTTGAATATGATATGCCCTTAACTTACTATCAACCACTATATTACATCATACAATTGAGTTAATATTTTGAACATATATTCAAATTTATTTTGCCCTAATATTTACCAATTTTAAAATACGCTCCAAATGGCTAGAACTATTAGATACTGCAAAAGATATCAAAACAATACAGTACAAAACTTATGGAATCTGCGGCATATCCAATCTATTTTTTTACTATATTAGACCTTATTTATTTCCACATAGCTATGAAAATTTTTCTCTAAGAATAATCTGTACTGGGCTTTGTATACTTCTTATATTACATAATTATTGGCCACAAAAATTAAAAAAATTCCTACCTCTGTATTGGTATGCTACTTTGTTATTCACCCTACCATTTTTCTTCACATTCATGCTCATCATGAATCACGAATCATCTATGTGGATCACTAACACTATTTTTATGTTTTTCTTTATGCTGCTCTTAATCGACTGGTTAATAGTTATTATTTTTCTGGTAACAGGGTCATTACTTGCCATAATAGCTGCCTCATTTCTTACAAAAACATTTTTCCCTGCCTCTTTTAACTACCTAGGTTTTCTTTTTGACTATTCTGTCACTATAGTCATTGGAATTATATTTACCAACAATCAACAGACTATTGGTAAAATAAAACACCAATCTATCAAACTGCAAGCCTATAACCAATCTAAAACCGAATTTATTGCTAATATGAGTCACGATATAAGAACTCCAATGACCGGTATCTTAGGATCACTAGAAACTATCCACTACACTGCTAAAAACATGTTTTCTAAATTAACAGATAGTACATTAACAACCTACACACATATCTTAGATAATCGATTTATTAAGCAGTTAAATACTATTATTAAGCTATCAGATATCGGTTACAAATCAAGCTATGTGCTCATGGATCTTTTGAATGACATTCTAGAGTCGATACAAATAGAATCTGATAAAAATGCTTCTTCTGAAATTTTTGATCTGAACCTTACTATGCAACGTTCCATTAATTTATTAAAACCGATAGCGTTTGAAAAAAAGCTTAGTCTATCTCTGGAAATAGAGCATCAAATTCCTCGTTATCTGTATGGATTACCAAAGCAACTAGATCGTAGCATGCTCAATATTATCAATAATGCATTAAAGTTTACTGATCAAGGTTCAGTTTCTGTATATATTGATTTAACTAGTGATACAAGAAAAACCTCTTACTCAGTAGGCGATAAAGTCAGCTTATGCATTCGAATTAAGGACACTGGTATCGGTATTCCTAAAGACAAATTCGATACTATTTTTGAGCAATTTTATCGTTTGAATGCCTCTTATAAAAATCAATATAAAGGTTCTGGTCTAGGATTATATGCGGTCAAACATTACGTTCAACATTGGAAAAGGAAGCTGTTTTACAATGATACTCCCTTTCACAATAGCTCCAGAGCAAGAAGTCAAAAAAAATGTGAATCCTGAAACCAAACTACCATTATCTCAGATTTCAGAGTCTAAAACAGCACTGGTAGCAAGTGGTAATCATTACTCATCAAAAAATATAGCAACTTCATCATTAGCTACCAATCGGATATTACTTGTTGAAGATCACCTATTAATTACTCAACTCATACAATCAATACTACAAGAGCTTCATTGTATTGTAGATATAGCATTAACCGGACAAGCTGCTTTAGATAAAATAATGAATAAAAATTACGACCTAGTTTTTATGGATGTCGGATTACCCGATAAGGCAGGCACTGAGGTAACACGATGTCTCCGTCAACAAGGGATCTCTATCCCCATTATTGGCCTAACAGGTCATGCTAAATATACTGAACATTATCAAGCTTGTTTTAACACCGGTATGAATGATGTGATTGTTAAACCAATTAACTACCAACAAATAAAGATGATATTAGCGCATTATAGAGATTTTGCACATGAGAGAACAAATATAGACCATGCTAATACCTAAGATTTTAATCATAACTTACTGTTTTTAATTGGAATATTGAATGCTCATATCTGCTAAAATACTCTATCATTTACAAAAAATGTAACTATTTATCCCTTAACTAAAATCCTAATATTGTTTTGATTAAACCTTAAGATTTCCTTAATTTTAACAAAGTATACTTTTGGGCAAGGCATTGTTTTTGCAAGCTATGTGGGATACCCTTAGCAGCCATGGAGAGATGCCTGAGTGGTTGAAAGGGCTCGCCTGGAAAGTGAGTGTACGTTAATAGCGTACCGAGGGTTCGAATCCCTCTTTCTCCGAGCTATCAACAACACCTAAAGGTGTTAATATAACAAGCGTGTTTTAAGGTGTTGGTAGTCATGCTGGCTTCCTCGCAACGATATATTGCAAATCCCGCCAGGCCTGGAAAGGAGCAACGGTAGTAATAGATTCGGGTGCTGAGAACAAAGCTGGTATGACTACCGCTTTTTTCAGAGTTTAAAGGAAATTTAATGGCACAAGCACTCGCTAGACAATATCGACCTAAGTGTTTTGATGAAGTTATCGGTCAATATCAGACAGTACGGGCACTGCGTCATTCTTTAGATCATCAACGCTTACACCACGCTTATCTTCTTACAGGCACACGTGGCGTCGGCAAAACTAGCATTGCTCGCATTATTGCTAAATGTTTAAATTGTGAAAAAGGAATAACAGCGACTCCTTGTCAGCAATGCCAAAGTTGTCAAGAAATTAATGACGGCCATTTTCCTGACTTATTTGAAATCGATGCCGCCTCACGAACTAAGGTAGAAGATACCCGTGAGTTGCTAGATAACGTGCAATATACCCCAACTAAAGGTCGGTATAAAGTATACCTGATTGATGAAGTGCACATGCTATCAAGTCATAGTTTTAATGCTTTGTTAAAAACACTAGAAGAGCCGCCACCCCATGTGATGTTTTTGTTAGCAACCACTGACCATCAACGTTTACCTGTGACTGTCTTATCACGCTGTTTACAATTTCACTTACAACTTATATCGCCACAAACCATCAGTGAGCAGTTACAAAAGATTCTAGGCCAGGAAACTATTACTTTTGAACCCAATGCAATTACCCAATTATCTAATGCAGCTCAAGGCAGTATGCGTGATGCACTCAGTTTATTAGACCAAGCGATTGCCTATGGTCACGGAGAAGTACGTGCTAGAGATGTCAAAGCGATGCTCGGTACTACTGAAACTACCACAATTTGTGACATTCTACAAGCACTTCATGACCAGGATGCTAATGCCCTATTAAATATAACAGATTTGCTTGCGAAAAAAGCGACTAATTTCAAACAAACATTGACCGATTTGCTTAATATCTGGCATACCCTCTCCCTATTAAAAATGGCTCCAAAAGTCCAACAAGATGGGCTTTCAATTGAATTAGCTGTTTTCGCTAAGCTATTTTCAGTAGAAGATTTACAACTTTATTATCAGATCACTTTGTTAGGACAACGTGATCTGCCCTATGCCCCTTCTGAGCGCAGTGGGTTTGAGATGACACTGTTACGTATGCTGGCATTTATACCCAATGCCCCCCTCTCAATAAAACGTCCAAAATTACAAGCACAAACGCCACCTGCAAGAACAACCACTATGAGTCATACTACTCATACCAATTGGAGTGAACTTCTTAAGCAACTAGAGATTAACGGTGCTACATTAGCACTAGCACAACAGTGTCAGCTGCAAAAACAGACTGAAACAAAATTTCACTTTATTTTAAATCCAAAACAAAAACCATTACTATCAGATAAACACATTAAACGTATTCAAAATGCACTTTCTCAATATTTTAAAAATCCAATCTTAGTCAGCATTGAACTAGATCAAGCCACTCAAAACACGCCTGCCAAACTGGAAAAACGTAAAGAAGAAGATAGCTTAGTCGCAGCAGAACAGGCTATTATGAAAGATCAAACAGTGCAACACATTATAAAAAAATTTGATGCGACTATCATTAAAAATAGTATCAGTAGAATAGAAGAAGATGACCCTATTACTAAACATTAAAATAACTGGAGACTACTATGCGAGACGAATCTCTACTCGATGAAATTAAAGACAGCATCATGGGCATGCAAACACAAATGAAAAGTACCTATGCAGATTTATCTAAAATTAAATTAGTCGGTGAATCTCATGACAAGACTATTAAAATTGTTATGAGTGCAACTTATGATTTTGAAGATATTGAATTCGATGAGCAAGCACTAAAAGGTGGGCTAAAAGAATTTCGCTGGCGTATACGAGAAGCCTGGAAAGATTTGAGTGAAAAAATTCAAAAAACTACACAATCTAAAACTATGGAATTACTGCAAGGTATGGACATCCCTAATGATATTAAAAATCTGGCATCTGAAAAGGACGATCAAGGTGACAGCACTGATACAACATCAGATACTTAAATTACACTGTAATATACAACCAATGTGTTTATTGACTTTAATATTTTGCTTTTGGCTAAGGGTATTATGTTTAGCCGTTTAACACAGCAATTAATTGATGCATTAAAATGCCTTCCTGGTATTGGTTCTAAATCAGCACAACGCATGGCATTTGAATTGCTGACAAATAAAGGGCGAGTACGTGCAAAACATCTCTCTAAAATACTTAACGAAGCAAGCGAAAAGGTAGGCTTCTGTGAGCAATGTCATACTCACACAGAAAATACACTTTGTCTTCTTTGTCAAAATCCAAAACGTAATAGTCACCTCCTTTGTGTTGTCGAAACATCTGCAGATATTGTTGCCATTGAACAAGCTAACATATACAATGGTTTGTACTTTGTTTTAAACGGACATCTATCACCCTTAGATGGTATAGGACCGCAAGAGATTGGTATTCCTTACTTGCTAGACCGTTTGAACCAAGAATCCATTCAAGAGCTGATTCTAGCAACCAATCCAACTATGGAAGGCAAAACAACAGCAAACTATATTACCAGCCAGATTAATCTTAATAAAATAAAATGTACACGCATAGCCCATGGTGTCCCATTAGGAGGTGAGTTAGAATATCTCGACAGTGATACACTGTCTCATGCATTTTATTCACGTACAGAAATAGTAATATGAGGTAACAACAAATGTTAGACGACAAATTTAATCTAGGTGGTCTTATGAAGAGTGCTAAAAAAGTCCAAGAAATGATGGAAAAAACTCAGCAAGAGTTAGCAAAAGTCGAGGTGGTTGGCGAATCGGGTGCTGGTGCTGTTAAAATTACTTTAAACACACGACATTGTGCCAAAAACGTTGATATCGATTCTGAAATTCTTAAAGAACCTAAAGAAATACTTGAAGAATTAATTGCAGCAGCAATTAACGATGCTGCACAAAAAGTAGAAAATATCACTAAATCAAAAATGTTAGATGCAAGCAAGCTTTTTGGAGGTAATGTATCGGATGATTCAAACAAAGAATAATTTTTGCTATTACCTTGATTCAAAAAAGGACACAGCTTATAAGAGAAAATAATTTAATTGACCACATGTTATTATGATGGATTATCAAAAAGAACGTTCTAAATTAGCAGACAACATTCTAAAAAAATTAGATCATCATCCTAAGTGGCCAAATGACTATGAGATCTCATCAATAGATCAAAAAATAAAAGAAGAAATCGATAATGGAAATTTTCATCAAATATTTATCTTTCTTAAAATTAAACATGATTACTACCGAGGTATTCATACTACTTACGACGACACATTAAATACCTTAATCCGTGATGCGCGAGACCAAAAGAAACACTATCAATGCGAGGCAAGCTATTATAAATACGCTCAACTAGGTTTTAACTATTTAATTGGTCTTATTGATCTTTTAAGTACCCAAGATAAAAAAAATCATAATATTAATAAAGAAACCGTAGAAAAAAAACTTATCAATTATGCAAATCAATTCTACACCGACCTTATCCCTACAAATGCCAATGATCAAAAAAAACAAAAAACAGCCGAGCAACTTGCTAAAGCAAAGTTTGGGCGCTTTTTTTATACTGCTTTACTACCCCTTTATAGACTCCACCAACCTAAACTCAATGACAATCAATTAAAAAAAGAATTAGTGCTCAGTCGCAATTTTTCCAATATGAAAGCTCCTACCTATGCCGTTGCCACACTATCACACCATCCTCTTCTTATAGAACGATCTCATAGCACTACTGAAAAAAAAACCATGGATGTTGTTGAATTAGAGTTGCCCATAACTGAGCTGACAGAAGAACTTAAGAACTACTACCAAGCGCGAAAAGAAAAATCATGGTATATACAGCAGAGCACAACAGCACAACGTTTAATTGATTTTCATATAGAGAATATACTATCAAAAAATAAAATGATTCCAGCTCAACTCATCTATCACCTTATCGGATTACGCAATGCTTATGAAAAATGGACTGTTGTTTTTAATAAACAAACTAACCAATTCAATATTATTAATAAAGCCTATCATGCCGCTTCACAAGCCCACCTGTTGGAGCTATCAAACAGTGTCTCCAAAAATGAAAGAAATAAGATACAACAAGATGCAGTAATACTGACAATCAATCAAATCAATGAGTTGACTCAGATAGATGGGTGTCAAAACAATTTAACTATTAACACCCTGGTCACACCATTAGGTATAAACCTAGATCAGAAAATAGCTATGCAACTAAAAGAATCCATTAAACAACAAAATTTTGTGAATACCCCCCTTAATACCGGTCGCCTGTTAGGTCAACGTAATACAAAAGGTATAGAGAAATTATTAAAAATAGCAGAAGAGCTACTCAAAAAATTACCAAATGAACAACATTCTTACTTTCAACAAATTAAAGAAACATTAAGTAATAATCATTGCAACACAAAATTAAAGAAACTAAAGTCTCAAATTATAGCACTCTATCTCTGTTATACTGCTGTTAACTCAGAACTAAAGAATTACTCATCCAGTTTTTCTGATCTTAATAACCACAATCTTAGACTTGCCGCACGAGCTAATTTATTAATACACGCACTAAACCAATTTCAAGACCAAACTAAAACCAATTATGTACTAATATCAGGCTGCTTTAGTGGCCAAGATCGCGGCGGTATGTTAAGTACAGAGACCACTCATCAAGCATTGCTTCTTCATTTTTTTACAAATAACTTTTATTCCCAAATAGAAAACTATTTATATATTCAACAAATGCGTATTATTCGTAAGATACAAGCTAGAGCAGGTCATACTCAAGAAATGGCAGGTAATGCGGGCACTGGCTGGGGTGGTGAAGGTATTAAACCAAAATCAGCAGGTGTTATTCCTCACTATTATCCTGAACCTGCCAAAAAATATCTACTCAGCGAAACTGGAAATTATAATGAACAGATCCCTAGCAACCCATGTTGCCCTTTTTATCAAAAAAAATCCTTTTGGATCAATGCTACACTTTTTATTATTGGAATCGCCTTATGTGCAACTGGCATTCTCTTGATTAAAGGTATTATTGTACTGACTATTATAATTAGCATTAATAAAATTGCTATAAACAGTATCGCTTTGGGTATTGTATTTGAAGCAGCTGCTATCGAGTATTATTGCGACAGTCAAAAAAAACATCTAGAAAAAGATTATTATCCTCAATTAAAAGCTAGAATATAACCATTAATTCAGGGAAGAAGGCTTTGGCCAGGCATGTAATACAGCATGACAAAAAGTAGTTAATGGAATTGCGAAGAAGACTCCCCAAAATCCCCACAAGCTACCAAACACAACAACAGATAAAATAATTACAATGGGATGCAAGTCCATAGTCTCTGAAAAAAGCATTGCCACTAAAATATACCCATCAAATATAATAATAGCGGTATAAGCAATAATTAAATAAAGAAAATGAATGGTTAATCCCCATTCCATCAAACCTACAATCATCACAGGAATAGTGACTAAAATTGCGCCGATATAAGGGATAATCACTGAAATACCTACCAAAGAACCGAGCAGAATAGCATATTTTAGCCCTAACAATGCAAAAGTAGCCGAGGTAATAACCCCTACTACCAACACCTCAATCACACGACCACGAATATAACAGCCAATTTTCTCATTCACCTCAGACCAAACTGTTTGTACAAGGCTTTTATCCTGAGGCATAAATTGATTGAGCCAATTTAAAATAATCAGACGATCTTTTAAAAAAAAGAAGACTAACAGAGGTACCAACACTAAATATAAGACCACTTGCACTACATTTGAGATAGTTGCAATTGAAAATTGCACAATATATTGACCAATATGCCCGAGTTGTTCTTTGAAAAAAATTGAAATATGATTAATCAAGGTATTTGAAAAAATAGCAGGATAATGTTGCATTAATTCATTAACCCATGCTTGGCTTTTAGTAAAGGCATAAGGCAGCTCAATAACTAAAATAGTCATTTGTTTCCATAATGAAGGAATAAAACCTAGAATAAAAAAGATAAACAGGCCAAGAAAGACCAAATAAACAACCATCACAGCCAAAATATGTGGAAACTTCCAGCGCTGCAAGAAACGAACCGGCGAATTTAATAAATAAGCCAGCACAACACTTACAATCACCGGTAAAAAGAAAGTCCCGAAAAATTCGATCAATAAAAATCCAAAGAGCAAAAAGAAAAAAAGACCAATGGTCCCTGGACTTGAAAAATTGCGGTATATCCATTGCGAGCAGGCCTGAATTAACGGGTTTTTTGTAATCATGCTAATAGACTCTCTTCAATCCTTCTATGGGTAGGCTTTAACGATGCCATCACCTGAATCATCTTAACAGCGGCTTCAGCGGCATCATATCCCTTATGCCCATGCATTCCACCCACTCGATCTAGCGCTTGGGCGTGGTTTTCAGTAGTTAATACACCAAAGATCACAGGTATATTATGCGTTAATGCAACTTGTTGGCAACCACGACTGACTTGATCACAAACGCACTCATAGTGATAAGTCTCACCACGAATGACCGCTCCTAAACAAATCACAACCTCATAGCAGTCGCTACGGGCATATTGTTGCGCTACAATGGGTAATTCAACTGCACCTGGGACATGTATCACCGGAGTTGCATTCATATCAACTCCTAACTCCTGTAGACGCGCTAAACAACCCTTTAATAAAGGAACAGTCACTGACTCATTAAACATGCTCACTGCAATAGCAATACTCATTATACTTCCTCTTCTTGCAAATGCAGCCAATGGCCCAGTTTTTCACGCTTAGTCCTCAAATATCGAATATTATCAGCGGTCGGCTGGATCTCTAAGGGAACACGTTCTACAACATCCAGACCATAACGCTGTAGTTTAGCCAGTTTATCTGGATTATTGGTTAACAAACGCAAACGGTTAATATTCAAAGCTCGTAACATTTGAACAGCTATCCCATAGTCGCGCTCATCGGCAGAAAAACCCAATCGATGATTAGCCTCTACGGTATCATAGCCTTGATCTTGTAGAGCATAGGCTTTAATTTTATTTGATAAACCAATACCGCGACCTTCTTGACGCAAATATAATAAAACCCCACCTTGATCCGCAATATAGCTTAAAGCGCGATGCAATTGATAACCACAATCACAACGGGATGAGCCAAACACATCGCCTGTTAAACATTCTGAATGTAATCGCACAAGAACAGGCTTGGTGACATCCAAAGGCTGACCTATTAGCACTATTTGTTCTGAACCATTAATTAAGTGACGAAATGTATGAATATGAAATTTACCTATATTATGAACTGGCAAGTAAGAAGAAGAGACTTCTTCCAACAAAGTATCATAGCGTAAACGATAGGCCACTAAGTCCTGAATCGATACAATCGGTAATTGATGTTTTTTAGCAAAAACTAATAAGTCAGGCAATCGTGCCATACTGCCATCATGATTCATAATCTCACAGAGCACTGCTGCAGGGCACAAACCTGCCAATCGCATTAAATCAATACTCCCTTCAGTATGCCCAGGTCGCTCTAATACTCCTTTTGCACAAGCACGTAATGGAAACACATGACCTGGCATTACAATATCTTTCTGTGTGCTATTAGGAGCTATAGCTACTTTTATGGTATGGGCTCTATCTGCAGCAGAAATACCTGTTGTTATCCCACAAGAGGCACCAATGGAGACACCAAAGGCTGTCTTATTACGTGAGCGGTTCTGTTGTACCATTAAAGGAATGCCCAAACGATCAAAATCTTCTGTCATCATCGGACAACAAATTAAACCACGCCCATAGTGGGTCATGAAATTAATAGCATCAGCACTAATATGCTCAGCTGCTATGATTAAATCACCTTCATTTTCACGATGTTCATCATCCACTAAAATAATCATGTTACCCTGCTGCAATTGGGTTATCGCCTGTTCAATAGAAGATAGTTTCATTATGAAGTGACTCCTTTAAAAATCTGTATGTGATTGCCTACCAGCTTGGCCATATAATCCCATTCCACATTAACGTGGCTCTTTGGTTCAAGTTGAGACAGATTAGTATGTGCCAAGGTATGTGGAATCAACATAACGACCACATTGCTCTGATCAACTCGATTTACTGTTAAACTAACCCCATTAAGGGTTACACTGCCTTTAGCTACTAAATAAGCACATACCTTTTGAGAAAAGCCGGAAAAATGCAATTCAACACACCCACCCTGTTGTATTTTACGATCCAAAATCAAAGTCTGATCAACATGGCCGGTCACAAAATGTCCACCAATACGATCCCCTACACACAGGGCACGCTCTAAATTGAGTAATTGACCGATACGATACTGTTGGGCCGTTGTTATCGCTAAGGTTTCTGGTGATAACTCGCAGTCAAAACAATTATGATGACTTGCAACTACTGTTAAGCACATACCATCTACAGCAATACTCTCACCTAAAGAAAAATCAGCCCATTGCGAGCGAATACGCAATAATGTACTTTGAGATTTTGGCTCAATCGCCTCTAATATACCGACATGATCAATGATACCGCAGAACATTCATATCTCCTCATACGAGTTCAGGGCATCACACAAAAGAAAGAATACGATTCATATCGTAACTTACATAGAAGCTGAAATTACTTCTTCCATCCGGACTTTTACCGTCGGCTCTGGAATCTCACCAGATCTGCTCCGAAGAGCTCGCGGGCTCACAAAACTATATTTTGTTTACCGCCGGTGGGGAATTACGCCCCGCCCTGAAGTAATAGAAGAAATCTAGCAGTGCACTAGGCTAA
Organism: Coxiellaceae bacterium; assembly: GCA_965214015.1. GTDB lineage: Bacteria > Pseudomonadota > Gammaproteobacteria > Coxiellales > Coxiellaceae > CBDCAS01. Next base: position 224,290 of record CBDCAS010000019.1, read on the forward strand.
TGTCAATCGGGCTACCTTATCTTCACCCAAGACCTGCCAATGCAAACTCTGTTGCATCCATTGATGAGATGACAAAAGAGCAGCTTGCGCTAACTCGCCTAAGATTTTTTTTGAACGATACAATATAACTTCATTAACTATTTTATCTCGACAAAAAGAATCAAAAGCACGCGCACCAACTTCTGCCCAAATATCATGAAATCCACGTTGTCCCAAATCTTCCAAGACCGCTGTTAAATCTAAGCCTTGTTGATTATAGGGCACCGCAACACAGCACAAATCTTCATGCGCTGGTACATCATCACGATGATATACTGTGATACTTTTAGCAGTTTTAAAAAGACGCGCCGAACGATTAAGTTGCAAATGACTATCCAAAACGAAAACAGGTTTGGCTACAGTTTTGTTGGGCAAACGTGCATTCATTTGTGGATCATCATTGATAATCGTTCGCACGGTTGTTAGCAGGGCATCTGCTCGATAGCGAGACTCTTGAGTCAAAGCATGGCACAGTGCACCGGTTATTGGAACAGGAACCTTCCCTTCACCGGCAATTTTATAATCCGCACTTATTGCTAGTTTGACAGTTAACCAAGGACGATGATATCGAACCCAATAGACATAACTACGATAAAAAAGATCGATCTCAGGCAATGTAATCTGCTCACAAGTAACATCTGCTTGAGCTAATACCTTGCTGCCATGCGCTGCGATCGTATTAGGATCACGAAAACCAAAAACCACGCGTTGAATCCCCGCAGCAAGGATTGCCTCTGTACATGGCGGGGTAGCTCCTTGATGACAACAGGGTTCTAAGGTTACATATAAACTCGCACCCTGCGCTGCATCCCCTGCCTTATGCAAAGCTTCTATTTCAGCATGTGGGTGCCCTGCCGCTCGATGTACACCAATGGCAATCACACAATTATCTTTTACAATGACTGCACCCACAGCAGGATTAGGGGCACAATAGCCACGACGTGTCTTTGCTGCTTGCAGCGCTTGCTGTAAATAAGAAATATCGATTGATTTCATAGCAAGGCTAGCATAACGGCCTTTTAAAAATCACACAACACAATGATTCATTAATCCTTTGCCTAAACTGCCTTTATACAAATAGGATTACTCATCAAGTTATTGCATAATAGTAAGTGAAGAAGCAATCAATAAGGCATTGCAACTTCTATTAACGCCGCTACTTAAAGCACTCCAGTTAATACCGTTCCACTGAGCTATACGATTGGCTGCTATTCCACCTGCACTGGTAAATTGACCACAAGCAAAGAGCGTATTAGTATCTAGCACAGCTAGAGCATGAACATCTCCATTCATACCTGTTCCTAAAGCACTCCAACTTGTACCATCCCATGCAGCGATGCCATCTGTATTAACCAAACCATTGGCACTACTAAAATTACCACCCACAATGAGATGATTGTCTAATATTGTTAAAGCAAGAACATCTCTAGTACTACCTGCTACCCCACCTGCTAATGGAGAAAAAGCAGAACCATCCCAATTAGCGATATTATTTACTCCCACAATACCACCGGCATTATTAAATTGTCCTCCTACAATCAAATGGTTCTGGTAAGGGTTTAAAACTTGCACAACAGGACCACCGCTGGTCACACCAGAACTCAATGCCTTCCAAGTATTTACCCCATCAAACTCTGCTACTCGATTAGCTGACACTCCACCAGCATTAGTAAATCTACCACCTGCAATAAGTCTGTTATTAAATAAGTTCAAGGTATAAACAGCACCATCCATCCCCGTTCCTAAAGCACTCCAGCTCGTACCATCCCAAGCTGCTATACTCTCTGTATCTGCCAGACCACCAGCACTATTAAAATCTCCACCCACAATGAGACGATTACCCAACAGCTTAAGAGCACGAGCATCAAGATCACCACCTGCTAATCCACTTCCTAATGCAAAAAACTTTGCACTATTCCAACGGGCAATGTTATTTATATCTTCAATACCTCCCGCTGTGGTAAAATCCCCTCCAACCATTAAATCATGCTGATAAATAACAAGAGCATTAACTAGTTGGCTACCTCCTGTGACACCAGAGCTCAATGCACTCCAAGTGCTTCCATTCCAACGTGCTAATCGACTAGCTTCGTTACCACCTGCTATTCTAAATTTACCACCTGCATAGAGATCATTATTAACCTTCAAAGTAAATTTTGTCTTATTAAGTTCTGTAGTGGGACTAGTCACAATATTTAAAGTGACTGAACCTGATACAGAACCCAATGGTTGGCTTATATTGTCGATACTATAGAGCCAAATAAGACATTGTGCTCCTGGTATTAGATTGAAATTATCAGCACAAGCAGGAAAAATAGCTTTTGGTGGGGTACACAGAGTATTAATATTTGCATTACAAATTTTGACCTTTCTTTGCAAGGCAGAACTCAAAGTCGCTGTAATATCGAGTAATGTTACAGATTGAGATCCTGAGTTCTGTAGTATTAAAGCGTGGGCTTGTAAATGCTGATCGCTATCTAGCATGTCAACACTTAGGTCGAGAGGCAAATTAGGTGCATCTACTACAGTAACGGTAACCTGATTCTCGACTGTGGGTACAGAGCAAATCAGACCATTATCACTACAAATACGCGGACTTAAGTAATAAACACCGACCTGCTGAGGCGCTTTTACAGTCAAAGTCAAACTACAAGAAGCACCAGCACCTAAACTTTCCCGACAACTAGTTAAGTTATTATCAATACTCACTCCTGTGTTATGAGGATAATTAGGATCATAGATGAGATGGTCTAACTGAACTCCACTGGTGTTGGTAATTTGGTAAGTAACCTGACTGCTATGACCAGCTGTAATAAGTACATTTTTATTGCTTGGCATGTAGTTAAAAAAATTTTCAGCGTAGACAGTGACATCAATACTTATAAGCATAAAAAACAACACTATTAATTTTTTAGTCCATTGCATGCTTAGCTCCTGTTTTTAATACTATTTTTATAGAACGCTTTATTTCAAGTATAAAGACAAAGTAATCATATGAGCATACAAGTTATTAACTCGCAGACGAGCGTCTGTTGTTTGTATAGAAGACCTTCCTAGGGAACCACCTCCTAAATTAATGTAACGATATCCAACATCAACCCTAGATTGATTATGAAGCACATAATGGATACCCATACCGAACCCATAAGCCACATGAGCTTGTGTATAAGAGTGAAAAGGGGTGATCACAGGTGCCGTACTACCGTTGCTAGCGCTTTCAAAGTAGTCGAATAGATGATTCCAAGTAACACCTACCCCCATAAATAGATAAGGTTTCCAACGACAAGAGCCAAAAATCCAATATTGTTCCTGCCACAAAGCTGTACTGGATACCCGATACGAATAATTTAAGATGCCAAAGTTTGGATTCACATTAAATGCCGGATGTAAAATACCATCGTGAGAGCCAAAATACATATGAGAACCTGCTAAACCTACAGCTAGCTTTCCGGATGTAAAATACCATCGTGAGAGCCAAAATACATATGAGAACCTGCTAAACCTACAGCTAGCTTTAATGTATGTGATAATTGAAACCGATAACCTGCCCCTGCACTAAAGAGCATTACCAATTTACTGCTTCTATTAGCTATGTAACGATCTGTGATAGCATCCGTTAATATCAAATTGCTTGCTTTACCTACTCTGCTAAGACCAAGTCCCATCGATATATGGTAATAGGGAGATGCAAACAGCATTGATGAAAAAACAAACAATGCACCACTTAAAACACAAGATACTACTAACTGATATGTCCATTTCACCACAACAACTAATATCCCTATAAAAGCTATGTCTATTGTAATTTAGTTCAATTTGAGTTTCTAGTGCTAACTGACATCTTAAACATTAAATGTCAGCAGAACTTTAGACACAGTAACAAAAATACATAGAAAAAATGGGCGATCGTAGCTGTTCCGGCTTATGATTTTTAAGTAAATTATCTTTACAAAAGCTAAAAGATAGGAAATACATTCACAAATTTTCTATCAAGATACAACCACCACCATAGCAGCTCGCAGTACACGGCCATTGAGCTGGAAACCTTTTTGAACGACTTCATAGATAGTATTAGGCTCAGCATCAGGATCCGATAACATAGACATCGCCTCATGCTGCTTAGGATCAAATGGTTCTCCTGGCTTTGGGTCAATCAGCTCAATACCATGATTTTTTAGTGTTTTTTGAAGCATATCCAGTGTCATTGTCATCCCTGTACGCATCGCTTTAGCATGAGCATCCCCAGACTCTGGACTATCCAACCCACGTATTATGCTATCAACAACAGGCAGAAGATCAGCCAGTAATTTTTCTGATCCAAATTTATGCGCATTGCTAATATCACGCTCAGCGCGACGACGCACATTTTCAAGCTCTGCTTGAGCACGCTGGGCTTGATCCTTATATTGATTCATCTTTACTTCCATCGCTGCAAGCTGAGTCTCCCATGCATCGTGCGATGGCACTTCAAAACTTTCTTGAACCGCCTGCTCTGGCGATTCTACTGATTCCAACGGATCTATCGATTGATTTGTATCGTTTTCTAAATGATCACTCTGTTTCTTCTTACTCATGGCACTCTCCCATCCAATAGTGAGTAATATAAGGTCTTTAGGTGAAACTTCAAGTGAAATTCGCTAGACTCTTTCCATGTTTTTTATTTTTAAAAAAGTGGCCTCTAGTATATTGCTACCACTGCCTATTGCACTAATATTGCTGCTGCTTGGTTTAGTCCTTCTTATCATTAGAAAAAAAAGTGGCATTAGTATAACGCTGCTTTGTGTTGGCATTTTAGTACTAATGGCATTTAGCACTAACCCAATAGCCAGTGATTTAGTAATCAGGTTAGAGCGACAATACCAACCCTTAACTATCATGCCAGCCAATGTAAGCTATATTGTTGTACTCGGTGGTGGTAATAGCGGTAGTCGCCACCTTCCACCCAACACACAACTAAGCTCAGCATCGTTAGCGCGGCTGATCGAAGCCATCCGCTTATATCATCAACGCCCTCACGCGATCCTAGTGCTTTCCGGTGGCTTAGTTTTTGGATCGCACGCTGAAGCTACTGTGATGAATAACACTGCAGTTGCCTTAGGCATCAAGCCAGGCGATATGATCATTGAAAGAGGTTCACGTGATACAAATGAAGAAGCACAACATTTGAAATTATTGATTCAAGACCAGCCGTTTGTGTTAGTCACTTCAGCCTACCATATGCCACGTGCTATGCAGATTTTCAAACGATACCATATGCGTCCAATTGCTGCACCAACACAATTTCTAACAAAGCATTATCAATATGACCCCAAATATTATTTTCCTAGCACTAGTAATCTAATTCACAGTGACATCGCATTTCACGAATATATGGGCATTGCTTGGTTTAAATTGCAATCAATTTTCCAGCGATTCATCTTTCCAGCAAGCATATATTGAGCTCGATCCTGCTTGTGTTTGCCATGCCATTTATATTGTGATCCTTAGCATGACCTCAAGATCTGCCTGCTCAATATGAACACAACTTAAATAAATGAACATCACACTTTGGTTCTCCACTCAACAAAGTAATTTAACCGTACCAATGATAGTATCAGTACATTGGTGATTATGAAAAAGTAGTTTTAATTTTTTATTAAACCTATAGCGCTACCTATTGGAAGGAGAGCCATTATGATTGCAAACTACAATTTGCCCAATTAGGTCAATTAGTTGCGATAGAGCTACTTAATTTATAAACCCTGTGAATAATTCGCTATCGACTCTTTATCTTCATAGCACGGATTTGTCGACCAGAACAAAAAACTGCTACCGTTTTTTGTTATGGCTTTTTCTAGTATTTCTAATATATCTTGCTCCGAAGTATATAAATTGCTTTCGTTTTGTCTAATACTAGCAACATTGCGCTTAAGTTGCTCATCTAGTTGAGCTTGTGTAGCGTTCGGGGGAACGCATTTAAAAAGAACATCAATAAATTCCTCAGCTCGATTCGCATTTAATAATGGCAGCTCTTGTTCGAGCTTAACTTTCCACCCATTTTTTACTTCTTCAACAATAGTTGTTGTTTTTAGAGCAGCAGACACTCCAGATTCTTCACTATAGCTTTTCATTAAAGCCTCTGGCCAACTCAACTGGCTTATAGAAGCAAATAGATATTTTGCTATGTAGTAATTAATAATTTCAACAGGAGTGTTATTGTTTTTTTCTCTAACCTTATTATAAATATTATCAAATAATTTATCATAAACCCCTTTAAGAAAGGTTATGCGTAAAAAGAGAGCTTCTTTTGCATATTGCTCTACACTGCGATTATTTAGGTCATTTTTATGATAATGCAAATTGTACAGGAGTTT